>JAGVRI010000004.1 GCA_018606645.1 Chloroflexota bacterium
GATTGTCTATTGTGGTAGCCTGGAACGGATCGACTTTGGTGAGGAGATGGAGTCCAAGGGGTTTGTGGTCGCCGATGTGCGCCGGGGTCACACCGAATGGGAGTTTCGCCCAGTGAACGCTCGCCGATTTGTCACGATTCGCGCCGACGTGCGTGCTGAGACAGACCCGGCCTCCTCCGTTCTGGAGACCATTGCTCGCCACCGGCTTCGCGATGCAGTGGTCCGGGTGATCGTCCAGGCGCGCGCCGAACAGGAGGGGGTTCTCCGTGACGCCGATATCCGCCGGGCGTTGAACGAGGCCTATTTCGTCGCCGGCGTCAGTTTTGAGATCGAACGGGCTTATCGCCAACGGTTGGGCGAGGCATCGCCAGAAGGATTATCTCCGACAGAATTGTTGACCCGCTATCTGGAAAGCAAAGGGACGCCTCCGCAGCGGATCGAGACGTTACTCCAATATGCGGAGGAGATTTTCCAGGAAGTCCAGGGAACCTTGGATCATGCTTAGGCGATGGCAGTTCTGGCTGGGGCTGGCCATCAGTGTCGTCTTTCTGTACCTGGCCCTCAAGGACCTGGCTCTGGACCAGGTATGGTTCTACATCAAGACCGGCAATTACTGGTGGCTGTTCCCGAGTGTCACTATCTATTTCTTTGGTGTGTGGGCGCGTACCTGGCGCTGGCATTACATGCTTCGAGCCCTCAAGCCGATCCCCTTGGGTCGGTTGTTCCCGGTGGTGTGCATCGGCTATATGGGCAACAACATTTATCCGGCCCGGATTGGCGAGCTGTTGCGCGCCTATGTGCTGAAACGGAAGGAATCGGTCAGCATTGCCGCGAGCCTGGCGACCATCCTGATCGAGCGGATCTTTGATGGGGTGGTGATGCTCCTCTTTGTCTTCATCGGCTTGCCGCTGGTCCCTTCCCTTCCCTCAAACTGGCGACAGTTTGTCATCTTTTTCAGCCTGCTCTTTTTCGGTGCGCTGGGAGCTTTTTTCGTCTTGGCGGCCTCGCCGCGACGGGCCCAGCTTCTGTACAACTGGACGATTGATCGTCTAGTGCCTGGCCGGTTCCGTGAACCGGTGCGCGGCTTTGCCGATCGCTTCATGGAAGGCCTCTATTTTCTGCGCAGCGGGCGCGACGTAGTCATGATCTTTGTTACCTCTCTGGTGGTATGGCTGGCCGAAACGGGCAAGTACTGGTTTGTGATGCACGCCTTCGATTTTCAGGTGTCGTTCTTTGCCTTGATGCTGATGAATGGCGTGGTCAACCTCTTTACTACCATTCCCTCAGCCCCCGGCTACGTGGGCACCTTTGACGAGCCGGGCATCGAGATCCTGAAAGTGTTTCACGTCGAGCCCGAGATCGCGGGAGCCTACACCCTGGTGCTCCACGCCGCCCTGTGGCTGCCGATCACCGCCTTGGGGGCGTTCTATATGTGGCGCGAAAGCCTTTCCTGGCGCGATCTGGGCGCAGCATCCAGGATTGCCAAGGGCCAGCCCGAAGGCGGTTGACGGTGGGATTCGCCCCGAATCTGCTGGGGATCTATCCACCGGCGACCGGCAGGAAAAGCGAGAGCCGGTCGCCGTCCTTCAGGGAAATGTCCGCAGCTTTGTCCAACGGCAGAGGTCGGGTGTTGAGAAAGAGGGAGTACACGACCTGCTCCAGGAGCCTGGGCAACCCTTTTCCCCGCAACCCTTCCTCAAAATCGGGATACCGCCTTGACAGTTCGTGCAGCACGTCGGCCACGGTGGCGCCGTCGGGCATGGTAAGGATACACTTGCTCTCGCCCACGACCTGGGACAAAGGAGCTCCGAATCGCACGGTGATCTTCATCGGTAATCCTCCTGGCTGGACGGAATCCTTTTACTCAGGAGGCAGCGGTAGCAGACCGCCCTGCTGCTCGATCTCGGCGCGGATCGTGCGCAAACACCCGTCGAGATCCGAGGTGACGCTTTCTGGGGAGAAGGACAAGATGAGGCCCGGCTCTCCGTCTCGTGCGTCGTCAGCGACGGTGATCGCCACCACTCCCTTCCGACAGGGCAGCGCCAGGGGAACGAGATATTCGACTGCTGCTTCTCGCACCGGGTACCATCGTTCTGGCAGCAGGTCCATCTCCCGCAGGGCATGGTACAGGCGGTCGACAAAGGGATCGCCTTCGATAAACAGGTCGTTAATCTCCTGCGCAGCCTGGAATCGATCCCAGGTGGTGTGGATGAAGGTGATCCGCCGCCAACGTCGGCTCACGATGGGCGGTTCCCGCCTCTGGAGGGGACCTAGCTGCAGCTTATAATATGGCTCAAGAGCGCGGGGATGATCGGTTTCCTCTGGCAGCAGGTCGCGACGGGTGACCAGTTCATGGCCCAATCGCCGGGCATAATAATGGATGGCCCATTTCTGTTCGCCAAAAGCCGCCGTGAAATAAAAGGCCACATACTCAAAGAACACACCTGGCGTGATCCTGTGTTCGGGTATGCGGTACCAGCCCTGCTCGCGGGCGATCTCGAAATCCTTGGGGCGGCTCATGACCGCAACCAGAACCCGGTCTTCTGGATACATCGTTTTCACCCTTCCAAGACCCTTATCTGAGCCGCATTCGATTATAGCGCATCTGGGGGCGTCATGCAATTTGCTATGGCGACAAACCGGCTCATCCGAGTTGCTCGACGAGGACCATGCGCCAGATCTCATACCATCCCCGGCCGGGTGCGGCGGATGATCAAAATCATACCGACAGCATCCCGCCTGTAGTATCATGGACATGGAACGATATCACGCTGAAGAGGACAATGCCATGCAGGTCAGCCAGCCGATTCGACGCATCACCGCCGACAGTCTGGTCCGGCAGGTGGTGGAATGCTATCCGCAGACCATTTTGGTTTTTGCCCGCCATGGGCTGAATTGTGTCGGTTGTTACATCTCACCCTATCACACCATTGCCGATAGCGCCCGCGAATATGCTCTGTCTCTCGAACCGCTGCTGGACGATCTGAACCGGGCTGTGGCTCCCGGCGATCCAAGGGAGTCCTCCCGCCCGGCTGGGCGCCACGACGGATGAGAATATCCGTGGGCTGACGGCTGAAGCCGCGCCAGGGAGGTCTGGAGTAAGACAAACCTCCGGTTTGTCGGGGCGTGCGCCAGTAGGGGCGACCGGCTGGTCGCTCCTACTGCGGCGTTGGTCGTCGGCCAGCCGAAAACTTCGGGGACGATTTCAATCGCGGATCATCGGAGCGCGAAATGAATTTCGCATTACGGTTTCACCACCATCAGTGGTAACGCGAAATTCATTTCGCATTACGGGTATCCGGTCCGAGCCCCGGAAACCGTCTTTTCCAACGACACCTATCTGTTTGACAAGATGACCTTTGAAATGGTAAAAGTAATCGAGGAAGGTAAGCAGACGGTTTATCTGAGGTTCTGATGACGATCGAGGAAGGGGTTCGACTGGGGGATTCGCTGCGCCCGAGCAACCTCCCCCTGACCACCACGGTGATTGACAAGTCAGGCGGGGCCTACCCGACCGAGGACTGGGAAGCCACCTACTTTAGCACCAGCCGTCAGGGAACTCTGACCGCTCACCGGGTCACGGTCCGGATGCCGGCAGGACTGGCTGAGGTGTGTCCGCCCATCCGCATTGGCCAGCCGGGGTGCATCTATGCCGTGCGGCGGTGGGGGTTCGCCCTGCGACCCTCGGTGCTGGAAGCGGTGGGCTTTGATCCCTCTTTGTTTCTGGCCGCTGAGGACGACGCCAGCCTGTTGCGGGCGATGCTCCACGCTGCTACGTTCGAGTTGCCCGGGGAGTTTGTGATCGCCAGCCCGGAACATCCCTTTCGACTGGTGGCGCCGGATGGGCGGTTACGTGGCAGCTCGATGGCATGGCGGACCTACCTGGGGGCCCTGTCGTTCTTTGTCTCCGGGGGGCAGGTGGATGCCTCTTTCCTGCGGCTGTGGGCCGAAGCACCGGAAAGCTACGATCAGGCCGTGGACATCTGCCTGACGGCCCTTCGCTGACCAGCGCCTGTCCGAAACCCCGTTGAAAATGCAGTACGGCGAAATCAATTTCGCACTACCTCTTGCGGCGGCGCAGCAGTAAGGCGAAATGTATTTTCGCCTCGGATGAAGAGTCAGCCAGTGTAGGGCCTAACCTGGACCGCCTGGGGGCCCTTCGGTGACTCGATCACCTCGTACAGTACCTCCTGTCCCTCGGGTAGAGGAGGTAGAGTGCCTGCTTCGGTCAGGGGGATGCCGGCGCGGTGGACAAATATCTCCTTGCCGTCATCATCAATGATAAAGCCGTAGCCCTTTTCGGCGCTGAACCATTTGATCCGACCGTGAAGCCGACCACCGTACTTGACCCGGCGGGTACAGGATTCACACAGGTCTGGGACGGTCACCGTCTGCCCCCTTTCGGCCATCTGACGCTGGGCTTCCACGGTGAATACGAATCGTTTGCCGCACCCCTGACACGTGACCAGGGTATCGCGAAAGCTCATCTGAGTTCTCCTCCTTCATGGTGAGCGGCTGGCATGGAATGAACGATTAGCTCCCCTTTACGCCTGAGACCTGGTTCGCGTCCTCGATGGCTTGGGACCGGACTGAGGTGATACCGTTTCGTCCTGTCCGGTTTTGGAAACCGACCGCTTCCGGCTGCCTGCTCCAGGGCTAGCTGGCGCCTGTCCCGCGGTTTTGGAGCGCCGGGAAGTGGGTTGGGTCGGTTTGGCAGCCTCCACGGATGGAGCGGACCCGCCAGCCGGTTTCGTCCCGGCCAATACGGTCAGCCAGGCCGGCCCCCCGCTCTTTTCCGGTTCGACGTAGGGCTCTTTGGAACCGGGTGGGTGCCGGTAACCGACGACTGACCGGCCGGTGGAATAAAAGTCGGTCACCGCCAGTTTCGTCACACGTCCCCTGGCGGTCGTCAGGACGATTTCATCCTGCTCGTTGGCCACCGCGGCGACGGCCAACAGGCCGCTCTTCGGCGACACCTTTGCCGCCTGAACCCCGCCACCATAGCGCTTCTGGACCGGGAACTCTTTGACCGGTGTGCGCTTGCCAAACCCCAGGTCGCTGAGGGTCACCAGGAATGCATCGTCGCGGGCAATCCCCATGCCCACCAGCATGTCCTCTGAACTGAGCTTGATGGCCAGCAACCCACCAGCCGGCAGGCCCATGGGCCGCACCTCATCCTCGGCGAAGCGGATGGCTTTGCCCTGTCGCGTCACTAACAGGATCTGGTCCTGGCCGCTGGTCCGGACCGCCCAGGCTAACTGATCTCCTTTATCCAAGGCGATGGCAGTCACCGCACCCCGGCTGGAGGCAGCCAAATCGGACAGGGCGATCCGTTTGATGCGACCAAGGCGGGTGACCAGCGTCACATACGCCGGAGGCAACTCCTCGCCCTCGACCGGATGAGCCAAGACCACGGCGCCGATCAATGTTTCACTTCCACCCAGATCGGTCAGGTGCTGGACCGGAGTGCTCTGTTCATCCGGAATCTGGTGAACGGGTACCAGAGCAGCCCGCCCCGTGGCGGTGAAAAGGACCAGATCGTCCTGGGTATTGCCCCAGAGCTGCGCAATCGGAGCGGCTTTGGAGGAAACGCGAGGAAGAGAAGATGTCCGTCCAACCTGACCGTCCTTCCACAGGGTAATCAGCACCTCCTGCGCTTCGACCAGGTCCCGCGCGGTGTGATGACCTTTTTCCCGCTCGACAATCCGGGTACGGCGGGCATCGCCATATCGGCTCTTGAGGGCGAGCAACTCCTCGCGGATCACCGCCCGGATCTTGGCCGGACTGCGCAACAGGCCCTCCAGATACTTGATCTCCTGCAGTTTTTCCTTGTGCTCGTCGGCGATCTTGCGCCGCTCCAGGGCTGCCAGGCGTTTGAGAGGCATGTCGAGAATGGCCTGTGCCTGGATTTCGGTCAGCTTGAGCAATTTCATCAGGTTGGTGCGAGCCGTGTCGGTCGTCTGCGAACGGCGGATGAGCGCGATAACTTCATCGATCATGTCCAGCGCCTTGAGCAGCCCTTCCAGAATATGGATGCGCTCTTTGGCCCGCTCTAGCAGGAACCGACTGCGGCGGGTGATGATCTCCTGGCGATGCTCCAGGTAATGGATCAACATCCGCTTCAGGGGCAATAAGCGAGGTTCGCCATCGACCAGCGCGACCATGGCCAGGCTGAAGGTAGATTGCATGGGAGTCAACTTGAACAACTGGGAGAGCACCTCGCGGGGCTCCACCGTGCGGGTCATCTCGATGCACAGGCGCATTCCCTGCCGGTCCGATTCGTCCCGAAGATCGGTGATCCCCTCCAGCCGGCCATCGCGGACCAGTTCGGCGATCCGCTCGATCAGGCGGCTCTTGTTCACCTGGTACGGCAATTCGGTAACGACAATGCGGCTGCGGCTGCGACTCATCTCCTCGATATGAACGTTGGCCTGGATCGTGATCTGACCGCGGCCCAGGGCATAGGCATTACGGATGAGATCAATGCGATCTCCGTTTTCATCCTCGCCGGCGTAGCGATAGACCACGCCGCCGGTGGGGAAATCAGGCCCCTGGATAAAGCGGATGAGGTCTTCGACGGTGATATCATCCAGCTTGTGGTAGTGGTCAATCAGGTAGATCAGGGCGTCGCATACCTCGCCCAGATTGTGAGGGGGGATGTTGGTGGTCATGCCCACCGCGATCCCGGAGGTGCCGTTGATCAACAGGTTGGGCAAGGCAGCGGGCAACACCGAGGGTTCAGAAAGGGTGCCGTCAAAGTTGGGGACGAAATCCACGGTATCCTTGTCGATATCCAGGAGCATCTCCTCGGTGATCGGCGCCAGACGGGCTTCGGTATAACGCATGGCGGCCGGGTTATCGCCGTCAATCGAACCAAAGTTGCCCTGGCCGTCCACCAGCACGTAGCGTAGGCTAAAGTCCTGGGCCATACGAGCCATCGCCTCGTAGACGGCGGCGTCGCCATGGGGGTGGTATTTGCCCAACACCTCGCCAACGATACGGGCGCTCTTTTTGTACGGCTTGTCGGAACGCAACCCCATATCGTACATGGCATACAGGATGCGACGCTGAACCGGTTTGAGACCATCGCGGACATCGGGCAGGGCGCGAGAGACGATGACGCTCATCGCATAGTCCAGGTAGGCGTCCTGCATCTCCTGGTTGATGTCAATCTGTCGAACTGTTCCAATCTCCATTGTCTTTCGTCCCGGGGAAGCCGGTCCCTTTTTACGACATCAAGTTTTTTGTTCCAGCGGAACTGGACAATCCATTTCACAAATAATATATGTGATCTTGAGCGCTTTGTCAAACGAACTTGCCGGTCTCCCCGTGGATGACCTGGTGGGGCGCTTTTCAGATTTCTGGAAGGGAGGCCTCGTCTGAAGGCTCCGCACGTAGGGGCGGGTGGGGTCCTCCTGGTTCCCGATTCCAGAGCTCCAAGTCCAGCGGCCAGTGGGAGTGGAGGCTTCAGCCGGAACAGAATTGCGTAGCACCCAGCGAAAGCTTCTACTCCTGGGCCGTTCCGCAAAGCCGCAGCGGCCTGTCAATCTACGTTGCCACCACGTTGAGCCGTGTCCCGATCCGAATAGCTGTTGACAGTCGGGCGCTTCCATGCTATGCTGGTCGCATTCAACACACGGATCGAAAGGGGGGTCGGGGAACCTGAATCACAGGCTTTTCCACCGGGCGAAGAGCCAGGCGACAATGACCGATGCCCGGCGCCTGGGCCCTGGCCGATCGATCGCCGTCGTCGGGCTGCTGGCGATTGCGGCCGTGGTCCTGGGCATGGCCCTCCATCGCCTGGCGGTGGACGACGCCTTTATCACCTACCGCTACGCCCTCAATCTGGCGACGGGCAAGGGCTTTACCTATAATGCCGATCAGCCCGTGCTGAGCACCACCTCGCCGCTCTATGCCCTGCTTCTGGCCGTGGGGGCATGGCTTTGGGCTGACGCCGAACGCCTGCCCGCTCTGGCCAACATCATCTCGGCCGTTGCCATCTGGATCGGCGGCGTATTACTGTTCGTCCTGGGCCGCCGGGAAAAGGCGCCGTGGCCCGGCGCGCTGGCCGGGCTGCTGTACGTCGTCCACCCACTGCTGTGGCTAAACCTTGGGTTGGAGACGGCCTTGTTCCTGGCCCTGGGGCTGGGGGCGATTCTGGCCTATCGCCGCCATCATCTAGCCTCGATGGCAGCGTTGCTGGCCCTGGCCACGGCGGTGCGGGGCGATGGGTTGATTGTGACGGGAGTGGTGGCGATCGCCCTTGTGGTTCAGGCAGCGCGCAAGACAGCGCCGCCCTTGGAAATCGCCGGGGGTTCAGGACCGTGGAAGAGGGTCCTGAGGGCGGCTGCAGTGTACCTCATCGTGTTGCTGCCCTGGCTGGCCTGGTTGACCTGGCAGTTTGGTTCCCCGCTGCCTGCGACCCTGACGGCCAAGAGGGCGCAGGCCGAGTTGGGCGTGACCGGCTTTTACGCCCACACGAGCTACCTGGAAGGGTTGGCGATCCTGCTCCGGGCGCGGCTACTTCAAAGCCCGTTGTATCTGCTCTTCGTTCCAGCCGTCCTGATGGGGTGGACTGCCATGGGGCGACGAGGACACTGGCTGGGCTTGATCCTGGCCTGGGGGTTAGCTCATCTGGTCAGCTATGCGCTTCTGGGGGTGGCTCCCTATGTCTGGTATTATGCCCCGTTGATCCCGGCCGTGGTCTGCAGCGCGGCTCTGGGCGTGGTCGAGGGGTTCCGCCGGGCGAGCGACCGACGAAGCGTTATCCTCCAGGTCCTTGCCGGGCTGTGGTTCGTCGGACTGTTGGCCGCCTTCCTCTGGTCCGACCGGGCCATCGTCCAGGCGTTGAACGAGCCGGGGATTCCCCCTGACCAGGTGATCAGCAAGGTGCTGCCCGAGGCCAAGGTGGACGTCTATGAGCGGGTGGGCCGCTGGCTTCACGATCATACTCCGCCCGAGGCGATGGTGGGCGTGACCGAGGTGGGAGTCATCGGGTACTATGCACAGCGGCCCATGGTGGACTTTTTAGGGTTGCTGGAACCCGAGGTGGCCAGGGCCGTGGCGCGGGGCGATCTCTACTGGGCGGTGGTATACTATCAACCTGACTACCTGGCCCTGACGGCGATTTCCCCGCTGGTGGCCTATGACCTGCGGGCCGATCCCTGGTTCCAGTCGGCGTACACCCCGGTGCAGTCTTTCGAAGACCCGCGTTTCTGGGGTTCACCGGTAACGGTGTACCGACGGCGCGTCCCTCGCATCCCGTTGGCCGAACCGGTCGCACGTGGGCTGCCAACCGGAGCGGTCCGGCTGGACACGACCTTTGGCGACCGGGTGCGCCTGGTGGGGGCCGTACCGGGCGAAGGTACGGTTCAGCCGGGCGACATCCTGGCGGTGACGCTGTATTGGGAGGCGCTCCAGACGGTGGAGCACGATTACACGGTGTTTGTCCATCTCTTAGGGGAGCATGACCGTGTGATCGCCCAACGCGATGCTTTCCCGGGCCTGGGCGCCCGTCCGACCAGCCAGTGGAGGCTGGGGGAAGAGGTGGTGGACCCCTACTTGCTCGCCTTGCCGAACACCGCGTACGCTCCTGACCAGGCAGTGTGGGAAGTGGGACTGTATGACCCCCAGACGGGGCAGCGGCTGCCCACCGAAAGCGGCGGCGACAATGTGCGCTTTGGCGCGGTGACGGTGGCGCCTGCGGCCGAGCCCCTGCGCCTCGATTTTGGCGTGCTGACCGTGACCGGTTATGAACTGAGCCAACTGGCGCTCTCCTCAGGTCAGGCGTTGACCGTCACCATCCAGACGGAGGGGGCCGGGGCGGCCCAGATTACGCTTCAACTGGTGGATGAGAGAGGGACGGTGGCGGCCCAGGCCAGCGGCAGGCCGGACCGGCGGACCTACCGGTTGGTCCTGGGCCCCGAGGCGTTGCCCGGCGCCTATGATCTGGAACTGATCGTCACCGATCCGGCGACCGGTCGGCCATGGCCTTTGCTGGGGACCGACGGACAGCCATGGACGGAGCGGGTCCGGCTGACCAAAGTGCGCCTCTACCCATAAGTTTACAGGCGAGCCATTTTGGAGTACAATGGGAGGCGGAGGATCGGATGAGAATTCTGTTGGTGAGTCCCAAATCGGGCCTCTGGAACTCGCGAAAACATATCCACATGGGCCTGGGCTATCTGGCCGGAGCGCTGCTGGCGGCCGGATATGAGGAGGTGACGCTGTTCGACGCCGAGGTCGAACCCGAGCCCCTGGCTGCGCTCCTGGCCCGCGAGCGCTATGACGTCGTGGGCATTTCCAGCCCGACGCCTCTCATTTATGAAGCCTGGGAAGCAGCCGCCCTGGCCAAGGCCCAGGGCGCGATCACCATCCTGGGCGGCCCCCATCCCACCCTGCTCCCAGATGAATCAATGCACCGACCGGAAGTGGACCTGGTGGTGCGGGGCGAGGCGGAGGAGACCATTGTCGAGATCATGGCGGCGGTTGAGGAGACCGGGACGAGAGGGGAAGACGGCACGGGGCTGCGCCTGCCCGATGAGCCGTGGGCCGGCATCCGCGGGCTAAGCTATCGGAACCTGGCCGGCGAGATCGTCCACAACCCGGCCCGTCCGCTGCGCCAGGAGATCGAGACCATTCCCTGGCCGGCCTATCATCTGTTCAAGATCGAGCGCTATACCAACCTGCAGCCCCTGACCGACGGGTTGGACCCCCACGCCCGGGCCTACACAATGCTCACCAGCCGGGGTTGCCCGTACCAATGCATCTACTGTTCCAAGCCGATCACCGGACATACCTGGCGCCCGCGGAGTCCTGAAGATGTGGTGGCCGAGTGGCGGTATCTGGTGCAGGAGATGCGGGCCACCGAGATTGGCATCACCGACGATGTGTGGAATTTACGGCTGGACCGGGCCAAGGAGATCTGTCGGCTGCTGATCGCCGAGGGGTTGAACCGTGTACCCTGGGTCACCATCCACGGCATGCGCGCCGACCACACCGACGCCGAACTGTTTCGGTTGATGAAAGAGGCGGGCTGCAAGCGGGTCGGATTCGGCGTGGAGAGCGGGAACCAGGCGGTGTTGGATTCGATCAAAAAGCGGCAGACACTGGACGATGTACGCCGGGCGTTCCGGGAAGCCAAGGCGGCCGGCCTGCAGACGATGGGCTTTTTCATCTTTGGACTGCCGGCCGATACCGAAGAGACGATGGAAGATACGATCCGCTTTGCTCTGGAACTGGACCCGGACCTGGCCAATTTCATGATTGCCGCCCCCTATCCGGGCACCGAGTTGTGGGAGATCGCCCGCCGGGACGGGAGATTGTTCAGCATGGATTGGCGCGATTATGCCATCCACGATGAAAAGGCGCGGTATGAACTGCCCACGCTGCCGGCCGAGTTGGTGGAGCGCAAATGGCATGAGGCCTACCGACGCTTCTACCTGCGGCCTGGCCGCATCTGGCGGCGGATCACCAGCCCCGACACCTGGCGTCGTCTGCCGCAGTACGCCAGCGACTTCGCTCGCTTCTTTCTGGGGCGCAAAACGGCGGCCAGAGGTTGACATCCGGGACGGGATGGGTATAATTAGGGAGTACGATGCGGGCAGGTACCCAAGCGGCCAAAGGGAGCGGTCTGTAAAATCGTTGGCTCAGCCTTCGGAGGTTCGAATCCTCCCCTGCCCATCAGCCGGCCCCTCGCCCGAGGGGCCGGTGATTTTTGGGGGGATTACCACCTTGCGTGATGTTCTTCGGCAAATCCGACGATGCCGTTCAACTGGATCGTTTCCCCCTCGTCGGTGATCATCGTGCCGTGGTAACGCCCGAACATCTGATGCACCTCGCTGGCGATCACCAGGAGGTTGGTGCGGGCCGTCCGATCGTAAAAGGGCACGAACTCCAGGTCCACTCGCCCATCGGGCGAGGCCATGCGCCACGGCCGCATGAAATTGGCCGGATCGTAGTCGAACTGCACCTCGTCCAGCTTGTGGACGCGGCCATTCAGAATGATCGCATTTTCGGTGGCGGCCGAGGTGTCGCCAAAGCCAAACCCCAGGTTCAGCCCGACGGAGCGCCCATCGGACAGGCGGGCTGAGGCGCTGGCCCACACCCAGAAGGATCGGTACTCCCACACGCCCCGGCCCCAGTCGAGATTGCCCAGGCATTCGTCAGGGCGGACCTCAAAACGCTGGCCCTGGTACTCGACCCAGCCCTCGGCCGGCAGGCAGTTGATCTTGCGGTTGTAGTAGAACCGTTTGCCGGGGATGGGGATGACGAGGGTCATCGACTCGTGTCCCGGCGGCAGGGCCAGCTTCAGTTCGGCGCTCAGGCCCTGCCCTTCAAAACCGGGCCAGGCGACGGAGAGCCGCCGGGCCTCCGGTTCGGCAGCGAAGGTCAGGCGCACCCGGCCGTTGTCGAAGGAACTCACACCCTCGGTGCTGTTACGGGGCAGGGTAATGCCCCGCGCCAGGGGGATCGTCAGCGTCTCCTCATGATGTCGCCGGGCGGCAAAATCCACGACGTAGGCAAAGACCTGCCCGGCATAGCCCAGATCGGCCAGGGTGAAGGAAAAGTAGTGGGTTGGTATGGTGAGGCCATAATAGTCCCAGCATTTGATCCGCAGCGGTTGGAGAACGCGGAGCCGGTAAAAGCCGACCTTCTCCAGGTTGCAGTCCAGGAGTGGCTGTCGGCTCCAGCCCACCTGGACCAACTCGCCCCGCTCATTCAGCAGGGGGGAAGGGGTAGTCAGTTCGTGCTGCATGGGATCTTTGCCTCCTCACACCCATTCCGGAACCAGGGGTGTGGTTCCGGATTAGACGTGAATCCCAAAGCCCTTGCCCCGGCCGGCCTGACAGCACCCCGACCAGGAAAGGACCGCCCCAATCACAGATTCCCGGGGCTGACCAGTGAGCCGTGCTGGATTCGAACCAGCGACCCGCTGCTTAAAAGGCAGCTGCTCTGCCTGACTGAGCTAACGGCCCAGGATGTTGCTATTGTACCATCAGCCGTCCTGTTTGGCAAACAGGGCCTTTCAGTCGGCAGATGATGGTTCCTCTTCCTGTTGCTTGCGCTTGAAATCCACAAACCGGTAGCCGATCCCCCGCTCGGTCAGGATATAGCGCGGATGGGCCGGGTCCGGCTCGATCTTCTGGCGCAGGTAGGTGATATATAACCGCAACAGGCCCGTCTCGTCCCGATACTCATAGCCCCACACTTTCGACAGCAGCATTTCATGGGTCATCACCCAGCCGGCATTGTTCACCAGATGATAGAGTAGACGATGTTCGGTGGGACGCAGGCGAATCCGCTCGCCCCCGACAATCACCTCCCGTTGCCGAAAATCAATCTGTAGGTAATCGTCAATCCGGATGATGGTTCTGGCGACCGGAGAGGGCATCTCAGCCCGGCGCAACACGGCCCGGATGCGGCTGGCGAGTTCCCGCGGACTGAACGGTTTGGTCACATAATCATCAGCGCCCAGTTCCAATCCCCGGATGCGGTCCGCTTCGTCGCCCTTGACGGTGAGCATGATGACCGGCACGGTCGAGATCTCGCGCAGCCGGGCCAGCGTCTCAAAGCCATCCATGTCGGGCATCATCACATCGAGCACCACCAGGTCCGGCAGCTCGTCCCGCACCTTCTCCAGCGCCTCCAGCCCATTGCTGGCCTCAATCACCCGGTAGCCCTCCAGCTCCAGGTTCATGCGCACAAAGCGGACCATCCGCGGCTCATCGTCTACCACCAAGATCAACCTGTCCGTCGCTGAGCTCATGGTACGTACCCATCCATCTCCGAATCGCTGTCAACGAATCAACGGGCCATTCTCGATTCGCTGACATTTTACTTCTTGGGCAGGGTGAACATAAAGATCGAGCCCCGGCCTGGGGCGCTTTCGACCCACACCCGTCCCCCGTGGGCCTCCACGATGGCTTTGACCAGGTAGAGGCCCAGTCCGGCCCCTTCGGTGCGGCGATGCAGTCCGGTTTCCACCCGATGAAAACGGTCAAAGATGCGACTCTGTTCCTCCGGGGGGATGCCGATTCCCTGGTCCGCCACGTAGACGGTCACTCCGGTCTGATCGGCCCGGCCCCCCACCCACACCGTGCCCCCGTCCGGTGAATACTTGACGGCGTTGCTGATCAGATTAGTCAACACCTCGCGCAGACGTTCCGGATCTCCCCAGACCAGGGGAAAGTCTGGCGGGAAATCCAGTTCAAAGGTGTGAATCTGGGTCTGGGTGCGAAACCGGTCCACGATCTTTTCGGCCAGGCGCGGCAGGTTGACGTCGGTCGGCTCCAGCTTCAGACCCCCTGCCTGGATGCGGCTGGCCTCCAACAGGCTGTCGATCAGGTTCGTCAGGTGATCGGCCTCCTCGGCGATCACTTTCAGGCTCTCCTGAACCGTCTCCCGGTCCCAGGTCGCGTCCTCCCGGCGCAGCGTTTCGGCATAGCCTTTGATCAAGGCCACCGGGGTCTTGAGTTCGTGCGAGATCACCGAGACAAAGGTGGATTTGAGCTCCTCTGCCTGGCGAAAGCGGGTGATGTCCACCACGTTGAGGATGGTCCGCGCCAACGTGCCTTCTTCGTCATACAGCGGGGTCGCGGTGACCCCCACCGTCAGCACCGGTCCGCCCCGGCGCACCACGTCGCCCTCGACATAGGCGCGGACCTCCGCCGCCGAGGTCCGTTTCGGTTCGGGTTGGGGCAATGGGATCGGGCGGCCTTGACGATCGCGGAGCATCAACACCTCAGTGGCCGGGTGGCCGAGAGCCTCTTCGGGGTCCCAGCCGGTGATCCGGGCCAAGGCGCGGTTGAACACCAACACCCGACCTTGGGCATCCAGAATCATGATCCCTTCGGCGCTATTCTCAATGATCGCCGACAGGGCCCGCCGTTCCTCATCCACCTGTTGATAGAGTTCGGCGTTGCGCACCGCGATCGCGGCCTGGTCGGCAAAGGCGGCCAGCAACATCCGGTCGCTGGCTGAAAAGGCCACGCCAGTGGTGCGCAGGATATAGATGACCCCGATCAGCCGCTCCTCAATGGTCAGCGGCAGGGCCACCACCTGGCTCAGGGCCAGCCCGGCGGCGGCAGCGACCATGCCCAACCGCATCTGTAGATCGGGGATGGTCCACCGCGAGAGGGGAACCTGGAGGTCCCACAGCCCGGGCAGGTCGTCCCATAGCGGCTGGAAGAAGCGGAGCAGGCCCGTGGGCAGCCCGTAGCTGGCCCTCACCCGCATCACGCCATCGCGACCGCGAAGGACAATCAGCCCCGCCTGGCCGCGCAAGAGCTCCACCGCGCTCCTGAGAGTGAGCTCGAGCAGCGACGGCAGGTCCAGCCGCGAGGTCATCGCCCGGCTGATCTCGAGCAGATAGTCACGTTGGCGAAGATGATAATCCTGCATCGCTCTGTCACCCCACAGGGCCGGCCCCGGCTGCCGCCCGGCAGCGGTAGATGGCCGGCTTGCGGAGCATCTGCCGCTCGTACAGCATGGCAACGGTCTGGCAAAAGGGCTCGATGGCGTCTGCCTGTACCAGCGCCACCACACAACCGCCAAAGCCTGCTCCGGTCATTCGCGCTCCCCAGCATCCCGGTTGCGACTGAGCCAGCGCCGCCATCCAGTCCAGTTCTTCGCAACTCACTTCATACAGGTCGCGCAGACTAGCATGCGATTCGTTCATCAACAGGCCAAAGACGGCCACATCGCCCCGGCGCAGCGCCTCTGCCGCCCGCAGGGTCCGGTCGTTTTCATAGACCACGTGGCGGCATCGCTTTCGCAACAAGGGCGGAAGCTGATCGGCCTGGGCGTCAAACGTTTGGACGTCCAGGTCGCGTAAGGCAGCCACGCCCAGCCGTCGCGCCCCTTCTTCACACTGGGTTCGCCGCTCGTTGTACGCCGAGTGGGCCAGGCTGCGCCGCTTGCCGGTATCACAGACGGCAATGACCGCATCGGTCGGCAAGGGGATCGGTTGCCAGGTCAGATGACGACAGTCGATCAACAGAGCATGGTTCTCCTGTCCTGCCAGGCAAATCAGCGGGTCCATCAATCCGCACTGAGTGCCGACGAATTCATGTTCGGCCTGCTGGCACAGCCGGGCCAGTTCCACATCCGACACATCCAGGTCAAAAAGGTGCCGGGCGGCCGTGGCCACCGCCACCTCTACCGCCGCCGAGGAACTCAACCCTCCGCCGATGGGCACATCACCGCCATAGGCCAGGTCCATCCCACCCAGACGATGCCCGGCCCGCTCCAAACCCGCCAGCACACCACGGATATAGTTGCTCCAGCGAACCCTCGAGCTGGGCCGCAGCCCATCGAGGACAAACGAATCCTCCTCGTTCAGGGTAATGGCTCGGACGCGGACCTGCCGGTCATGGCGCGGCGCAGCCGCCACCCACACCGCCCGGTCAATGGCCATCGGCAGGACAAATCCGTCGTTGTAATCGGTGTGTTCGCCAATGAGGTTGATCCGGCCTGGCGCGCGGAACAGCCGCCAAGGTGGATACCCAAAGGCGGTTTCGAACGCCGTCCGCGTCATCAGGTCCCACGTAACGCTAGGCGCCATACTTGGTCAACCGCAGGGCGTGGCCCAGGGCCAGCGGCATCTCGTCCGTAGCCGGAAAGACTCCCAGGCTTCCCCGACCGCACGCCCGCTCGCCGAACTCGGCGATGCCGTCTGCCCGACCGGTGCGGCTCCAGAACAGGGTGGGCACCGGATGCCAGGAATGGCTACGGAGAGAAGAAGGGGTGGAGTGATCGCCGGTGACGATCAGGACATCGGGTTGCAGGGCCAGGATAGCCGGAACGACGACTTGATCCACATGCTCAATGACCGCCATCTTGCGCTCGAAATCCCCATCTTCTCCCGCCGAATCGGTCTTTTTCACATGGAAGAAGAAATAGTCGTATTCGTCCCAATGGGCCTGCAACGCTTCGACCTCGGCTTCGACCTCCTCGCCGGCCACGGGGATCACGTCCATTCCGACCAGCCTCGCCACCCCCCGGTACATAGGGTAGGTGGCAATGGCTGCGGCCCGCAGTCCATACACCTCCGGGAATTTGGGCAAGCCGGGGTCCTTGGCCACCCCCCGCAGGTTCAGCGAATTGGCCGGGGGATGGTCTTTCAGGATCTGGCGGGCAGCGGCAAGCCAGTCATTAAGCAGGGCTGCCGTCGGTTCCGACGCTTCGTCCCGGGCTCGGGCCGGCAGGGGTGGGACGCCCAGTTGCTGGGGATCGGTGTCGGAGACGTTGGCGTGAAGCGTCTGCCCGGCCGTGGGGCGCAGTACCAGCACAAACCGGTATTCCTTCACCGTCTCGACAAAAGTCTGAACGCCAGGCAGCTCGATCTGGCGCAACAGGGCCACGATCTGGCGATTGAACTCGGTCGAGATACGGCCGGCGCGTCGGTCAATGATGAGCCCCTGTTCGTCCACCGTACAAAAATTGCCACGGACGGCGATATCCTCTGGCTGGAGGTCAAAGCCGATCCCCAACGCTTCGAGGACCCCCCGACCGATGTCATAGCGAATGGGATCGTAGCCAAAGAGGGCCAGATGGGCCGGTCCGCTGCCCGGAGTGATGCCCGGTCCGACCGGCACGGCCAAGCCTAGTTGCGAACGCGCGGCCAGCGCATCCAGATGCGGAGTGTGAGCCGCCTCTAGCTCGGTCTTGCCGTCCAGATCGCGGGGCAAGCCACCCAACCCATCCATGACCAGATGCACAATTCTCGTGTGGTTCGGGCTCTGGAGGGATTTGATCAATTCAAAATCCACCATGGTTCCTCTCCGTAGACTGATGATTCACTCCGTATTCAGAGATCGTTGATGCGGCTCAGGCCTTATAAGACACAATGCACAATTCCCGTCCCGCTGCCGGTCTGAGAATTGTGCATTGTGCCTGACCAACGTAGAGAGCTATCGGATTGCCCTTTCGGTGTCTCGATCAAAGAGATGGATGTTGTCCATATTGACGACTACGTCGATCTCTCGACCAACCCGGGCCCGGGTTCGGGGATCGGTAATGGCGATGAACTGTTTCTTCCCGGTGAGCAAATAGACATAGACCTCCTTGCCCATCAACTCGGTGACGTCCACCGTGGCGGTGAGCGGTTCGGCTCGGATGCCAGGCGGTGAGAACTCGCGGTCGTGGATATCCTCGGGACGGGCGCCGAAAACGACCTGTTTGCCGACGTACGGTCGAGCCG
The DNA here is from genome assembly GCA_018606645.1 of Chloroflexota bacterium. Taxonomy (GTDB): domain Bacteria; phylum Chloroflexota; class Anaerolineae; order JAAYZQ01; family JAAYZQ01; genus TumbabinsA96. The sequence continues at coordinate 18,203 of JAGVRI010000004.1, forward strand.
CCTGTGCCTTTTCAGGCGGAAGTTTGAGCCGGAACGTGCCGCCGTCTACGTACAAATCGCCGTCTTGCTCCACCACCGTGACATCGAAAAAGTTCATGGCCGGGCTCCCGATAAAGCCGGCGACGAACACGTTGTCGGGCCGCTCGTAAAGGTTCTGGGGAGTGTCCACCTGCTGCACGATCCCGTCCTTCAGCACACAGATCCGGGTGCCCATGGTCATCGCCTCGGTCTGGTCGTGGGTGACGTAGATAAAGGTGGTCTCCAGGCGCTGATGCAATTTGGAGATCTCGGCCCGGGTCTGAACCCGAAGTTTGGCATCCAGGTTAGAGAGGGGCTCGTCCATCAAGAACACGGCTGGCTCGCGGACGATGGCCCGGCCCAGGGCGACACGCTGTCGTTGCCCACCGGAAAGCTGCTTGGGCTTCCGGTCCAGCAGATTCTCGATGCCCAGGATGGCTGCCGCTTCCTTCACCCGTCGGTCAATCTCGGCCTTGGGCGTTTTGCGCAGCCGGAGGCCAAAGGCCATGTTGTCATAGACCGACATGTGAGGATAGAGGGCATAACTCTGGAACACCATGGCGATATTCCGATCCTTGGGCGGCACGTCGTTCACCAGGCGGTCCCCGATATAGATCTTGCCCTCGGTGATCTCCTCCAGGCCGGCCAGCAGCCGGAGGCTGGTGGACTTGCCACAGCCAGACGGCCCAACAAAGACCAGGAACTCTTTGTCTTCGATAAAGATGTCCAGGTCCTGGACGGCAATCACATCGCCGAATCGCTTCCACACATGTTCATAGGTGATACTTGCCATCGGTTGCTTTTTCTCCTTGGTAAGTATTCGAAACGGTGGAGACAGAACTCTTCGGTCACGCCTTCCTCATCGGACGCTGAGACACCATCAGGTCCGGGCGTGGGCTCCAGGCCAAAACCGCTCTCCAGCGTTTCGGGTAAAGGAAGAAGATGGGCAGCTCTTTCAGCAGATCATCGGCCTGAGCTGCATCGGCCACTGCACATTTCCGATCTCCTCACCTCCTTATCGGTCGGCCTCCGCAAGTCCATTCCATTTCGGCCCCCCGGACTTGCGTTCCGACCATGGCTCTCAAAGGGGGCCTCCCACCCAAATTCATTATACCCCAATTCTTCAATGTATGCAAACTGGTGGTAGTGTATCTTTTTCGGATTTTGCTGAGATACTCGGCCTGCTAGGGTCCCTTGGCAGGACAGTACATCTCGAAATCTCGCAGGCGAAAGCCCTCCGGCCCGCTGCTGTTCACCTGCCGCACATAAAATCATCATCAAAGTCCCAAATGGATACACTCCCGTGCGCGGGCGGTGCTTGCTCGCTCTCCCCTCTTGTGATACAATGCTGTACCATGCTGGTTGCCGGCAAGTTATGGTTCAAGAGGACCACCGACAAGGTGCAATAACGATGCTTAATCTCAGTTCACCGCTCTGGCCGGCGATCCTCTGGCCGTTCGCCGGAGCAATCGCCCTGGTCGCCACGGGACGTCTGTGGCCAGGTTGGCTTCGGCGCCTGACGGCGCTCGCCGTGAGCCTGGCCTCGTTCCTCCATCTCTGGTCGCTCAGGAGTAGCATCGGCGATAGGACAGAGATATTCTGGGAACCGCTGAATTTCTTTCGAACCGGTCTTCTCTGGCGGGTGGATGGTCTATCGCTGCTGATCGGACTGACTTTGGCGGCGCTGGTGGCGATGGCGGTTCTTGTCGAGCGGGGTTCGGAATCCGGATCGGCCGCGTGGTCAGGGCTCCTCCTGGCTGCACTGGCGGGCGCTCTTGCGACAGAGACGGGTGCCAACCTGTTAACCTTGGCTCTCGGTAGCGGTTGGATCGACCTGGTCTTGATCGTCATGGCCCTGGCCATCGGGGACGACACGGGTCGCGTCCTGTGGCGGGTCGCCGTGCCGGGGGTGGTGTCCACGCTGGTCCTGATCGCTGGCGCGGTGCAGATGAGTGCGCAGGTGGGCACGGTCTCTCTGGCAGCCCAGAACATCCCCGTGCAGATGGTAGCCTGGCTCAGCGTGGCGGGGATGCTCCGACTCATGGTGTTTCCGATTCACCCACGCGGGGTCCATCACCCCGAGACGACCGTCCCCTCCGCCCTGGCCATCGGCGTGGGCGGCTATCTTCTGGCCCGCGCCCAGGCCATCGGCCCCGGACTGGGCGGATATTCAGGGATGCTGAAGGTGGGGATCATGGCCCTCCTGGCGGGAGGGATACTGGCCTGGACCGGTCTGGCTGGTTCGGCCAGGCGCCCGGATCAGGCCCAGGATGAGCAGATTGCCGCAGAGGAGAATAAAGGAAGCCAGGCCTTTCTCTTGGGCGTCGTGGTTCACCAGACCGGCTGGATCCTGATCGTTGTCTCTCTCCTGAAGGGTGGGGTGGCCTGGGTGGTGAGCGCGGTGGTGCTCGCTCTGGCGGTGCTGACCCTCTGGGAGGGGAGGTGGCAGGTCAGGGAACCGGCTCCTTGGCTGTCCTGGGGGACCGGCATCTCCCGGATGGTTCACCGCTGGTGGGATCGGGTTGCTTCGGGTATCGCACCGGGTTTTGTAGAGACATGGCAGCGAGCCCGATCGTGGCTGCGGGGAGGGGCATGGTGGTTGCCAGCCGTGGCGCTCGCCTCGATGGCCGGATTTCCGTTGACCGCCGGCGCGCTGGGCCGCTGGTCAGCGTATGGCGCTCTGCTGAGGGAGGGCAACGCCAGGACATTGCTCGTCGTCTTGGTGGCAGATACTCTTCTGGTAGCCGGGCTAGGGTTGGCTTTCCGACGATTCCTTCAGCGGGCGGACCAGTCGGTCCGTGCGTCGTTCGTCATCGCCGGATTTGTTTTCGATATCCTGTTGGTGATCATTGGAATTGCGTCCGGTTCGTTGAGCAAGCGATTGTCCATCGAGCCGGTTCCGGGGCCGGGGGTCTCGGTGTGGGGGTTGGGGTTAGTGTACGGGCTGCCCTGGTTGGTTGGGGGCTGGTTGGCCTATGCCGGCCGCCGCTGGAAACGGATTCTGGCCCACGGGCAACGGATCGTCGGGCTGGATTGGCTGTTTGAGGGAGCGAGCTGGCTTGGCCGGCAAGTGGTTCACGGCCTGCATTGGCTGAGTCAGGTGGGGGAGGGAGAAGGTTGGTTGGGCTGGGCGCTCATCTTTTTGAGCTTGGGTGCCATCCTGTTCCTGGCCCGCTGATCCTCCGCGAATCAACAATCTGAGATCTCGATATGCAAAATCTTGCCAGCGTTCTCAATTTGCTTGCTGGTGCGCCGACACTGTTCGGCGTGTTGTTGGCTTCGGGAACCATTTTCCTCACTTCTGATTGGCGGCTGTCGCTCACGGCGCTGTTGGTTCAATATGTGTGCATCGGACTGCTGCTCACCCGGTCGATCCAGGGCGAGATTGCCATTCTCAAAGCCTTGACCGGAGTCCTGGCCGTGTTGATCCTGTACATCACGGTTCGGCGGGTGCAGGAGGAACGGGGGTTTTTGCCAGAACAAGCGGAATTCCCCGCTGCTGTGCGATGGGGTGTTGCCGACCCACATGGTTCCCTGGGTCTTGTTCTGCGTCTGCTGGCCTCTGTGCTGGTGGTACTGGCCCTGGTTCAGGGATTCAAGAGCGTTCATTTTCCCCGGGTGCCTGCTCATTTTGTCTTCGCTGCGCTGTGGATGGGGGGATTCGGGGGACTGGGACTGGTGCTCAGCGGCGATCCGCTTCGGGTGGCCACGGCCATCCTGACGATTCTGGCCGGGTTTGACCTGCTGTATGCCCCTCTGGAGCCCAGCCTGGCCCTGGTGGGCCTGTGGAGCGCCATGACCTTGGGCGCAGCCCTTGCCTTCTCCTATCTGATTGTGGTGGATAGTGGAAGCGGAAGCCGGTCCGCGCCGGGTGAGGAAGGAGACTGATCGTGACCCCGCTCCCAGGTGCTGCCCTTCTGGTCGGATTGCCATTGCTGGCAGCCGGTGTCACCTATCTGGTGCGCCGATTTTCCTTCGTGGCGGCCCTGCTTTCGATGGGGACGACCGGCATGTTGGCTCTTCTCTGTCTATACTTGCCGCTCGATCGTTCCGCTTATGTCTTGGGTCGGGAGATCGCCTTTGGGCGGCCGGTCGTGGTGGCCGGCCGGATGCTCGCTCTCACGGCGGCGGGGCAGACGTGGCTGGCCTTTGTGTTTATCCTGAGCACCGTCCTCTATCTGTGCGCCTGGCGGATCTCGCCCGGGCGATCCTTCTTCCCTTTTAGCCTGGCTATGCTGAGCCTGTACGCGCTCACCGTCCTGGTCCCGACCTTTTCCTGGGCAGTTCTCCTCCTGACCATCAGCGCGGCGTTGATGGTATTGATCCTGCAGGCCGGGCAGGCTGGCTCGATCCGCGGAGCGCAACGGTATCTGGTGATTGCCCTGCTGGCCGTGCCCTTTCTCCTGGCTGCCGCCTGGTTCCGGGATCAGACGGCCTTCTACCCTGAAAATGAGGACCTGGTCCGGTGTGCCCTTCTGGCAGCGGGCGTGGGGTTTGGGCTGTGGTTGGCCTCGTTTCCATTTAGCACCTGGATACCGGCCATGACGGCCGAGGCGCCGCCGGTGGTTGCCGCATTCGCTCTGACGGTGGGGCAGACGATGGTTCTCTTTGTCGGGCTCAGCTTTTGGCGCGATCTGCCGTCTGCGAGCGAAGCCTCGGTTTTGAGTGTGATCCGGCTGGCCGGGCTGGTGATGGGTTGTGCGGGAGGGGTGATGGCGGCAGTGCAGCATGATGTTGGACGTCTGATGGGCTATGCGGCGCTGAGCGATTTGGGATACCTCCTGATGGCGTTGGGCCTGGGGGGCAGTCAGGGAGCGACCTTGGCGCTTCTCCACGGGGTCAACCGCGCCGTGGCCCTCACCCTGTTTGCTGCCGCGCTCTCTATCGTGCGTCAGCGGGCGGCCACCGATCAATTCTCCAAATTGCACGGTGTGGGACGTCGCTTGCCCATCGCCACGGTGGGATTGATGCTGGGCGGAATGGCTCTGGCCGGGTTTCCGGGCACGGCTGGCTTCCCTACCCATTGGGCCATCAGTCGCGCCACCTGGAACTGGGTCCAGGTCCTTTCTCCTTTTGCCCAGGCTGGTGGATCGGGAGAGGGGCTGGCAACGGGCCAGGAGTGGATGTGGTGGTTCACAGGGTTCGCTTTGGCAGCTTCGTCGGCCGGAATCATCATCGGGATGCTCCGAGGTCTGAGTGCCATGATGGGGAGCGCCCCGGCCCAGGATAAGAGACGTCAACCGATCGCTGCCTCGCTGATCGTCCTGGCGTTGGTTGCTTTGACCATCACCTTGGGGTTATATCCGCAGTGGTTCCTGGAACCGGTCCAGAAGGCGGCCCAGATTCTGTTTTAATGAGGTGAGGGGAATGAGCAAGAGCTCGCGATTGCCCGGATTCTATGATTTGAGCACAGAGGCCCGGGTGGCGCAGGTAGTGGAATGGGCCGGGCTGGATGAGACGGAGCGCGCCATGCTGGCCGGGCCGGGGTTGACGGTGGACCGCGCCGAGCAGATGATCGAAAATGTGGTCGGCACCCATGCCCTGCCGCTGGGGATAGCCGTCAATTTCCTGATCAACGGTCGGGATTACCTGATCCCGATGGCTATTGAGGAGCCATCGGTCGTGGCTGCGGCCAGCTTCATGGCCAGAATTGTACGGGATGCGGGAGGGTTTGAGGCCAGTTCCACCGATCCGGTGATGATCGGTCAGATCCAGGTCCTGGATATGCCGGACCTCTGGGCAGCCCGGTTCAACTTGCTGCGTCACAAGCAGCGGCTTCTGGACCTGGCCAATCAAGCCCACCCGGTGTCGGTTTCCCTCCAGGGAGGGGCGCGGGATATTGAGGTCCGCGTCTTTTCCGAAACGCCGGTCGGACCGATGTTGGTGGTCCATCTCCTCTTTGACACGCGGGACGCTATGGGTGCGAACGCGATCAATACCGCCGCCGAAGCCCTGGCCCCGGTGGTGGAGGAGATCAGCGGCGGTCGGGTGCACCTGCGAATCCTTTCGAATCTGGCCGACCGGCGTCTGGCACGCGCCAAGTGTGTGATCCCGCCCCGGTTGCTGGCGTTTGGCGAGTACAGCGGGGAGCAGGTGGTACGCGGCATCGTCGAGGCCGGCGCGTTTGCCGCCCTGGACCCCTATCGGGCGGCCACGCACAACAAGGGGATCATGAACGGCATTGATGCGGTGGCGCTGGCGTGTGGCCAGGATTGGCGGGCCATCGAGGCCGGAGCTCACGCCTATGCCGCTCGTGACGGGCGCTACACGGCGCTATCTACCTGGACCCAGGACCGAGACGGCAATCTGGTAGGCACTCTGGAACTGCCATTGGCGGTGGGGACGGTCGGCGGGGCGACGCGGGTCCATCCGGGCGCCCAGGTGGCGCTCAAGATCCTGGGGGTGCAGACCGCGCGGGAGCTGGCCGAGGTGATGGCTGCCGTCGGCCTGGCGCAGAACCTGGGCGCTCTGCGGGCGCTGTCGACGGAAGGCATCCAGCGCGGGCACATGACCCTCCACGCCCGGCAGGTGGCTCTGGCTGCCGGAGCTACGGGAGAACAGGTGGCGGTGGTGGTCGCCCGACTGGTGGCCGAAGGCAAGATCCGCCTAGACCGGGCCCGGGAAATCCTGGCCGAGATCACAGCCAAGGGTTAATTAGGGGGCATGAACTCCAATAGATAGCAGGCCAGGCTGGCCCATTCAGACAGGCTTAGCGTCTCTGCCCGGCGTCTGGGATCGATACCCGCCAATTCCAGCGCTTTCTCCACCTGAGCCGGGAGCACCCCCAGGCCGGCGCTCAAGGAGTTGCGCAGCGTCTTGCGTTTTTGACCGAATCCAGCCCGCACCACGCGGAAAAAGTCGGGCGGGTCCAGCCTTGGGTCCAGGGCAATGGTCGGCTGTTCGGTGACGTCAATACGCACCACCGCCGAGTCCACCTTGGGCGGCGGATAGAACGCCCCGGCGGGGATGCGAGCCACCAGGCGGGGCCGGCCATAGAACTGAACGCTCACCGCCAACAGGCTCATGTCAGGGGGTCGGGCGACGATCCGTTCCGCCACCTCGCGCTGGACGGTGACGACCAGGAGCCGGGGTCGGGGTTCATGTTCCAGGAAGTGCCGGAGGACGGCGGAGGTAATGTAGTAGGGCAGGTTGCCGATTACCTTGTACCCCAGGTGGGCTACCCCCAGGTCGGACAGGCTGAGGATATCGCCCTGGACGATCTGAAGGTGACGGAGATCGGCCAGGCGATCGGTCAGTACCTCCACCAGTCGAGCGTCGAGTTCCACCGCAACGACCCGTCCGGCGTGCCTGGCCAACCGCCGGGTCAGCGTGCCCAGGCCGGCTCCCACTTCGATCACCACATCGTCCGGCGACAGATCGGCGGCGGCGACGATCCGGTCCAAGGCGGCCTCATCGACCAGGAAGTTTTGCCCCAGCCCTTTTTGTGGACGCAACCCGTAGGCGCGCAGCAGCGCCGGAACGCTCTCCGAACGGGGCTGAGGACGGTTCATGCTAGCGCTTCCGATCGGGGAACCGGGGATAGTCGGGCAGGACCCAGCGGATGCGGCTGGCGGGCGGCACCGGAGTGAGCAGATAGATGTCCACCCACCAGTGCCACGACTCGTACTTGCCCACGTCAAAGCAGAGGTCAATCAGCTTGCCCCTGACTCCACCGCCTGTGTCGGCGGCCAGGGCAAACCCGTAGCCTGGGACGTAGATCCGCGTCCGCAGCGGGATGACCGACGGATCGACTGCCACAATCCCCTTCGTGGCCTTGACCCCCAGGCGGGTGTAGCCATAGCGGGGGTGGGCGAGGGACTTGCCGGATGAGGCAGCGGTGTACGACACCGCATAGACTCGTATCTTACGCCAGTACTCGATGGGCCCGTCGGGCGTCTCCAGGGTGCGGACGACGATCTTGGTCCCGTAGGCCAGCGTCTTGGTCACCGGCGTCTGGGCGACCCAGGCATCCTCCAGGTAGCGGGCCACCTCCCGATTGTCTTCCATCACGATCCGGAAACGGCGCTTGATCAGGCCGAGTTCCCCCGGTTGGACCAGTCGAATCGAATCGAGTTCCATCGCCGGGTCCGGAACCCATACCGTTTTGAAGGGGATCGGGTCGAATTCGACAGCCAGTTCCTCCCGCACCCGGGTCACCCGGATGCTCATGTTAGGGCGGACCGGGGCCGTCAGCTCTGGCTGCACCGAATCTTTGCCGAGCAGAGCGATCCCTTCTTGCCCCAGGACGCCCGCCACGTTCTGGGCGCGGGTCCGGGTGCGGATCGTGCGCCCATCGACCTCGATGGTGACCGGGACTGAACGGTGGATGACCACCGTCATGCCCGAGGTGATCGGCTCTTGCAGGCCGGGGATGACCTCGTCGCCGAGAAAGAGAGAGATGCCGTGTTCTTCCAGTACCTGGCCTACCGTGGTTTGCATGGTGTGAAGGGTCCGGGTCACGCCCTGATCGTCCAACGTCAGGGAGGTCGCTCGGCGGATGGCCAGGAGCAGGGGATCGCCAGCAAGAGCAAGGTCAACGCTCGGCGTGATCGGACGTGTTCCGCCCCGCTGACTGACCTGCCGGGAGGGGAGGGAGGCCGCGGTCAGCGGGGTATTGGCCGAGACGCGTTCGCCGTTGAGCCAGATCTCATCCGCCGGCCCGATCGGGACGCCCGCCTCCTGCAGTAGCTCCCCGGCGGTCTTGGCCTGAGTGCGGAACTGGCGGACCTGACCATCCACGCTCAAGGCCACCGGGAGAGCGCGACGCACCTGAATAACGACGCCTGGCCACAGCGGTTCGCTCAGTCCGGGGGAAACCCGGTCTTCTGGGGCCAGTTCAAAGCCGGCCTGACGCAGCGCTTCGCCGACCGTTGGCGCGTGCGTGCGCACCAGGTGACGCTGCCCGTCCACCTCCACGATCAGTGCAGCGTCGGTCTGCCTCCACCCGGCGACCAACAGCCCCAGGGCGCCGGCCATGAACGCCACAACCCACAGACCCCGGATACGGGCCAGTGGCAGCCATGGAGAGCGCTTGATCGCCACGTCTTCTGAGACCACAGGCTGTTATCCTTGAGCCACAAACTGGGCGGCCGACCGTCCGGCCACGTAGCCGGTTGAAAAGGCGGCCTGGAGGTTGTACCCTCCGGTATCGGCCTGAACGTTCAACACCTCGCCGGCAAAGTACAGCCCTCTCACTAACCGCGAAGCCATGGTCCGCGGATCGATCTCGCGGGTGTCCACGCCGCCTGCGGTGATGATCGCTTCCTCCAGCGGCCGATGACCGATGATTGTGAGCCGGAAATCCTGCAACAGGTCCCGGAGCCGTTGCCGTTCCGCGCCGGTGATCTGATGACCCGGCTTGTCGGGAGGGATGCCGCTGCGGGCGATGACGACATCGATCATCTTGTGCGGCAGCAGTTCCTTCAACAGATTGCGGAAGATGCGTTTGCCGTATCGATCCAGGTCCCGGCGCAACCGGGCATCCAGTTCTTCTGGGGTCAGAGCGGGCTTGAGGTTGATGCTCATCTCCAGTTGCCCCTGGCCCAGCCGCGCCACAGCGGGACCGCTCAACGTCAGGATGATCGGTCCCGAGACGCCATAGTGGGTGAAGAGCATTTCTCCCCAATCGCGGGCGAACTCCTGCCCGTCCAACAACAGCCGCACCTCGACGTTGCGCAACGACAGACCCATCATCGCTTTCGGTTCCGGACCGGCGATGATCAGCGGGACGAGGGCTGGTCGGATCGGGATAATCCGATGGCCTGCTTCCTGAGCGAGGCGATAGCCATCGCCGGTGGAACCGGTTTTCGGGTAGGACGCCCCGCCGGTGGCAATGATGACCGCCCCGGCAGGGATTGACTCGCCCTGTTCCAGGGCCACGCCGCATAACCGGTTGTCCTCCTGGATCAGGCGGACCACCCGACTGCGCAAACGGATCTCGACCCCCTGGCTTCGGACAAAACGGACCAGCGCCTCGGCGACCTGATGGGCATCCTCGCTGGCGGGAAAGACGCGGCCGCCGCGTTCCACCACGGTAGGTACGCCCAACTCTTCGAAAAAGGCGATCAGTTCCGGGGCAAAGAAGCGGGCGAAGGCGTTGCGCAGAAAGGAACGAGACGACGGGTCCTGATCCAGGAAGGCAAAGTGTTCCAGGAACTCCTCCAGAGGGGAGGTGTTGGTCAAATTGCACCGCCCTTTGCCGGTGATGCGCAGCTTGGCGCCCAGGCGGGCCGTGCGCTCCAGCAGGAGCACCAATGCACCGGCAGCAGCGGCCTGCCCGGCGGCCATCAGTCCGGCCGCTCCGCCTCCCACCACGACCACCTGTCCTGTTCGATCGGTCATTTCTGGAATGAACAAGCCGGAGTGCTGAGCCTTGACCTGGCATCCCTTCCGTCTGTCCCCGGCCCCTCACTCCAGCTTGGGATAAGTGCTGGTCGTGCACCTCCTGTCGAACCGGGACAGCCGGCTTGCCATAGCCAGCCTGCTCCGGCCAGGCACCCCTGCGGCACCCAGAAGGGGCCGCTTACCGTTGCTTCCTTCCGGACCTGGCGGGGTTCACGGTCTTCTGCCGCGCAGGACCCAACCTTCTTCGCCGCTTAGCCTGGCAGTCCCGACCACCCCTAAGCCCTCGAGGAGGAATTCGACCCCGCTATGGCGGATCGCGGGTACAGGGCACCGCCAGCTCCCCGTCTAGCACGACCATCTTAATCTTATCACACAATCAGCGATTGGTCAAGCCGGGTGAGGAGCGTTTGACAGGCCCAGGGATGTTTCGCGACTTCTGAAGGGGGCACGAGGGTGGGTAGGCGAGGGCAATGCCCTCGGCGGCCCACCCCCATTTGCGGAGCGTTCAGGCGGAGCAAGCCATCCGGCTGAAGCCTCCACTCCGGGAAAGGGAGTGGAGCCTTCAGGCGTGGCCTTGATCTTATCAACCAGAAACCTGAGAGGTGACTCACCAGACGGAGAGGGATATCAGGAGACAATTGCCTGCGCAGGTGAACCGTCCCCTGAGAGGTTGAAAGTCGGCAGATTGTGTGTTATACTGGGGGCCACGAGCTTGGGGAAGGTGCGAGGGGAAAATGAGCATCACGGTTTCCGAACGGATCGCTCCTGCTGCCCTTTGGTCGGTGGCTGAGGGACTCAGTCCCCGCGTCCGGCGATTGCGCGACCAATACTGGGACTTTTACCACCGGGAATACACCAACGAGGTGCGCGCCTATGGCACCGGTACGCCCTGGGACCAGGTGTACGCCCCCTGGAACTGGACCAATGTTCCAGAGATGATGATCTTTTTTGAGGGGGCCAAGGCCTACCTGCTGGCCGATGCCGAACGGGTGACGCTGCCGCCTGGTTTTTGGGATGAACCGCTGATCGTGCGGCGAGCCATCTTCTTCAAGCGTGTGGTCGAAGAATATCTGCCGGTGCAGATCCTGGAGGGGGAACTGATCGTCGGCTCCCATTTCTCGACCGCCCTGTCCCGCACCCTGACGCGGGCGGAGGCGCGGGAATTCCAGGTGATGGAAAGACGCTTTATGAAGGAAGTGCAGCGGCTCGACCGACTGGGCGTGGGCAACTGTGGTGCGGTGCCTGGGCACCTGATCCCCAACTATCCCCGGGTGCTGAGGCAGGGGTTCCGGGGCATCCAGGCCGAAGCGGATGCCGTCGCCGGTGATCGGACGGCCTCCGCGGAAAAGCGGGCTCTGGCGCGCGCCATCTCCATCTGCGCGGCAGGTGCACGGGCTCTGGCCGAACGGTATGCGGCCGAAGCGGAACGTCTGGCAACTCAGGAAGCCGATCCGGTCCGCCGGGCAGAACTCTTCGAAATAGCCCGCATCTGCCGCAAGGTTCCTTGGGAACCGGCCACCACCTTTCCGGAAGCGCTCCAGGCATTGTGGTTCACCCATATGCTGGTCATGGTGGCCGAAAGCTATCCCGGTCCTGGCCTCTCACCCGGTCGCATCGATCAATACCTCTATCCATACTACCAGGCCGATCTCGAGGCCGGCCGGCTCACCGTCGAAGAGGCCAGGGAATGGTTACGGTGTCTGTGGATCAAACCCAACTACGCCTATGACTATCAAGGCTGGGTGGGTACCAACCAGGGGATCAACTCCTCCTTCGGTCAACTGATCACGTTGGCGGGCCTGGATGAACGAGGGGAGGACGCCAGCAACGAGCTGACCTACCTCATTTTAGATGTGATCGAGGAAATGAACCTGTTGGAGCCCAAACCCAATATCCGCCTCCATCGTAAGACGCCGGCCCGTCTCCTGAACCGCGTCGTGGAGTTGATCGCCGAGGCTCAGGGCAGCCCCTTCCTGCTCAACTTTGACGAAGCGTCGATGGCCGGCTTGCGCTGGCAGGGCCTGCCGGAATCGGAAGTGTGGGACTATGCTCCAGTGGGTTGCCTGGAGAACACCTTACAGGGCTGCGACCGATCAGGGACGGTGGATGTGAATCTAAACCTGGCCAAGGCCGTCGAACTGGCCCTGCACGATGGTCGCGATGCTGCCTCTGGTGAGCAGGTGGGGCCTCGTACCGGAGACCCTCGCGAGTTTCGTGAATTCTCCCAGTTTCTGGAGGCGGTCAAACGCCAACTCCGGGCCATCATGGAACTTCTGATCGCGGCCAACGATCTGGCCGACACCGGTCGAGCTCGCTTTGAGCCGACGCCATACCTGAGCGCCCTGGTGGATGGCTGTCTGGAGAGCGGCCAAGACATCACCGCCGGCGGAGCGCGCTTTAACTATATCACCATCGAGGGGGTGGCCCTGGCCACGGCTGCCGATAGCGTGGCTGCCGTCAAGAAACTGGTCTACGAAGATCGAGCAGTCACCATGGAAGAGTTGGTCCGGGCGCTGGATGCCAATTTCGAGGGATACGAACCTCTGCGGCAGATGCTCCTCCACAAGGCTCCCAAATACGGCAACGATGATCCATATGCAGACGAGATCGCTCGGGAACTCAGTCGTTTCTGGACCGAAGAGGCCTTTCGCCATGTCACCCCGTACACGGGCAAACGGTACCGAGGAGGGTACCTCTCCTGGAACTACTGGGTGGCCTATGCGCCCCGGACAGCCGCCACCCCGGACGGGCGGAAGCGAGGCCAATTCCTGAGCAATGGCGTCTGCCCGGTGAACGGCGTCGACCGGCAGGGCCCCACGGCAGTCATCAAGAGCGTGGGGCATCTGGGTCTGGAAACAGCGCCCAACGGCGCCTCCCATACCATGAGCTTTTCGCCCAGCCTACTGCGAAGCGAGGAGAACCGCCAGAAGCTGGCCGCGCTGTTGCGCGCCTATGCGCACGCCGGGGGCACCTGTCTCCAGCTCAATGTCATCAGCCCGGAGACGTTGCGCGCGGCGCAGCAAGACCCGGAAGCCTACCGCAATCTGCTGGTCCGGGTTACGGGGTACAATGCCTACTTTGTCATGCTGGGCAAAGAGATCCAGGATGAGATCATCGCCCGCGAGAGCCATGCCCTGTAAGTGCAGACCCTGCCTTGTTTGAGGATTGGGGAAAAATGATCAAAGTCCGATGTTTTAAGTGCGGTTTCGCGTTTCAGTTGAGTGAGCAATTTGTGGCCAATGCCCTGGCGGCTGAAGGGGTGACGGGCAAGCCGACCCACTACGCGGCCCAGTGTCCTCGCTGTCGCCAGGTCAACAAGTTGCCACTGAAGGGAGTGCGTCTTCCCGAGCCGGAACGGATTGAGGCTTCAGGCAGCGAAGAGTCAACGGGCGAAGGGTGAGGGGGAACCAGAGTTCCGGATCGGATTGGACGAACGTCCTCTTCTTCACCCTTCGGGGGTTCCTCGTACGGCCTGCCGCAGCCAGGTCATCGCCTGGGCGAAACGGCGACGCACTGCCGGCGGCCACCAGCCGTGTGCATCCCAGGGGCTGATTTCCAGCGTGACCAATCCCTCATACCCTTCTATGGCCAGGCCCTTCAGCAACTCAGCCAGGGGCAACTCTCCGCTACCCGGAAAGCGGTGTTCGCCCAGCATCCTGCGCACGGGCGGGTAGGATGACAATGGATACCGTCCTCCCAGGTCGCTGAGATGGACATTCACCAGCCGCCCGTTGAAGACACGTCGGGCCTGGGCTAGGTCCTCTCCCGCCGTGCCAGCGTGAGTTGTATCCAGGATCAGACCCAGATCGTACTGGTCGGCAAAGGCGCGCAGTCGGTCCAGAGGGCTCAGGGCATAACGGCGATGGGCCTCGGCGCGGATCGCCTTGTTCTCCACAGCCAATTGGAGCTGACTCTCGGCCAGGCGAGGGCTCCACGTCTCGATCCGTTGGCGAAAGGCCAGACCTTCTCCCTCGCTCATCGTCTCGGAGCGTGGGACATGCAGGATCACCCACCGCGCCCCGAGTTCCTGGGCCAGACGGATGGTGGGCTCGATGCCGCCGCGCCGTTCCCACCATCCGGGGAGGGGCACCACCGTCGGATGCACCGAAAAGATTTCGATGCCTTCTTCCCGGGCCATCTGGCGCACCGTTTCCCCTCGGCGGACGATCGCTTCCGGATTCACGACTAACTCGACCCCCTCAAAGCCGGCGGACCGCGCCCAGCGAAAGATGGTCCGTAGCGGATAGGGGTACAGGGTTCCTGTCGATACGCTGAATCTCAATTCTTCTCCCGGATGATGAGTCTTGTCCGGCTCACGACCGTCCAGCGACGGATGGTCGTCGGCCTTTTCGGACAGGCGTTCGTCAACCGCGATACAACCCCTGTTCCAGGATATACTGTTCGACAGCCAAGGGCACCAGGTAAGCGATGGGCCGACCGTTTCGAACCCTCGCCCGCAGATCGCTGGAAGAGATCTCCAGGCGGGGCATCTGCACCCAATGGATGCGCGCGGTCAGCCCAGGTAAGCGACCTTCCAGATAAGAGAGGTCCAACTCGACGCTGGGCCGTCCCACCACAGCCAACTCGCACAACTCCAGCAGGCGATGAGGTTGGTGCCAGGTCAAAATGCCGGCCAGCGAATCGGCGCCCTCGATAAAAAAGAAGACCGGTTCGGGCCCCCACTCAGCCCGCAACAAGTGCAGCGTGTCCACCGTGTAGCACGGACCGGGGCGGTCAGCGTCTACCCGGGAGACCGAGAAATAGGGGCGGCTGGCAATAGCCAGTTGGACCATCTGGAGCCGGTGGTGGATCGGCGAGATGGGCTGTCCGGGTTTATGGGGGGGAGTTCCCGCCGGTACAAAGAGAACCCGGTCCAGTTGCAACTGGTGGCGGGCCTCTTCGGCAGCCACTAGATGACCGTGGTGAATGGGGTCAAAGGTACCCCCCAGGATACCCAGTCGTCGAATCACCCCTGCCACTCCAGCTCCTGGTCACCAATGCGCACCAGATCGCCCGGCCGAACCCCTGCCTCTTCCAGGGCCGCCTCGATGCCCATCGCCCTCAACTGGCGTTGAAAGCGGGCCACGGCCTCGGGGAGAACGAAGGGGGTCATAGCTGCCAGCCGCTCGATGCGCCGTCCTCGCACGCGCCAGCCATCTGCTTCCCGCTCGATGGTAAAGGCATCTTCTCGTTCTGCAGGACGGAATATGGCGGGGGCTCTGGTCACCGGTTCGGGCGGAGGCAGGCTGCGAAGCAGCTCATATGTGCGACGCATCAAGGCCTTCACCCCCTGCCCGGTCACAGCCGAGATGGCGTGTGCCTCCACCTTTCGCGCCTGCATCGCCTCCTGCACCCGCGGCCACCATGCCTGGGCGTCCGGCAGGTCCATTTTGTTCAGGACAACAATCTGAGGTCGAGCTGCCAGTTGAGGGCTGAACAGCGCCAGTTCGCGGTTGATCACGTGATAATCGGCCAGAGGGTCCTCCGCCGCTCCATTCAGAAGATGGATCAGGAGACGGGTGCGCTCCACATGGCGCAGAAACTGATGGCCAAGCCCGGCGCCCTCGCTAGCTCCCTCAATGAGGCCTGGCAGGTCAGCCAGAACAAAGGTGGAATAATCGTCTACGGTCACCACCCCCAGGTTGGGCTGGAGGGTGGTGAACGGATAATCGGCGATTTTGGGCCGGGCAGCGCTCACCGCAGCCAGGAGGGTGCTTTTACCGGCGTTCGGCATACCGATAATGCCGACATCGGCGATGAGCTTCAATTCCAGCCGCAGCCAGCGTTCCTGACCAGGCTCGCCATGTTCCGCCAGATGGGGGGCCTGATAGGTGGGAGAAGCAAAGGCAGCGTTGCCGCGCCCGCCGCGTCCCCCTTTGGCCACCAGGACTCGTTGTCCTTCCTCGACCAGGTCGGCCAATAACTCGCCTGTTTCGGCATCATAGACCACCGTACCTGGGGGCACGGGAATCGAGAGGTCCGCTCCGTCCTTGCCCTGCTGGTTCTTGCTTCCGCCCCGCCCGCCGCGTCCTGCCTTGAAGTGGACTTGTTTCTTAAAGTGATATAGGGTGTTCAGGTTGCGGTCCACCACCAGATAGACATCTCCGCCCCGGCCTCCGTTTCCTCCGCTGGGGCCGCCAAAGGGCACGAATTTTTCGCGGCGAAAGGCGATGCAGCCATCCCCGCCGTCGCCGCTGCGAACATAGATCTTGGCTTCGTCAAAGAACATTGGCAATCCCATGGATCGAATTGGTTCTGATGCTTACCTCCCCGCTCGGCCTCTATCCTTCACTCCGAGGTCCGCGCAGCCGGCTGCGGATTGCCTCACAGTGGGGACAGGTCGGACCCTGGTATTCATGACCGCAGGTCCGACAGGTGCGGACATAGGCCGCTGCTGTTTCCCGATCGATCACGGCGACGGCCAGGATCAGTTCCTGACCGGCATGGCGGGAAAGCAGTGATTCAACCTCAATGGAGCCGATGGTCCAGCGGCCGGCTGCGTTCTGTTCCAGCAGGCCACGGATCACGTCGGCGCCCATCTCCCGGGCGGTGCTGCCCAGCTTCAAAGCGTTTGCTTTGGGAATTGGCGGCATGATCGCTCCTCAACGATAATCCACGATTCATTATAGCTGGTCTCCCAGGATTTGACAAATGCTCAAGTTGACGTCAAGGCGACTTTGAGTATAATTCGGAATGCCTGCCTGGCTGGATTTCGATCATCGTCTCTGGACTCACCGGAATACCCCCCTATTATGCGGCCGCCCCAGGGCCGGTAACAGCGGTGAGGATGGTCGAAGAGAAAGACCAGGAAGCCAACCAATGCGCTCATGCAACCAGGCGTTGTCTGAGCACTTGTGGGGGGATCGCCAAAGGGCACAAAGTGCCTGAGGTCTCTTTGTGTTCCTGGCGTGCTGGACATTAGAATATTACTTTTGGACAGCACCGGAGCACTCCGGCAGGGAGGCATTGAATGGGAAATTGCGGAGATCTGTACCGATTGGCCGTCTATTATGACATCGCGATGAGCCGGGATGTCAGTCGAGAGGTGGATTTTTTCGCCGCTCTTTATCGTCACACCCGTCATCGAGAGCTGCAGTCCATCCTGGACATCGCTTGCGGACCGGGGTATCATGCCCGGGCGTGCGCCCGGCGCGGCTGGCGCGCGGTGGGTCTTGATCTGAACCGGGAGATGATCGACCTGGCCCGCCAGCGGGCAGCAGCCGAAGAGGTGGAGGTGAGCTGGATCGTGTCGGACATGCGTCGCTTCCAGCTCCCCACACCGGTGGATATGGCCGTCTGCATGTTCGATGGCCTGGCTGTCCTGCTGACCAATGAGGACCTGGTCCAGCACCTGCGGTCGGTGGCCGCCAATCTCACCAGCGAAGGTCTCTATCTCCTTGAATGTACCCATCCCCGGGATTCCAACTTTCAGAATTATGGGACGTTTCGCTATGCCGGCGAGCGGGATGGCGTGGCGGTCGAGATGCTCTGGGCCCTCAACGACCCAGCCTACGATCCGGTCACCGGCGTGGCCCAGATCGAGGTGGAGATGCGGATTCGGGAGGGCGATCACCTGCAGGTGGTCCGCGATTCCCTGCGGGAACGGGCGCTTTCCGCCTTGGACATCCAGCTCCTGGCCCAATTATCGGGGGTGTTTCAGGTCGTCGGCTGGTACGGAGACTTTGATCTGGAGCAGAAGCTGGATAACTCTCCCCGTTCGAGGCGGATGATCGCCGTTCTTCAGAAGGTAGGTCGGCGCGATGCCATGCCCGATCGACCCTCCGGGTATCTCTCGCCCAAGCTGGAGGGTCGGATCCATCCTAGAGGCGGGCGGGGGGTTTTTGCTCGGGAACCGATCAAGGCGGGAGAGCTGCTGGCCGTGTGGGGTGGGGAGGTGATCCGCGCCGAGGAACTGAACCAGGTGGATCGGTCTTTGTGGCATCTCATCATTCAGGTGGAGGAAGACCTGTACATGGTGTCGTCGCGGGAGGGGCCTTGCGATTGGGTGAACCATTCTTGCAACCCCAACGCCGGTCTGAGCGGTCAGGTCGCGTTGGTGGCGATGCGCGACATTGCGCCGGGTGAAGAGGTCTGCTTCGATTATGCGATGAGCGACGGCACTCCCTATGATGAGTTTGAGTGTCAGTGTGGCGCGCCGAACTGCCGGGGCCGGGTGACAGGCGAGGATTGGCGTCGCCCTGAGTTGTGGGAGCGGTATGCCGGGTACTTTTCGCCCTACCTGCAACGGCGGATTGACCGACTGCGGGTGGAGCAGGGGCAGGAGGCGTGGCGCACCCTGCCGGTTCCAGAGCCTGTGACCTCTATCTCATGGCGCTGACTGTCCGATCCTTTATGGGAGCGTTACGCTCCCCCGGTTGGCGTAATGGCCTCAGGCTGGTGCATTATGTTAGGCTCTGGGCTCCCCTCAGCCCGTGAGAATGATGGGGGTATATGAACTGGGCGACAGGCCGTCTTGAAGCTCTTTTCGGATAGGCTGTGATGAGTCGGACTTTCGACAAGGATGTGCACATTGCCAGGAGTCGAGGCTTCAGCCGGTGTACATCAGCAGCTATGCCCGCCTGAAGGCTCGACTCCAGGATGGTTCCAAGTCCGATAGGGAGTATGCTCTACCAATTTCCACCGAAAGTAAATGCTACCCTGACCCGTGCGGAGGTTTGCGTTTTCGTGAGGGCTATGCTATATTACAAGTGATGGTGGATGTAGCTCAAAGGCAGAGCACCGGTCTGTGGAACCGGTTGTTGCGGGTTCGACCCCCGTCATCCACCCTAGTTCTACACAGACGCTTTCTTAAGGACACCCCCGGGCAAGTGCCCGGAGGGTAACCCCAATAGAGATGATCTCCGGAGGGAGCCGTTGCGGCGGCTCCCTCCCTGCTTTCTGATGAGCTGTTTCTCAGCGCCGTACCACCAGTGGCCGGTGCGGTGTAGTACATCGGCGCGGTCATCGCCGCGCTGCCCCAGAACCTGCCACTGCCCCGCTGCATGGCAACAATCCGATAGTCAAGCCTGCACGGCGACGACTGCCGTCGAGGGTTGCCCCGTGAACAGTAAAGCCCTGGCCACAAAAGGTGTTGCAAGCCCCATGTCGAACCGGCAGAAATGAGGCGTCGTTTTACCTGAATGAATGCGCATTTTTGAATTTCGCCCTGTTTTATGCTACACTAATATACTTGGCTTCGCAAGCGGAGGATGATAAACGAATGAAACAGACGATCCGGGTCGTGTTGGTCGAGATCCTGATGGTGGCGCTGCTCACCCAGGCCTCGTGGGCTCAGGTGACAGGCCAGATCACCTCCCCTCGGGACCGGGCTTCGGTGCGGGGGAAGGTACCCATCGAAGGGAGCGCCCACGGTCCCCAGTTTCAAAAATACGAGATCCACTTTGGTCCCGAACCGAATCCTGGCGATCAATGGACTCCGATCGCCGGTTCGCCGTTCACCGTCCCGGTCGTGCAAGGACGGCTGGGACTATGGGATACGACCCTTATTCCGGATGGAGTCTATAGCCTGCGGTTGCGCGTGGTGCGCCTTGACGGCAACTATGACGAGTACTTTGTGCGGGGGATCCAGGTGACCAACACCCGTCCCACCGAGACCCCCATCCCCTCGCCCACTCCCACCTCCGCCGCGCCCACCGAGACCCCGGCTCCGACCCCCACGATCGTCGTCTGGGTGCCGACGGTGGCCAGCCCCACACCCAGGCCCACCTCCACCCCACTCCCGACCGCTCCGCCCACCGATACACCCGAGCCGCCCGACCTGCCGTTTCAGAGCGTCAGCGACGCCGCCTGCTGGGGCGCGGGTGCAACTCTGGCTGTCTTTGTCGGCATCGGACTTCTGTTTGCCTTGAAAGGCGGCCTGGCTTCGCTGGTGCGTTGGCTGATCCGCCGGGGGCGCGAGGGCCTGGGCCTGTATGAGGATTAGCAGGTAGGGGAGCCATGACCGAAGGGGTCCAGGACAGGCAATCTGAATCGCTGGCGCTGATCGTCGGGCTGGGCAATCCGGGCAAGGAACATGCACTGCACCGACACAATGTCGGGTTTATGGTCGTAGACGCCCTGGCCCAGGCCCACGGCCTGCGCTTCACCCGCAACCGGGGGGCGAACGCATGGGTCGCTCAGGGGCAGATCCAGAACCGGGCAGTCTTGCTGGCCAAGCCTCGGACCTTTATGAATCTCAGCGGTCGAGCAGTCCACCGGCTCCGCCAGTCCCATCAGGTCTCTCCCGAGCAGATCCTGGTGGTCTGTGATGATCTGGACCTCCCGTTGGGCCGTCTCCGGATGCGTCCTGCCGGGGGGTCTGGCGGGCACAAAGGGATGCAGTCGATCATTGACAGCCTGGGTACCCAATCTTTTCCTCGTCTGCGGGTGGGTATCGATCGTCCGTCCGGCTCCATGGACCCGGCGGACTATGTCCTTCAGCCCTTTGACGCAGCGCAGAGGCCGCTTCTGCTCGAGGCAATCCAGTGGGCAGTGGCCGCCATCGAGTGTTGGTTGGCGGAGGGAATCGTGGCGGCCATGGACCGCTTTAACCGCGCGATGGGTCATCCATCGCCAGGAGAAGAGACGTGAATCTGTCTGGGCTTCTCCCATTGCTCCACCAAGCGCCTGCCTACCGGCAGCTCGTAGAGATCATCGAGGCGGAACTCCTGGACAGGACCGCCGATGTCCGGCCGGCCCACCCGCTGGGAGTGATCACCGCCGCGCAGCCCTACCTGCTCGCTGCTTTGTATCGGCACTTCCAGCGGCCGGTCCTTCTCCTGACCGCCCGCGCCGAGCGCGTTAACCACTGGATCGACCAGTTGCGCATCTGGACCGGTTCGGAATCGATCCTGTCCTTCCCTGAACCGGATGGGCTGCCCTACGAGCGAGTACCGTGGGCGAGGGAGACGGTGAGCGATCGGTTGACCTCCCTCACCGCGTTCCTGACCTGGAAGGGAGCCATCGACGGCCACGAACCTCCTTTTGTCGTTGCTTCGGCCAGGGCGTTGATGCACAAAACCGTGCCGGTTCGTGAATTCCGGTTGGGGCTGCGGGAATATGAACAGGGCCAGGAAATTGACCTGCAACGGACCCTGAACCTCTGGGTGGCCCATGGCTATCGCCCCGAACCCCTGGTCGAAGAACCGGGCGCTTTTAGTCGGCGAGGTGGATTGGTGGACGTCTTCCCGCCCAACCTGCCTCAACCGGTGCGTCTGGACCTTTTTGGGGATGAGATTGACACGATCCGGGCCTTTGATGCCACCACCCAACGATCCCGAGAGCACATGGATCGCTTTGTCCTTGCCCCGGCCACCGAGGCTCTGCCTCGGTTGGCTCCGTTTGCTGCGCAGCGCGCCGCTGCCCTGGATCTGAGTCTCTGTCATCCGGCTGCCAGGATGGAGGTTCAACACGATCTTCAGGCGTTGGAAGAGGGGCTCTTTTTCCGAGGGATCGAGTTCTATCTGCCCTTCTTTTTCTCCCATCCTGCCACTATTCTCGATTATCTGCCGACCGAAGGCCTGTGTGTGGTGGACGACTGGGACGCCCTGATGGCCGCCGTCATCGATGTGGAGCACCAGGCCCAGAGCCTCGAACAGGACCTGATCAAGGCCGGGGAGCTGCCGGCCAACTTTTCCTCGTTAGCAAAGCCTTACTTTTCCTGGGAAGAACTCCGCGAAACGCTTCTTCGCCGACATCCGCTGATCCTGGGGGGCGAGCCAAAATCCCGCGAACTGGGAGCCGGCTCTATCGCGCAGGTCTTTACCTATGGCGAGTCATACGGCGGCCAGCTCAAACGGGTGTTGGAAGGTTGTCAGGAAATGCGGCGGGCCGGGCAGCGAGTCGTATTGGTCAGCCGTCAGGCGCAGCGCATTTCCGAATTGCTGGCCGATCGCGGGATCACCGCCACACCGGTCGAGGAGGTGCGGGAGCCTCCGCCGCCACGTAGCCTGACCTTGGTGCAGGGGACGCTAGCGGAG
This sequence comes from Chloroflexota bacterium, assembly GCA_018606645.1. GTDB lineage: Bacteria > Chloroflexota > Anaerolineae > JAAYZQ01 > JAAYZQ01 > TumbabinsA96. Next base: position 40,543 of record JAGVRI010000004.1, read on the forward strand.
GGGTGGACGCTTGTCCACGAGTGTTCCCTGTTGACCGACGCCGAGGTATTTGGCTGGACCCGACCCGCGCCACGCCGGGTACGGCGGCCCCGACCGGTGGCACCCGAAACCTTTTTTGCTGATGTCCAACCCGGTTCATACGTCGTCCACGTCGAGCATGGGATCGGCATCTTCCGTGGCCTGGAAAAGATGTCGTACGGCGGCGTGGAGCGGGAATACCTTCTGGTGGAATATGCCGCCGGAGACAAGCTGTATGTGCCGGTGTACCAGGCCGATCGCCTCAGTCGCTACGTCGGGGTCAGCGAGCGCCCTCCCCACATTAACCGTCTCGGTACCGCCGAATGGGAACAGATCAAGGCCAGAGCCAGGAAAGCGGTGGAGGAGATCGCCGATGAATTGCTGGCCCTCTATGCCGCCCGCGAGGTGGTGCCAGGCCATGCCTTTAGCCCCGACACTCAGTGGCAGGATGAATTGGAAGCCTCCTTCCCTTACATGGAAACCGAGGCTCAACTCCGGGCGCTGGAGGAGATCAAAGCGGACATGGAGCAGCCGCGTCCCATGGATCGCCTGGTCTGTGGGGATGTGGGCTATGGCAAAACAGAAGTCGCCATCCGGGCTGCGTTCAAGGCGGTGATGGATGGAAAACAGGTAGCGGTATTGGTGCCGACCACGGTCCTGGCTCAGCAGCATTACCAGACTTTTACTGAACGCCTGAAACCCTTTCCGGTCACCGTGGAGATGCTCTCCCGCTTTCTGAGCCGCAAGAAGCAGGAGCAGGTCGTCAAGCGGCTGGCGCAGGGGAGCGTAGACATTGTGATCGGCACCCATCGTCTGTTGTCCGATGATGTCAAGTTCAAAGACCTGGGGCTGCTCATCATTGACGAGGAACAACGGTTTGGAGTTGTCCACAAGGAACGGCTCAAACAGATTCGCCAGGAAGTGGATGTGCTCACCCTGACCGCTACGCCGATCCCCCGCACGCTCTATATGTCGTTGACTGGGGTGCGGGACATGAGCAGCATTGACACCCCGCCGGAAGAGCGACTGCCGGTGCGCACCCATGTGAGCGAGTACGATGAAACCCTGATCCGCAAAGCGATTCTGCGCGAGGTCGATCGGGGAGGACAGGTGTACTTTGTCCACAATAAGGTCATGAGCATCTACCAGATGGCCCAGCGACTGCGCAAGCTGGTCCCCGGGGTGCGAATCGAAATTGCCCATGGTCAGATGGCAGAGCGGGAACTGGAGCGGGTGATGTTAGAGTTTGCCGCGGGCAAGATCGATGTGCTGGTGTGCACGAGTATCATTGAGAGCGGGCTGGATATTCCCAACGCCAATACTTTGATCGTCAACCGCGCCGATCAATTCGGCTTGGCGCAACTCTATCAACTCAAGGGTCGGGTCGGGCGCGGCGCGCGGCGCGCCTATGCCTATTTTCTGCACCCCAAAGTGACTTCCCTCACCGAATCGGCCCGGGAGCGCCTGAGGGTCATCCGCGAAGCGACCGAGTTGGGAGCTGGATTCCGGATCGCCATGCAGGACCTCGAGATCCGAGGAGCAGGTGAGTTGTTAGGATCGCGTCAACATGGTCATATCGCACTGGTGGGATTCGATCTCTATACCCGGCTGCTGGCCCAGGCCATCCAGGAAGCCCGTGCCCAACGACAGATCACGGCCCATGATCCCGCGCAAAAGGAAAACGAGGCGATGGCGTTGCTTCAACCGCTGGAACCGCCGGTCCAGATCAATCTGCCTATGGAGGCGTACCTGCCTGACGATTACGTGGCCGACGAACTGCTGCGCCTCCAATTATACCGCCGGCTGGCCAGCGTGACGAATGAGGAACAACTCGAGGCCTTTCGGAGCGAGCTTCAGGATCGGTTTGGCCCTCTGCCGGCAGAGGCGGAAGACCTGCTGTATCAATTGAGGCTCAAGCTACTGGCGTTGCGGGCTGGGGTCAAAGCCATCACCATGGAAGAGAGGCAGATCGTGGTCCGGGCGGATAGTCTGGAGCAGATCGATCGGGCCTGGCTTCAGCGGCGGTTGGGGGATCGGGCCCGGGTAGCGCGGCGCGCCGTATGGTTGCCCCAGGATGAGAGCAAGGAGACAGGAAACCGAGGGAATGAGCGGTGGCGGTCGGCGCTGGTCGCCGTGCTACAGGCCATGGTCGAAGGGATGAACCGGTCGCCCCACCGTTCCGGCGAACCGGCTGTGCTGCCCCCTGTAGAGCGGGCAGGGGAGAGTCGGTAAACGGCTGTCCAGCGCCAGCGGAAGGTCACGGGAAAAGAGGCCCGCAAGAAAAGGCAAATTTGTCGCCGGGCCAGAATAGTGGTACAATTTCGTTGGGTCTTTGAGGAGAGGTAGCATAGTCTGGCCGAATGCGCACGATTGGAAATCGTGTGAGGGTAACACCTCCGCGGGTTCAAATCCCGCCCTCTCCGCCAGAGGTTGTCCATGCCGCGGGCTACTGGGTGCCTGCGGCATTTTTTCGTGGCGCGGCCTTCACCAGTCGTCCAGCCAGCATCCCGCCCAGCACCGCCAAGTCCTCCGTGGGCAGATAATGACTGGCGGCCGCATCAAAGAGGACGTTGGCGCCGGCCGGGAATTCCTCATCGGCGGCATAGAACACAGCCGCCAGCCAGACGCGAGGCAACACCCGGAAGGCAAAGGAGGCATCGCCAAAGCTCAACCGTTCGCCTCCCAGCGCCTGCGCCGCCGTTTCAAAGGCCCGCAGGTCCTGGCCAAAAACCTGAACCAGACGGAGCTCGGCCCGCCTCTGGAAAGCCGCGTCATACCCCAGGCCTCCCGGCAGATTCCGAAAGGCGATCCACCGATCAGCCAGCGGTGTGCCGTCCGCGGTGATCAAATAGTGCAACAGGAGGATGCGAGTGACCACATCCGCCTCCTCCGTTTTTTCGAACGGATAGACGGTACCGTCGGGCCAACCGACCCGATACACCTGACCCCAAAAAGGAACCCGAAATTCACCCTGTCGTTCGGTGCAGGGGTCATAAGACACTTGAGCCTGGACAGCCACCTGTATCGGATTCAACTCCGAAAAGGCGATCCTGGCCCTCTGAAGAGCACGTTCATAGGTCTGTTCTGGTGTCCGTGGCTTCACCGTGGCCTCTCAACGCTTGAATGTGAGCTTGCTGATTGTATCATTGCCGGGCCAGCGTGTCCAGTTTCCTGACAGGGAGAGAGGGTCGGCTGCGCTTGACACGTGCGGTAGAGAAATTTGTCAGTTTGCAATGGCCGTGCTATAATGTTGGCAGCATAGCAGCGGGATTGAAGAAAAGTGGGGCGCTCCCACTTTTCTTGCTGTTAAGGGATGTGTGCGGTCGAGAACCGCGTACTCCAGGACCATGATAGGAGGACTGGGAAAAGGTCAAGGTGGTTGGAAAATGAGAAGTGAATTGATGTTAGCCATCAATCAATTGTGCGCTGAACGAAAACTTTCGCGCGAGGTGGTGCTGGAGGCCCTGGAAGCCTCGTTGGTTTCCGCGTACAAGCGCAACTTTGGCTCGGCGTCGAATATCGAAGTGCGCATCGAACCGAACAGCGGGGAGGTTCGGGTGTATGCGATCAAGGAAGTCGTGGGGAACGTCACCGATCGCAAGACGCAGATTTCGCTGGAGGAAGCGCGGCAGATCAACCCTGCGGCCCAGATCGGGGACACGGTCTCCATCGAGAGCACACCCAAGGACTTTGGGCGCATTGCGGCTCAGACGGCCAAACAGGTCATCCTGCAGCGCATTCGTGAGGCAGAGCGCGACGCCCTGTTTAGCTCCTTTGCCGATAGCGAGGGGGAGATCGCCCATGGCACCATCCAAAGTCAGGATTTTCACTCCGGTGACGTAATTGTGAGCCTGGATGGAGCTGAGGCCATCCTGCCGGCCAAAGAACAGGTGCCTACAGAGCGTTATCGGCGTGGGGCGCGCCTGCGGGCCTATGTACTCGAGGTGCGCAAAGGGAGCCGGGGGCCCCAGATCACGCTCTCGCGCAAAACCCCGCTGCTGCTGCGCCGTCTCCTGGAGTTGGAGGTCCCGGAGATCCTCAATGGCACGGTGGAGATCAAGGCGATCGCCCGTGAGGCTGGTTCGCGGGCCAAGGTGGCCGTCCATGCCACTCAGGAGGGGGTGGACCCGGTTGGCTCCTGTGTTGGGGTTCGGGGAGGGCGGATCCAAAATATTGTCAATGAACTGGGGGGCGAAAAAATCGACGTCGTGCAGTGGAGTCCCGACCCAGCGGTCTTTATCGCCAACGCACTCAGCCCGGCCAAAGTCATGAACGTGCTCCTGGACGACAATCCGACAACAGGTAAAACAGCCACGGTGATCGTCCCCGACCGTCAGTTATCCCTGGCCATCGGCAAGGATGGCCAAAATGCCCGCTTGGCGGCCAAACTCACCGGCTGGCGTATCGACATCAAGAGCGCCTCCGAAGCTGCCGAGGAGACGTTGGGACGCCTGGAAGAGCCGCACATTTCGTCCAAGGAAATGGACCTGCTGACGCTCGCCGAGGCGTATTTGAGGCGGGAAGAGGGATTCAGCCAGGAAGAGCAGGTGCTGATTGAAGCATCTCTCCAGGCAGAAGGGGCCGACATCCCCTGGCCTGTGGCCGAGCCCGGGACTCCGGTTCCCCCGCCGGCTGAAATCGAAGGCGAGACGGAACACGAGATCGAACCCGCCGAGGCGGAGATGGCGGTGGCAATTCCTGAAACGGAAGCCCCGGAGCCGGCTGTTGTGGCGGAGGCATCCGTTCAGGCGGAGATCGAGGAAAAGCCGCCGTTTGCCGGGGAGTTTGTAGAGGAATCCATGGGCTGGGCTGCCCCTGCACCGGTGGAAGAGTATGCGGTCGGATGGCCGGATGAAGAGGAACTGGAAGAATGGGAAACAGAGTTCGACCGCGAAGAGTTTGATGAGGATGACGAAGAGGACCTGCGCAAGCGCGGGAAAAAGAAGAAAAAGAAAAAGGGCGGCAAACGGTCGGTCGGCTACGAAGATGACTATGACATCGGCGGTTGGCGGGGACGCAAGCCCTCGCGATATCGTGGATGGTAGAAATCGGGAGGCCGACTGCCGGCACGCCGGCTAGAGGGGAATCCAGAGTGGTAGAGAAACGCCGAAAGCATGTGCCACTCCGCAGTTGTATCGCTTGCCAGAAAAAGCGGCCCAAACGAGAGCTGATCCGCGTGGTGCGCACACCGGAAGGCACGATTGAGGTGGACCTGAAAGGCAAGCGAGCCGGCCGAGGAGCCTACCTTTGCCCCGATCTCCGCTGTTGGGATGAAGGCCTTCAGCCGAGAAGGCTCGGACATGCTCTCAAGTGTCAGGTGAGTGCGGAAGAGCTAGTCGGGGTACGAGCCTGGTTATCGCTTCTGAGCGACGAGAAGCGGGATGAGCTTGCAACCTGGGGGCAGAAGGTTGCTCAGGCAGACCGTCATGATGGCGATGGAATAGAGATGGATTCGTGAGAGGGGGATTGAGTAATGGGACGAAGAGAGACAAAGAGTGAACGAAGTAAAGCGCAACATCCGGCCCGGAAACCGGATGATCGGGATAGATTGCGTTCGTCTGACGCAGTGTCAGGCAAAGAAGGTAGGGGAGCCAAGGGAGAGCCGACGTCACCGCCTCCGAACCGGGTGGCTGGACCGCCGGCGCCCAGAGTGATCGAACTTCCCGAGACCATCACGGTTCGCGAATTGGCCCGAGCACTCCATGTGAATCCGATCGACATCATCAAAGAGTTGATGGCGAACGGTATCGTGGTCAGCATCAATCAGGCGATTGATTACGAGACCGCGGAAATTGTCGCCAGCGAATTGGGGTTTGAGACCCAGCCGATCCGAGAAGCCGAGCCAGAGCCGCAAAAGATGGAGGAGGCTCCCAAAACATTGCGCCAGAAATTGGTGGAAGCCGAATCCCCGGAGCATCTTAAACCCCGCCCGCCCGTGGTCACCGTGATGGGACATGTCGATCACGGCAAAACCACCCTATTAGACGCGATCCGGCAGACGAACGTAGTGGCCGGAGAATCGGGAGGAATTACCCAACATATCGGCGCCTATCAGGTGGAGAAAGACGGACGCAAGATCACTTTTCTGGATACCCCAGGGCATGAAGCCTTTACGGCGATGCGCGCCAGAGGGGCGCAAGTCACCGACCTGGCGGTCCTGGTGGTCGCCGCCGATGATGGGGTGATGCCCCAGACCCGGGAAGCGATTGATCATGCCCGGGCGGCGAATGTGCCCATCCTGGTGGCGTTAAATAAAATGGATCTGCCAACGGCCCGACCCGAGCGGGTCAAACAACAACTGGCCGACCTGGGGTTGACCGTCGAGGAGTGGGGAGGGGATGTCATCTGTGTACCCGTCTCGGCGAAACAGAAACAGGGGATCGACGAGTTGCTGGAGAATATCTTGCTGGTGACTGACGTAGCCGACCTGAAAAGCAACCCCGATCGGCCCGCGGTTGGCACGGTGGTTGAGGGCCAACTTGATCGCCATCGAGGGCCCACCGCAACCCTCCTGGTCCAGGCTGGTACGCTCCGCGTGGGTGACGCGCTGGTGATCGGTACGATTTCAGGCCGTGTTCGGGCCATGTTGAATGACCGGGGTGAGCCAATCGAAGAAGCTCCTCCGTCTACCCCAGTGCTGGTCATGGGACTGTCGGACGTGCCCAAGGCCGGTGACATCTTTGAGGTAGTCGAGAGTGAACGGAAGGCGCGATTGATCGCCCAGGAGCGGGCCGAAAAGGAACGGCTGGCCGGCACCGGACCGGCGCGACCTCGAACTTTGACCCTCGATGAACTGTTCAGCCGGTTCCAGTCGGGTGAAGTCACCGAACTGAACCTGATTCTGAAAGCAGATGTTCAGGGGTCCCTGGAGCCGATCGCAAGCTCGATCGAAAAGCTGGGCACCGAAGATCTGAGGATCAAGATCCTGCACCAGGGGACGGGGGATATTTCCGAATCGGATGTCATGTTAGCCTCGGCCTCCCATGCGATTATCATTGGCTTCCGGGTCGAAGTGGACGAAGCTGCCCGCCGGATGGCACAGCAAACTGGAGTGGACATCCGTCTGTACACGGTCATCTATCAGTTGATCGACGACATGGACCGGGCGCTGAAAGGGATGCTGGAGCCGGTCTACGAAGAGGTCGTGATCGGCCACGCTGAGGTACGGGCCATCTTCCCCATCCGACGACGGGGAAATGTGGCAGGTTGCTACGTAACGGATGGCGAGGTCACCCGAAATGCCCAGGTCCGCGTCTTGCGCGATGGGACCGAAATCTTTGACGGTCGCATCGACTCGCTGCGTCGCTTCCAGGAAGATGTGCCTGAGGTGAAGGCAGGGTACGAGTGTGGAGTTGCCATTGCCGGCTTTGACCAGTTTCAGGTGGGCGATCTCCTGGAGTTTTATACCAGGCAAAGGGCCAGGTAAGATGGTGCCGTTGTGGTGAATTTTCCAACACGCTCTGAGGGGTAGGGACGAGCGGATGGCCTGGCCATCCGCCATCTTGGGAAGAGGTATCAGTGACCATTCGTCGTCAGCGTCGAATCGCAGAATTGATCCACCGCGAGCTGAGTCAGCTCCTGATGGAGGAGGTGCGCGATCCACGGATCGTCAATGTGACGATCACCGATGTGGAACTCACGCCCGATCTGATGCTCGCTCGCGTCTACATAGTCGTGTTGGGCGATGCTGAACAAGAGCGGGATGCTCTCACTGGTCTGGAGCATGCCAAGGGCTTCCTGCGCACCCAACTGGCCGGGCGAGTGCAACTACGCTTCATCCCGGACCTGAACTTCTTGCTGGACCAGAGCCGCGCCTACGGGCGGCGGATTGATGAGCTACTGGATCAGATTGCTGCAGGCGGTTATTCTCCCAGTGAACCAGAATCTGTACCGTAGCATCCACGACTTGCTCCAACCGGCCGGGCGGATCCTGCTCGTGACCCACGTAGCGCCCGACGGAGATGCCATTGGTTCGCTCCTGGGCCTGGGTTGGTTACTGAAAACGGAAGGCAAAGAACTGACGCTGGCTTGCGAGGATCGGGTGCCCGGAGCATATACCTGGTTGCCAGGAAGCGCCGAGATCGTGCAGCGAGGCAAGGGCAGTTATGATCTGATCATCAGCCTGGATTGCAACGACAGGCATCGCATGGGTCAAGTGGTGGATGACAGGCTGGCCGGCGCGCCTTTGCTGAACATTGATCATCATGTGACCAATACTCGATTTGGGACGGTGAACTGGGTGGAGCCTCTGGCCGTGGCCACCAGTCAAATGGTCCTGGAGTTAGCGGACGCTTCGGGTTGGCCGCTGACCGAATCAGCCGCCACCTGTCTGTTGAACGGTCTGGTCACCGACACCCGTTCATTTCGCACCTCAAACGTCGATACGGCTGCCATGCGGGCCGTACTGCGGCTGATGGAAGCGGGAGCGCCCCTGGCCGAAATCAGTCGGCGGGCGTTGGATGAGCGTTCCCTGGCCTCCGTTCGCCTATGGGGGCAGGCCATCGAACGGCTGCAACTGGAAGATGGCATCTTGTGGACCGAAGTGACCCGCGCCATGCGCCGCCAGTGGTCGTCCAATGAAGATGAGAGCTCTGGACTGGCAAACTTTTTGGTGGGCGTGCACGAAGCAAAGATGGTGATTGTCTTTGCCGAAAAAGACGACGGTACGGTGGATGTCAGCCTGCGCGCAGTGCCTCACTACAATGTGGCCGATGTGGCCGTCCGATTGGGCGGGGGAGGGCATCCGCTGGCGGCTGGCTGTACTTTGCAGGAAGATCTGCCTCGCGCTCGAGAACGAGTGTTGGCCGAGGCGCGGCAAGCTCTGGCGGAACAGCAAGGGTAGAGCATGTCCGGTAACTCCGTAAGCGGTTGTCCGGGATGCCCCACGGTCCCCATCGAATTCACGCCGCGCAGGACTGCCATGCGCCGCACTGTGCTGTTGTCGGGGATTTTGAACGTGGACAAGCCACGAGGCATGACCTCGCATGATGTGGTGGATGCGGTACGGCGGTTGGCCGGACAGCGTAGGGTAGGCCATGCCGGTACCCTGGATCCCATGGCGACCGGCGTGCTTCTGGTCTGTCTTGGACAGGCGACCCGTGTGGCCGAGTATCTGATGGCGTCACCAAAACGGTACCGGGCAACGATTGTGCTCGGCGTTGCGACCGACACTTTTGACGCCGAGGGCAAGATCGTCAGTGAAGGGGGACGGACTGACTTTGACCGGGAAGAGATCGAGGCCGCGCTGGGCAGCTTTACCGGCCGCATCGAGCAGGTGCCGCCGATGTATTCGGCGCTGAAGCGAGAAGGGCAGGCTCTGTACCGGCTGGCCCGGCAGGGCCAGGTGGTAGAACGTTCGCCACGCCCGGTCGAGATCAGCGAAATTCTGGTCCTCGATTGGACGCCGCCGGAGCTGATCATTGAGGTGGCTTGCTCCCCGGGAACCTATGTTCGCTCTCTCGCTCACGATTTGGGCCAACGGCTGGGCAGCGGCGCCCACCTGGCAGCGTTGGTCCGGTTGAGAAGCGGACGGTTTACCTTGGAAGAAGCGGTGAGTCTGGAGCGGCTGGCAGAGGCCTTCCGTTGTGGAGAGGAGGAAAAGTATCTGATCCCGATGGATGAGGCGCTCCTGGACTGGCCGGCGGTGATTGTCAGCGCGGAACAGGCGCGACGGATCGCGCAGGGACAAGGCATCCGTCTCAATGCGCCGCTCCCCGTCGAGGACGGAACGCTATGCCGTGGCTATGGTCCAGATGGCGAGTTTCTGGCCATCATGGTGTATGATGCGAGGGCTTGCGAGTGGCGACCTCATAAGGTCTTTGACGCGAGAGAGCGATGAAGATCATTAGTGATCTGACGCAGGTCAGTTTGCAGCAGGAAACGGTTTTGACCATCGGGGCCTTTGACGGAGTGCACCGGGGACATCAGGCCTTGATCCACACCGTCGTGGATCGGGCGCGGGCCACAGGTCGGCTGGCGACCCTGATCACGTTTCACCCCCATCCCGTTGTGGTGTTGGCGCCTGACCGCGCCCCTCCGTATCTGACCACGCCAGGCGAGAAGGCGGCTCTGCTGGAGCGTCTGGGCATCGACCTGGTGGTGCTGCTGTCTTTTGATCGTCGACTGGCGGCGACCCCAGCCCGTGATTTTATGGAGATGGTTTCCCGGCAATTGAAGGTGCGCGAGCTGTGGGTCGGTTCCGATTTTGCGCTGGGCCGGAACCGGGAGGGGACAGTCCCTCGCTTGCGAGAACTGGGGCAGGAGTTGGGCTACCAGGTCCATGTCATCGAGCCGGTTCTGGGCAGTGGCGAGGTGATCTCCAGCAGCCGCATCCGGCAACTGCTGCGAGAGGGTCTTGTTGAAGACGCGACCCGGTTGCTCGGGCGGTATCCCAGCCTATCCGGCGAGGTGGTGCCCGGCGCTCACCGGGGACACAGACTGGGCTTCCCCACGGCCAACCTGGAGGTCCGGCCGGAGCGAGCGATCCCGGCCGATGGGGTATATGCAGTGTTCGCCGTTCTGGGCGCAGAACGCTACCCGGGAGTGGCGAATGTGGGCATCCGACCCAGTTTTGACAATGGTCAACGGCTGGTGGAGGTCCACATCTTTGACTTTGATCAGGATATCTATGGCTGTGATCTGGTCGTCGAGTTTGTCGCCCGGTTGCGGGAGGAACGGCGCTTTGCGGATATCCAGGAGTTGATCGCCCAGATGAGGCGGGATAGCGATGCAGCCCGCCAGATCCTGGCCGAGGCGAAACAAGTGCCCGATCTATACCCCACACCCCCCAGCAGGAAGCAAGATAGGCTAGATTGCCGCTATCGCTACCGGGAACTGGAGCACACCGCCGATCGCGCGCTGTGGGTGTGGGGAGAACGGCTGGCGGATCTGTTTGTGGGTGCGGCGGAGGGGATGTATCGTCTGATGGCCGACCTGGACGGGCTGGTGGCCACCGAATGGCGGGAGATCCGGTTGGAAGCGTGGGACCGGGAGACTTTGCTGGTTCGCTGGCTCAATGAGTTGCTGTTTTACACCGAATCGGAGGGGCTGATGTTTGTCGAATTTGAGGTCGAATCGCTGCTCGATCCGGCGCCAGCCGGGTCGTCTGGGGCAATGTTGATCGCCCGAGTGGGTGGCGTCTCCGTTCCAGCGACCAAGGCCCATGTCAAGGCGGCTACGTTTCATAATCTGGAAATCGTACAGGATGAGACAGGGTGGACCGCCGAGATTACGTTTGATGTGTAGAGTGGAGTTGGCAGAAGGAAAGCAGGTGGAACGATGATCAAAAAGTCAGATTTGGTGCGGATCAATCAATATATCTGGGAGATTCCCAAGAGTTTTCGGCCTGACATGAAGGTGCCGGCGCGTATCTATGCCAGTGAAGAGCTGCTGGAACTGGCGTTCCGGGATAAAACGTTGGAACAGTTGGTGAATACGGCGGCGATGCCGGGGGTGGTCAAGCGGGTCCTGGTCATGCCGGATGCCCATCAGGGCTACGGCCCGCCTATCGGCGGAGTCGTGCCGACCCGGTATCCGGATGGGGTGATTTCGCCCGGAGCTGTAGGTTACGACATCAACTGTGGGGTCAGGCTGATGGCCTCGGAATTGATCGCTGAGGAGGTGCGGGACTCGATCAATGACCTGATCTCGGCCCTCTTTCACAACATCCCCAGTGGGGTCGGAGAGGGGGGAGGCACCCGCAAACTGTCTGCTCGGGAGATGGATGAGGTGTTGACCCACGGCGCTGCCTGGGCGGTGAAGGAGGGCTATGGACGGCCTGAGGACCTGGAACGGCTGGAAGAGGGAGGGGCCATGCCAGGCGCCGATCCGTCCGCAGTGAGCGCCAGAGCCAAACAGCGAGGCGCCAACCAACTGGGAAGCCTGGGTTCGGGCAACCACTTTATCGAAATCCAGGAGGTCGTAGAAGTATACGACGAAGAGGTCGCCCGCGCTTTTGGTTTGTTTGAAGGACAACTTGCGTTGCAGATCCACTCGGGTTCGCGGGGATTGGGTCATCAGGTGTGCGATGATTACGTCCGGGAACTACAGGCCGCGGTGCGCAAATACAACATCCAGTTGCCTGACCGTGAATTGGTCTGCGCCCCCCTCGACTCGCCAGAAGGCAAGAGTTACTTTGGAGCGATGGTGGCCGCCGCCAACTTTGCCTGGGCAAACCGGCAGTGCATGGCCCATCTGGCCCGGCAAAGTTTCCAACAGGTCCTCGCCGGCAAGACAAAAAAATTCGATCTCTATACCGTGTATGATGTCGCCCACAACATCGCCAAGATCGAAGAACATGTGGTGGACGGCCAGAAGATGAAGCTGTGCATCCATCGCAAAGGGGCGACGCGGGCCTTTGGACCGGGCCACCCAGCCGTGACGCCGGTCTATCGGGCCGTCGGCCAGCCGGTATTGGTCCCCGGCGATATGGGCACTGCTTCCTATGTACTGGTCGGGACCGCAGACGCGATGGAGGAGAGCTTTGGCACGACGTGCCATGGCGCCGGGCGGACGATGAGCCGCGCTGCTGCCAAGAAAAAAATCCAGGGAGGGACGTTGCGTCAGGAACTGGAGGCCCAGGGCATCCGCGTGCGCGCCGGGAGCATGGCCGGGCTCGCCGAAGAAGCGCCCGAGGCCTACAAAGATATTGACGCCGTGGTCGAGGTGGTAGACGGTGCCGGGTTGGCGCGCAAGGTAGCCAAGCTCCGACCCCTGGCCGTGATGAAAGGCTGAACCCCCGCGATTCTCGACCAACCCATGGAGTTCCATCACCGCTGGGTAGAGGGCCGCTTCGTGGCCCGCGACAACCGCTTCCGGGTGACAGTGGAGGTCGCCGGGCAGGCGGTGGCGGCCCATCTACCCAACTCGGGACGGCTGCGGGAACTCCTAGTACCGGGGCGGCGTGTTTTCCTGGCAGAACACGACCGGCCGAAACGTCGGACCGCCTATGACCTGGGTCTGGTCGAGGCCGATGGTCATTGGGTATCGGTAGACGCCCGCCTTCCGAACGATCTGATAGACGAGGCGCTCCGCGCTGGTCGGCTTGCTCCGTTTGCCGGCTATTCAACAGTGCACCGCGAGGCGGTCTGGGGGTGTAGCCGCTTTGACTTTCGGCTGGAGGCAACCGGGCAGCGTCCGTGCCTGATCGAGGTGAAATCGGTCACCCTGGTGGTGGAGGGCCTGGGGTGTTTTCCCGACGCCGTCACAGTCCGGGGACGGCGGCACCTGATCGAGCTGGCTGAGGCAGTAACCGAGGGTTATCGGGCGGCGGTGGTCTTTGTCGTACAACGGGATGATGCCCTCGGCCTGCGGCCTCACGATGAATCAGACCCTGACTTTGGCCGGGAGTTGCGTCAGAGGCTCAGGCAGGGGGTCGAGGTTTATGCCTATCGTTGTCGGGTGGACCCAGAACGGATTGAAATCGATCAGCCGTTGCCGCTCTATCTCGACCATTCATTGCAGACCTTGGAGGTCTGGCAGCGTAACAGCCTTTCCAGGTCCTGAAGGACAATTCGCGATGTCAGGTCCAGGCTCAAGGGGGTGACCGAGACTACCCGGTCTACCGACACTGCCCGGATGTCAGAATCGGGCTCCAGCGTGGCCAGATCAAACCGGGTCTCATAGTCAAGCCGCCGTTTCTCAGTCAGGTACCGGCGGCCGCTGGGCAGGGCCTGGAAGTAGCGCTGTCGCGCCATCCGCGTCACCCGCCATGGGGTAGAGGGGGTCGCATCGCAGGGAATGTCCACCTTGAGGACATCCACATCGGCCGGCAGGGGTTGGGCCAGCATTCGGGCGGCAAAATAGCGGGTGAAATAGGCCGCTGCCGAAAAATCCACCTCATCTGAATGACGAAAATGGTATTCCTTGGCCGTCTCCAGACTGACCGCCAAGGATGGCACCCCGCTATCCGCCGCTTCCAGGGCAGCGCCCACCGTACCAGAAGCCGTAATGCCGGTGCCCAGGTTCTCGCCAAAGTTGACGCCGGCTACACATAGCGCCGGCAGCCGGGGGACCAGTTCCACCAGGGCGTATAGCACTGCCTGGGCCGGCGACCCGTGGATCGCATAGGCCGCCACCCGTTGGCTCTCCACCCAGTACTCGATTTCATGGATGGCTCCATCGTTGAAAGTAGACATGCTGCGACCGGATCCGGTTTGCTGCCCACACGGGGCGCAGACTATCACCTCACCCAGGTCCAACACCGCGCCGACCGCAGCCCGCAATCCGGGTGACTCGATCCCGTCGTCGCAGGTCACCAAAATGAGAGGAAGTAGCTGTCCCATCTTTGACAGTTATGCCTCCTTGAACGCGCGGACAAGGTCCCTCAAGCTCGGCCGTTTTCCATACATGAGCAGGCTCATACGGAAGATCTTGGCTCCAGCCCACAGGACAAAAACAATGCTGACCATCAATATCGCCAGACTGACGAGGATCTGTCCGCCCGGCACGCGGCCAAATCCCAGGCGGATGACCATCATCACCGGCGAGGTCAAAGGAATATAGCTCAAGACAACGGCGAGGGGAATATTTGGATCGGCAAACATAAAGCCAACCGTCATCCACGGAATGGCAGCGGCAAGCGAAAAGATGCTGGCGATCTGCTGGCTTTCCCGCTGCGTGGTCCCCATCGAACCGGAAACGGCAAACAGGGTGGCATACAGCAGGTAGCCCAGCACAAAATAGATTAACCCCAAGATCACCGTACTCAGGCTGAGGTTGAGCACGCCGGTCATGGTGAACAAGGCGACGGCCGCCCCCAGCAATAACGCCCCGGCGCTGATCCAGACAGCGACCTGAATCAGCCCCACCGCCCCCAGTCCCAGGATCTTGCCGGCCAACAGTTCGGTGGGCTTGATGGATGAGAGCAGGATTTCGATGATCCGCCCTTCTTTCTCCTCGCTCACCCCTTCGAGCAGGAAGCCCGACGTCGTGAAGAGGGTGATCACAAACAGGATGGAAAAGACGTACGGCACCACAAAATCGGCAATCCAGCTAAAGGGACTCTCGGTGCTGACTTCTCCCTTTTCGCTCAAGGTGATCGGCTCTACCTTCATCGGTTCGCGGACTCGTTCCTGGATGGCAGGCTCTACCCTTCCTGCGATCAATTGCTCCACCAAAAAATCGCGCAGCTTGCTCTCATCTGCATCCACAAATGTGGAGAACCCTCCCCCCAGCCCATAGACGATGACCTTGCCCGTCTGTACATAATCCGCCGGCAGAACAAAGTAACTGCGGATGTCGTGGGCCAGCAGGGCTTCCCGCGCTGCAGATTCATCACGATAGGGGATAAACAGTTCCTTATACGAGGATTGTTCGGCGGACAGCAGTCCGCTATGGTCCACATAGCCCATCGGTTTCTGGTTAATGGCAAGATGGGTCTTGAAAAAATCACCGACCTCGCCGCCAAACACGGAGCCGACGAGCAAGGCGATCACCCCCAGCGCCGGAATGAGCAGAGTCATGATGATATACCCTGGCCGGCGCAGGTTGACGATCAGTTCTTGCGCTGCTACCAGAAGAATCGTTCTCATCGGTTCCCCTCCACCACGGTGATAAAGATCTGCTCCAGAGGCGGAAGCACCACTTCGAAGCGTCGAACGCCTGCATCGGCGGCCACCAGTTGGCGGAGGATCGCCTGGGGAGAACTATCAGGCTCCAGGATGAGTTGATAGGCATGGTCCACTGGTTCGATCCGTCGCACTCCGCTCAACGAAGCGGGCAGAGCCTCACATTCCAGGAGCACCGCATGCTCGGCGTAGCGGGCCTTGATCTCGTCCAGCGAACCGTACAACACTACCTGTCCGTGATCGATCAGCAGGATGCGCTGACACAGCTCCTCCACCTGGTTCATGTTGTGGGTACTGAGAATGATGGTCTTGCCCCGGTCCTGCTCTTCCCGCAGAATGGTTTTTAACAATTCCGTGTTGACCGGATCCAGGCCCTGAAATGGCTCGTCCATGATGAGCAACTCCGGATCATGGACGATGGTCGCCACAAATTGGGCCTTTTGAGCCATGCCCTTGCTCAACTCTTTGATTTTGCGCTGAGCGTACTCTTCCAATCCCACCCGCTCCAGGAGCGCCTCGGCCCGTTGACGGGCCGCCTTCCGAGGCATGCCCTTCAATGCCCCCAGGTAGGTCAGGCACTCCAACAGCTTAAAATTCCTGTACAGGCCTCGTTCCTCCGGCAGGTAACCGATGCGCGACTTGACCGCTTCGCTCGCCGGCTGCCCCATGATTTGGATCGTGCCGCTATCGGGCTTGAGAATATCCATCATCATCCGAATGGTGGTGGTCTTGCCCGCGCCGTTGGGACCCAATAGCCCAAAGATCTCTCCTCGGGCCACCGAAAAACTCACGCCATCCACTGCCCTCACATGGGCATAATGCTTGACTAGATTCTCAACCTGGATCATCCGACTCACCTCAAGTGACTTTCGGCGCACCTCGGCTCAAAGGCCGGGCTCAGGAGCGGCAGGTGCTTCTGGGCCAACGAGGGGAGAAGTCCATTCCCTACGGCCCAGAATAAGCAGGGCCACGACCACCACGGCCCAGACTGCCAGGCCATAGAGCCCGACTCCGAAAGAAAAGACCGGATCGGCCGGCGTGTAGACCATGACCCACAGGAACGAGGCCACCTGGTTGTTCAAGCCGTGGAGAAAGGCAGCCAGCCACACACTCCCCGACTTGAGCACGGCAAAACCCAAGAGGAACGCGAGTCCTATGCAGTAGAGCACCATTAAAAAGGAGCCCAGGACCGGGTAGCCGGGGTAATTATGCCCCATCAGGATCACCGGGGTGTGCCACAGACCCCAGATGACGCCCACCAACAGGATCCCCCGTACTTTGCCGATCTTGATCAACTCGCCCTGCAGATACCCCCGCCAGCCGTACTCCTCACCGAATGTAATCAACAGGGCCATAAAGGGAGCCAGGAGGACACTCTGCAGGCCGGTAAGGGCCAGGAGCGCCCAGTCGGGCATTGCTTCCAACCCGGAAGCCTGACCGCCGGCCGCCTGCCGAATGACTTCTTTGGCGTTCACTGCCTGGCCCAGGCCAAACAGGGCGTTCAGGCCAGTCATGGCGCCATAGAGGAACAGCACAAACAGACCAAAGGTCAGGTAATACCGGGCCCTGCCTCCTCTCAACCCGGCCCGAGCAAAGGGTTCTTTCCCCGAGGCCAGACGCAACAGAACGAGGAAAAGAAGGCCTACCAAGGTGAGAAACTGAGCCACGACGCTCACCGCTGTCTGGTAGACCGGACTGGAGATAAACACCACACTGACAGCAAGAAGCGCGTACAGGATCGCATAGAATAGATAAAAGTCGAAGAACCAGCGCGGACGCTCCCGGAACCGATACAGAGGGCTATCTCTGAACACAAAGAGCTGCAGGGCAATGGCCACGGCAGCCGGGATGAGCATCTGCACCTGGAGCAACAGACCGGTGCCGACCTTTGCTTCGTATCCCACGGTCCGATAGAGCAGCAGATCAAGGAGATAGGTCAGGCCAAACGTAATTGCCAAAAAGATCCACACCTGCTTCCAATTGGTTCTTGCAGGGTACCGGTCTTCCATCGTATTACCTCCCATGAATGCAAGCAGGCGCAGGACTGGTCTATCGACCAGGTCTGCATTGCCCTGGATGAACCGAGACCCATTGTAGACCAGAAACCGGTCCATGACAAATAGGCCACCTCATCTGACGGCCGCCTGGGCACGGTGAGGTAGTCCATGACACCCGATGCTCTGAGTTCCACCGGTATCCACTATCGCACTACGGCTTTGCCAAGTCCAGCAGCTAATGGGAGTGAAGCTTCAGCCGGAACGGAATCACGAAGCCCAGCTAACGCTTCCAGTCCTGGGCCGTTTCACAAAGGTGCAGTGGGCTTGTCAACCTACTTTGCTGCAGTGCTCGCTACTCCACCATCCATGGTTGACGTCTGGAGCCAAATATGGTATAGTCGGACATCACTCAAGCCTCGTGCCATTCATAGGAGAAGGATCCATTCATGGAACCGAATACCCAACAACGCTCAGACATTGAAAAACTGGAACGAGAGCGACAGATCTTGTTGGAGGATCTGAATAACCTCCAGGTCGAGTTGCGCAACATGGCCGAACCCAGCGCCGACGAGACCGATCTGGACGCCTACGAACGGGAAAAGACATGGGCCCTGGCCCAGAGCCTGGAGGAACGTCTGAAATCGATCGAGCGGGCCATCCAGTTAGCTCGCAGTGGCACCTATGGCCTGTGCCAGAACTGCGGCGAGCGGATCGACCCGGCCCGTCTGGAGATCCTGCCCGACGCTATCTATTGTCTCCGATGCCAACGTGAATTCGAGCGGCGGAACCGTCGCTGGCGTTAACCAGCCGTCCGTCGTTCACAGCGCAGGTCTTGGAGCGGCCATCCTTTGACAGGCCGGGAGCGCGGTGCTATAATAGCTTGGCTTTTGAGTGAGGCGCGGTTTCACTGAAGAAACTGCCCAACCAAAGCTGGAATTCAGAGCGAACGTGCGCCAGGCTCATGAGCCTGGCGTTTGCTTGTGACCAAAGAGGTCTACCGATCTTAACTAGTTGAGGGGGTTTCTATGACAGAACGAAGGATGGTTACGATCGATGGGAACGAGGCGGCTGCCTATGTCGCTCACAAGGTGAGCGAAGTCATTGCCATCTATCCCATTACGCCTTCCAGCCCGATGGGGGAACATGCCGATGACTATTCGGCAGCAGGGGAAACGAACATCTGGGGCACCGTACCGGTGGTGGTGGAGATGCAATCGGAGGCCGGCGCGGCAGGTGCGGCCCATGGTGCGCTGCAGACCGGCGCGCTTACCACCACATTCACGGCGTCTCAGGGGCTGTTGTTGATGATCCCCAACATGTTCAAGATTGCCGGCGAGTTGACGCCGACGGTCTTTCACGTCTCCGCCCGCACGGTGGCAACCCACGCCCTCTCGATCTTTGGCGACCACAGCGATGTGATGGCCGTGCGTTCGACCGGTTGGGCGCTGCTGGCCAGCAATTCGCCGCAGGAGGTCCAGGACCTGGCGCTCATCGCCCATGCCGCCACGCTGGAAGCGCGGGTGCCGTTCGTCCACTTTTTTGACGGGTTCCGCACCAGCCACGAGATCAACAAAGTGGAGCAGTTGACCATCGAAGACATGCGGGCCATGATTGATGATGAGTTGGTACTGGCCCACCGCGCCCGGGCGCTGAACCCGGAGCGCCCGGTCATCCGAGGGACGGCCCAGAACCCGGACGTGTTCTTCCAGGCCCGGGAGGCATGTAATCCCTTCTATCTGAAGACACCTGACATCGTCCAAAAAACGATGGACAAGTTCGCCAGGCTGACCGGCCGTCAGTATCACTTGTTCGACTATGTCGGGGCTCCCGATGCCGAACGGGTGATCGTGATGATGGGTTCTGGGGCCGAAGTGGCCCACGAGACGGTCGAGTATCTGGTGGAGCGGGGGGAGAAGGTCGGGCTATTGAAGGTGCGCCTCTACCGACCGTTCAGCATTCGGCATTTTATCGAGGCCCTGCCAGAGTCGGTCAAGATTCTGGCCGCGCTGGACCGGACCAAAGAACCAGGGGCAGCGGGAGAACCGCTCTACCAGGATTGCATGACGGCAGTGACCGAGTCGGGGCGACCGATCCGAGTCATCGGCGGGCGGTATGGTCTGGCCAGTAAAGAGTTTAACCCGGCCATGGTCAAGGGCATATTCGACGAGATGGCCAGGGCGAACCCCAAGAACCACTTTACCATCGGCATCGTCGATGATGTGACCCACTCGAGTCTCGAGTACGACCCGACTTTCAATATCGAAGCTGATGACGTGGTGCGGGCGGTCTTCTTTGGATTGGGTTCGGATGGCACGGTCGGCGCCAACCACAACAGCATCCGCATCATCGGCGAAGAAACCGGCCTGTACGCTCAAGGCTATTTCCAGTACGATTCCAAGAAGGCCGGCACGGTGACGGTCTCCCACCTCCGCTTTGGTCCCCGTCCGATCCGCCAGACCTGCCTGATCGAATCGGCCAGCTTTGTCGCCTGCCACCAGTTTGTTTTCCTGGAGCAGTTTGATGTGCTGGAAAAGGCAGCCCCCGGCGCGGTCTTTTTGCTGAACGCACCGTATGGCCCGAACGAGGTGTGGGATAGGCTGCCGGCTAAGGTGCAACAGCAGATCATTGACAAAGGGCTCGAGTTCTACACCATAGACGCCTACCGCGTGGCCAAAGAGACAGGCCTGGGGGTGCGCATTAACACCATCATGCAGACCTGTTTCTTTGCCCTGTCCGGGGTGCTGCCCCGCGATCAGGCCATCGCCGCCATCAAGAACGCCATTGAAAAGACGTACGGCCGGCGCGGCGAGGCGGTAGTCCAGCAGAACTTTGCGGCCGTGGACCAGGCCTTGGCCAACCTCTTCCGCGTGGAGGTGATGGACCGCGTGACCAGCCAACTCCCCATGCGGCCAGCGGTGCCGCCAGAAGCGCCCGAGTTTGTGCAAAAAGTGCTGGCGCCGATCATGGTCCGCCAGGGCGATCGGCTGCCCGTTTCGGTTTTTCCGCCGGACGGCACCTTCCCCCCGGCGACAACCCAATGGGAGAAGCGCAATATCGCCCTGGAGATCCCCGTCTGGGAGCCGGAAATCTGCATCCAGTGCGCCAAGTGCTCCATGGCCTGTCCCCATGCCGCCATCCGCTTCAAAATCTACGATCCGGCGCTTCTGAAAGATGCTCCTCCGACCTTCAAATATGACAAGGCGCGGGGCAAAGAGTTCGAAGGCCTGGTGGCGACGATCCAGGTGGCTCCGGAGGATTGCACCGGCTGCGGGCTGTGTGTCCATGCCTGTCCGGCGAAAGACAAGCGAGAGCCGAAGCGGAAGGCGATCAATATGACCTTCCAGCCGCCCATCCGGGAAACTGAGCGCGAGAACTATCGCTTCTTCCTGAGCCTGCCTGACTTTGACCGGAGCCAGGTCAAGATCAACACGGTCAAAGGTTCGCAGTTACTGCGGCCTTTGTTCGAGTATTCCGGCGCCTGCGCCGGCTGTGGGGAGACGCCGTATGTCAAGCTGCTCAGCCAGCTCTTTGGCGACCGGGCGGTTATCGCCAACGCCACCGGCTGTTCATCGATCTATGGCGGGAACCTGCCCACCACCCCGTGGGCGACGAATGCCGATGGGCGCGGCCCGGCCTGGTCAAACAGCCTCTTTGAGGACAATGCCGAATTCGGCCTGGGCTTCCGTTTGACGATTGACAAGCAGAGCGAATATGCCCGTGAGCTGGTGGAGCGGCTGCGAGGGGCGATCGGCGACGAGTTGGCCGACGGCCTCCTCCAGGCGGATCAGAGCAGCGAGGCTGGCATTGCGGCGCAGCGCGCCCGCGTTGCGGAACTCAAGGCGCGGCTGGCCCACCTGGGCACGCCGGAGGCGGTCCAATTGCAGAGCATCGCCGACATGCTGGTCAAGCGCTCGGTGTGGATCCTGGGCGGCGACGGGTGGGCCTATGACATTGGCTTTGGTGGCCTGGATCACGTCCTATCCCTGGGCCGAAACGTCAACGTGCTGGTGTTGGATACCCAGGTTTATTCCAACACCGGCGGCCAGATGTCCAAGGCCACGCCCCGAGGGGCCGTCGCCCGCTTTGCCGCGGCCGGCAAGCCGGTGCCCAAAAAAGACCTGGGTTTGATCGCCATGACCTATGGCAATATCTACGTCGCCCAGGTGGCCATGGGAGCGAACGACACCCAGACGGTCAAGGCCTTTCTGGAGGCCGAGTCGTATGACGGGCCGAGCTTGATCATCGCCTACAGCCATTGTATTTCCCACGGCATCAATATGCGCACTGCCTTTGATCAGCAGCAACTGGCGGTGGATTCGGGGGCGTGGATCCTCTATCGCTACGACCCGCGTCGCGCTGCGCAGGGTCTCAACCCCTTGCAGCTTGACTCGAAAGCGCCCAAGATCCCCTTCAAGGACTATGCCTACAACGAGACCCGATTCAAGATGTTGACCCAGTCCGATCCGGAACGGGCAGCCTATCTGCTCGAGCTGGCGCAAAAAGATGTCGACAGCCGGTGGCGGATGTACGAACAACTGGCAGCCCTGGACTATAGTCAGGGATAACGGTTCTCCCGCAGGTTCCGCCCTGCGGGAGAACACCAACTCCCAGAAAGGAAACCGCACATGGTCGATCTATCCACCACCTATATGGGCCTGAAGCTCAAGAACCCAATCGTACCCTCGGCCTCGCCCCTTTCGGCCAGCCTGGATTCGATCAAACGGATGGAGGATGCGGGCGCGGCGGCGGTCGTATTGCACTCGCTCTTTGAGGAGCAGATCGAGTTCGAAGCCGAGGCGCTGGCCCATTTCCTCGAACACGGCACCTACAGTTACGCCGAAGCTCTCACCTACTTTCCGGCTCACCATGAGTACCGACGGGAGCCGAAGGAGTATGTGGAGCATATCCGCCGCGCCAAGGAGGCAGTCGACATTCCCATCATTGCCAGCCTCAACGGCGTCAGCCTGGGAGGATGGACGGGCTACGCCCGGCAGTTCCAGGAGGCTGGGGCAGACGGGGTGGAGCTGAATGTCTATTTCTTGCCCACGAACCCACATCTGAACGGCGCTGAGGTAGAGACCCTCTACGTGGACATACTGAAAAGCGTCAAAGAGCAGGTCACCATCCCGGTGGCCATGAAGCTCAGCCCCTACTTTAGCGCCCTGCCCCACCTGGCTTCGGCCTTGGACGCGGCCGGAGCCGACGCCCTGGTGCTCTTTAACCGCTTTTACCAGCCGGATATTGACATCGAGCGGTTGGAGGTGGTGCCCAACCTGCAATTGAGCACGCCGGTGGAGATGCGCCTGCCGCTGCGCTGGATCGCCATCCTCTACGGGCGGGTCCGCGCCTCGATGGCGTTGACCAGCGGTGTCCACAGCGCCGAGGATGTGATCAAGGCGGTGATGGTCGGCGCCGATGTGGCCCAGGTCTGTTCCGTGTTGTTGAAACAGGGGATCGGCGCGATATCGGAGTTGTTGGCTGGGATGCGCGCCTGGATGGAGGAGCATGAATACGAGTCAGTGGCGCAGATGAAGGGCAGTATGAGCCACCGCTCCTGTCCGGAGCCGGCTGCCTTTGAGCGGGCCAACTACATGAAGGTACTGAACAGTTATAAATAACCAACAGGGCCGGGTGACCGGCCCTGTTGGATTGATGGGAATGGACCTCAGGGCGCTGACCGAACTGAATGAAAAGCGGCGGGCCATTCAGCCGTTACTTTCGCCCACCGATCCGACCGATGCGCTGGTCAGCTACTATGCGCTGTGGCACGATCCGCGCCGCACCCAACTGACCGTCCATTATGACGCCAGGAGGAAAGCGGATGGCTTTCTGGCGGCCTGCCAGACCGGCGCCGACCTCTTCCGCCCCCTGGTTGTGCTTCGCGCCCCGGACCAGGCCGTTGCCGTTGAGCTGCTCTCCACCGCTCTGACCCCTCTCCGACCCTACCTGATCCTGGTCCCGGTCGCGCTCGCCCCGGCCGTCCGCGAGACGATGGAGCTCACCCGGACGACCTGGGCCCGCCTCTACTGCCTCGACCCCTCCCGTTTCGAGCCGGTCATCAACGTCCTGGTCCAGCGGGTGGCCTCTACCGAGGGGACGCTGCGCTTCCAGATCGAATCGCAGGGGCAGATCATGGCCATGGCCGGGACCAACTGGCATTCGCCGAGGTTCGCCGAAGTTTTCGTCTATGTTCACCCGGGAGGTCGGGAACGGGGGTGGGGCAAGTCGGTCGTTTCGGCGTGCACCGCCGCCCTGCTGGAAGAGGGGCTGCAGCCGCTCTACATGGCGGAAGAGGGGAATGAAGCCTCGGTCCGCATTGCGGAGGGCCTGGGGTACACCGACACTGGATGGCGGGAGTTTATCGCCGAGGGTCGGACGAGGGGGTAAGAACCTGACTGGTCCCGTTCAAGGTTCACGCCAGCCCAAGGCCTTGAGTTGCTGCTGAGCGCGTCGGTTATTGGGGTCCAGTTCGAGAGCCGACCGGTAACCGGCGATAGCCGGTGGATAGTGCTTCATCGCCAGCCAGACATCGGCCCGGAGCAGGTGATACGCCGCCACCTGCGGCTGGGCGTTCACCGCAGCCTCGGCGGCCTGAAGGGCAGCCTCCAGGTTTCCCTGGGCCAGGGCGCAGCGGCTCACTCCTGCCTGCGCCTCGGCCAGCGTTACGGGGTTGGCCCGGATCGTCGGCAGCGCCTGCCGGTACCAGAACTCGGCCTGAGAATAGTCCTGCCGAGCTTCATAGAGCTCGGCTAGATGAAGATAGGGACTGGTGCGTTGCCGATCGGCGGCAATGGCTGCCCGATACCATTGGGCGGCTCCTTCACCATCGTCCAGGTGCCACCGCAGGATAGCCGCGATCTGCTCATAGGGCTCGGGATCAGAAGGATTCAATTCCATAGCCCGCCGGCAGGCGGCGATGGCGGCGGGCCACTCTCCCTGGAGAGCCAGGATGCGGGCCTGGATCAAGAAGCGCCGGGGGTGATACTCAGGCTCGAGGGCCATAGCCGCGGTATACGCCTCGATCGCCTCCTCTGTCTGCCCCAGCTCCGCATATAGTCCGCCCAGGCGGTAATGAGCTTCCCAGTAGCCGGGCTGGACTGCGATTGCCAGTCGGTAGAAACGTTCGGCGCAGGCAACGTCCCCCTTCCCCTGGCAACGCAGGCCCTCCCGGACCAGCCACGGGGCCGAATTGCCTGACTTCCAGGCGGCCACTGCCCGGGCCTCCCACCTCAGATCGTCGTACAGGATGCCGAGTTGGTGGGAGGCCAGCCGATCGGTCGGCATCCATCGCACCGCCTTCTCCAAGGCCTCCTGAGCGGCGGCCTTCTGCCCCCAGGCCAGATAGATCAGCCCCAGGTGGTGATAGGGCCGGCCGTTGACCGGGTCCCAGCGCAACGCCTCCTGAAAGCGGTAACCGGCCTGGATCAGGAGCGCATCGTCAGCCCGGCCCGGAACCCGGAGCAACGCGCGGCTGTGGGCCAGGCTCCCCAGGTTGGTATAGAACGCGCTCATCCCGCCGGGGCCGATCAGCCCAGCAACCAGAAGAACGGCCAGCCCGGCCGCCCAGACTCCCGGCCACCCCCAGCCCGGACGGCGCAATGGGGAACTCTCGGATCGGCGGCGCAACGGCGCGGCCATCTACGGGATCTGGATCTTCTGGCCTTCCCGCAAGCCGGTCAGGACCTCAATCCACTGGCCATCGGAGGCGCCCAACTCCACCTCCACCTGTTCCAGGCTGCCATCCTCGTTCAGGCGGGTGACAAATGTCCTGGCCCCCTGCCGGATGACCGCCGCCACCGGCACCCGCAACACATCTTCTTTTTCAGTCACCTGGATGCGGACATCCACTCCCATGCGGATGGAGGCCGGCACCTGGGCCGGGTCCACAAAGTCCAGGTAGACCGTGTAGGCGTTCTTGCCCTGCCAGACAATGGGGCTGGAGCCGATCTCGGTGAGGGTACCTTCAAACGAGGTGTCCGCGTAGGCGTCGAGGGTGATGACCGCCGGCTGGCCCACTGCCAGTTTCAGGATATCTTCTTCCAACACGGTCGCCTCGACGCGAAAGGCCGACGGATCGGCGATGGCTCCCAGCGGATCGTACGGTTCCAGTTCCTCGCCGATCCGCTTTTCCACCGAGACGATCACTCCCTCAAAAGGCGCCCGGAGCTGGGACTGAGCCAGGCGTTGACGCCGGCGGTCCACCACCGTCTGGCGGTAGCGTACCTCCTCTTCCAGGGTCTGGATGGTCACGCGGTTGATCTCCTGCTCTTTTTCCAGTCGGCGCTTTTCGGCCTGCAGGCGCCCGACCTCCAGGTCCTTGATCCGCGTCCGGTAGTTCAGTGCAGAGCGCTTCAGGGCCAGCTCGGCCTTGGCAGCCTCGCACTCGGCCTGCTGGGCCGTGACCGAATCTTTGGCCTGCTCCAGTTTGAGCGTGGCCGACTCGAGGGCAGCCACCGCCTGGGCATAGCCGGGCGGCGGGACCCCTTCACCCGACTTTTGTTTCTCTGCTTCGTTCCACAGGTAGGCGACCTGATTGTAGGCCAGTTGGGCGCGGCGGACCTCGGTTTCCGCCGGGGCGATGGCTTTTTGGTAGCGGGTGAGCAGCGCCTGGCAGTTCTGCAACTCGGCGGTGGCGATGTTCAGTTCCCCGCGCGCTTCGGCCACCGCCTGGTCGGCCGCTGCCTGTTCCTGCTCAATCTGGATCTCGAGGGCCTCGATCTCCAGGCTCAGCGTCTCGCTGACCGTTTGCGCCCGCGCCAGGTCCCCCTGAGCCCGCTGCAGGTAGAATTCAGCGTCCAGGAGCTGATCCTCCAGAGAGGCCGCGTCCAGTTCGGCGATGATCTGTCCTGCCTGGACCGTCTGGCCGACCTGCACCTCCAGCGCCTTGAGGTAACCGCCCAACGGGAAGAAAAGCAACTCTTCGCGGCTGGCCACGACGCGCCCACGCACCTCCAGCACCTGGGAGAGAGTCCCCCGTTGGACGGTATAAACCTCGCCCGGCTGCGGGGTCGGCGTGAGCGGCGGCACAAAGGTCGGCACCGGCTGAGAGGGTCTGACCGAGCAGGCGGCCAGCCCACCGATCATCAGCAGCCCGATCACTACCCTCAGACCCAGGGCCAGCCGGACCGAATCCGGCCAGCGCGATCTATTCCACCCCATGGCGATTCTCCTCTCCGCCTTGATCCGGCTGGTGTTCCTTCCGACGCCATCGCGCCCATCCTCGTCCACGCCTCTTCTCCCTTCCGTCCTGGCTCTCATCCCCGGCATAGTACCGGTGGTAGTAGTAATAATAGTAGGGCCCGCCGCGGCGGCCCGGCACCAGCCGGTTGAGGACCACCCCCAGGACGCGGGCGTCCGCCTTCTCCAGGATCTCTTTGGCCCGCCTGAGGGTATCGCGCGGCGTCTGGTCGATGTCCACCACCAGCAGCACATTCTCCGCCTGGGCGGCCAGCAGCGCCGCATCGGCCATGCCCATCACCGGAGGACTGTCCAAGAGGACCATGTCGGCCTGCTTGCGCAGTTCCTCGACGATGAGGCCCATCTTTTTCGAGCTGAGCAGGTCCGGTGGATTCCTGGGCAATGGGCCGCTGGGCAGCACCAGCAGTCCGGGCACATCGGTGGGCTGCAACAGGCCATTGCCCTGGACCTGGACCCCCAGAAAAAGGTCGGTGAGCCCTCGCCGGTTCTCCAGCCCGAACAGCTTGTGCAGGCTCGGCCGGCGCAGATCGGCGTCCACCAGGATCACCTTCTTGCCGGCCTGGGCCATGACGATCCCCAGGTTGGCCAGCGTGGTCGTCTTGCCCTCGCCAGGACCGGCGCTGGTCACCAGCAGGCTGCCGCTGGGGTTATCCACGTCGGAAAAGCTCAGGTTGGTGCGCAACACACGGTAGGCTTCGATCACTCCGCCGTGGCACCCCGGATGGGTCACCAGCCTGTCGGTCAGTTGTCTGACGTGCTCCATGCGGCCGATGGCGCCCAGGGCGCTCAGGCCCAGCTCCTGTTCCAGTTCTTCCGGAGAGCGGATCGAATCGTCCAGGTATTCCAGCAAAAAGGCGGTGGAGACGCCGAGCACCAGACCGCTGATCAGGCCCAGCGCGGTGTTCAACAGGGTGCGGGGGGCCACCGGGGTGCGGGGCAACTCGGCCGGGGCAAAGATCGAGATCGTATCCACATAACGGGCCATGGCCAGCCGAAAATCCTCTGCGCTTTTGAGCAGGATGGTGTAGCGCGTCTCCAGGCTGGTCAGTTGGGTCTGGTAGCGGGCCAGCTCCAGCCGGGCGAACTCGGGCATCTTCAGGTTCTGCGGGTCGGTCGGATCGCCGATGGAGGTAATGGCCTTTTGCGTCTCTTCGATCTGGCGTTCGATGTCGGCGATCTGGGCCTCGATCTCGCTCAGCCCGGCCTGGAACCGTGCCTGTTGCTGGGAGGTGATCTGATCGATGAACACCCGCGCCGTGGTATCGGCGATCTCTTTGGCCAGGCCGGGGTTCTCGTGGACCGCTGTGATCTTGATGAGCTGTGTATCCCGCACCTGCTCCACGCGGATGACCTTTTCGGGGTCGTAGGACACGCCCAGCCGGCTCATCACCTGCTGGCTGATGACCGGGGATCGGATCTGCTCCACGTAGGTCTGGGCGGCAGCCTCGCCAAAGCGGTAGGTGCTGTACGGATCGGTGCGCGGGTCGCCGCCGGGGTCAATGCTCAGCGTCGTCGTCGCGCTGTAGGTAGGGGTAGTGGTAATGCTCAGCAGATAGGTCATCCCCGTCACCAGGACGGTGGCCAGCAGGATGAGCCACATCCGCGTCCAGATGACCTCGACAAATCGTTTTAGTTCCAAGGGATTCTCCTTCCATCATGATTTCGACCATGTAACCATGAATCGCCCTATACCTTTACTCCCTACCCCTCCCCGCACGCGGAGAGGGGAGGGGGATCACGGCTGCTGCAGAGTCCGGCACCCAATAGGAGTGGAGGCTTCAGCCGGAACGGAATCACGCAGAACCCAGCTAAAGCTTCCACTCCTGGACCGTTGCGCAAAGTGCCAGCAGGCTTGTCAACCTACTTCAACAGCGCTGGGAGGGGGATGAGGAGAGGTCGGTCCACGCCAGCCCCCTCGATATTTTCATCCCTCATGGCGCCCCACCGGGCATGGCTACTCCCTCCCTGCAGGCGGGGAGGGTTGGGGTGGGGTCCGCTGCCTCTCCGCAGCCAGGGAGGGCTGGGGTGGGGTCAGCCCCACCGGATATCCGGCGCACCCCTGGCAGGGGGCCAGAGCCAGTTCGTACATCCGGGTGCACATCTCCGCCTCCCGCCCCTGGTCGAGCAGCGCCTGCATCTGGCCGATCTCGGCCGCCAGTGCGTCCCCATCCAGATGGTGGTTGCGGTGCAGGCAAAAGATGGCCGGATGGGGCGTGGGCCCCGGCTGTTCGTGCCGTTCGCACCACAGCTTTTCGGTCAGCTTTTCGCCGGGCCGGGCGCCGATATACCGGATCTCGATATCCTGACCGACGCGCAGACCCCGCAGCCGGATCATCCGCCGCGCCAGTTGATCGACGCTGACCGGCTCGCCCATATCGAGGACAAAGACCTCGCCCCCCTGGGCGTAGGCGCTGGCCTCGATCACCAGCGCCACCGCCTCGTGGATGCTCATGAAATAGCGGGTCATGCCCGGCTCGGTGACGGTGACCGGTCCGCCGTGCTCGATCTGCCACAGAAAGGTGGGCAGGACGCTGCCCCGGCTGCCCAGCACGTTGCCAAAGCGCACCGAAGCAAACACCGCGCCGTTGCCGCCCTGCTGGGCGGCGGCCTCGACCACCCATTCGCCCAGCCGCTTGCTCACCCCCAACGCGCTGCAGGGGCAGACCGCCTTGTCGGTAGAAATGACGATCACCCGCGCTGCGCCATGGCGCTCGGCGGCGGCGATCAGGCTCAGCGTGCCCAGGACGTTGGTGGCAAACGCCTCGCCCGGGTGCTGCTCCAGGATCGGGACATGCTTGTAGGCGGCGGC
The DNA here is from genome assembly GCA_018606645.1 of Chloroflexota bacterium. Taxonomy (GTDB): domain Bacteria; phylum Chloroflexota; class Anaerolineae; order JAAYZQ01; family JAAYZQ01; genus TumbabinsA96. The sequence goes on from JAGVRI010000004.1 coordinate 70,131, forward strand.
GTGGTACACGATGCCCGGCCGGTGCTGGTCAAACACCCGCTCCATCCGATGCGCATCCCGGATGTCGGCCACAATGATCTCCAGGGCCGCCCCCAGTTCCAGGGCCAGGTCATAGAGCCCGGTCTCGTTCTGGTCGAGGGCCAGCACCCGCGCCGGCCCATACTCCAACACCTGACGGCACAGCTCAGAGCCAATAGAACCAGCGGCGCCGGTGACCAACACCACCTGGCCGCGCAACACCGCCGCGCACGCCTCGCGGTCCACGATCACCGGTGCCCGGCCCAACAGGTCCTCGATCCGGACCTCGCGCAGGGGGCTCAAACTCGAACCGGAGCGAACCGCCGCACGATCATCCACCAGGCTCTCCAGAACGTCAGGCAGGAGCCGGACTCTGGCCTCGGAGGCCAGGCACAGGTCCACCAGCTCGTCCCGCGCCGGATGGCGGTGGCCATCGTCCTCGGCGATCACCACCAGGTCCACCCCCAGGGCGCGGACCAGCTCCGGGATCCGGTGCCGGTCGCCCAGCACCTTGAGTCCATGCAGGCGCAGGCCCCACGTGTCCGGATCGTCGTCCACAAAGCCAACCGGCTGGTAGGCGTTCGATTGGTGCAACATCTGCCAGGCGAGCAGTTGGCCGGCCTCGCCCGCGCCCACGATCAGGGTGCGGGACGGTTTCTCCGCCGAACGGGGCCGGTCCGATCCCAGCAGCCGGGTGAGCACCCGGAAGCGATAACGGCTGGCGGCGAACCCCATCAGGGACAGGACCCCGCCCACGACCACCACACTCAGGGGGACCGGACGCCCCACGCCCGGCAGCAGCTCAGCGATCAACACCCCGCCGGTGCTGAGCAGACCCGATCCGGTGATGGCCAGCGCCTCCTGCACGCTGGCATAGCGCCATACCCGGCTGTAGAGGCCAAAGAAGGCGTTCACCAGCAGGTAGAGAAAGAGGATAAAGGGCAGGGTTTCGGTCAGACTCGCCAGGTAGCGGGGCAACTCGACGGTGTGTTGCGGGATGTCGGGGCTGAAGCGCAGAAAAAGGGCCAGATAGAAACTCGCGGCCACGATCAGCCCGTCCCCGACACAGGCCAGACCGTAGCGCTGCACCAGGTGCCGCGCCGCTTGCCGGAAACGCGCCACGGTGACCGACCCCCGCGAACCCAGCGCCCCCAGCCGCCCCGCCAGGGCGATCAGCGCGGCAAAGGCCAGGGCGGTGACAGCGGTGGCAGGGACGAGGGGCAGCCGCGCCACCCCCAGCGCCAGCCCGCCTGCCGCCCCTCCCAGGGCATACATGACCAGCACGGCGCGGAGGTCGCCCAGACCCTTCTGGCTGAGCAGATCGTAGAGGTGTTCCCGGTCCCCGGAAAAGAGGTCCTGGAAGCGGCCAAAGCGGCGGGCCATGGCCAGGGCGGTGTCGGTCAGGGGCAGGGCCAGGACCAGGAGCGCGGCCAGCAGACTGGACCAGTCGCCGGGCGTCCGCGCCTGCCGAACGGCCAGGCCGGCCAGGACAAAGCCGAGGAAGAGGCTGCCCGAATCGCCCATAAAGATGCGCGCCCGTGGAAAGTTGTGGGGCAGATAGCCGAGGCACGCCCCGGCCAGGACCAGGGCCAACAGCCAGACCGAGGGCTGGCCGGCCATCCTGCCCAACCCGGCCAATCCCAGAGCGGCGATGGCCGCCGCCCCGGCCGCCATCCCGTTCATGCCGTCCAGCAGATTGACCGCGTTGGCCACACCCACCAGCAAAACCAGGGTGAACGCCGAGGCCAGGCCGGGATTGGCGATTGTCGCCGGGCGCACCCCCAGGCCAATGGCCACCGCTGCGCCGATCAGCTCCCACAGGAACTTGTGCAGCGGCGAAATATGGCGCAGGTCGTCCAGCAAACCGGCGGCGGCGACCACGCCGGCGCCCAGGAGCAAGCCCAGCGTGGGCAGGGCTTCGGCCTCGCTCAGGAGGCCGGCCTTCCAGGTGGCGAGCGCCGCTGCGGCAAAGGCGACCAGCAGCGCCAGCCCGCCGCTGCGCGGCACCGGCCGGTCGTGGATCGAAAGCTCGTTCGGCCGGTCGAGGAGCCCCACCCGGCGCCCCAGCGCGCCGGCCAGCGGCGTCCCTACGCCGGCGATCAGCCATGCCAGAAGGGGGGGAACCATCCACATGGGGATCACACTCCTGATTTCCAACAAATGCCGGCCAGGGCCAGCACCACCCCGACCGCATCCCAGCATAGATCATCCATGCCACCGCTCCGCCAGGGGAGGACGGCCTGGTAGACCTCAAGCACCAGCCCGTAGCCGATGACCAGCGCCGCTGCCCGGACCAACGTCCCGCGCCCCGCCTGCGGGAAAGCGCGGGCGACCAGCAGCGCCAGCAGGCCGAAGGTCACGGCGTGCAGCACCGGATCGGAGAGCAGCACCCGCAGCCACGCAGGGTCCAGCGCGGTCTGGAGGCCGTGCAGTTCCTCGCCGGGCAGCGAGGCCAGGAGCGCCAACGTCAGCGCCCACACGCCGGCCGGCACCAGACGCATGACGTGGCGCTCACCTTTCATCCCCTCCCTCACACCCCACCGGACACGGATGCACACGGGCTGCGCACACCGACTCTTCTCTTCTCTCCGTGTTCTTCCGTGTTGGTCCGTGTCCCATCGCACCGGACACGGATGCACACGGACTACGCCCACGGACTCTTATTCTATCCGTGTTCTTCCGTGTTCGTCCGTGTCCCCTCCCATACTATCCGTGTCATCCGTGTTCATCGGCGTCCCGAGTTCTCATTCCGCCTGTGCGGCGGTTTGCCTTTTCGCAGCCTCTGGCCTATAATCGGGACGGAGAGTGATATGGAAGCAATCCAGGAAAGCCGGTCTGCCCATGAGCGAGAAGCGCTGCACGAGCTGGTATCCCGCTTGCGTCAGGCGCTCCTCTCTCTCCTGCCGCATCAGCCGGTCAGCCTGGCCTACCTGTATGGTTCGGCGGCGACCGGCCGGACGACCCCGTTTAGCGACGTGGACATTGCCCTGGTGGTGGACCCCGGCCTCACGCCCCGCGAGCGCCTGAAACTGGTGCTCGGTCTGGCGGTGGACCTGGCCGATCACTGCGGCCTGGCCAACGCGGACGTGCGCATCATCAACGAAGCCCCTCTGGTCTTTCGCGGCCGAGTGGTGACCGATGGCATCCTGGTCTATGCCCGCAGCGAGGGCGAGCGAATTGACTTTGAGACGGCGGTTCGGGCCGAATACTTTGACTACTTGCCGATCCACCGCAGGCTCCAAGACGCCTTCTTTGCCGACCTGCGGGAGCGAGGGTTGTATGGTTGATCGGGACAAAATCGAAACGTTCATCCGCCATCTGGGGCAGTACACCAGCTATCTACGCGACGTGGCCGGGCTGGAACTGGAGGAATTCCTGAACAACCCCCACGCTATCGGCAGCGCCCGGTACTACCTGCAGGTCGCTATTGAGACCTGCCTCAACATCGCCAACCATATCATTGCCTCCCAAAGGCTGCGGGCGCCCAGGGACTACCGAGATACCTTCACCGTCCTTCACGAAGCGAGCATTCTCCCTGACGATTTGACTCGGACGATGCGCGAGCTGGCCGGGTTGCGCAATCTGCTCGTGCACCTCTACTGGGACGTGGACGACCGGATGGTGTACGAGGGCATTCGGGCTGAACTGAAGGATTTTGCCGCTTATGTAGAGTGCATCCAGAGCTATCTGGACCGCCTTGCCTCCCCAACCTCCTGAGCGGGATGCTCCCCCTCCCTGCGTGCGGGGAGGGTTGGGGTGGGGGTGCGCCCGTCTCGATCCTCATAGCTCACAGACAAACACCGGCTGCGCCCAGGGACCTGCCTTGTAGTTTCCGTGTCATCCGTGTTCGTCCGCGTCCCATCGCACCGGACGCGGAAAAACACGGGCTGCGCACACCGATTCCTCTCTTCTATTCTCTCCGTGTCATCCGTGTTCGTCCGTGTCCTATCCCCTCACCCCTTGCGCTCGTTGTCATACACCTTGCGCCTGATCTCCGGCTTGGGGCCGAAATTGAGCAACAGACCCACCTCATAGGTCGTGGCCTTCAGGTAATTGAGCAGTTGCGCCTCGTGCTCCGCTGCCAGCGCTCGCGCTGCCTTGATCTCCACAATGACCGCATCGGACACCAGCAGATCGGCATAGTACTCGCCTACCACCGTACCGGCGTAGAAAACAGTGATAGGCGCCTGCTGCACCGCAGTCAGTCCCATCTTGCGCAGCTCAATGGCTAACGCATTCTCGTAGACCTTCTCCAGGAAGCCATACCCCAGGGTGTGATAGACGGTGTAGAACGCCCGGATGATCTGCTCTGTCAATTCCTCGTGCTTCAGAGCGACCTGCCTTTCTACGGGACACGGAAAAACACGGGCTGCGCACACGGACACCGCTCTGATATTCTCTCCGTGTCATCCGTGTTGGTCCGTGTCCCATCGCACCGGACACGGAAAAACACAGGCTACGCACACCGACTCTTCTCTTCTCTCTGTGTCATCCGTGTTTGTCCGTGTCCCTTCCTATATTCTCTCTGTGTCATCCGTGTTTGTCCGTGTCCCTTCCCGTATTCTCTCCGTGTCATCCGTGTTTGTCCGTGTCCCTTCCCATATTCTCTCGGTGTCATCCGTGTTCGCCCGTGTCCCTTCCCATATTCTCTCCGTGTCATCCGTGTTTGTCCGTGTCCCTTCCCATATTCTCTCCGTGTTCATCCGTGTTCTTCCGTGTCCCCTCCCTATCTCACCGGCGTCCACCGCCCGGCCTTTTTGCCCAGCACGAACCGGGCCACGCCCACCAGCGCCGCCAGGTTGACCAGGCAGAAGGAAAACGGGAGTCCCAAGAGGCGCGGCGGCTTGTCCTTCCTTTGCCAGAGATAGCCGATGGCGGCCAGCAGGTAGAAAGCGACCTGCAACGCCAGGGCCAGGCGGTAGAAGGGCCGGTCCAGGAGCAGCAGGTTCACCGCCAGGAGGGCGAGGAGGAAATAGGGCACCAGCCAGCGCAGCAGTTTGTGCGAGACCAGCCCCCAGGCATAGAGGGGATAGCGGAAGGGGTTGAGGATGGCGCGGCAGAGCCACAGCCCCCGCAGGTCCTTGCTGATGACCCGCGTCTTGCTCCGGAGCATACTGGCCGGAGCGTTCTGAAAAAGAACCTCTTGCGAGATAGCCTCTGGTTCGTAAACAACCCGATGTCCGGACATGGCTATCTGCATGGGCAGTACAAAGTCCTCGCCGACATCCGGGTCAAGTGATTGAAACAGATTGTGTCGAACGGCCATGATTGGTCCGCTGCCCATCGCAAAGTTGCCCAGCTTGTTTTCTCCACTCCGTAGGCACAGTTCGTAGTGCCAGTAGACGCCCTCTCCCTCGCTGACGGACGTATCGCCCTCATTGACGTAGGTCACCTTTCCGATGACACAACCCACCTGGTCGTCCCCGAAGTTAGCAACGATTCTGCGTACTGCATCCAGCCGCAGCGTCACATTCGCATCGGTGAAGAAGAGGATCTCCCCGCTTGCTTCTGCCACCGCCTGATTCTGGGCGCTGCTCTTGCCCTGGTTGGGGTGCAGGGCGACCAGTTTCACGCCCTGTCCGGCGTACGCGCCGACCATCTCGTTGGTGCGGTCCGTGGAGCCATCCGAGGCGACGATGATCTCCAGTTTGTCTTGCGGGTAATCGAGCGCCAGGCTGTTCTCGATCTTCTGGGCAATGACCTTCTCCTCGTTGTAGGCGGCAATGATGAGGGAAACGGTGGGAGTGATATCGGCCTTTTGCACCGGCGGGGCCGGGCGGAGCCTGCTCAGCACCAGAAGCAGGAACGGGTAGCCGAGGTAGACATACAGGATAACGAAGGCAAGGAGCCAGAATAGCGGTTCCACTATCTGCTCATCACCTCATCTACTGCCGCCAGCAGCCCCCGCCGGCGCTTTTCCAGGGGAAACTCGTGTACGATTCGCTCGCGGGCCCGGGGTCCCAGGTCCGATCGGAGCGCCTCCTCGATTCGAGCCGCCACTGCCTCCGGCGTCAGTTCGTCCACATAGAACCCACAATCCCCGACCACCTCCGGCAGCGCCGCCCGCCGTGAGACCACCGGCACGCACTCACACAGCATTGCCTCCGCCACGGAGCAGCCAAAACTCTCGTGCCGGGAGACCTGTACGTACACCCTGGCCTGACGATACGCTCGGACCAGATCTGCACCGTACAGCCCCCCGGTGAAGGTCACGTTGGGCGGGGCGATGGCCCTCAACCGGTCGACCGCTTCATCTTGCCAGGGACCGACCAATAGAAAGGGCAGCTCCGACAGATGCGCGGCGCTCTGAACGAACAGGTCGAGACCTTTCACAAGAAAGGTCTCGACCGTGACCCGTCCCACGGTCAACGCCATGCTCTCCTTGGGCCGACCATCTGCCCAGCTCCAGTTCTGCACATCAAAGCCGTGGTATAGGAGCCTCACCTTGCCCGGGTCGGCCCTCGCATTGACAAGCGTTTCACAACGATTAAACTCGGACACACTGAGAATGAGGTCAGCGCAACGAAAGACAAACAGGGGACACCACCTCTTCCACCAGTAGGAGAACATCCCATAGCCGATCTCGGGCTCGTACGCCACATCGTCGCCGCCAGCCACGACGACAGCTTTTTTGTTCAGGATCCTGGAAAAGAGTACAGCAAAGAAGGCATGGAGTTTCCCGAACCAGGAGAAGGTGAGGTCGGCCCAGCGCGCGCCGCTCATCAGCGCCGGAAGGTCCTCAAGGCCACGGAAACGCAGATCCCGAACCTCGTGAGCAGATTGCAAAATCTCCAGGTCTCTCTGCACAAAGCTCATCAAGCCCTGGTGCACAAAGAGGATGTTCATCCAACCTCCAAAGCGGCCTCGATCAAGGCAATCACCTGCTCCGCCCGCCTGGTCCACGAGTTCTGCCGCGCTGCCGCCAGCCGTTGCGCACGCAAGGTATCGTCCCGTTCTTCCAGCGCTGCCGCCACCTGCCGCTCGAATTCGTCCGCGCCCCGGGCAATGCGTACCAGGCCGTCGAAAGGCCGCACGGCCGGAATATCGGTGGCAACGATCGGCTTGCCGGTGGCCAGGTATTCATATAGCTTGAGCGGGGAACAGGCGGCGTTGAAAGGGTCGCTGGCCGTATAAGGCAGCAGACAGACGTTGAACATGCGCATCTGCGCCGGCAATTCCTGATACGGCCTGGGCCCTGCCAGATGAACGTTTGGGGCCGCGACGAACTCCTGGTATGCGGAATCACGGCTCAACTCGGCGCTGTGCTCCTGCGGGCCGATCAGCACCAGGCTCCAATCGGGGTGAGAAGCTGCCAGGCGGGCAAGCAAGGCAAAATCGAGCCGGGGGGTGATTTTGCCGGTGAATCCCAGAACCGGCCTAGCATCCTGCCAAATCGGGCTTGGCTCTCCTGGCACAGCCTGGACAAAGTGTTCGAACTCCACCCCATTGGGTACCAGGTGCACCTGCCGGGCCCGGCCCTGCAGCGCTTCTCGCAACCGCTCCGAGGCGGCCAGGACCAGATCCGCCCGCCTCAGGATGGCGGCCTCGCGGCGCTGCAGATCGGCCAGACGACGCCCCCGCGCCTGGCTCAGATAATCGTCATAGCAGTCATAGACCAGCAGCCGCTCTCCGACCAATCCCGCGTCTTCCAACTGGTAGGGGTGGTGAATCCAGGCGACCAGGCGGTCGGTGCGAAAGGACAGCCGCTTCAGGACGCGGCCCAGCAGCGCCTGTACCAGGCGGCGGTTGAGCGCGGTCAGCCCAGGGATGCGCGCAGCGATGACGTTGTGGAGCAGGACCGCCGGCGTGTAGAGGAACAGGTTCGGGGCCGCCTGGCGCAGCCCACGCCGGCCGCGCAGCCACTCGATATATTTCTGCCGGGTGCGCACTGGGCCGGTCCAGGGGCAGACAGGGCGCTCCACGGCCAGCAGTCGGGATCGGCCCGCCAACTGCCGCGCCAGTTCGGCGATAAGAAAGTGCTGGCGGTTGCGCTGGGTCGTGGCGCCCCAGTCGGCGTCGAGGAAGATGACGAAATCAGCCTGTTCGAGTCTCATGGTGCACTTTCAACCAACTGCGATGGGACTAAGTGGCTCGATCACGGGCCTGCTTGTCCCGCAGGCATTGGTCTACCAACGCAGATATCTGCTCGACCCGCCGATCCCATGTATTCTCCTGGGCGACAGCCACTCGCTGCTGGACACGCTCCGGCGAATCTTCCTCCAAGGCTCGCGCAATGCCCTGCACGAAGTCGGCCGCCGAATCAGCGAAGTATACCACCTCTTGGAAGATCAACAGCTCCCGCAGTCGGACGCTCACCACTGGTTTGCCAGCAGCGAGATACTCATGAAGTTTCAGAGGATAGCTGGTGCTCACATGCGTCGTGAGATCGTACGGCAGTAGAGCCACGTCACATGCTTTGAGGTATGCTGGCAGTTCCTCCAGCCTCTTCTGGCCGAGGAAATGGACATTCTCCAACTTGCGCAGCTCGCGGATGTGCTTGCTCTCTCCCAAACGATCCGGTCCGACCAAGACGAGGTGCCAATCCGGACGCGCATTTGCCACATCAAGAAGCAACCCGGTGTTCACTTGAAAGCCGAGCAATCCAACATATCCGATTCGCGGACGAGGAACTCTCTGGACGTCGTCAGGCAACGGCAGGTCAGGATCCAAAGCCTTTTGAAAGTGAGCGAAATCAACCGCATTTGGCACAAAATAGGTCTGAGCGTTTAGTGATTTCCGTCGCTCTGCCTGGGCCGAGGATGAGGCAAGAATCAAGTCGGCCTTCCGGCAGAGTTCTCGATCACAACCCTCGATAAAACCTTTAAGGTGCCTGTGAAATGGATAGTCGCCAAGCTCATCATACACATGGTAACACACCAGCTTTTCATCCAACCTGCCCACTAACCCCGCGTGCCACGGATAATACAACCACAGAATAGGTGCTCGAACCTCCAATAGGCGCATGGCGTGGTGCAAAACCTTGGCCAGAATGCGGTTGTTGATTGGCGTGATGCAACGAGCCAGGTTGGAGCTGAATATACCGAAAGGCAAGGATGGAGGTGGTTCGATGATCCACAGGTTCTCGCGTACCTGCTGGATATGAGGAGCTACCAACTGGCGCAGCCTCCTTGCGCGGTCTTGTACGATGCCGTACTCGGAGTTTCGTTGTGGCTCTACGAACAGCACGACATTGTGCATGGCCAACCTGGACATGATTTGCTGTCGGTTCCGCCACAGCGAGTACCAGGAACTGGGGGAGAGGCACAGGATGGTTTCACCCTTCATGGTTGCCCATCACTGGCCAGTGAACTCGGCCAGCATCGCTTCCAACCGCCTTCCCACCTGCTGCCAGGAGAATTCCCGCTCCACCCGCCGCCGGCCGTTCTCCCCCAGCCGGCGGGCCAGGTCGCGGTCGGTCAGCAGGCGGAGGATGCACCGGGCAATGGCGTCCACATCATTGGGGTCTACCAGGAGCCCCGTTTCCCCATCAATCACCGCATCGGCTGTGCCGCCGCTGCGTCCTCCGATGACCGGCTTGCCGCAGGCGTTGGCTTCCACAAACGAAATACCAAATGTCTCCATATCACCAGTGCTTTTGACCTCATAAGAGGGCATCACTACTAGATCGGAAGCGCAATACAAAGCCGGCAACCGGCTGTTCTCCACATATCCCAGGAACCGGACATAGTGACGCAATCCGAGTTCTTCGCACAACGATTCTAGATGCTCGCGCTCTTCCCCATCACCCGCGATCAGGTAGGTGATGTTCGGCACGACGGCGAGCACCTGTGGCAGGGCGCGCAACACGCCGGCCACGTTCTTTCTGGCCACCAGCCGGGCGGTCGTGAGCAGTACCCGGCGGCCGTCGAGTCCATATTCCTGTCGGACGGCAGAGGTATCCACATCCGGGTGAAAGTGAACGGGATCCACACCCGGATTGAGTACCTCCACCGGCCCTTGATATCCCATCTCGCGGATGCGGTCAGCGGTAAAGCGGCTGTTGCCCAGCATGGTAGCGGCATTGTCTATGAGCAGACGGGCTACGTATCGGTCTGCTTTCGTGCTCACGCTGTACCTCAGATCATTGCCATGCGACAGGATGACATAGGGCACACCCGCCAGCCTGCGCAATAGCCAGGCGCCCAGGGCGTGGGTGGTCATGAAGTGACCGACGAACACGACCTCGTAGCGATTGCGACAGTGCAGCCTGATTATCCGCCACAGGGGGCTAAGCGATGAGAACCGCCGAAGGTTCGCATATCGGTGGACGTGATAGGGTTGCCCATGATCCGCTGCCTTCGGCATCCCCTCACCAACCGTCAAGATGTCCACTCGATGCCCGAAGCAAGCCAGTTGGGTGCAGATGTGGTGAAGAAACAAAGCAACGCCGCCTGGGTTAGGAAGAAAGTCGGGAGCTAAGACAAGGATCTTCACTGGAAACGATCTCCCGTTGGCGTTGCCATGTTGACCATAGCTATACCACCTAACCCCAGTAGAGCGGCAAGCGGCAAAATGCCAAAGATGTAGGTCAGCTCCCTGAGATAGACCACCGACCATGCCATCATGACCCCCAGGGTACCCATGCCGCCAAGGATCATAGCTCGCCACAGCCTCACGGATAAACGCCAATCCGTTAACGGCGCAAACCTACCCCCTGGCTCGTCGCTCCAGCCAGTGACCACGGCCAGCCCAACGGTCGTCCAAAACGCCATCGCTGTCTTCCAGTCACGGACCGAATCGTTAACCACACCATCTACCAAGAAGGCTAGAAGCCCGAGCAAGCTTCCTAACGCAATGCCCTTCCGACGCCTGTCCAAGGACCGAATCAAGGTCGAGCAGGCGCGCCAGCCGGCCAGAACGACCACGCTTAACATGCTGAGCAGGCCTGCTGCTCCGTGCTTGTAGAGCATGATGATGTACCAACTGTGGGCATGTCCCCATCGTGTGATCTCTATCTCCTGCCCCCAGCCCAACAAAGGCCGTTCGAGGAACCTCGCCATGCCCTCACGCCACAGCCAGAGCCGCGTCTGGTAAGAACGGTACAAGTCTGCGGTTTCAGTTCTGTGCCAACTCAGCAGGAACCCATTAGGCAACCATCGATCTCCCCCTGTCACTAGCGCGACGATTGCGCCAAAGAGTAATACCAGCAAAGCAATTCCAACCGATTTAGTTCTCCCGTCCCTCTCACCCAGCAGGTACAGAAGCGTACTGGCCAGAGTGGCGACAGCAGCTCCTAGAGTGGCACTCCGACCACCTGTGGCAGAGATCGTGTAAAACAACAGGACAGCGGACACACCGAGCATCGCGCGTCGCCATAACCTGGAATCATAGAGAAACAACCCTAGCGACAGCGCATACGGATAGCTCAGCATCGCGCCAAAGTAGTCGGGATTAAACGATGTGCCATACACGACCTGTATCATCTTGAGTTCTTCTTCCCGGTAGATAAAATCGGCCAGACCGAGCTGGACAAGCCATTGGTAAACTCGGCCACCCGTATATGCGTCAGCAACACTGTAAATTGCAACAGCTACGCCGCCAAGTACAAATGCGATGCCCGCCTTGCTGGCTTCTTCCGCCGATTGTATGTTCCCTCGCACGGCATAATAAAACACCAGGAGCCACATCTCGACCTCTGCAATGGCAGCGAGCTTCGTTACGTCCCCCGTGGTAGCGCCGGAGATTAACACGATCACCAGGTACAGCGTTACCCAGAGATCCACCATCGCCTGGCTACCTTGCTGTGGTCTCAGAAACTGCTTGGCACAATACATGACAAATAGCACAAATGCAGCCAGGCTGACGAAGGAAACCCACACGGAACTGAACCACGGCAGAGTCAACTGGAAAGGGATCAGCGCAACCACCAGGTATACGCCCCAATGAGGGGCCTTCCATAGGAAGCGCATCAGGAAGAATCCCACAGGCACCAACACGAGGAGCATGAGGATCACGATGGGGTTCTCTGACAGGGCGCTCATGTCCTCCTGAACCCCAAGATGTGGACGAGGATGTTTTTGATGGCCTGTGCCCAGCAACGTATCGGCCTACCTATCAAAGAGACCAACAAAGGCCGAAGAAACTCACTACGGCGCAACTGCAGAGGGCGCAGCCAAGCCGACTTTAGTAGATGTCGCCTGGCTGCCAAATATCGCTTCTGGGAGTAGTAGTGTATGCCAAGAAACTTGTGGACATTCGCGTATGCCTGCTTCTTCCACTGCCGAAACTGATCTCCACGGCACGTATGCACAAACAGCGAATCCAGAACCGCGAATTTTTCTTGCCCGGATCGCTCAAATTGAGAGTTCGTCTTCGTTTCCGGGTAAATTCTGAAGCTGGCTAACAAGGCGGGTACGTAGACTATTTTGAATCCTGTCAGTGCGATCCGCAGCCAGAGATCCCAGTCCATCACCAGATGCAAGTCTTCCTTCACCGCACCCACGGCGCGGAGGACACTTTGCCGGAAAAACGCACTCTGCTGAGGAATGAACCACTGATTGCACACCAGCGGTTTCATGTCGAACGCTCTTGCCGGGCATGTCCCGATGAATCTGCCCTGGTCATCTATCTTCCGACAATCCCCGTATACCATCCCTACATCAGGGTGCGCTCTTAGAAATTCTGCTACCTTTCCCAGCGCGCCTGGCTCATACGTATCGTCCGAATTCAACCAGGCCAGCACCTCCCCCGTTGCTCGTTCGAACCCCTTGTTAATCGCATGGCTCTGCCCCCGGTCCGGTTCGCTCACCCAATAGGCCAGCCACGGCGCGTACTTGCGGATGATCTCCACGCTCCCATCCGTACTGCCGCCGTCTATGATGATATACTCCAGGTTGGGGTAGCCCTGCAGCAGCACCGAGCGGATGGTTTCTTCGATGAATTCTGCCTGGTTGTACGACGGCGTGACGATGCTCACCCGCGGCCAAGGGCGACCATCGGGCATGGTAGCGGGCAGTTGCGGGCTTTCTTCCGTCCACGGCCAGCCGGTGCGGCCCAGCGGCGGGGGCGGGAGTTCACTCAGGGTTGGGCAGGGCATGGATGGCCCTCCGTATTGCAACAAGCACTGTACCTAATATACCGCGCTGTCGGAGCGATCTTTTGAGACGGATCGTACACGTCCTCCATTTCTTGTGCGTTTCGTGTGGCTTGTCCAACACTCGATTGAGCGGAAGGGTGGTCCACAGGCGGATTCGCTGAGGGCGACGCATCTCCAGCATGTGCAGCAGCTCTTCATATGCATATCCCATCCGATTAACGATCTCTGGGCCTAGCATTCGTAGATAGTCATTTGCAAACCGCCACATCTGTGGTTCTTCAAGCGCCTGGATCCACTTTTCGGCATATTCCGCGATAGGGCTTGCATGTGCGTAAACTTCTCTCTGGTCACCAAAGCGCCACTGCGGGAGGTCACGCTTTCCGTAGGTCACCATCTCCACTACAAACTCAAGACCCAATCGGCTACATATTCGCCGCATCTCGTCCTCTGGGCTGTTGACCAGTGATTCATAGCGGACAACCACGCCTTGGTCTCCCAAACGTTGCAGGCCCTCGACAAGAAGTGCTGGAGCCCGAATCAGATCATGTCGGAAATGATACAGACCTAGCCAATTCTCCTCAACCCATGTCCTGACCACCGAGCAGAACACAGCCAGCGGATTGCGCAGCAGGATGATGTAATGGGCCTCTGGAAACGCATGGTAGAGCTCGGGAATGATGAAATAGTAACGCGGCGTCTTGTCCAAGAAATACGTTCTACCCGAATTCGCCAGGGCCTGTTCATACAAATAGGCATACATCCGGCGCACCCCCTCGAAGTATGCCTCCTCTCCGTCGGGTAACGCCTGAAGAAAGGTCCGCAAAGCATTCTGAGCTAGCCACCCGTTGTATTCTGCCTCATACCCATTGGGGCGCAGAGCATAGAAAGGGTGCAGCATCAGCCAGGGCTCGGATAGGGTGTGAATATGAGGATGGCATCCCAGGATCCGCTGCAGTAAAGTGGAGCCTGCGCGAGGTTGGGAGATCAGGAAGATCAAGTGTTCACCGAGTCTGTCCATTGTCCTTGTGATCCCATTTGTGCTTGACAACAAACAGTCCTCGTGAACGATCAAGCAGCAATCCACTTCCGTACACGTCCTGAGCTTGCACCTCAAATTCCAGGATGCTCTCAAATCTCAGCATAAACTCGATCTGTTCACGGGCAAAACCAATGTCGACGTAGTAACGACCCGCCACAAGTGGCAAGGACTCTATCAAAAGGTCTACACAACCTTGTCGATAGAGCGATGCAATCTCATAACCACTGATAGGCATTGTACTCAACCGAATGATCTCTTGCCCATACAGATCCTTGAAACTAACCATAAAGGCGGGTGATAGGAACTGGCGGCTGGCCGCGTACGTTATGCGAACAACGAGAGGATCACCAGTACGAGCCCCCGATCCCGGCTCTTTCGGGTTGAGAAGCTCGATCTTTGTGATCTCAAAACCATCTATTTGCTGCCCGTTGAGTACGCCCAAGTTAACCCTGTATCCTCTTTCGATACAGGCGTTTCCTTCGCTAATCTGCCGCGCCAAATAAGCGCTGGTAATGGCCGGACTATCCCCGATTAGTATGATTCTGCCTCCGTCAAATAGCATCGCCTTTGCACAAAGAGCATTAACCGCCCCCATATTATGACTCACAAACAACACCGTCCGCCCTTCCTTTGCCACGTCCCCCATCTTGCCCAGGCACTTTTTCTGGAAGGCCGCGTCGCCTACCGCCAGCACCTCGTCCACCAGCAGGATCTCTGGCTCCAGGTGGGCGGCCACGGCAAACGCCAGGCGCACGTACATGCCGCTCGAGTAGCGCTTCACGGGGGTGTCCAGGAACTTTTCGATCTCGGCAAAGGCCACGATCTCGTCGAACTTTTTGTCTATCTCGTGCTTGCGCATGCCCAGGATGGCGCCGTTCAGGTAGATGTTCTCCCGGCCGGTCAGTTCGGGGTGGAAGCCGGTGCCCACCTCCAGCAGGCTCCCCACCCGGCCGTGGATCTCGGCCCGGCCCTCCGTCGGCTCGGTGATGCGGGACAGGATCTTGAGCAGGGTGGTCTTGCCCGCGCCGTTGCGGCCAATGATGCCCACCACCTCGCCCTGCTTCACCTCGAAGGAGACATCCTTCAGGGCCCAGATGGTGTTTTCTTGCCACGAATTGGACGAATTATTCTTTCTTCGTGCAACTCGTGAAATTCGTGGCCAAGCATCTACCAGCGCGTCGCGCAGGGTCTGGTAGCGCGCCTGCGGCCCGCCGATGCGGTAGCGCTTGGACAGGTGTTCCACGCGCATGGCAATGTCGGTCATCGTTGATACGTTGGCACGTTATATAACATCGGCAAAGGTCTTTTCCATCCGCCGGAAGTAAAAGAGCCCGCTCACCAGCAACACCAGCACCATCCCCACCGAAACGACAAACAACTCGTCCGGCGGCTCGCCGCCCAGCAGCGCCCAGCGAAAGCCCTGGATCACCCCCGCCATCGGGTTCAGGCCATAGAGGATCCGCCACGGGCCGCCGGGGATCAGCCCGGCCGAGTAGGCCACCGGCGAGGCATACATCCACGCCTGCACCAGGAAGGGGATGGCGTGTTGCACATCCCGGTACTGGACGTTGAGCGCCGACAGCCACAGCGACACCGCCAGCGCCGTGGCGAGCGCCAGCAAGATCAGCAACGGCAGGGTCAGCGCCGCCACGCCGGGGACCACTCCGTACCAGGCCATCAGTCCGGCAAAGACCACCAGGGCGATGCCGAAATCCACCACCACCGCGCCCACCGCCGCCAAGGGGATGATCAGCCGTGGAAAGTAGACCTTGGTCAGCAGGTGGGCGCTGCCCACCAGGCTGGCGCCGGCCCGCTGCAGCGACCCGGCAAAGAGTTGCCAGGGCAGGAGGGCGGCGTAGCTAAAGAGCGGATAGGGAATGCCCTCCGAGGGCAACCGCGCCAGCCGGCCAAAGATGACGCTAAAGATGACCATGGTCAACAGCGGCTGGAGCACGGCCCAGGCCACGCCCAGCGCCGATTGCTTGTAGCGCACCTTCACGTCGCGCCAGGTGAGAAAGTAGAGCAGTTCGCGGTATTCCCACAGGTCGCGCAGGTTGAGCGCCGCCCAGCCGCGCGAGGGTTGGATGACGATGACGGGGGAATTCTGGATTTCAGACTTGAGCATTTCGGCTTCAGCCTCTCCGCGATTGCCTCACCTGTGCCTCGATCCAGCGGTAGGTCCGCGCGATTCCTTCCCGCAGGCTGACCTTCGGCTCCCAGCCCAGCGACTGGATGCGCGCCTTGCTGAAATTGCGGGCCTGCACGCCTACCGGCCCGGGCACATACTGGACCTTGATCCGTTTGCCCGAGACCTCGATCACCGTCTGGACCAACTCAGCTACCGTCACCCGCTCCTCGCCGCCCAGGTTCACCGGTCCCTCCAGGTCCGAGTGCATCAGCCGATAGATGCCGTCTACCAGGTCGTCCACATAGGTGAACACCCGCATCGCCGTCCCATCGCCCCACACCGGGATCGCGCCGCCATCCTCCACCTCGGCCACCTTGCGGCAGATGGCGGCCGGCGCCTTTTCCCGACCGCCGGTCCAGGCTCCTTCCGGGCCGTAGCAGTTCTCAAAGCGGGCGATGCGCACCGTCATCCCATAGCGCCGACCATAGGCCATGGTGACCCGTTCGGCATATAACTTTTCCCAGCCGTACTCGTTGTCCGGGTTGGCCGGAATGGCATCCTCCTCGGCCAGCGGCGGTTCGTCCGGCTGCATGTCGCGATAGACGCACACCGAGGAGGAAAAGAAATAGCGCGGCACGCCCATCTCGGCGGCGGTGTGGGCCATGTGGAGGTTGATCAGTGCGTTATTGTGCAACACTTCGCACTCGGCGACAGAGATAAAGCCCATGCCGCCCATATCGGCGGCAAGCTGATACACCTCGTCGAATGTTCCGCCGTTTTGTAGCGTAAGCGCTTGCCGGCAGTTCTGTGGGTCCCGCAGGTCCAGCAGCAGGAACTCGTCAGCCTGGCTGGGGGCGAACTCGTGGGGCTTGAGGTCCACGCCGCGCACCCAGTACCCCTCTCGTTTAAGCTTCTTGACCAGGTGGCCGCCGATAAATCCGCCGGCGCCACACACCAATGCTGTGGTCATCAATGCATCTCTCCGTTCTGCGATGAAAAGGCAAACCACAGGCTTGCCCTACTGGAGCAACCGCTCCACAATCCGCTCCGCCGCCCGGCCATCGCCGTAGGGGTTCACCGCCTGGGCCATCCGCTCGTACTCGTGGCGATCGTCCAGCAGCCGCCGCGTCCATTCCACTATCCGCGCCCGGTCGGCGCCCACCAACCGCGCCGTCCCCGCCTCGACCGCCTCCGGCCGCTCGGTCACCTCGCGCAAGACCAGCACCGGCTTGCCCAGCCCCGGCGCTTCCTCCTGAATCCCGCCCGAATCGGTCAGCACCAGGGTGCTGCGCTTCATCAGATAGACCAGCGGCAAATAGTCCAGCGGATCGGTGAGCGTCACCCCCGGCTCATCCCCCAGGATGCGCCGCGCCGGCTCCTGTACGTGGGGATTCAGATGCACCGGGTAGACGATGTGGACGTCGCCCCGGTAGGCCCGCGCGATCTCGCGCAGGGCGCAGCAGATCTCCTCCAGTGGCCGGCCAAAGTTCTCGCGCCGGTGCGCCGTCACCAGGATCAGCCGCCGATCCCAGGGGATGTCCCGCAGCGGGCCGTTGGCGGGGTCGTAGGACCGTTCGGCCACCAACTGCAGCGCGTCGATCACCGGGTTGCCGGTCACCTGGATGCGGTCCGGTGCGACCCCTTCGCGGAGGAGGTTCTGCCGCGCCGTCTCCGTCGGGGCAAAGTGCAGGTCGGCCACCGCGCCGGCCACCCGCCGGTTGATCTCTTCGGGAAAGGGCCGGTGTTTGTCGCCGGTGCGCAGGCCGGCCTCGACATGCCCCACCTTGACCCGGTGGTAAAAAGGCCACGAGCGCCGCCGCCATCACCGTCGTCGTATCCCCCTGCACCAGCACCCAATCGGGCCGCTCGGCGGCGATGACCGGGTCCAGTCGGCTGAACACCGCCGCCGTCACCTGGGAGAGCGACTGGTCGTCCTGCATGATGTCCAGGTCATAGTCAGGCCGGATGTCGAACAGGCGCAACACCTGGTCCAACATCTCGCGGTGCTGGGCAGTGACGCACACCCGGCAGACGAACTGCGCCCGGCGGCGTTCCAGCTCCTTCACCACCGGCGCCATCTTGATCGCCTCTGGTCGGGTGCCGAATACAGAGAGCACCTTCAGCCGGTCATCCATCGACCGTTATCGCTCCCGCCGCCCGGATAGAGCGCCGTTCCAGATGGGCATTTGACCTGATCTCGGTTCCTTCATATCTAAATCCAGGAGCAATTGCTCCTTGTAATCAGCGTAGTTAAGGAAGGAGGACTGAATGGGCGCGCTCACGTTGATCTCGCCTCGCCATCGTTCGTTGCGACCATTAGTCGAGGCGGCCATCCACAATGAGTTGCGTCTCCTGCAATCCGGTATCCGGCGCACCGAGCAGCGACTGCAGGCTTTTGAGGCGCGGTATGGAGTATCTTCGCAAGAGTTTCTCCGCCGCTACGAAAACGACGAATTGCCAGAGACGCCGGATTATGCGGAATGGGTCGGCGAATGTCGTCTGCTGGAACGGCTGCGCGAAAAGGCTGATACCTTGCGGGAGATCCGCTTTGCGAATTGAGGTTTACTTTCGGCAGGTACACGATGCCCTCGAGACCTGTCCTGCAGTCCAGGCCTTCCATGTGGCGTATGACAAACGCAGCACCCATGAAGGTTTTATCCGAGGAGAGGTCTATTTTGTAGGTGGTTCGATACTCCATCTGCGAGAATTCGTGGACGTCGAGACCACGCCTGACCGGTTGACCTATGTTCACCAGTATATGGATCCCTCCCAACGGCTGGTCTTTCGGTATGACAACACCGGCCATCATCGCAAACGGAATCTCTCCACGTACCCCCACCACAAACATGACGGCAGTGAAGATAATGTAGTGGTCTCCCCCGCTCCCACTCTGATCCAGGTTCTCGACGAATCCAGCTCCTGATCCAGTTGCCCCCAGACCCAGCGTAGTTTCCTTGATTCATATTTTATTCATCGGGGCGCTCCACCGGGCATGGCTCCTTTGTGAAAATCGACCGCTCCCCCCGCGGAGTCGAGGCTTCAGCCGGTCAACCGCCTGAAGGCTCCACTCCCACCTTCTTCGAGAATAGACGGCGATATAGCCTACCACAGGTTCGGAAGCTGCGGGAGGCTGCGGAGCGCGTCCCCATCGGGGGATGCCTGACCCCCATCCCCGCCGGCGGGGTTTCCGCCACCGGCTATCCGTATCCCTGGCGGCGCCCAGCCAGGCATGGGAACTCCCCAGGCAGGCTCCGCCGATCTGGCAAGCCCTGCTTGCCAGACCACTCCCCGCCGGCCCTGGAGCCGTAGACGACAAATCCCCTACCCAGGCCAGGTCACTACGAAGAAGGGCAAGGGATTCGGACTAGACGGTTCGCTGTAACAGGTACCCTTCGCCCAGGCAGGTCACGATCCGTCGGGGGTGCCTGGGGTCCGGCTCCAATTTCTGACGCAGATGGTAGATATGGCGGGTCACCCGCTGCCGACAGGCGCTTTGCTCCGGACCCCACACCTCAACCGCCAGCCGTTGCGGCGACACCACCCGCCCGGCATGGCGCACCAGGCAGGCGAACAACCGGAACTCGGTCGGCGTCAGCGCCACCGGCCGGTCGTCCAGCCACACCTCCTGACGGGCCAGGTCCACCACCAGCTCGCCGTCCACGAACACGCTCTCCCGCCGCCGCAGCAGGGCTCGCACTCGCGCCACCAACTCGTGGGCCGCCACCGGCTTGAAGAGGCAATCGTCGGCGCCCAGGCGCAACCCCTTCATCCGGTCCTCCTCGTCCTCGGCGCTGAGCAGCAACAGCAACGCCCCGGGCAGGAAAGGCAGCAGACGCTGGCAGAACTGCCAGCCCTCCTGGCGCGGGTTCACCCCCAGGATCACCAACTGGGGTTCATCCAGCAGCATCTTGCGGATCGCTTTCAGGTTCGGCGCGGCGCACTCTACCCGGTAGCCCTCGCCGGCCAACACCGGCTGCACACTTTCCACCAGCGCCAGGTCGTCGTCAATCCACAACACATACGCCGCCACGGCCGACTCCTCGTCCCACCCCTCGCGGCCGGGGGGTCTCCAGGCAGACACGGGATCGAATTCAGTATAGCAGGGAACGGTTACACCAGGGTGAACCGAAAGTAAATGCTGGGTTAAATCTTGTTAACCGAGGTGTTCACCGAAGGGGCAGATGGGCTCAACTTGGAGTCCGGCTCCAGCTTGACAAGCTGACGTGAGGGGGGCGATATGACAACCGGGCTACGAGCCACGCGGTGGTTGGTAGCGCGCTAGGGCTTAGGCGATCTGCGGATGCGGATCTTGGCGCTGTGGGCAATCACAATAGCACCCGATTCCAGATCCTGGCTGTGGTGAGCCAGCACATCCTCCAATAGCGCTTTTCTTTCCGAACGAGGCACGTTTTCCAACCGCAAGAGGCCACAATGAGCCTTTCCTTCGCGCCAGATCATCTCTTCAAAATCCCGATCTGTCGTGACGATAATGCGCTCTTCCTGGATAGCCCAGCTCAAAATCCCTTCATCCCGCATTCTGGGATCTCGCAGGGCCACTTGGGCTACATCGTGGCCCAGGTCCATCAACCAGCGCGCGACAGCCCCACTGGCATTCACGTCTACGAGGAATCTCATACCGGGACTCGGTCCAGGACGCTTTCACCTGCCAGCAGATAATGAGCATACCACAGGGCCGCGCGCAGATCATCTGGCTCCAGTTCGGGATAGTCCTCCAGGATCTCCTCCCAGGCAGCACCTTTGGCCAGGAGTTCCAGAATCATTTCGACCGAGATGCGCAGGCCCCGGATCACCGGTTTCCCGCAAAGCACATCCTTGTCAAAGGTAATCCGTTGTAGCAGGTCGTGCATGACTTTTCCTCCGACATGTATTCACAAGCCTCAAAACCTGGCCGGGCAACTGCCCCTGACTCTATCATACCACAAGTCACCGAACCCGTCGAATCTGAAGAGTGCCGATCGAGGATTCCCCGCCGTCAAGGATAGGGAATCCCCCCACCCAAGGGGAGGAGGCTGTTCTGTGGGGCATAGTGCGCGAGGCTGTAACGAGAGGTTGTGGCCAGGGCCATGCCCGCCTGCCTCCCCGTCTCACGAGGGGACCTGGAACCAATAGCCCCGCCCCCGCTCGGAAAGGATGTAACGGGGATGATGGGGGTCGGGTTCGATCTTCTCCCGCAGGCGGTGGATGTAGACCTTCAGGTAGCCGGTCTCGTCGGCATACTCCCACCCCCAGACCTCGGTCAGCAGGCTCTGCGGGGTCCATATCTGGCCGGGCTTTTTCAATAGGCAGGTCAGGAGCCGGTACTCGATAAGCGACAGGTCCACCGGTTGCCCGTCAATCAACACCTGATGGCGCGTCCAGTCCACAGTCAGCCGATCGTCGATCTGCACGATCTGGTCCGGGAAGATGGTCCCCCGACAGCGGCGCAACACCGCCTGGATGCGCGCTGCCAGTTCGGCGGCGCTGCACGGCTTGACTACATAGTCATCGGCGCCCAGTTCCAGGCCCCGGATCCGGTCCAGATCGTCGCGCCGGGCGGTGAGGATGATGATCGGCACTGCCGAGACTTTGCGGATGCGGCGACA
The DNA here is from genome assembly GCA_018606645.1 of Chloroflexota bacterium. Lineage (GTDB taxonomy): Bacteria > Chloroflexota > Anaerolineae > JAAYZQ01 > JAAYZQ01 > TumbabinsA96. Next base: position 91,955 of record JAGVRI010000004.1, read on the forward strand.
GGCCTCCCAGCCATTCATGCGGGGCATCATCACATCCAACACCACCAGGTCGGGGTCGTGCCGTTCCACCAAATGGACTCCGTCCACCCCGTCGTCGGCTAACAGAACCTGAAATCCCCGATCCTGCAGGTCTTCCCGCAAGAGATAGGCAAACTGGCGGTCATCCTCCACGATCAGGATCGTCGGTTCCATACGGTTCTTCTTCTCCTCCTTCCTCTTCCCAACCCTGTGCCCGGGGCAGGCTGAGGCAAAAGCGCACCCCGCCCTCCGGGCACGGCTCGTACCAGAGCCTCCCGCCGAGGGTCTGGACCAGGGTGCGGGCGATGGCCAGGCCCAGGCCCTGGTGTTCGGCGCTTGGTCCCTCGTGGCGGCCTCGAGACCACGGCTCAAAGACCTGCTCGCCATCCTCCTCGGCAATTCCTGGCCCGTGATCGCGCACGCTGATCACCACCTCATCCCCTTGTCCTTTTGCAGCGAGGACGATCTGGCTGCCCGGTGGAGCATAGCGGATGGCATTGTCAAGCAATTTGCCCAGGACCGCTTTGACCATCTCCGGGTCGCTCCAGACAAAACAACCGGATGGAGCCCGGATGACAATCGGGCAATCCGGGCGTCGGACCTGGAAGGCCTGGGCCACCTGGCGGAGCAGGGGTCGCGCCGGAGCCAGTTGTTTGCGGGGCGGCCGAGCCCGATCTACTACTGGCAGGGTGGCGGGGAACTGGGCGAACAACCAGCGGAGATGGTTGGCCTCGGTCCGGATCACCTGCACCAATCGCCCCGCGGGCGAATCGTCCGCCTCCAGGCGCCTGGCCAGCAGATCGGCGGCGGCGCTCAGGTTGTTCACCGGCGTGCTCAGCTCATGGGCCACGACGGCCAGAAACCTGGTCCACTCTCCTTCCAGGCCCCGTTGCGGTGCGCCTGGCTGGAAAAGAACGAGTGCCCGTTCCGGACCATCGCCCGGACAGGGCGCCACCACCCCGGTGATCGACACCACCGGTTCATCGCCGACCCCGGTCCGAAACGCCGCCGGGAGGTTGAGGTAAGTCGTCTGGCCGCCGGCCAGGGCCTGGCTGATGGCCACCGTCCAGGTCAAAGCCTGGGCCGGATCGGCAATCACCTGCTCCAGGATTCCGGAAAGCCGTTGACCCCGTCGTTCTTCCCGGCGCCAGCCGAACAATCGCTCGATCGCCGGGTTGAGATCGAGAATTCTCCCTTCTGCATCTACCAGGCAGAGTCCATAAGGAAGGGAGACAAATATTGAAGGTTCAGAGCTTGCGTCCATGGGGGGAGCTCCTGATTCAATGGTTGTCTCCAATTGTTAATGGTAATTCAGCGCACTGGCTGGATGACCACTGAACAGAGCAAAGGCGGGAGCGACGGGATTCGAACCCGCGATCTTCGGCTTGACAGGCCGACATGTTGACCGCTACACTACGCCCCCGGGCACCCAACACTATACCACAAATCCTCCGGTCCGTCAAGTCACAAATCGGCTATGGGTATCGTTGCATCTGCATACCGCCCCAGCCCGTTTGACTTTCAGTCGTGAATCGCCTATAATAGGCCCAGTTCAATCAGGAGCAATCGGGAGAAGTTCACGTTGGCTAATACCAAGTCTGCCATCAAACGCATCCGCGCCTCGGAACGGAGACGCCGCTACAATCAGGTGCACCGTTCCCGAGCGCGCACCTTTGTGAAAAAGACGCGCAGCTTGATCGCGGCCGGCCAGCTTGAGGACGCAGAGGCCATGGCCCGGCAGGCGATCAGCGCCCTGGATAAAGCCGCCCAGAAGGGCGTGATCCACAAAAACAACGCGGCGCGGCGCAAAGCGCGTTTGATGAAACAATTGAACCAGGCAAAGCAACAAGTCGCCTGATCCCGCCCAGTGCCTTTTGGGCTTCGGAACCCTAACCTCAGGTCCTGGCCTCCATACGCCAGGACTTTTGTTGTTTCTTGCCGCCGTGGGCCGAGCACCGGTTGAAACCACTCTTCTCCATGGATTCTGACGTGAGATAGAGCGATCTATCCGGAATTTGACGTTTTCCACGTTTTGTGCTAGGATCAACCGCGATCTCGGAGGAGGAAATCCGACCGGCTTTGAAGGATCGCTCAGCGTTCATCACAGGCATTGCGCTTCTGCTGATCATGGTCCTGGCTCTGGGGCTGCGGTTTTACCGGCTGGAGGCCCAGAGCCTGTGGTATGACGAAGGATTCAGCGTCTACCTGGCGCGCATGGACCTGGCCGAGATCACCCAGCGGACGGCGGCCGACATCCAGCCCCCTCTCTATTATTACCTACTCCATTTCTGGATACAACTATTTGGTGATACCGAGAGCGCGGTGCGGAGCCTGTCGCTGGTGTTCGGTGTGACCACGGTGCCGCTCCTCTATGCCATCGCCGGGCAACTCTTCCGGCGTCGTCGGGTCGGGTTGCTGGCCGCCCTGCTGATCGCGGTTTCGCCCCTTCACCTCTGGTACAGCCAGGAGACGCGGATGTACACACTGCTCACATTTCTCTGTCTCCTGTCCAGTTACCTCTTGTTGCGGATCGCGCAGCGGTCGGTTTACCCCGCCCCGCCGGAGGAGACCCGAATCGCGGAGGAACTGCTCCTCTGGGCTGCCTTTACCCTGACCAGTGTCGCCGCCGTCTATACCCATTATTTCGCCTTCTTTATCCTGGCTTTCCAGGCCAGTTATCTCCTCCTGGTGTGGGCGAGCCAGCGTTTCCGCCCCATCCGCCTGGTTTTGGGAGGGATGGGTTCAGGCGCCGCCATCCTCCTGGCCTACCTGCCCTGGTTCCCCTTCCTCTTTGGCCGCTATCAGGCTGACGTCAGTTATTGGCCGGGCCAGCTCAAGCTCCTGGAGGCTGTCCTGGATATTTCCCTGTCGTTCATCGGCGGTGAATCGGTCGCCGAATCGGAGGGTATAGCGTTCCTGATCGGCTACGGCCTGGTCTTGCTCCTCGCCCTGGTCGCTCTGGTCTCCCAGGCTTCCCGCCTGACCGACCGGGCCGCCGACACCCGACTCCTCCCCAGTTCCTTCTATCCCCTTCTCTTCCTGTTGTTGTATCTCCTGCTGCCGCCGGCGTTGATCCTTGCCCTTTCTTACCACTCGCCCAAGTTCAATGCCCGCTATGCGATGATCTCCCATCCGGCGTTGTTGCTGATCCTGGCCGGCGGGCTGGTTGCCCTCTGGCAGCGACGCGCCGGTTCTCTGGGCAACGTGCTCCGGGGCGCGTCCGGGGTGTTGGCTCTTCTCTTTGTCCTGGGGGTTTCCGGCTATGCCGACTGGAATGCTTACCGAAACCCCAATTTCGCGCGGGCGGACTTTCGCGGTGCGGTGCAATATCTCCGCTCCCGTATCGGCGCGAACGAGACGGTGATCCTCTGTTCCGGACACATGTTTCCCGTCTTTGACTACTATGCCCAGGGCCTCGAACGCCATCTCCTGCCCGATAGCCCCACCCTGGATACGACTCGGACCTTGGATCGGTCGATTGCCGCACAGTTGAACGAATGGCTGGCCGAGAAGGACGGCGTCTGGCTGCTGCTCTGGCAACACGAGGTCGTGGACCCGATTGGCCACTTGCCGGCCATGCTCGCCGAAGTGGGGGAGGAAATACCTGTCCGGCGGAGCTTTCCCCAGATCGAACTGCGCCACTACCGTCTCCCCAAGGGGTCCAAATTCACCGAGCAGCCGACCATCGCCTACCCCTCGCGGGTTAACTTTGGGAATCGGCTGCTGCTTCTGGGATATTCTCAGTTCGACGAGCGGCATGTCACTCTCTTCTGGCAGGCATTGCAGCCGCTGGACGAGGATTATCGCGTTTCTCTGGTCCTCTGCGATCCGATGGGCCAGAGCTGGGGACAATGGGACGGACGCCCCACGGCCTATCTCTATCCCACCAACCGTTGGCGCGAGGGCGAGATCGTGACCGGCCATTACGACCTGACCCCGCTTCCCGGCACCCCTCCTGGCGACTATGGCCTCGAAGTCGGCGTGTACACCGAGGACGACCCGGTCGGCCTGGACGTTCTGGATGAGGCCGGCGCGCCTCAGGGCAAACGAGCCATGTTGGGTGGGGTCAGGCTTGCCGTCGCAGCGGTCACGCCCGAAAAGATAGAGGTGCCCCATCGCAGTCAGATCAACCTGGGTGATGGACTGACCGTCATGGGATGGGACCTGGAGCATACCGAGGCGCAACCCGGCGACCGGATTCGGCTCACCCTTTTCTGGCGGGTGGAAGCCCAGCCTCAGGCCGACGACCTGCTGCGTATCCTCATCACTGATGCGGCGGACCAGACGTTCGACCTTGGCACCTTCCCGCCCACCAACATCTGGCATCCGACCAGCATCTGGCGGCCGGGGCAGGGCTGGCGCGGACAGACGACCTTCCGTCTGCCCATTCGGGCTCAGGTGGGCAAGGCCCAACTATCGCTCCAATTGATCGGTCCGGGAGGCGTACCCCTGACTGCTCCGGTCCCCCTGACCGTGCTCCGGGTCCAACCGACCGATCGATCCTTTGTTCCGCCACAACCCCAGATGGTGCGCCAGGCAAACTTTGACGACAAGGCGATCCTGGTCGGCGCCGATCTGGCTCCGGGTCCTCTTGCGCCGGGGGGGACTCTACGGTTGATCCTCCACTGGCAGGCGGTCAGCGAGATGGACATCCCCTATACGGTGTTTGTCCACCTGCTGGGACCGGATGGTCAGGTGGTGGCCGGACGGGACAGCCAGCCGGTCTCCGGGACCCGCCCCACGACCGGCTGGGTGCCGGGGGAGTATATCGCCGACCCTCACGAGATGCCGCTGCCTTCGGACCTGCCACCCGGGTCGTATGTGATCGAAGTCGGGCTGTACGACGCCGGGGCGCGCCACATGCCCCGCGTTCCCATCCTGGGGAAGGACGGGGAAATTGAAACAGACCGCGTCATCTTTGGCCCTGTGCAGGTGCCATAAATCAGGTGGGCGTCTGTCATCACGGCCCGTCTGCTCCCCTGGTCAGGAATCCCATTCAGTCGACAGTCTTGGCAATTCTGCCATGCGGCTCTCAATTCTTGCGGGTGTGACAAAGAGGGGTATAATGGGGCACGATTCAAAGACGCAGCGGGAGGTGGTACGATGCCGATCTACTTGTATGAATGCGAGTCGTGTGGGGTGCGATTCGAGCGGATGCAGCGAATGTCCGATCCCCCTCTAACCGACTGTCCGGAATGCGATGGGCATGTCCATCGCGTTCTCCAGCCGGTGGGGATCATTTTCAAGGGCTCTGGCTTCTATGTGACCGATCACCGTCAGGGGTCTTCATCCACTCTCGCACCCGGCAAAGAATCACCTTCGGGGAGCAAACACACGGCCGAGACAGAGCCGCCGAAAGAGGCATCCACGACCGCCACGAGTACGGCATCCGATCCAGGCGAGCCATAATCAGCCTTCCGCCGGAAAGGCGAGTCCTTTAGGGCTCGCCTTTTGACTTTTATGGACAGTGAGGGCCTGTCCTATAGTTGGAAGCGGCCGGTCGCCGGTACGACCTTGTAGCGGAAATTGGTGACATACTCCAGGAGGCGGCTTTTGAGCTCCTCCCACTCGTCACTATCCAGGATGTCACGCATTTGCTCCAGGGTCTCGGTGATGCCTCCCGTCAGAATCTGGGGGGCGTCCCCATAGAGCGTATACCATACCTCGGTGGGTTGCCAACCCAATTTCATTAGTCCTGGAGCAAAGGTCTGCATCGCAAACTCGAAATAGCCCTGCTCCTTACCTGGGCGAATATCCCAGCTCATCAGCAATTTGACAGCCACAGGAATTCACACCCTCCTCATTATTACAAGCACCATCCTTTGTGCACCATCAGTCGGTTACAGTCCTGTCGATGCGGCCAGGTTCCATCGTCACAAGCGGATCGCCGATTCCAGGGAACACGTATCCGGGGCAAGAGGGCCTACGATGGCCAGGTTGAGCCGGTCCTCCCGAAACAGGTTCTGGGCCAGGTTCTGGATATCACTGGCCTGAACCGCCTCAAAACGGGCCATCATTTCCTCAGGTTGAAGCACTTCCGGTCCCAGAAGCTGTTGACGGGCATACCATGACGCCACGGTGAACGAATCTTCCAGCGACAGGACCAGCCGGCCGCGCATTGATTCCTTGGTCTTTTCCAGTTCTTCTTCCGATACCGGTTCCTGTCGCATCCGGTCCAGCTCGGCCAGGATGGCGCATAAGGCTTCCTGGACGCGATGGGCCGATACGCCGGCATAGACGCCGATCGCCCCGGTGTCCTGCAGTGAGCTGACGTACGACTCGACCTCATAGGCCAGCCCCAACCGTTCCCGCACTTGCTGGAAGAGCCGGGACCTCATGCCTTCGCCCAGGATCACATTGAGCAGACGCACCCCAAACCGCCGCGGATCGTGACGGGAGAGCCCGGTGAAGCTCAGGCACAGGTGGGCCTGCTCGGTGTCCCGGTATTCGACATGCACGCAGGGGCCGCGGTGATCGGGCGGCGCCGGCTCCCAGGTCACCGGTGGCCCGGGGTTCCATTCCGACAGGTGGGCCTGCGCCCAGGCTACCACCTGTGCATGGTCCACCAGGCCGGCCAAGCCTAGAATGGTCTCACCGGGACAGTAATGGTCCGCTTTGTAGGCCAGCAACGTCTCCCGATCGAGAGCCGCGACGCTCTGGTGCGTCCCCACAATGTCCCGCCCCAGAGGATGATCGGGCCACTGCAAGCGACTCACCAGAATCTGAGACAGGCTATCCGGAGCATCCAGGGTGGAGTTGATCTCCTCGCCGATCACCACTCGCTCCCTCTCCACATCCTGCGGATCGAATCGCGGGTGAAGCAACATGTCCGTCAAAACATCCAGTGCCTCCCACAGATGGGGAGCGGCCACCTTCGCCCAGAAGAGAGTGGTCTCCAGGCCGGTGTTGGCGTTAAAGATTCCTCCCCGGCCCTCAATCGCTTCGGCGATCTCCCGCGCCGTGGGGCGACGCGCCGTCCCTTTGAAGACCATATGCTCGATAAAGTGAGAAGCCCCGGCCAGCTCCTCACTCTCGCACCGGGAACCCACTCCCAGGAAAAAACCCAGGCTGACCGAATGGAGATGGGGCATTCTCACCGTCAGGATGCGCAATCCGTTGTCCAATGTCGTCAGTTCGTACATTTACTCACCCTTGAGCTGTTGTAGGTATTGTCTGGCCTGATCGCTGGCCCGTGGATCCTGTCCGGTATCGAGGGCCTGGAACTGTTCAAAGGCTTGGATCGCTTTGTCTTTGTCGCCCTGCTGGAGATACACCACGCCCAGACCAAAGTGGGCCTCCGCCAGATTCGGGTTCAATTGCACAGCCGTCAGATATTCGTCCAATGCTTTGTCCAGTTGGTTGCTCTGGACATAAGCCGCCGCCAAATTAGAATGGATGTCCGCATCCTGGGGGGCCAGGCTCAGGGCCTTTTGATACTGGGCAATCGCCTGGTCCAACTGCCCGATCTGGTAATAGGCCACTCCCAGATTGGTCAGGACCGACACGTTATCGGGATCCTCTTTCAGGATCGCTTCGTACTCGGCGATCGCCTTCTGGAATTCACCCCGTTGGGCCCACTCGTTGGCCTGCCGGAACCGCTCCTCCACCGACGGGGAAGGCGCCGTGGGGGTCGCACCGCCACACGCCGCTACCATCCAGATGAGCAGGACGACCCATATGGGTCTGACAAGGGTCCGGGTGCGCTTCATCGTTACCTCATGCTTGCAAATCAGGTTCTTAACCACAGTTCACACGATGCGAAACGCATCCACCAGGGTACAGCGACGCACCCGGGTGAAATCCCGGGCGCAGGTCAATCCCTCGCCGGTGGGGCTGGCGATGGAGAACGAGGTAAAGCCCTCGCCGCCAAAGCCCAGTCCGGCGAGACTGGGACCGTTCTTGACAAAGATGCTGGTGTTGATCTCCCGCGACATCCGGCTCAGTACGTCCAGATTCTTGGAGTGGCACACGGCGGTGTGGCCCATGCCCTGCTCCACGGCCTTGGCCAGATCGATAGCTTCATCTGCATTGCGCACTCGCACCAGGGGAATCACCGGCATCAACTGTTCGGTCCACACCAGCGGATGCTGGGCGTCGGTTTCGGCGATCACTAGCCGCACGCTCTCTTCGACACTGAGGCCGATCTCCCGGAGGATCACGCTGGGGGATTTGCCCACGAACTTTTTGTTGACCACCCCGTGCTTCCCCGGCCCCCGATCTTCGGTCAGGATCACTTTCATCAGACGGTTCAGTTGCCACGGGCTGATCTCGATCGCCCCCCGCTGGAGCATGATGGCCTTCAGCGGGTCTGCAATCGCTTCGACGGCGATGATCTCCTTCTCCAACACACAGACGATGTTATTGTCAAACGAAGCGCCCTTGACGATGTCGCGGGCCGCCTGCTCCAGGTCGGCCGTCTCATCGACTACCACCGGTGGGTTGCCCGGCCCGGCGCAGATCGCCTTCTTCCCGGAATGCATCGCCTCGTGCACCACGCCTGGCCCTCCGGTGACTACCAGGAGACGGATACCCGGATGGCGCATCAAGTACTGAGCGCTTTCGATGGTGGGCTCCGCCGGGCAGGTGATCAGGTTAGGAGGCCCTCCGGCGCGCCGGATCGCCTGGTCCAAGACCTGCACCGTCTGCGCCGAGCACTCTTTGGCGCCGGGATGGGCGTTGAATACGACCGCATTGCCGGCGGCGATCATCCCGATCGCATTGCAGATGATGGTCGAGGTTGGGTTGGTGCTGGGGGTGATGGCCCCGATCACCCCGTAGGGAGCCAGTTCCACCAACGTCAATCCCCGGTCCCCCGACCAGGCATGGGCTTGCAGGACCTCCGTGCCTGGCGTCCGTTCGGCCACCAGCAGGTTCTTTTCGACCTTGTCTTCATAGCGGCCCATGCCGGTTTCTTGCCAGGCAGCGCGGGCCAACACCGGGGCTGCTTCGGCGGCCGCCTGACGCATGGCGGCGATCAATGCCATTCGCCGCTCCAGGGGGAGATCGCTCAACCGCTTCTGAGCCTCGGTGGCGGCCGCAATGGCGTCGTTGATATCGGCAAAGACTCCTTCCTGACCGCCGGCTGACGGCGACGGCTGGGCGGGAGCCGGCGGCAATCGCCCGGCGGCCGGTTCTTCCCCAGGCGGCTTGGCTTGATGGCGCACCTCAGCCACCACCCGCTGTACGATCTCGGCGATCCGCCGTTCATCCAGAGAAAGCGTCACCGATCCCCCTCACCCATCCAGTCCTGTCTACTCTTTGCGGTACTTGACCTCGCCATTGATCTCCCACGTGTCCACCACGGCCATCAATACCGCATCGCACGGTTTCTTGTCGGTCAGAACTGTTTGCCGGGCCGAGGAGCCGGTGGCATACAACACCACATCTCCGATGCCGGCCTGGACCGCATCGGCGGCTACGACATAGCCCCCTGTCTCCCGGTTCTCAATATCCAACTGCTTGACGACCAGAAACTTGAAGCCTTCCAGCTTCTCATCCTTGCGCGTGGCCACAACGGTACCGACCACTTTTCCCAGAAGCATGATCGACTCTCCTGCTCATTGGAGGGCATGGGCGAACGCCCGCACCCGTTGCCCGGCCTTCTCGACCAGCGGCGGGCCATGGCCGAAGCAACACACCTCAAAATCGAGGGCCGCGATCTTGAGGATGGACGCCAAGGCCTGATCCCGATCATAGGAAAAGAGAGGCGGCGGCGCTCCCAAGCGCCCACGCCGATGGTTCAGAGCATCGCCGACGATCAGGATGCCACGCCGCGGGTGGTAGTAACAGGCGCTGCCCGGGGTGTGGCCGGGTGTATGCACCACCTGCCATTCTCCCAGGAGGTCGCCATCCTCGACCGGGTGATCCACCGGCACCGGTTGATAGGCAAGCAAGCAACGAATGGCCCAGTTGAAGGTCTTTTCCAGACTGCCGGTCATCCTTCCGGCTCGCACGGCGCGGGTCGCCCGTCCATCCACCAGAGGGACATCGCCGTGGTGGACTACCACCTCTGCCCCTGAACCGGTCTTGAGCGCGGCGACGCTGCCCATGTGGTCAATGTCGCCGTGGGTCAGCCAGATCGCCTGGACGGCTCCGGGTGGATAGCCCAGAGCCTCCAGGTAGCGCCACACCGCCAGGGCACGGCCCGGCATCGCTGCATCGATGACGACCACCCGGTCATCTTCGATCCAGAGATAGACCTTGGTATCCCAGATCTGGTCCACCCAATGGAGGCCGGGCACTACCTCCACGGTTGCCCTCCGCCCCAGAGCTATTCTTCCCCCAGTTCTTTCAGGACCTGTTCGCGACGGCCTAGGGGCAACACCAGATCGATATTCACGTGGGGTCGGGGGATGACATGGACCGATACCACCTCGCCCACCTTTTCGGCGCCGCGCACCCCGGCTTCCACCGCCGCTTTGCAGGCGGCGACGTCGCCCCGCACAATGGCCGTCACGTAGCCGCCGCCGATCTTTTCATAGGCGACCAGCTCCACTTTCGCCGCCTTGACCATAGCGTCGGCCGCCTCCACTACGGCGGCAAAGCCCCGCGTCTCGATCATCCCTAATGCCTCTGCCATTTTGTGTTCTACCCTCCTGTTTAGTCTTTTCGTTTCGATTCAACGGTCCGGCCGGTGAGGTCTTCGATCGCCTGCACGGCAGCCGTATAGCCGGCCATAATATCCCGCTCCTCACCGCCCAGGTAGACCCGGCCAAAACTGCCAAACGGCCGGACCTCGACGATGTTAATATGTGCCGCCTTTTCCGCTTCATTCGCGGCCAACACCGCATAGGCCGCCGGTTCGACCTCCATGACATAGAGGGTCTGGTCGGCGATCAGCATCATCCCGTTGCGGTTGCGGTTGATCAACTGAGTCTGATGGGCATCGACCCGGCGGATGATCTGGCTGGAATAGATGGTGGGTTTCCAGCGGTCCTCCTCGCGGACTCCCAAAGCGGCCAGAATGGCCGCCCCGGCGGCGCGGACCTCCGCCTGATCGGGGGAGTGAACCTCCAGCAGGCCGAACAGCCGCTCCACCACCTGCACTGCTGGCCGCACCTTGGTCGCTTTCAGAGCCACATCGGTAATGCGGTTGATTTCGATCCCAGGGGAGATCTCGACCCACAGCGAGGCATCCCCCGCCAGGGGCAGGAACCCTCGCGCCGTGGTGCCGATAAAGGCGGCCATCTGGGGTTGCAGACTGTCCAGGAACACATACGCTCGTAGATCTACGCTCAACCTCGCTCCCTCCAAACGATAGTTTCGATAACCCCGGCTCCGGGTCTCAGCCTTTGGCCTGTTGCACGATCTGGACCCCGGCGCTGGCGCCGATGCGGGTGGCCCCGGCGGCGATCATCGCCTTGGCGTCCTGATAACTGCGGATGCCGCCGGCTGCTTTGACGCCCATCTCGGGCCCCACCACGCGGCGCATCAGTTCTACGTCATGCACCGTCGCTCCTCCCGGACCAAAGCCGGTGCTGGTTTTCACGAAATCGGCTCCGGCCGCCTTGGCCAACTGGCAGGCAATCACCTTTTCCTCGTCGGTCAGCAGGGCCGTCTCCAGAATCACCTTCAGGATCGCCCCTCCGGCATGGCAGGTTCGGGCCACGGTGGCAATGTCCCGTTCGACCAGGGCGTAATCCTTTGACTTGAGCGCCCCGATGTTGATCACCATATCCACTTCGGTCGCGCCGTCATCGATGGCCTGCTGGGCCTCGTAGGCTTTGACCTCCGTCGGGGTAGCGCCCAGCGGAAAGCCCACCACCGTACAGACACGAACCGGCGAACCTTTGAGCAGTTGGCTGCACAACTTGACCCAGGTCGGATTCACACAGACGGCGGCAAAGCCGTATTTGCGGGCCTCGTAGCAGAGCTGGGCGATCTGGTCCTGGGTAGCGTCGGGCTTGAGCAAGGTGTGATCGATCATCTTGGCGATCTCGGCGCTGACCGGGGGGCTGCCCAAAGTCAAAGTCAGACGGGACGCCCCGGCATCCACCACCTGCCGGACCTTATCCTGGCACCGCTCCATACATTGGCCATGACAATCCGTACACGGACTGGGAGTGCCGTGGGCCCGCGCCTCTTCCTCGCGCAGGAGGATCAGCACTTCTTTGGTGATCTGTTCAACCAACCGCTCGATAGTGGCTGGATCGAGTTTCACCCCTACCTCGCCAATACGTCGCCGTCTGGCTTCCCGCCAGGCAAGAACCGGTAGACCCTCCTGGCGGTTCTTTGTACCATCGACCTGCTCATGCGTTCGCCACTCATTTGCGCAAATACCGCCGCTCGATCTCCATGATCTTATCCACTCGGCGGGCGTGACGACCGCCGCCAAAGTCTGTCTCCAGCCAGGTCTTGACAATCTGCAGGGCCAGGTTACGGCCGATCAACAGTCCCCCCAAGGTCAAGACGTTGGCATCGTTGTGCTCCCGGGAGTTGACGGCGGTGGCGTGATCGTAACACAGGGCCGCCCGCACTCCGGGCACCTTGTTGGCCGCCATACAGGAACCGATCCCTGCCCCGTCAACGAGGATGCCCCGCCAGGCCCGTCCTTCCGACACCAGCCGCGCGACCGCATAGGCATAGTCTGGATAGTCCACGGCTGCGGTACTGAAGGTGCCACAATCGATTACCGCATAACCCAATTCGCCCAGGTAGGTCTTGATCTCCTCTTTCAGCGCATAGCCGCCATGGTCCGCCCCCAACGCCACGACCTGAGCGGCCCCGGTTCCAGTGCTGGGCTTGGCCTCTGCGCCGGGTTCGGGTTCGACCACCAGCTTGACCCGCCGGTCGAGAGCTGCATCACGAGCCAGCGGGGTGACGGTCGCTCCCGGAGGAATGGTGAGCTGGCCTCCGCTGGGCACGGCCAGAACATCGGCCTCGGTCACGGTAGCTCGCGCCGGGGGCGAGTGGGCCTCGCCCTTCGGGGAACCACTCCCTTCGATCCCATCCGGTCCGAGCGTTCGCAACAGCACTCGGCGCACCATGTCCCGAACCTGGTCTTCCGAGATGTCCATGCCCTTCCTCACAGACCGTCGCCATAGGTCTCATGGGGGATGATCCCCCACAGCGAAGGAGGCCAATAGGAAATCCAGGCCTTACCCACAATGTTCTTTCGGGGGAGCGGTCCCCAGTTGCTGGAATCGCTGGAATTGTTCCGATTATCGCCCAGAACAAAGTAGTGGCCTTCGGGGATGGGAAGGGGTGGCTGAGAGTAATGGGCCGGCACCTCGATGTACGGCTCTTCCAGGGGCTGTTCGTTGATGAACACCTGGCCCTGCCTGATCTCCACCACATCGCCCGGCAAGCCGATTACCCGTTTGATCAGCTTGCGGTTTGGATTGATGGGATCGCGAAAGACGACAATGTCTCCTCGTTCAGGTTCGTGAAGACGATAGGCCAGTTTGTTCACCGCCAGGAACTGCCCGTCGTCCAGAGTGGGAGACATGCTATAGCCCACCACTCGATAATTCTCAAACAAAAAAGTCCGAATCAGAAGATAGACCAGCAGAGTAACGATGATGGTTTCGATCGTCTCTCGAAGAGCCGATTTGGTTTGGGAACCTGGTTTTTCAGTCTCCATTCATCGTCCTTACTCGCTGGGAATCAGGAATCAAACCGCATAAACCAATTATAATCCAAGTTGCATCTTATGGCAAGCCGCCGCCTGCGCTCGTGTAGGATAACTGTGGGGAGCTTGCTGCATGAGTGTCCGGTAGTATGGGCGCAATACAGTAACATGATCATTTGACTTGACACGGCCCTCAGGAACTGGGCGGTCCCAAGGCCCATCCACCTCAAAAACAGGCCCTCCCGCAGGCGCCGAACCTGCGGGAGGGCCTCTTGAGACCAGGTTGCCTATGCCTTATCCGTGGATCAGCCTCGGCAGACAATGGGTGCAGACCCACCGACTATGTCCCTGCGTTCGGACCGGGATGAGGACTGCCTTTTGCTCGCCTGCGCCGCAGCGGAAACAGCTTTGTTGGATGTAGCGGACTCCCTGTTCTTCCTCGCGCCGATGGGCGGCTACTGCGTCGAATGGCACCGTCTCTCGGGTCTCGATGGAAAGCGCACCTGTAGGGCAGATCGCCAGGCAAAAGCCCGCTCCGTCACACAGTTCTTCCCGGATGACACGAGCTTTGCCGTTGACCAATTCAATCGCTCCCTCTGCGCAGGGGGTCACACACAGGCCACAGCCATTACATAGTTCCTCGTTAATGCGGACGATGGTCCGGATCACCTTTTCCATGAATAGGATGCTCCTTCATTGTCATGTTGGTCTCTTGCAGCATAGCTCAAGATCGGGGAAGCGTCTATGACTTTTGTCAGAGACAGAGCACTTGCGCTTGGCAAGGCGCTGTGGTATAGTGGAATGGACGCCGATTATAGGGGATAAGGAGATGGCGCACACAAGCCGAGTCCAGATGGAATTTCACGTGTCCCGTCAGGCGCGGGACCGCTATCAGTTTGACGAAAGCCTCTTCTCGCTGAGCGGCAATGTCGTCTTTGCCAACCTCTACGCCGCCCGGTTGTTCGCGCAGAGAATGAACGAGCAGAGGGATTTGATCAGCTTCCCAGAGCAGGCAGTCAAAGCCGGACAGATCAACGCCATGGGGTTGATCGATGAGGTCCTGCACTATGTGATCGAACTATACCGCCAACAGCGCAACGCCCGGGTCATGGGAGAGGCGCTCGATTGGCTGGTGGACGAAATTGGTCGGGAGAAGGTCGATGCAACGTTGCGACGCTTTGCCGAGGAATTCCCACCCCTGGACGTCTATCGGCGGAAGGTTTCCGTGGATGCCTATCTGGAGGGCGAATCGGCCGGCGTACCCCATCGTCAGATTCTGCTGGAAGAGATGTTGATGCTCTGGCTGGCTAACATGAATCCTGCCTTTGCCCCTTTTCTAGAGTTGTTCGACGACGCGGGGCTGAGTCAGGAGACCCAATATCTCCAGATCATTTCCCGCCTGCGTGAGTTCTTTGATACCCAACCTCCCTTTGGCCCCGACAACCAGAACTTGATCACTATGCTGCGCAGCCCGGCCATCGCCGTCCCCTATTCCCTGTCCGGCCAGTTGGAGTATATCCGCGAACGGTGGGGAAGCCTGTTAGGAAAATGGCTCTATCGCTTGCTCGGTGGTCTGGACCTGATCCGCGAAGAGGAAAAGGCCATCTTTCTTGGGCCGGGTCCCAGCCAGGTGTACGAGTTTGCCGAGCTTGCCCTTGAGCCGGAACGTTTCAGCCCTGATCGGGACTGGATGCCCCGCCTGGTGCTGATGGCCAAAAACACCTACGTATGGCTGTATCAACTCTCTCAGAAGTACCAGCGTCCGATCACCCGTCTGGACCAGATCCCGGACGAGGAATTGGATACCCTGGCCCGGTGGGGATTCTCCGGGCTGTGGTTGATCGGGTTGTGGGAACGGAGCCCCGCCTCGCGCAAGATCAAGCAACTCTGCGGGAATCCCGAAGCGGTGTCGTCGGCGTATTCGCTGTATGATTATCAGATCGCCGCCGATCTGGGGGGTGTGGAGGCGTATCAAAACCTGAGAGCGCGGGCCTGGCAACGGGGGATCCGGCTGGCGAGTGATATGGTGCCGAATCACATGGGCATCTATTCCAAATGGGTGATCGAACACCCGGACTGGTTCATCTCATTGGATGATTGTCCCTTTCCTTCCTATCGGTTCTCCGGCCCCGATCTCTCAGAGGATGAGCGGGTCGGTATTTACATTGAGGACCATTATTACGATCGAAGCGACGCAGCCGTGGTGTTCAAGCGGGTGGACCGCCGGACAGGCAACGAGAAGTACATCTATCACGGCAACGATGGAACCTCAATGCCCTGGAATGATACGGCGCAGTTAAACTATCTGAAGCCTGAAGTGCGGGAAGCGGTGATTCAGACGATCCTCCACGTCGCCCGCCATTTTCCGATCATCCGCTTTGACGCCGCCATGACGCTGACCAAGCGCCATTATCAGCGCCTTTGGTTCCCCGAACCGGGCACCGGTGGGGCAATTCCCACCCGCGCCGAACACGGTTTGACGAGGGAGCAGTTCGATGCAGCCATGCCCGTCGAGTTCTGGCGGGAGGTAGTAGACCGAGTCGCTGCCGAAGCGCCGGATACCTTGCTCCTGGCCGAAGCCTTCTGGTTGATGGAGGGATATTTTGTCCGCACTCTGGGCATGCATCGGGTCTATAACAGTGCCTTCATGAACATGCTCCGCGACGAAGACAATGCGAAATATCGCTCCGTGATCAAGAACACGCTGGAGTTCGATCCGGAGATCCTGAAGCGGTTCGTGAATTTCATGAACAACCCCGATGAAGAGACGGCGCTCGCCCAGTTTGGCAAGGGGGACAAATACTTTGGCATCTGCACCATGATGGTCACCCTGCCCGGTTTGCCCATGTTCGGCCATGGTCAGATCGAGGGCCTGGGCGAGAAATACGGCATGGAATACCGGCGGGCCTATTGGGATGAGCAACCCGACCGTTCGCTCATCGAGCGCCATGAACGAGAGATCTTTCCCTTGTTGCACCGCCGCCCTCTGTTTGCCGGGGTAGAGCACTTTTTACTCTATGATTTTTTCACCCCGGAAGGGGGTGTGAATGAGGATGTATTTGCTTACTCAAATCGTACCGGGAACGAACGGGCGCTGGTGATCTATCACAACAAGTTCGCCGCCACGCGTGGCTGGGTCCGCACTTCGGCCGCTTATTCAGTAAAAACGGGGCCGGGCGACCTCCGGACACTGGTTCAGAAGAATCTCGGTGAGGGGTTGGGATTGCACCAGGACCGAAGCTACTTTTGTCTGTTTCGTGACCACGTCACCGGCCTGGAGTATATCCGGAACAGCCAGGAACTGTGGGAGAAGGGGTTGTATGTGGAGCTGGGCGCCTACAAGTACTTTGTGTTCCTGGATTGGCGTGAGGTGCAGGATAATGAATGGCATCAGTATGCCCATCTGAACGCCTACCTGAACGGGCGGGGAGTGCCCAGCATTGAGGAGGCGCTGCGTGAGGTCCTGCTCCAACCGATCCACCAGGCATTCAAAGAGCTGGTGAATGCGCCCCTGTTTCGCCGGTTGATGGCAAGCCGCGAACCCATGCCGGTTGAAAAGCAACCAGTCGCTCTCTTCCTGGATGAGGTGGAAGAGAAGGCTCTGCGCCTGCTCCGTGAGACTAAGCAGTTCATCGCAGCTACCGGCGACGAAGCGCCGATCGCTCAAGAAATCCGCCATAAACTGGAGGCCATCCTCTCGTTGCCGATCCTCCAAGAACGCCTTCTTCTCCAGGGGGCACGTATAGGTCGGGTGGGTCGGGCAGCCTTCCGGACGACCATGCACGATCATCTGCACCATGGTGACCCGGTAGCCTGGGGGACTCTATTGGGCTGGTTGTTCACCCATGCGCTGGGCAAGGTAACCGGAAAGGAGGACTGGCCACAGCAAAGCCGAAGCTGGCTCGATGAGTGGCAACTGGGCAAGGTCCTGGCCGGTGTCTTCTCGGACCTGGGCCTGGATGAGGCGGCTGCCTGGCGAGCGGTCAGTATGGTCAAGGTCCTGATCAACCACCAGAGTTGGTTCCGTATCCAAGCGCCCAAGAGCGAGCGCGCCTATCAGATCCTTCTTTCCTGGCTCCGCGACAGTGAGGTCCAGCAGTATATCCAGGTCAATCGCTACCAGGGTATCCTGTGGTTCAACAAAGAAGCCTTTGACCAACTGCTCAAGTGGATGATGACCCTTGCTGTGGCGGAGATCAGCGCCGCAACCGACCGTCCGGCAGAGGAGACCGTGCGAAGAATCCGCGCCAGCTACCAGGTGGTCCGCAACATCCGACAAGCTCAGCTCAGGTCTGACTATCAGGTGCTGAGACTGCTGGAAGAGGTGAGGAATTAGGCTTGGCTCCTGAGAGGGCGGGTGGCATACCTGGTCATCAGGAAGAACAGACCAAGGGCCAGCAACAACTCAACCAGGATCGTCACCACCATTGCCCGGGGCCCTACCTGCTCAAAAAGCTGACCGATCAGCCAGGGAATCGTCATGGCGCCCGACCCCAGTCCGACAAAGAACCAGCCGGTCGCCCGACCTGTAATGCCCATCTGCCGACCCACGTAGGCCAGAGTGGTGGGGACGATCGACGCCAGACCCAGACCAAGCCCGGCGGAAGCGAGCCAGACGGCCCACACTGAACCGGGGAACAAGAGAAACACCCCGGTGCACAGCAGGCACCCAGCCAGGCTGGCCCACACCATGCGGTGGAGTTGAATTCGGACGGCCAGTAGGATGGCCAGCAGGCGTCCCACTGTGATGGCCCCCCAGAAGGCTGAGGCCAGATAGGCGGCAGTCGTTTCAGTCCCCGGATTCATTGTGGTGGCGTACGTATAGATCCAGCCCCCGAAGCTGTGTTCCACCCCAGCGTACAGGAAAAAGAATCCGGCCACCAGCGCGATCCAGACCGGTTCCCGCCGTGCAGAGGGGGCGTTTTCGGAGACGACTTTCTGAGGGCTGGGCAGGCGGATCAACCAGCCTGCTACCGGCAGCGCCAATAGGGCGAATACCCAGTAGGAGTAGACCGTGTCATCGGTAAGCGACAGGGATTGAGCGGCGACGATCGGCCCCAGGAACGCCCCTACTCCGAAGAAGAAATGAAGAGCGTTGACAAAGGGAGCCGCATTGGCTCGATGGATCCATAGGAGGAGGGTGTTGCTCCCAACCTCCACCATACCCTCGGCCACCCCCAGGATAAGCACGACGGCAACCAGGACCCACAACTCGGGCGCGAAGGGGATCGAAGCCAACATGGCCGCCATCAAGAGCAGCACAGTGGTCAGGACGGGGTGACCGGGCAGGCGGTCGTACAGTCTGCCGCCCTGGAATGAGCCCACTAGATAGCCCAGCGAACGGGCCGTGAACAGAACACTAATCGCCGCCAGCCCGGTGCGCGTATGGGCTGCCAGTCCCGGCAGCGTCGGTCCCAGCGCGGCTACGGTGATGCCCAGCGCGATAAATGCCCCATAGTATCCGATCGTGCTGGCGATCTTGGCTCTGGACATGGTGAATTGAGACACTTCTTGTTGACCCATCGTGGTTGCCCGACTCCAGGTATGCGCAGCGATTATATGGGTTTTGTCGATCCTGTCAACTCGCCGCATGTCCACTACGCTTGCGCCCCATGCCTGCATGAACTCGAATCTTTGACAAACCCTTTGCCCAATGCTACAATCGGCCATGGACGGCCAAGAGTCTGGTCTGGGATCCGAACGGGTAGCGCGTTCCACATGCGGGGGCAAATCCATTATGGGCACTCTCAATCCCAATATCCCTTCTGAGGAGCTGACGAAAGCCCTGAATCAGGCGGCAGCGATCATGCGCGGGTTCCGGCAGCAGGTGCTCATGCCGGAGCATCTGTTGTTGGCTTTCCTGGACAATCCAGCGTACGCTGCCCATCAGTTCCTGGTACGATTTGCCAATGAGCGTGGCTTCAAGTTGGAGCAACTGACTCGCGCCGTCGAAGACCAGGTCCGGGTACGACGTGCGGCCGACGTGGATTTCGATTTTGAGGCCCAAGATGGAACGCGCATCCCTTTGAGCAGCGAGATGCTGGTGGTACTGGATGAAGGCCGGGCCATCGCCCGCGCTCGAGATGAGATCTGGGTTGGCACGGAGGATGCCCTGGCGGCGATGAGTCAGTCGGGAGTTTCGACCGCCGGATTGCTCCAACAGCGGGGCATTACCCCGCGAGCGTTGAGTTCCCTGCTCGCCGATTCCGCTCTGGCCCGGCAGACGACGGTTCGGGACCTGGTCGCCTTGGCCCGGGATGGACAACTTCAGCCAGTCTACGTTCGGCAGGAATTGCTTCGTGATCTGTTGAATTTGCTCAATCTGGCTCACGACCGCCACGTGATCCTGGTCGGTGTGCCTGGGGTCGGACGACGGTCATTAGTCCACAGTCTGGCTCTTCTGATTGCGGAAGGGAAGGGCCCCGCGTCCTTGCAGAGCGTGGTGGAGATTGCCGAACCGGCCCTGTTGGCCGATGCGTCCCGGGCCGTACAGGCCGGGTTGCGCAAAGCCGTGCAGGGGGTTCTATTTGTGCCCAATCTGCATCGGTTCTTTGGCACGGCTCTCCAGGTCGAATTTCCCAAAGCCCAGACCGACCTACTGCGTGCCTTCCTGGAAGAAAAAGCCGTGGTGATTGGGACCACGACAGAGACCGATTACCAGACCCGGGTGATATCCCACTCTGCGGTAGTCGAGCACAGTCATCTACTCAGAGTTCCGGAGACCAATCCGGATGAAACGGTCGCAATCCTGCGCATCCACCGGCCGTATCTGGAAGCGGATTATGAGCTTGGCATTGCCGATGAGGCCCTTCCAGTGACCGTTTCCCTGGCCAAACGCTACCTCGCCGATGCCGTGTTGCCGGCCAGCGCCCTGCAATTGCTCCACCGGGCGTGTGCTCTCGTGCGCATGGGCGCTCAATCTCACCTTGCTCCGCTGCAAGGCCCGAGTCCAGCCACTCATCCCCAACTCGATGTCGATGATGTCACCCTGGCGGCCAGCCTGATGACCGGCATCCCGGTGGCCAAGCTGGGAGCCGATGAGCGGACCCGCTATGCCCGCATGGTTGAGCACCTGCACCAGCGCATCATCGGCCAGGAGGAAGCCGTCCTGGCGGTCAGTCGCGCTGTGAAAACCGCCCGCGTTGGTCTGAAGGATCCGAATCGGCCGATTGGTTCGTTCCTCTTCCTGGGGCCTACCGGTGTGGGCAAGACCGAATTGGCCAAGGCACTGGCCGAGTTTCTGTTTGGCGACGAAGAGGCCACGGTCACCCTGGACATGAGCGAATATCAACAAGAGCATACCGTGAGCCGGCTCATCGGCGCCCCACCGGGATATGTCGGCTATGAAAGTGGAGGGCAGCTCACCGAAGCCGTCCGGTCGAAACCCTACACGGTGGTCCTCCTGGACGAGATCGAAAAGGCCCACCCGCGCGTCCTGGACATCCTCCTTCAGGTTATGGAGGAAGGGCGTTTGACCGATGGGCAGGGCCGCGTCGCCAGTTTCCGGGAGACGGTGATCATCATGACCAGCAACCTGGGGTCCGAGTACCTGGTGGAGCCGACGCTCACCGATCAGGCCCGGGAGTTGGTGATGCACAAGGTCAGGACCACCTTTCGCCCCGAGTTCCTGAACCGCCTGGACGAGATCATCCTCTTCCATCCCCTCTCTCCGGAGCAATTGCGGCTGATCCTGGGGCTGATGCTCAAGAAGGAAGCCCGCCTGTTAGAGGCCCAAGGCCTGACGCTGCAGGTGAGCGATGCCGCCTGCTCCTGGATGCTGGCCCAGAACGACCATCCGGAATGGGGGGCTCGGCCCCTGCGACGGATCATCAACCGCTACCTGCGTGAACCTCTGGCGGACTATTTGCTCCGCGTCGATCCCAAGCCCGGAACCGTCATCCGGGTGGATGCAGGAGAGCAAGGCCTGGTCTTCCATGACACGCACTGATTGGGACGCCATTGTCGTCGGTGCGGGACCCGGAGGGGCGGCGGCTGCGTATGATCTGCGGCAGGCTGGACTTCGAATATTGGTGGTGGAGCAAGCCCGACTGCCCCGGTACAAGGCCTGTGGTGGGGCCATCCCCAAGACGACTCTGGAGCAATTCCCGTTTCGATTCGACTCTGTGATCCGCTCCGCACCCACCGAGGTTCGGTTTACATTTCCCAACCTGCCTCCGATGGACATGGCTCTGCCTGACCAGCCGGTGGTTATGGTCATGCGTGACGAATTTGATCTCTTTCTGATCCGTCATGCCGACGTCGAGGTTTGGGACGATTGTCCGGTGACGGAGGTCCGCGAAGCCGATGACCGCGTGTGGGTCACGGCCGGGGAGCGCACGATCACCGCCCGCTATCTCATTGGTGCCGACGGGGCGACCTCATCGGTGGCCCGGAGTCTAGGCCTGCGCCGGGGGCGGCGGTTTGGAGGCAGTCTAGAAGCCGAGGTTCCGTTGACTGACGCAAGTCTCCGCGCTGAGTATGGGAGCCGGGCCCTTTTTTCGTTAGGGATCGTCCCCTGGGGGTACCTCTGGGTCTTTCCCAAGGGAGATTTCCTGTCGATAGGCGTCGGGCAGTTCCGTCCCAACCGCCTGGACCTGCGCTCCGTATTGCATCACGAGATGGACCGCCTGGGCATTGAACTCGACGGAATTGCGGTCCGAGGACATCCGCTCCCATGCTACCAGGCTCCGCCCTGGCCGGTGTGGCGCATTCAGCCGCCGGAAAAGCTCTCCACCCGGCGCTGCATATTGGTCGGGGATGCGGCGGGGTTGGTCGACCCGTTCCTGGGCGAGGGGATTCGGCATGCCATAACCAGCGGCCGACTGGCCGCGTCCGCCATCCTTCAGGACAACCTGTCTGATTATGAATTACACATCTGGCGTACGATCGGCCATAGTCTTGCCACCGCCGGGTTGCTGGCCGGCTTTTTCTACCGTTTCCAGAAGCTGAGTTATCGCCTGGGCGTGTGCAACCCGGCGACGATCCGCCAGTTCGTGCAGGTGTTGACCGGTCGATTCAGCTATCAGGGCAGTGGTCGGCGGCTTTTGACGGCTACGATCGCCTGGCTGTTTACCAGATCCAAGATATGGCGCGGCAGCCCCGAAGCCGTCTGGCCCTCCTGATCCGACGTAAATATCCATAGAACGGGAGAGAACGAACGATGATCCAGGTACGGGATTTCTACGGAGTGGAAGCTCAACCGGCCGTTGATGGGGTGACATGGCGTCTGGTGATTGGCCCAGACCAAGGCGCTCCTCATTTCAATTTGCGTGTGTTTGAGGTCCAACCGGGTTACGCCACCCCGTATCATAGCCACTGGTGGGAACATGAGATCTTTGTCCTATCGGGCAAGGGGGTGATCCGGACGGAGCAGGGAGATCTCCCCGTCCGCTATGGCAGCACCGTGTTTATACCGGGTGGGGAGATGCACCAATTGCAGAATACTGGAGATGAGCTGCTGCGCTTCATTTGTCTGGTGCCTCAGGATTGGCTGCAAAATGTGAAACAGACCGGTTGCTGAGCAGGCCGCGCATCGGCCTGCTCACCGGGCCGGTTGGGGTGGGCAAGACAACCATTGCTCAACGGGTGGTTGACCTGGCCCGGCAACGGGGCCTTGTCTGCGGGGGAGTACTAGCCCCAGCCATCACAGACCATCGCGGCCAGAAGATCGGCGTGTGCGGCATCGACCTGCGCACCGGTGAGCGCCGTACCCTGGCGCGGACGGATCGCGACCTGGGAGGTCCCGCCGTCGGTCTCTATTCGTTCGATGGGGAGGCGCTGGCCTGGACAGTTCGGGTAGTAGAGCAGGCGCTGGATCCCTGTACTACACCTCCCTGTGACCTCGTGATCGTGGATGAAATCGGCAAACTCGAACTCTGGCAAGGCGTCGGGCTCGCTCCCATTTTGTCCCATCTCTCCACGCTGAGGCGACCTTGGGTGCTGGTCCTGGTCCGCGATTTCCTGCTGGCCGAGTTGCAGACCAGGCTGGGGCCCGCAGAACGGCTGGTGTTTTGGGCAAGCAAAGAAAACCGCGAGGAGATGCCGACCCGGATCGTGGACACCCTCTGGCCGCCACACCCGGAAGCAGAACGGACTAGGGGGGCACTCGGCCTCTGACCACCTTGCTCAACGCCTGGCGGATCATCCCTTTCGACGGCACCCTGGAAAAGCGGCCATCCTCCAGCCGGCAATCTAACCACTTGCCGCTGGGTGTGGGCCATGCTATAATCGTGACGTGGATGCTGGAGGCAGGACTTTGGCTCAACGGATAGCCCGTGTTCCGGTCAGTCTGTGGGTCATCATGCTCACATTGCCGGCGCTGTTCCCGTTGATGAACCAAGGCTTTTTCGAGTCCCACGATGGCCTCTTTCATCTCTATCGCCTTGCGGCGCTTGACGGCGCGGTACGGGCTGGCGTCTTCTACCCCCGTTGGTTTCCCGAGTTCGCCTTTGGCTATGGCCACCCGGTGCTCAACTTTTACGGTCCGTTAAGCTACTACTGGGGGCTTCCTTTCACTCTCCTGGGGTTCGATGCGGTGGCGGCCATGAAGCTTGTTCTGGCTACTGGCCTGATCGCCTCGGCCTTGGGAATGTACCGCTTCGCTCGTCTGCATCTGACAAAAAGGGCAGCTCTTGTTGCGGCGGTGGTCTATGTCTACCTGCCCTACCACCTGATCGACCTGTATATCCGAGGTGCCGTCGCTGAATTCCTGGCGTTTGTTTGGTTCCCCGTTGGGCTGTGGACTTTTCATCACCTGGTGGTAGAACCGGGGAAACACGCGGTGTTCTGGTTGGCAGGGGCTTCTCTTTCTCTGGTTGCGCTGGGTATCACCCACAGTCTGTCGGCGCTGATCTTTGGTCCCGTCCTGGCTGGCTATCTGTTGCTTTTGCTTGGCCGACGAGGGAACAGGCGGGCAGTAGGTCGCCTGGCTATTGCGTTCCTTCTGACCGTGCTCCTCAGTGCGTTCTACTGGTTGCCGGTGGCAGTTGAGTCCCGGTATGTCGGTCTGGGCCACGGGGTCTCCCAAGGGTACCAGGATCATCTCTTGTCCTTGGCTCAGGTGATCTCGGCCAGCCTGCTCTACGATTATTCCCTGGATCCTGCTGTCCCAATCGCCTTTCCATTGGGCTGGATCCAGGTTGCATTCCTGGTGACTGCATCGTTTATGCTTGGATCTCGTCCACACCGTCCATCCATCTTGTTCTTCCTCGTTGTCGCTCTTTGTTCCATTTTCATGCTCACCACCCTCTCGTTGCCGGTCTGGAGGCTTTTTGAACCCGCACTCGCCTTTCTTCAATACCCCTGGCGCTTTCAGGCGATCACCGCTCTTGCCACGGCCTTTCTGGCCGGCGCTCTTGTGACCGGATTGCCGCGCCCTGCCCGTCGCGGTCATGATCTCCTGATCGGTCTTATCCTGGTTGCGACCGGGATCTGGGCCATGGGGTCGCTGTCGATGCGGTGGTTCGTCCCCGATCTGTCCCTCCAGGGGATGTGGCACATGGATCGAAGTCTCGGCCAGATCGGCGCCACCTGGACAGGTGAATACCTGCCTGTCTGGGTGCAGGAGCAACGATGGGCGATTTCCCATCCCCTGCCTCAGTCATCGGCTGGAACCGACACTGAGTCGCCCGCCATCGCTCAAGGCTCTTTGCGGCTGACCGGGGTCGGCTACACCCGTTATGAGTTCACCTTGAGCGCTGAGCAAAGGGTGACTCTGACCCTGCATCAGTTCTATTATCCTGGTTGGGAGGCGGAATGGCAGGGGGAATCCGTTCCCGCCCGGCCCAGAGGGGTCCTGGGATTGGCCACCTTTGATCTTGCTCCGGGAAGTGGTGCGCTGATCGTCCGGCTGAGGCTCACCCCCTCGCAACGGTGGGGCACGATCCTCTCGCTGATTGCCTTTCTGGCCCTGGGCGTGGCATGTACCCGGGAGTGGAAACGGATGCGAATTGTCCATCGGGCGATACAAGGGGCGAAATGGATGGGAATCGCCACGATCGCCAGTTGCCTGTTTCTTCCGGCAGCCATCCTCCTGAGCCATCTCATCCAACCCAACGGCCATGTGCAAGTCGCGACACCAGTGAGCGCGAATCTGCAGGACGTGGTGGAGCTACAAGCTTTTTCCATCAAGGAAACCCGGTACCGACCGGGCGATACGGTGGAAGTCACCCTGTATTGGTTAGCTCTCCAGGAGTTAGATCAGGATTACAAGACTTTCATCCACCTCACCGATGCGGAGGTGACACGCCAACCGACGCAGCATGACGACGACCCGGGCGGGAACTATAGCCCGACCACTCGCTGGCTGCGCGGTGAACTCGTGCCCGACACCCACTACCTGGTCTTACCCGAATCCTTGCCTCCGGGTCGCTACAACCTGTGGGCCGACATGTATGAATACCCGAGCGTTCGCAACTTGCCTGTCCTCTCGGCGGATGCTCCAACCGATGGCAAGCGGGTCCTCCTCACTCAGATCCGGGTTCTTGCCCCATGAAGCCTCATCGAATCCGAGTCCGCCTGCCGTTGGCTATCATCTTGTCTGCGTTTACTGCATTGGCTATCTGGTATAGCCTGACCATTCCCCTCGGTGAGGCACCGGATGAGGTGCCACATTTTACCTACGTTCGGTATCTGGCCCAACATGGTCATCTTCCTACCACAACCGAAGAGCATGAAGCTTTCCAGCCTCCCTTGTACTATCTAATCGGTGCGGCAGCGACTTTTTGGATTCAGGAGGCACCCGAGGCACCGTTTGCCGTTTGTGCCAATGCGTATTACGATGCCTATGATCCCCGCGCCCCGAAGAACCTGCTCCTCCACACAGCGCAGGAGCAGTGGCCGTTCCGTGGCTGGGTGCTGGCCTGGCGCCTGGTTCGGCTGTGGTCCATTGTCCTGGGGGTCGTCACCGTTTGGGCGATTGATCGGCTGGGCAAGGTTCTCTTCCCCGCCGATCCCCTCATTCCTCTGGTGATGGCTTCGCTGGCTGCGTTCACCCCTCAGTTTATTTTCCTGTCAGCCGTGGCGAACAATGACAACATGGCCATTTGTCTCTCGGCTCTGTGTCTATGGCAGGCGGTCGCACTCCTTCACCAGACCAATCCCGCGTCGCTGTGGAGGCGCAGCGCCCGGTTGGGAGTGCTGTTGGGGTTGGGGATGTTGAGCAAGGCCAGTTTGTTCGCTCTGGTGCCCGTCGTTGGATTGGCGATCGTGCTGGCGAGCCTCAGGGATAAGCCAACCGCCAACCGCCGTCTTGTACATATTGGCGTACTCATGGCAGGACGACTATTGTTGGCGTTTGGCCTGGCCCTCCTTGTTTGTGGATGGTACTATTTCAGGAACTGGCGCTTGTATGGCGATCCGCTGGGCTGGTCGTTCCTGCTGCAGATCAACGCTCTCCGCCAGGGACCGCTCACCGGGGAGGTGATGGCCTGGTTGTTCCGGGGGGTGTTCCGATCCTTCTGGTTAGGCTGGATCGGGATTCAATTCCAGTCCGCCATCTACTGGCTGATCGCTGTTGCCTGTTTGATCGGATTGGCGGGCTTTGTCGCCTGGCTGGTCCACGGCCGGGGTACCTTGGCCCGATCTGCCGGCTGGTCCCTGCTCCTGCTGGGGTTGCATGCGGCGATCACGGTGGGGTCTCTGGTGCAGTGGACGGCAACGGTGCTGGGAACCGATCAGGGACGGCTCATCTATCCGATCCTGCCCACCGTGATGGTCGTCCTGGTGGCTGGCTGGTCATGGTGGGCCAGGGGTCGGGCGCGGACTTCAGTCTTGGGAGGGCCGGTTCTGGGGATGCTGGTTTTGGCGGTGATGACCCCTATCTTCTATATTGCTCCGGTTCACGCTCCGGCGCCGCGGGCCACCAACGCGGAGCTGGCAAGCGCCATCCCCCTCCAGGTGGATTGGGAAGACGTGCGGCTCCTGGGCTACCGGCTGGAAGGGAACCCGGTGCGGCCCGGTGAACGGTTGGTTCTGCATCTATACTGGCAGGGACTGCGGCCTATCTCCCACAACCTGCTGGCTTTGATCCAGCTTGTGGACGAAAACGGTCGCTTCTTGATGTACCGCGATGGATCGCCCACTGCTGGCCGGGACACCACCGACCGATGGACGCCGGGGATACCACTGGCCTCGGAGCATCTGTTGCCGATCCCGCAAGATGGCCGGCCCGGTACGTACCGGCTCACCATCAGCCTTCATCCTTGTGGAGAGCAACGTTGGCTGCCGGCTACCGGTCCAGACGGCGTGTGGATCGGGGATTCCTTTACCTTGCCGGAGGCGATCCAGGTCATCGAGCGTTGAGAATTTCCACCAGGGCGAATGCGTTCTCTATGGCCGCGCCGCTGGCCGTGTTGTTCAAAATACACCACGTCTCGGCCGTATGGGATGCCAGGACCAGTTTCTGGGCCAGGATGTTCAGATAGTCCACCGAGTAGGCCGAGTGATAGAGGCGCGGCGACCCGTGGAGCCGGTAGTAAATCAGCCCTGACCATCCGCCCGGTTCGGCCCCCGCCGGGACAGGGGCTGGATCGGCGGCCACTCGCGCGATCTGATAGCCCAGCAAGAGCGCTTCGGCGTCCGGAGTGTACCAGCTTGGATGCCGGGGTTCACAGACCACACTTCCTGGAAAGCGTTCCCGCAGCGCGGAAAAGAAAGCGGCAGCTATCCGGACATCAAAAGCCAAACTGGGCGGCAACTGCACCAACAACGGGCCGAGTTTGCTTCCCAACGCTTGAGCGCCTTCCAGAAACGGATCGAGCAACTCCGGTTCGAGGAGCCTGCCGATATGAGTGATCTGCCTGGGCACTTTGACGGCAAAGCGGAACGATTCGGGCACGGTGGCGGCCCACCGTTCGTAGGAGGCCGGACGGTGCAATCGGTAGAACGACGAATTGATCTCGACCGCCGACAAGCGGGAGGCATACCGTTGCAGATGACTCCCCACGGCAGGAAATCGCTCAGCGTGGGCCTTGGGAATTGTCCAACCCGCACAACCCACGAGAATCTCCGGCATCGCTGGTTGCCCCCTCCTCTCATTTCACCATCAAGGATTCAGGTTCCGCGAGGCCTGACTCTGACATTCTCCACACGCTGTCCAGATGGATATGGTTCGTCCCGCCCAGCATCCCAAGCCCATGGAGGCAGTCGGTGCCGGGGGTGGCAATCCATACCACGTGAGGACCGCCGGCAGGAGGAAAGTAGTACGCTCCTGAGCCCATCGCGAACTCGGCGTTCCCGTTTTCTACCTTGGTATAGCCGATCACCCCTCGATCCAGCCCACAGGCCTGCTGCTCAGGAGGTAGTCCAGGCGCATCCGGCCAGTAGAACACCACAGGTATGTTGGGCAGAGGGGTACCGGAGGCATCTTCGACGTGCACGATCAGGGTGCTCGGACCCTCTACCGCGCGGAGCACGGTCACACTGGCCGTTCCCGTGCCGCGTTCCAGGACAACTGCGCCGAAGGTGGCGACCAGCCAGTCCCAATCCCGTTCGGCGCCATCCAGGTCATAAATGGTCAGGGAGGGTTCTTCCTCCCCGGAGCGCACGACCAGTGGGAGGAAGGCTTGCGGGGTCGTGTCCAGCGGCATCCATGCTCCATTTGTCGAGCTGCCAACGGCATATCCCAGCAGGGTGTAACCAACGATCCAGCAAATTCCGGCCAGCAGACCTGCCAGCCGCAGTGTCCCTGACGCACGACCATTCTGGTTGCTCATGGCCTCTCCCCGGGCAGGGTCTGGGTCAGGTCTTTAGGTGAAACATGGACGCCCAAGATCGAACCCGCTAGAATCCCATTATACCACAAAACGCCCGACGGCAGACCACGAATTCGAGTTCGAGAGAATCCGAAGGTCTGCACCTTGCTGGTGATGGTCTCCGGGATTCTAATGGAGCGAGGCCTGGCCCACATCTCGGCGAACGCGGATGACTGGAGAAGAACGCATGACCCAATATTGTGAATTCCCTGAACCGAGTAAGGACAACGGTTCCAGGTTGTTGATTCGACCGATCAAGGTTGCCATCCTGGGTGCAGCCAGCGCGCGTTTGCCCGCCGATTGATGACCGATCTCCTCTCTGTACCGGGGCTCGAGCGGGGTACTTTTGCCCTGGTGGATATCGATAGTGAATGGCTGGACCTGGCCCGCCGGATGGGAGAGCGGCTGGTGGAGCAGTCCGGTCGGCGGCGGTTCTCGAGAGGAGCCGGCAGGCCGCACTGCAGGCGCTCATGCTCGATCCCCTGGCGGCAGCGGTCTGCTCCCTGGAGGAGATCCGCCAGATGTTCGAGGAGATGTGGGAGGCCGAACAGGCCGATCTGGTCGCCTCTTCCTGAACGCCGTCTCGGGCGGCAGAGGATGGACAGTCGGCCCTCCCCACCTGGGTTAAGACCGCCTACAGATTAGCCTACCGATTGAGAATCGAGGTGGCGAGTCTCCTAATAGCGCTTCGGGCTCAGAGGCAGATAACTCCCATAGCAATCCCCGATGGAAGCGACAGCCCGACGAGAGATCTGCGTGCCCTCGACGCCGATCATGGCGTCGTTCACGATAAATCCACAGCCTGAATTCGACGGCCCGCCAACCGGTGAGATGTCCACCTGGAACGTGATCAGAGCCGATTCCCCAGGGGGCAGGTCCCCAACCGCCACCACCAGGGGGTTGGTGCTCTGGATCGTGCCCCGAGTGGTCGAGGCGCTGCCGGGGACATACACGGTGCCAGACGGGATCGGATCGGTCACCATCACCGCGGGGGCCGGGATTGTGCCGGTATTGCTTACCTGGATGGTGTAGGTCAATCGTTGCCCGGCGCTCGCGTGACGAGGGTTGACCCTCTTGATGGAGGAGGAAAGATCATAGACCCCCCGATAGCGCAAGATGACCCCATCCTTGCCCATCGCCCAGCCATTGGTGGGGCTGAGCATTTGGATCGCATAGAGGGCCTTATCGGTCGGGCTGGTTACTGGCGTCCATGTTCCGTTCCAATAATGGAGAATGGTTCCTCCATCGCCAACGGCCCAACCTTCATTGCTACTGACCATCGACACAGCATGGAGGGGAGAGCCGCTGAACGTGGCCACCTCGGACCATTCGGTACCGTTGTAATGATAAATGACCCCGGCTACATCCGGCGGAGTTCCGGTCGAACCAACCGCCCACCCGTCGGTCGAGCTGACCATGTCCACATCCATGAGCGCCACGCCCGGGAAGAGGCTCGCTCCCTGCCAGGTCGAGCCGTTCCAACGGACAAAGGTCCCCGAGATGCCCACGATCCAGCCATCGTTTGCATTCACCATGTCAATCGCCTTGAGCCAGGCCGAAACCGGGCTGCTTACCGCCTGCCAGGCATCGGCGCCGGGGTTGTAGCGCAGGATCGTACCTTTTCCATTGTCGCCGATGCCGCCTACAGCCCAGCCGTCGCTTGCGCTCAGCATGAACAGATCGTCCAGCGAAGACGTAGCCGGTTGACTGTGCACCCACCAGGAAGAGCCGTCACATTTAATCATTCGGCCCTGCCAGGTGACCCCCCAACCGAGCGAGCCACTGACCATGTCAATGCCATTGATGACGTACTGAAACGTGGTCGGCTTGCCCTGCCATCCAGTGCCATCATAGTAGAACACAAAACCGGCCATTCCCCCCGACCAACCATTGCTGGCATCGATCATGTCCAGTGTATACATGGTGGCGCTAGCCGGAGAAGTGACCAATTCCCAGCCCGACGAAGCCTGCGGGGCCACCGTCGGGGATGGATCCGCTGTGACTTGTAACGGAGAGGAGAGAAACGTCAGAGCCAACATCGCCGCCAGAGCGACGACTTTCATTGAGTGCTGATTCATTGTGATCTTGCCCTTCCCCATAGGTTCTCGGATGCAACCGGGGCAAAGTATAGCATCGCCCCATAAGGCTGTCAAATTGACAAAAGATGGGGATGAAACTATAATTTTTAATCTCTCATGCTCTCATGCAGTGATGAGCAAGGTGGGATTCGGCATTCAAGGAGCTGTCACGATGAGGATCAACCGTTGGGTACTCGGAATCTCTAGTCTCGTCCTGGTCTTGCTGGTAGTCGGCTGCGGCTCCCAAGCCACGCCAACGCCTACCCCCGAACCGCCAACTGCGACCCCGCAACCCACTGTCGTACCATCCGCTGCCGCTGGTACTCCTCCTGTTGCTTCGAAGCTGGAGATGGCACTCAAACATATTCGTCGGTTGGAAGGCGTGACCTTGGCTACAGTCAACGGCGAGCCGATCACCTGGGAAGAGTACGAACCGGTTCTCCGACAGGCATTGCTCATCGTCAACCAACAATACGACATCAACTGGGATGATCCAGCCATGCAGTCACGACTGTGGCAGGTCCAGAACGATGTCCTCAGGCAAGTAGTGGACCGCCGCCTCATGCGCAAACTGGCGGCCGATCAGGGGATTGAGGTAGACCCCGCTCAATTCAAAGCTCAGGTCGAGAAGGAAAAGAACAGTATCCTGAGCAGTGGTCGGTATGCGGACTGGGAGACCTTTCTGCGCACCAACGGACTGACGGAGCAGTCCTTTGAGCAGGTAATCCACGATACATTGCTCTACAGTCTTCTCTTGTCGGCCCAGAAGGTGGATACCCAGGCGGAACAGGTCCGGCTGGCCCATATCGTTGTTGCCGATGAAGCCACGGCTCAGGAAGTGGCCGCCAAGCTCAAGGCGGGGGAGGATTTTGCGGCTCTGGCGGCGCAATATTCGCTGGATGATCAGACCAAGAACAATGGAGGCGATCTCGGCTGGTTCACGCAGGAGATGATGGACCCTCAAATTGGCGAGGTTGCCTTTTCCCTGTCCGTGGGGCAATTCAGCGAGCCGATCTCTACGCAGCGTGGCTACGCGATCATCAAGGTCCTGGAACGAGGTCTCCATGAATTAGAGGAGCGGGCCTTGCGCGTCCGGCAACAGGACGCTCTCAAGAGCCAGATCGAAGCAGAACGGGCCAGGGCGACCATCGAGTACCTGGTGGACTTTGGCGAGACTTCGCCGTAGAGATTTCTATGCGAGAGCCGATTCAGGCGGATGCATGGAGTGGTAGTCTCACGGTGAAAGTGGTCCCCTGGCCCACCTGACTCTTGACCGTGATCTCTCCTCCATGAGCCTTGGCGATCCAGTAGGCGATAGACAGGCCCAGTCCTGTTCCGCCTTGCGACCGGGTTCGTCCTCGATCAGCGCGGTAGAAACGCTCGAAGATGAGGGGCACTCCCCTCGGCCCGAGTTTCAAGTCTTCGGCCGGAATACCAATCCCGGTATCGGCCACCTCCACCCGTGCCCATCCGTTCTCCCGGTAGAGTGATAGCGTTACCTGGCCACCAGGCGGTGTATATTTCAGGGCATTGTCTACCAGATTGAGGAAGAGCTGACGGAGACGGTCCACATCCCCCATCACCACGGCCTGGTCCTCGTGGCCCAGACGCACCTCCACACCACTGCTCACGACACCGCTCTGACGGTACACCTCCAGAAGCAGGGTGTCCAGCTCCACCGGTTGCATCTCCAGGCGCACCCCGGCATCCATCCGCGCCAGAAGCAACAGATCGGCCACCAGGCGGGACATACGAGCCACTTCATCCTGGATGGTTTCCAGCATTTCCTGACAAGCCGACAGATCGTTGATGGCTCCCCGCTGCAGGAGATCCAGGTTGCCCTGAATGATAGTCAGCGGAGTGCGGAGTTCGTGGGAAACATCGGCGATGAACCGCTGCTGCGT
The DNA here is from genome assembly GCA_018606645.1 of Chloroflexota bacterium. GTDB lineage: Bacteria > Chloroflexota > Anaerolineae > JAAYZQ01 > JAAYZQ01 > TumbabinsA96. The sequence goes on from JAGVRI010000004.1 coordinate 125,277, forward strand.
GCGAAAGAGGGTCTCCAGACGGGCTAACATCTCGTTAAAGGTTGCCGTCAGACGGCCGAGTTCATCAGCCGGTCCACGGAGTGTGAGTCGTTGGCTCAGGTCCTGGGCGTGGGAGATGGCCAGAGCAGTCTGAGTAATTTGGTTAATGGGATGCAAAGCGGCGCGGGCCAACAGAAACCCCAATCCGGCTGAGATCAGAAGGGCCACCATCCCCCCGCCAAGCAGAATAATCACCAACTGGTGTTGGGTCTGATCGACCTGGGTGAGGGGGCTGCCGACCTGGACCACACCGACCACTCGTTGGTTCACCATCAACGGCGCATTAAAGATCCGGATGCGGTTCTTCTCGATATGGATGGTCTGCCAATTGGCGCGTCCCTGCAGGGTTTGGGCCAGCATCTCTTCGTCCAGTGGCAACGCTCCTTCGCCCAACGTTCTGGAGCGAAGAAGCTGTCCACTGTCCTCATCATAGACCTGGACGTACAGGCCCGGAGTGGCAAAGACATCGAGCTCCGGGATCTCAAGCACCGGGCTCAACGATACCAGCGACAGGCGCAATCGCGCCGACTGGGCCACCCGGTCAGCGGTTGACTGGAGTTGACGATCGATCTGATTGATCAGGGTAAAGGTCAGCAGCGAGTAGAGCGCCACGCTAAAGAGAGCGAGCACGATAGCGAGGACTGAGGTATACCATAACGTCAGCCGGACACGGATTGACATGAGAATCACTGATCTTCCGTATTATGGAAATGATGCCACAGTTTTCCATTTTTGACAAACCGGACTGAATGGTCATAAACCAAAAGTCCGGCTCCCCCCAGAGCCGGACTTTTGGCCCAAAACTGTGCTGATTAAGCGAGGTGTTCCCTATCCTCGCCCTCTAGCATAACAGACCAAGATTAAACAAACCTTAAACAAAGATTAGAGTTTGATGAGAGAATCGACCTTCTTGATGGAGGAACGGTCTCTGCTTGTCCGGGGGATTATTCGAAAGCCGGGATGGCTGCCGCTGGGCCACAGCGTCCGGCGGCGTACGACAGTCCGCCCTGAGCCGTTTGGGACAGGCGTCTCAAGGAGAATTGCACCTGAGAAAGACCAACATCTCGTGCTCCGCAGCCACCAGTTCCATACCTTCTTGAGCAGCCTGCTGAAACTCGGCATCGTAGCGCGTACGGAAGCGTCCCTCATCCACTACAAACCAGGCACACCGGGCCTCGGCCAGCGCCTGCTTCAAACCTGTGGCCGAATCAAGGATCGGTACCCCATCCCAACCACTGACCCATTTCCCATCTTTCTGAAACGCAAAGCCGCTAAAATCTGTCGGAATGGCCAGATAATCACAGCGGCCCAGATGCCAAAAAGCCGCCGGGCACAAAAAGGTGATGATCACATCGCCGGGTTGTTGATGGTCACGCACATACGCCAGAGCCCAGTCGTAGCGGGGCACGCTCTCCCGGGTAGCGGCCAGGGCGGATGGCCACGAACTGACAACGATCAGAATCACCGTTACTGTCGCAACGATCGAGGCCGCTGAATCACTCGCTCTGTGTCCTATCCTGCGTGTCAGAGAGGCTTGCAGCCACCTGCCCAGCCAGACCAGTACCCCGGCCGCGATCAGAAACACATGGGGCAAGAGCATGATGCTATAGCGCGGGCTTTTCCACTCAGGGTCCACCGCAAAGAGCAATAACCCCAGGGTGGGCAGCAACAAGGCGTAGAGGTACCCCAGTGCTTGTCGATCCTGGGGCATGCGGGCTCTGACGTGCGTTTTCGACCGCAGGGCTGTCAGCAGTAGATAGATGATCCCGGCTACAACCAGGCATGTAATCGGTATACGGGTTGGCGTGAGAAACACCGGAGCCAGCGCTTTCTGTGCACCTAGCCCATCGAAGCTAAAGCCCAGGTATTGGCGGCTTAGGGGTTCCAGAACACCTGGCGCCACCCGCGCCTGCACCGGCGGCCCGATCCGCCGCAGCAGGACCTCGATGACCACGGACAAACCGCTCATAGCGAAAACCAGCGCGTTCGCCGGCCGCAGGCACCAACGCCACCCGCGCTGGATCAGAGCCCACGCTCCCCACAACGGTAACAGCAGCATCGTCTCCGCGTGACAGAAAAGCGCTCCCCAGTAGGCGACGACAAATCCGACGCGATAGAGGGAGCGGTCCCGCTCAAGCACCACCCAGAAGTAAAAGATCACTGTCGCGAGGAGGACAAAGAACTGTAAAGGAGCGTACATTCGCACCCGTCCCCCCCACAGGATCGCTTCTGGGGCCATAGCCAACAATGCGGCAGCCACGATTCCGGCGGTCGGTGACACGATTCTGCGCCCAAACCACCAGGTCAACCAGACAGCGGCCATACTCATGAGGATGACCGGTGCCCGCATGGCCAACGGCTCGATGCCCCCCAGCCCGATCACCATGGCCTCGAGGTACGAGAGCAACAGGCCGTGGCTGTAGAAATTGCCCGAAGCCAGCAGGGGCACTCCCTGAACCAGGATCTTCTGAGCCGCCCGGGCAGTCAAATACTCATCCACAAAAAAGCTGACGTCTACAGCGTATCGCCACCGAAACCAGAAACCCAGGATCAGGATAACCAGCAGCGAGCTGATCTCCCAGGCCCCGATTCGGTGCCTTCCTGCCGCCTTGCCTTCCGGTCTCATTGAATCTCGATCTCATCTAACACAATCCGGTCGTCCTGGCCGATCCTCAGCCGCTGCCCGGTGGAGAGCAGATACAGACCGACTGCCAGCCGATAGGTGCCGGGCAGTGCGTCGGCTGGTACCCATACCTGGCGCTGGTCGATCACGATCTCCCCCAGGTCCCAAAAGGACGAGGGGTAGAACCCGCTCACTGGCGGCCCGTCTCCTTGCGCCTGGATCTGGTCGTTCGCGTCCAGCAGATGGACAAAGACCGTATAATCGGTGCTCACCTGGTTGACGGCCTGCCAGTACAACGTCAAGTTCAGCACCCCATCCCGACTGACCTTTTTCTCAGCCAATGTGTAGCCCAGCAAACGGATCCGATCGCCGTTCCCGGTCAGGTCAGCCTGGACCATTTGGCCTGGTAGCGGGAGGGAACCGTCGGCCGGCATGACTTGCAGGAAATCAAGGATGAGCGCCTCGCCTAAGGACTGACCAGCAGCATCCGCCACCGGCAGGCGCTCTCCATCTTCGGAATAGAGTCCCACCTCCAGCCGATAGCGGCCGGCCGGCAGATCGGCCGGGAGAATCAGGTTCCGACGGTCAGGAAGCGTCTCTCCCTGTTGCCAGTAGATCATCGGTTGAAGGCCGTTCAGCGGAGGACCATCATCCTGGGCATACCGCTGCTGGTCAGCTCCGATCAGGTGCACAAACACGGTATACTGGCGCTCGATAGGAGCCGCTGCCTGCCAGTACAAGGTCAACGGCAGGGACTGGCCTGGCCTGGCGACTACTTCTCCCCAGCTCCTGTCCGCAGGTTGTTGATCGGCCAGGCCCAGGTCGTAGCGGCTCAGCGCCACCTGTCCCCCAAACACGGCATTCACGGCGCGGGAAACGGCCGGTGCTGGCCGCCGCTGCGATACAAAGACCAGGACCTGGTCCGGTTTGGCCATGAGGTCCATCCGCAGCCAGACCATCTGAGCGAACGCGGGGTCAAAGCGCTGGCGGAAACGCGATTCGTCGCTCACAAACCAAAGCCGTCCATCTTCACTGAGGACCTGGTTCAACTCCTCCGCAGAACGGATCAAGGGGGAGCCGAGCCAGCGGTCCAGCCATTGCCCGTCTTGACAGTATACAAACTCCTCAAACCCTTTTCCCAGGGTGAAAAAATCGGATCGCCCCAGGACGTAGTGACTGTAGGCCGGAGCTACGGTGGCCACCCGATCGCCAGGTCGCCAATGTTGCCGGACATACTCGAAGGCGGATCGAAACCCTTTTTCCCGAGTGTTGGCGGCGCTGGCCGCACCTGGCCAGAAGCCAATGAATAGCGCGACAGATGCCAACATGGAAAGCATGAAGAATGCCGTATGCGAGGGCAGGAACCTTTGCAGGCGACTCAACAGCCAATCCAATCCATAGCCGGCCAGAAGCGATGAGATTGGGAGCAACATGGTCAGGTAGCGGGGACTCTGGTAGGTGCTGCCCAGCAGGATCAGCATCTCTACCGGAGGCAGCCATAGGCAGAGGGAAAAAAAGAGGACCGTCCGGCTTGTCTCCGTTTGTCTCTCTTTGGCAATCATCCGCGCCCCAACCACCAGCGCCAGGAGCGACAGAACAGTCCACGGCAGCCGGTGGGGATCAAGGAAGAAAGGGGCCAGTTGTTGCAAGCGGAGGAGCCAGGCGCCTCCCGGCTCCAGGGGCGGACGGCTGCCGGTCGGCGTTTCCAGCCCACTCATCCACCCCCGAGCTAAAGCCAACTGCCATCCATAGCGGGCCGCGCACGCGGCTGCTCCCAGGAGCCCTTCCAGCAGGGGCCCTGGCCGGAACCACCACCGCCATCCCTTGATCCATCCGGCGCCGAGGATGAATGCCGGCCAGAGGAGAATTGCTTCCGGATGGACAAAGAGCGCCAGGATCAATGATAGCCACCCCAATCGCCGCACCAGAGGACGATCGGCCTTCACACCGCGGAAGAACCACCAGGTGGCCAGAAAGACCAGCAACCCCAGCAGCGCATAGGCCCGCGCCCGTCCCCCCCACAGGATCGCCTCGGGGCTCAGCGCGAGCAACAGGGCGGCCCCCCATCCCGTCCACGGCGACAGAAGCCGATAGCCAGTCTGGTACACCAGTGCGAGAGTGGCAAGACTGGCTGTTACGCTAAACCAGCGGATGATCTCCAGGTGGGGACCGAGCAGCGCCACCAACCCCCCGGCCAGGTAGGAAAAGGGGAGGTCATTCCCGTAAAAGAGACCCGATGGAAGGACGGGGACGCCAGACCGGGCAATGGCCTGGGCCACCAGGAGGGTGGTCGGCTCGTCCACAAAAGGCTCTGCTCGCAACACGTAGTGGGCCCGCAGCGCGAATCCCACCACGAGCGGGATCGTCGCCGGGGCCCACCATCTCACACGGCTACCAAACGTTTGCCGGTCGGCCTTTACTCTCATCGTTTTGAGGGAACGCCCTTAGCCTGGCTTTGGGCGTTCCTCCCGCTCCTGCCGCGCGGCAGGAGCGGGAGGCGGAATGTATCACTCTAATTCAGCGGCGTCACGATCAGGTCATCAAAGAGCGCGTTCTTGGATCGATAAGTCTTAAGCCCCACTGTACCGGTCAGGAACGGTTCCTTGGCGTCTACATAATCAAACGCCAACTGTCCGTTGAACCAGGCCTTGATCCGGTTGCCCCGAACCTCCACGACGAGGGTGTACCAGTCGGTCCGGTTAAAGGTTCCGTCCAGTTTGACCGAGGTCAATTCGTAGCTGTTGTTAAAATTGTAGAGGTTTTGCGGATTGTCACAGGCGGCTCCCCAACAATCGGTGGCGGTCTGTAGTTGGGTCAGGCGCACGAAATGGGTCGCCGAACTGGGTTTGCCGCCAACCACTACATAGTAGCCCGTCACCCACTGAGCCCGGATATCGCTCGGTTCGTACTGACCCCGGACCCACAAGCCAATTGGGTATCCTCCTTCTAGGACAAAGTCTCCCTCGTCGTCCACTCCGCCAGTGAGTTTGAGTTTGACCTCCACCCGGTAATCAGTCCACTGTTCAGCGCCTTCGCCCAGGTACATCAGCAATGCATCGTGGGCGACCTTGTCGCTGATTTTGCAGTTATGGACCGCCGCTCCACTCCCGTTTAATCCGTCATGGGCTCCCCAATACCACTGACCCGGCTCCAGGCGCCAGTAGTTCAGGAAGGGCGTCCAGCGGTCGATGCCGTTGTCAAAATGCTCTTCCAGTAGAATGCCGCGCTCCACCCTCACCGTGGCTGAGGCTGGTTGTTGCGGCACGTCTGCCTGATGGGCGGTCACGCTGACGGTATTGGTGTACTGCCCTTCTGTCTGAGCAGGGGCCACGCGGTAGATGAGCTTGAGTTGCTGACCAGGGAGCATGGCCCAGTTTCCTGACCAGGTAATCTTGCCGGTGGTGCCACTCGGCGGGGTCGTGACATCGCTGCCGGTCGCCATGCCCAGAAAAGTGAATCCGGCTGGCAGCGTATCATCCACCGTTTTCAGAAAGCCGGTGGTATCGCCTTCGTTTTTGACGATCACCGTATAGATGACTTCCTGGCCGGGTTCGGTCGTTACCTTGGTCGGATTGGCGCTCTTGCTGACGGTGAGCCGTGCGTAGGAGAACTGTTTGAAAACGGCCGGAAGGTAAATGATTGCTTCTTCCGGTCCTACCTCAATCATCGTCTCGGCCGCGATCGTCGTCTCTCCTACATCTGCTTCGACTCGGTTGCGAGGCCATGACCAACCTGGATCGGCTGAGGTTTGGGCTTTATATTGCAGCCTGAGCGCGTCTCCGGGTGGCACCTGGAATGGACCGGGCCAGACCAGGGAACCACCCACGATCTGCGGGTCATCGGCGATATCGCTCCCCGACGTCATCGCCACAAAACTGAGAGATGGATCCAGGGTATCGGTGATACGTTCCAATGTCCCAACCAGTTGTCCATCGTTGGTAAGATCAATGGTGTATATGACCTGTCCTCCACTCAGCACTCGCGTGGGCGACGCCTCTTTCATGATGTTCCAATTGACCGTCCCCACCAGAAGTTGGGCCGATGCCGGCCCCACGGCCGTGCCATCCTCCATCATGGCCTCGACGGTGTTGGTATAAGGGGTCCTGGAAGGTGGCACCGAAGGAGGAACATAGACCGAATATTTCAGGGTCAAGGTGCTCGATGCCGGAATGGTAATGGGACCTGCCCAGACAATGATCGGTTCGAGACTGTCTGTAGGTTCTTCTGTCCAGTCGCTGCTCGGATACAGCCCGATGTAGTCGAATCCGGCTGGAAGTGTATCGGTGATCGCTGTCAGGACCGCATCCACCGGATTGGGGTTGGTAAAGGTAACCGTGTAGTAAGGGGCAGGTGATTGGCCTGGAGCAACAGATAGGACGTTCACCGCTTTGTGGACCATCACCGACGACGGCGAGGGAGCAACGTCCGGGACCGAAGGTGAGATCGCCTGGCTTGTACCCGACCCGGCCCCCGGTGCTATCAGCCATACTACGATCCCAACTATCCCGAGCACAAGGCCTGTCCAAAGCGGCCAACCCCTGGCATTTTGCAATGTAACCATTTCAGTTTTTGCTCCTTCTAGGATTTACACCGTGTTTCTGACACCCTGCCTTCTGCTACCTGACTGGCGCTCCATTGTACCCGAAAACATCAGAAGGTGCAAACAACCAAGATCAGGGAAGCGCCTGCGGAAAGCGAGTCATTTTGGGTGGTCAGGAATGCTTTTCGCGGGAAGCCAATGCCACCCGGCTGTCGCACAAAAGACCCCTAATAAAAATGCACAATGCTCAACCCCAGTTGAGCATTGTGCATTTTCGCTCACTGCCATGGGTTATTCGCTGGATCCGGTCCAGTCGGAGGCAGCCCATGACTCCTGTGCCCACAGACTCGCGGACCTCTCGCGGGCTCCTCGGTAGCCAGTTCCCGCCGGGATCAGCTTGCCAATGATGACGTTTTCCTTCAGTCCATACAATCCATCCACCTTGCCCTCGATCGCGGCTTCGGCCAGGACATTGATCGTATGCTGGAACGATGCACCGGAGAGGAAGCTTTCGGTGTTGAGCGCTGCTTTGGTAATGCCCAGCAGCACGGGCCGTGCAGTCGCCTTCCGTCCCCCGGCGCGGACGATCTCGGCATTGATGTCCTGGAAGGTCAGACGATTGACCAGTTCCCCGGGGAGCAGGTGGGTATCGCCAGACTGGACCACGCGGACCTTGTTCGTCATCTGGCGGATGATGACCTCGATGTGTTTGTCGTTGATGTTGACCCCCTGGCTCCGGTAGACCTGCTGGATCTCGGTCAAAAGATAATTTTGAGCCGCCTCCCGGCCCAGAATGCGGAGCAAGCGGGATGGGTTGATCGACCCCTCGGTTAACTGTTGGCCGGCTGTCACATAGGAACCTGGCTCTACCCGCAATCGGGCAGCCGTTGGGACTTCGTATTCCCGTTCTTCTCGCTGTTCCCGTCGGACGTAGATGGTGGTTTGCGGGCGCAGCAAGACCTCACCAGACGTCGGGGCCGTGATCTGCCGCGCCCCGTGTTGGGCAATCGGATCGCCCTCGTCCACGTGCTGTCCATCGCTGACCAGCGGCCGATACCCGGCCGGCAGCGGAATTTCCACGGGATAGGCAGAATCGGGAGGCGTAATCAACACGGCTGCTTCTTCAATAAAGACCCGGCCCGGGTTCTCAGCCGTGATTGCTTTATCGCCGAACTGAGCCAGGACCTCTCCTTCGTTCACATACTGCTCGTTTTCCACCACCACGCGGTAGTTCCGCGGCACCGCGTACTCGTTGCTAAGGACCTCTGAGTGGACCACCTTGAGCAGCCGGACCCCTTCCTGTTGATGGAGTTCGACGATCCCATCAATGTCCGAGATAATCGCTTCCCCCTTGGGGATTCGCGCTTCGAACAACTCTTGCACCCGGGGCAGGCCGTGGGTAATGTCCGATGCTCCCGCTACACCTCCGGTGTGGAACGTTCGGAGGGTAAGCTGTGTACCAGGTTCCCCGATCGATTGGGCGGCAATGATACCCACCGTTTCCCCGACCTGGATCAGTCCACCTCGAGCCAGATCGCGGCCGTAGCATTTGGCACACAGCCCACGGCGGAGGGTACAGGTCAGCGGCGAGCGAATGTATACCTCCTCGATTTCCAGCGCCTGGATGAGTTCGGCTTGTTCTTCATTGATCATCTCTCCGGCTGGGACGATGATCTCCCCCGTTTGAGGGTGCACCACGGGTCTGGCTGCCACTCGTCCTAATACTCGCTCAAAGGTCGTTTGCTGCATCTTGCGAGTATCCTCCAGCCGGACCCAGATGCCAGCCGTTGTACCACAATCTTCAGCGTTAATGATCACATCCTGCGCCACATCCACGAGACGGCGAGTCAGATACCCGGCATCCGCCGTGCGCAGGGCCGTGTCGGCCAATCCCTTGCGCGCGCCGTGGGTAGAGATAAAGTATTCCAGGGCCGTGAGCCCTTCCCGGAAGTTAGATCGGATCGGCAGCGCAATGATACGTCCCGTCGGGTCAGCCATCAAGCCACGCATGCCAGCGAGTTGGCGGATTGGGGTGTAACCGCCCTTGGTCGCCCCCGAAACGGCCATGATGCGGATCGGACCTTCGGGTTCCAGGTTTCTTGCGACTGCGGCTGTGATATCGTCGGTTGCCTTGGTCCAGAGTTCGACGGTGCGCATGTACTGCTCTTCTTCGGTGATCAGCCCCCGACGATATTGCAGCTCAACCCGATTGACCTCCTCTGAAATCTGTTTGATGATCAGGTTCTTCTCAGGGGGTACGGTGATGTCGCTGACGGCGATGCTGATCCCCGATTGGGTGGCATAGCGAAAGCCAATGGTTTTGATCTCATCCACCAGTTTGGCGGTGGCGCTCATACCCAGTCGGTGATAGCATTCTGCGACCAGGTCCTGGAGTTTCCCACGGTCCATCGTTTCATTGACAAACCGCAACGGACCGGGCAGGGACTGGTTAAAGATCACTCGACCCACTGTCGTCTCTAGGTAGGGTGAATCCCTGCGATCTTCGGGCCGGAACCCCACGGCTGCCAACAAATCGAGAATCTCTTGCTCATCCCCCTCATCCAGCCCGGCCACTGCACCTAACCGACCTGATTCATACAGGTCAAGGACCTGACCGATCGTCCGGATGGAGGCCCGTTCCAACGCCTCGGCCACTTCGTCGCTCAGGTCCAGCAGGCTTAGTGGCTCATTGTCTATCCAGCTCCGATACCGCAGGCGGATCGGGGTGTGCAACTCAACCTTGCCCAGTTCATAGGCCAACTGGACCTCGTCCATGTCACCAAAAGTGGGCAGGCTTCGAGATCCCGACGTGGATGCTGATGGAGGGGAAGGCTGCTGACGCTCCATCGTCAGGTAGTAACATCCCAACACCATGTCTTTCGTCGGGCCAACGATCGGTTCACCACTGGCCGGTTTGAGCAGGTTCCGCGTTGAGAGCATCAACTCCCGAGCTTCCTGCACTGCTTTCTTGGAGAGCGGTATATGAACCGCCATCTGGTCCCCGTCAAAGTCGGCATTAAACGCAGCACACACCAGGGGGTGAATCTGGATGGCTTCGCCGTCTACCAGCACCGGTTCGAAGGCCTGAATGCCCAGGCGGTGCAACGTCGGGGCCCGGTTCAGCAAGACCGGGCGTTCCTTCACCACCTCTTCCAACACTTCCCACACTTCGGGCCGTTGTTGTTCGATGATCCGCTTGGCTCCTTTGACGTTGATGGCATAGTTGTATTCGACCAGGCGGTTGATGACAAAGGGCTGGAAGAGCTCCAATGCCATGCTCTTGGGCAGGCCACATTGATGCAATTCCAGTTCCGGGCCAATGACGATCACCGAGCGCCCGGAATAGTCAACGCGCTTGCCCAACAGATTGCGGCGGAAACGGCCTTGCTTGCCTTTCAGCATATCCGACAAGGACTTGAGCGGGCGACGACCACGGGCGGAAACCGCTTTTCCACGGCGGCTGTTATCGATCAGCGAGTCCACTGCCTCCTGAAGCATCCGCTTCTCATTACGAACAATGACCTCGGGCGCTCCCAGATCGAGCAGGCGCTTCAGGCGATTGTTGCGGTTCACGACGCGCCGGTAAAGGTCGTTCAGGTCAGAGGTAGCAAACCGCCCGCCATCAAGCTGGATCATAGGACGCAACTCGGGCGGGATGACAGGCAATACCTGGAGGATCATCCATTCCGGACGATTGCCGCTCTTGCGCAAGGCTTCCACGACCCGCAGCCGTTTGGTCGCCTTCTTTTTCAGTTGCTTGGAACGGGTCGTGCGCATCGTGGCCCGCAACTCTTTGGCCAGAGCATCCAGGTCGATCTGCTTACAGATATCCAGAAAGGCCTCGGCTCCCATGGAGGCGCGGAAGACGTGACCCCATCGCTCGTTGAGTTCATGGTAGCGGCTTTCGGTCAGGAAGGTCATCTGCCGCAGGCTGCGCAGTTCTTCTCGTTTCTCTTGTACCTCAGCTTCGAGTTCATCGATCTGCTGCGCCAGACGTTCTTTCAGGATTTCGATGGCCTGATTGGCTTCATGTTTCAACTGCTCTGCCTCGGCAGAGATCAGCAGGTTCATGTCCTCCATTTCCCTGCGGATCTGGTCCTTGATTTCATCCAGGCGCTTGGCCGCCAGTTCCTGAGGGCGCGAAAGGTGCGATCGTTCAACCGTCTCCCCGGCCTCCACGATCGGAGTCTCATGAAAGCTCAAGGTCAACGGTTCAGAGGCCTTCTGACCCAGTAACGCCTCAAGCTGGCGCTGCATGTTCAGCACTTCATGAGTGACTGCATCGGTCAGGGTAGCCCCTTTATCCTCCAGTTCTTCTTCCTGGCGTTTTCGACGACGTTCAAAGTTGTCCAGAGCTTCTTGCAGACGGAACTCGATCTCGGCGATCTTTTCCTGGGTGGACCGTTCCAGGCGTGTCTTCTCCCGCGTCAGTTCCTCATCCAGGCGGCGCAATGCCTTGATGCGGGCCTCTTCATCGACATAGGTGATGACGTATTGAGCGAAATAGAGGACCCGATCCATGTTGCGTCGAGACACGTCCAACAGGAGGCCCAGATAGCTGGGCACACGACGCGTATACCAGATGTGAGCAACCGGCGCCGCCAATTCAATATGACCCATCCGCTCACGACGAACGGACGCACGGGTCACCTCGACCCCGCATCGCTCGCAGGTAACTCCTTTGAACCGGACATGTTTGTATTTGCCGCATGCGCATTGATAATCCTTTGTCGGTCCAAAGATTGCTTCACAGAACAAACCATCCCGCTCCGGTCGAAGGCGGCGATAGTTGATTGTCTCAGGTTTGGTCACTTCACCATATGACCAGGAACGGATCTGTTCTGGTGAAGCCAGACTGATCCGTAGGGCCTTGAAATCTCTAAGACTCAAGTTGCTTCCTCCTCAGATTATCACTCGAGATCAGGCATCCGATGACACCTTGGCCTTCGGATGGACGACACCAAACTGGAATCAAACTCTCATTCGGTCGGGTGGTCCGCCAGAGGTTGATCCCCTGGCAATGTACCGGGGCGCAGATACCGGATGGTAGTCGCTAAATGACGGTGCCCCAACAAGTGGGCTACTGTCCTCAAGCTCTTGCTCTTCTCGTACACTTGTCGGGCATAGATGTAACGCAACGCCTGGGTCGTGATCTTGTCCAATCCTGCCGCTCGCGCGTACCGATTGAGCAACCTCTGGACGGATCGGGGAGAAAGAGGTTTCCCATCGCGATTGATATAGAGGTAATCGGTTGGGTAGGTCGTGCCTCTGGCAGACATATAGCTTCGCAGGGCCTCGGATACTTCACGTTCCAAAGGTACGACGCGACCCCGGCTGCCATCGATATCCCGGACATGCAAGCATGGTTCACTTGATTCCAGGTCTATATCGCTCAGTCGGAGCTCGATCAATTCGCCAAGCTTCAGCCCAGTCCCCACAAGCATGGAGATGATGGCCTTGTCCCGGTCTGCCCACCGTCCTTGGCTCCGCCGCACTGCTGCAAGAAGACGATTTACGTCATCCATCGTCAGGGAACGCGACCGCCCCGAGGGAGGCTCTCGAAGCAAGCACACATCCTCCGCCGGATTCGCAGCGGCCCACCCTCGGGAGACAGCCAGTTCGTAGAACTTGCGCAGAGTCTGGATGCGACGATTGATGGTCGCCGGTGTATGATCCTTGTCCTCACGCAGGTAGAGGCAATACTCCTCGATGTCTGTCGGATTCAGAGAAAAAGCGGCGCCCCCTTTTCTCCTCTCGCTCCATCGCAAAAAAGCCCTCAAATCGGACAGATAATTGACTACCGTAGCCGGCGCGAGGGCGGAATCCAACAAATACGCCTCAAATTCCTGTAATAACCTATCGCGGTCGATTTTACTCATGGTCTTACTTGAAATATGCAATCCAACATTATATCCACATCCACATCTCTTGTCAAATTCAGAAGCGTCTGTTGCAGCGCTTCAGGAGGCGCGCTTCTTACCATCCGGGAGAAATGTGGTGCCGATAGTGGACTGCAGATAGGACTCAATAAAATCCTGGATCTCGCCGTCCAAGACGGCCACGACATTGCCCGACTCATAGCCAGTTCGCAGATCCTTGACCAGGTGATAGGGATGGAGCACATAGCTCCGGATCTGGTTTCCCCACCCGGCCGAGACATGTTGGCCCTTGAGTCGGGCCTGTTCTTCGGCCAACTTTTGCTGCTCCAGGTCATATAGTTTCCCCCGCAGGATCTTGAGCGCGACCTCCTTGTTCTGCACTTGCGATCGCTCATTCTGGCACGAGACGACAATGCCGGTCGGGATATGGGTGATGCGCACTGCAGTCGCGTTCTTTTGCACATGCTGCCCCCCGGCCCCTGATGCCTTGAACACATCGATCTTGAGATCGTCAGGGTTGATCTGGACCTCGACGTCACTCGCAATCTCGGGCATGACCTCCACCAGGACGAACGAAGTGTGGCGCCGGTGGGCCTCGTCAAACGGCGACAGCCGGACCAGGCGATGGACGCCGCGTTCCGCTTTCAGGTAGCCGTAAGCGAATGGGCCGGTGACACCTATGGTGACGCTCTTGAACCCGGCCTCCTGTCCCCGTAGCGAGTCCAGGATCTCGGTCTGATAGCCTTGTCTCTCTGCCCAGCGGAGGTACATCCGCATCAACATCTGGACAAAGTCCTGGGCATCGGTTCCGCCGGCACCGGCGTGGAGCGACAGGATAGCCGGTCCACGGTCGTAAGGACCGGACAAAATCAGCTCAAATTCCTGCTTTCTGAGTTCTGTCTCGATCTGCTGGGCCTCATGTTCGATCTCGCCCAGCAGACTCTCATCGGCATCCGCCTCCGCTAGGTCCAGCAGTTCCAGGGCGTCCCGGACCCGGCTATAGAGTGTTTTCCAGCGTTCTACTTCGGCTTTTAGGGTGGCGAGTTCTTGCATCGTTGCCTGGGCCGTACCCGCGTCATCCCAAAAGTCGGACTGAGCCGCTGCCTGTTCCAGCCTTTCAATCTGCTCTTCCTTTCCAGGCAGGTCAAAGACGCACCTGGATCTCTTGAATCCGCTCATCCAGTTCGGTTAAGCGACTTCTCAATTCCCTCAACTCTTCCATCATACCCCCCTGTTATTCAAACAATCCTTCGACGAAGGCTTTGGCATCAAACTCAGCCAGATCGTCCAACGTCTCACCGGTGCCAATGAACCGTACCGGTAATCCCAACTCTTGGGCAATGGCAAAGACCACACCTCCCTTGGCGGTGCCATCCAGCTTGGCAACGATGACGCCGGTCACATGGACGGCCTCTTTGAAATAGCGAGCCTGCGACAGAGCATTCTGGCCCGTCGTGGCGTCCAACACCAAGAAAGTTTCGTGGGGAGCCTGATGCACTCGCTTGTTGGCGACCCCCCATACTTTGCGCAGTTCCTCCATCAGGTTGTATTTGGTGTGCAGGCGTCCGGCCGTATCCACGATCAGCAGGTCAGCCTTTCGGCTTTGACTGGCGCGAATCGAGTCATAGACCACTGCACCAGGGTCGGCCCCAGGCTGGTGGGCAATGACCGGCACACCGACCCGCTCCCCCCAGATCTTGAGTTGATCGATAGCAGCCGCCCGAAACGTATCGGCGGCTGCCAGCATGACCTTGCGCCCCCGGTCCTTATAATATTTGGCCAGCTTGGCGATGGTGGTCGTCTTGCCGGAACCATTGACCCCAACAATGAACACTACGGTGAGCAGCCGGGGTTCGTCAATGATCATCGGCGGTGGAGTCCCCAACAGGTTCAGCAGTTCCTGTTTGAGCAGGTCCTGGAGCGCCTGAGCGCCACGCACCCTGCCCTTGGCCACCTCAGTTCGCAACCGATCCACCAGAGCAATGGTGGTATTTACCCCGACATCAGCCTGGACCAAGAGAGCTTCCAACTCTTCCCATGTCTCTTCGGTAATCTCACCGCCCCTTAGCAACCCGGCGATCTGTCCGAAGAACGAATGTCGTGTTTTGGTCAGGCTATCTCGGATTTTGGACCGTCTAAATACAGACAACTTGTTCTCCCTATGAAGGTTCAAACAATCATTATACTTCAATCAAGAAAGAAAGCCAAGAATGACATCGGCCAAGGTCAAAGTGAAACATGGCTACCCTGGCTCCCCTCCAGCAATTGACATCTCATCCTGGATATGATATGCTGTGATCCAGACTCTTTCAGAGATGAGCGGATGAATCGGTGCCCGATCGTGCTCCTCGGTTTTGCGACGGCGTGGCTGCCTGGGCTGTGGTTCGCTCTTGCTCGAAATCAGGCCATTGACCGGCAAGCCATGCCCTTGGAGATTGTGATCCACGAGGTGGCGTGGGGAGGAACGGCCGCAAGCTCCTCTGACGAATGGATCGAGCTGTACAACAATACGGCAGCAGCAATCGATCTCAGCGGTTGGACCTTGCGGGACGGAGGAGATATCAACGCGACGCTCCAGGGCGTCATACCGGCTCATGGCTATTTCTTACTGGAACGCACGGATGACACCACGGTGTTGAATATCAGCGCAGATTCCATTTACACCGGAAGCCTGAGCAACGCAGGCGAACGTCTTGAGCTCCGGGATGCCGCAGGAACCCTGGTGGATTCGGCCGACGGCAGAGGCGGCTGGCCGGCCGGTACCGGTTCGCCTGACTACTTGAGTATGGAACGGAAAGATTCGTCCGGGCCCGACATCCCCTCCAACTGGGCCAGCAATCACCGGACCGTTCGGAACGGTTTGGATGCCAACCAGGGTCCACTCAATGGCACCCCCAAAGCCCGGAACTCGGTAGCTCCTGCCAGCGCCGAGCTATGGGTGCAAAAGTCCGGTCCCGAACGGATCGAGGTAGACCGGCCGATCACCTATACCGTGGAGCTGGGTAATTATGGGAACTGTGTGGCTGCCCGGGTCCAGATCACGGACCATCTTCCGGCAGGGGTCCGCTTTCTGCACCATACCGCTCCCTACTCCCTGACCGTGGTCGCCGATGATGCCCTAGTGTGGCAGGTCGGAGATCTGCCAGCAGCCAGCACCGGTAGCCGCTTTACCATCACTGGCTGGGTGGAACCAGGACTGCAGGGACCCTTGACCAATACACTGTTCGCCACAACCGCCAGCACCGAGACCACACCGGCCGATAATTACGATACGGTCGAGACCGTGATATACAGCCAGGCTCCTCCTCCTACGATCCTGATTGACGCGCTGTACTACGATGGCTATGCCGCCTATGATGCCGATGAAGCATTCCGCCTGATCAATGTCTCGCCGCTGGTGGCCGATATCGGCGGATGGAGGGTAACGAACCAGGGCCTCAATACCAAGGCGATCTTCCCAGATGGAACGACCCTGGCACCAGGCCAGGCGATCTGGTGCAGCCGCAAAGCCGCCGCCTTTGAGCAGCAATTCGGATTCAAGCCTGATTTTGAGACCGATGGTACCGATCCATCAGTGGCCGAGATGGACGGCTCCTGGCCTGTGTTTGCCAACGATGGGAGCCAATGCCGGCTGCAAAACAATCTCGGGCAGACCATCGATCTGTTGGTGTATGAAGGTGGGGATCCAAACACGGAAGGTTGGTCCGGACCTGCGCTTCAACCTTGGGTGCCCAGCAACGTCTTCCGCACAGAAGGACAGATCCTGTATCGGAAGCGCGATCAACTCTCGGG
Source organism: Chloroflexota bacterium (assembly GCA_018606645.1). GTDB lineage: Bacteria > Chloroflexota > Anaerolineae > JAAYZQ01 > JAAYZQ01 > TumbabinsA96. The sequence continues at coordinate 142,150 of JAGVRI010000004.1, forward strand.
CCTTCCTGTTCTCCAGAGCAGTGTCCACTCCGCCGACCTTTGGGCTCAGGACCCGGACGATCAGATAGACGGTCGCAAGGTCCAATACCCTGGTTGGGACCTGGAACAATTCTTCAGGACGGCTCAGGTGACCGAGACAGCCGTGCTGACCATCGCTCTTGGGCCTGACCACTTGTTCGAGACGGTGTCGGCTCAGCTCGCAAGGGCCCAAAAGAGCATCTGGATCGAGGGATATACCTTCGAGAGTGCCGCTCTGGCGCATGTCCTGACAGAAAGCCTGGCGGCCGGAATCAGTGTCACCGTGCTGTTGGAAGGGAGCCCCACCGGGGGCATCGAAGGGACACAGCGGTGGATCTGCGGTCAGGTGCAGAATGCGGGAGGCCGGGTTCATTTCTTCTATAATGGCCTGGTCCCCAGCCGCTACCGCTTCCAACATGCCAAGTTCATGCTGATTGACGATCGAGTCGCCTTGATCGGGTCCGAGAATCTGAATCCGACCAGTTTTCCTTCGGACGACAAGGCCGATGGCACGGCTGGCCGGCGCGGAGTGTACCTCATCACCGATGCACCGGGCGTAGTGGACCGTGTGCGGGCCATCTTGGCTGCTGATTTCGACCCCGTCCACCATCTGGACCTGGTGACGTGTCAGGACGTGCCGACCTTATGTGCCGGTGTCCCTCCCCCCACCGAGCCGAACTGGGTAAGCTATACAGTGGCCTTTACCGCCCCTTTGACTATCCAGGGCACCATGGCGTTCGAGGTTATCCAATCCCCGGAAAATAGCCTGCGCACGGTCGATGGCTTGCTGGGGCTCATCGCACGGGCGGGTGAAGGGGATACGTTGCTGGTCGAACAGTTCTACGAGGCTGTCCATTGGGGTCCAGGTACCGGGACGCCTGCCACCGACCCCAATCTGCGGCTCCAGGCCCTCCTGGAAGCTGCCCGCCGGGGAGCCACCGTCCGTATCCTGCTGGATAGCCACTTTGATCGGGATGGTGAAAATGCGGCAACCGTCGCCTACCTCACGGGCATCGCCCGGGCCGAAGGACTCGAACTGGAGGCTCGTTTGGGCGATCCCACTCACCTGGGCCTCCACAACAAGATGGTGCTGGCTGAAATAGAAGGCCGTGGCTATGTGCACGTCGGGAGCCTCAATGGGACGGAAATCTCGTTCAAGGCTAATCGCGAACTCGCTTTGCAGGTGCAGTCGAATGAGGCGTATCAGTATCTCAAACAGGTCTTTGACTACGATTGGCGCACGTCCACCCCTCCACTATATCTGCCTCTCATTAGCAAGGGGCTTGTATCTCCCCAGCCGGCTCCCTATGCTTTGATCAGCGAAGCCTACTACGCGGTTAGCAAGGAGGACGAGTGGGTAGAACTGGTCAACCCCACCAATGCAGCGGTTGACTTTTCCCTGTACAAGATCGGGGATGCACAGCACCGGAACGCATTTGAGGGGATGTACCGTTTCCCACCGGGGACGGTCCTGCAACCCCATCACACGCTGGTGATCGCCGCTTCGGCCAAAAGTTTCGGTCAGAATTACCCGGGACGGAAGCCGGATTTCGAAGTATATGAAACCGATCCGACCGTGCCGACTCTGCTACCCTATTCGCTGTGGGGAACCGGCGATTGGCACCTGAGCAACACCGGAGACGAAATCATTCTCTTGGACGGCCACGACACACCGATCGATGTCCTGGTGTACGGAACCGGCTCTTTTCCAGGTGTGGTTCCCCACCCCGGGGTGACCGTGACTACCCACTCCCTGGAGCGCTTCCCGTACATGTTTGATACGGATGACTGCAGCCTCGACTTTCGCGATTGGCCCTTCCCCAATCCTGGAGTTCTGCCATAGGAGACAGGCAATATGACCCAAGATTCCACCAAGTCCGCTGAACGAGAAAAGCGATGGGCTGCCTTTAGTTCAGTGATCGCCGCCGTGTTCCTGACCTTGATGAAGCTCATCGTCGGTGTGTGGACCGGAAGTCTCGGAATCCTCGCCGAGGCGGCCCACTCAGGCCTCGATCTGGTCGCCGCCCTGATCACATTCTTTGCGGTGCGGCTCTCGGGTCAGCCCCCAGACCGAGAGCACCTGTATGGGCATGGCAAGGTTGAGAACCTCTCCGCCCTGGCGGAGACCCTGCTGCTCCTGCTCACCTGCGTATGGATTATCTACGAAGCGATCCATCGCCTGTTTTTCAAGACGGTCGAGATCGAGGCCACTATCTGGGCGTTTGGGGTCATGGCTACGTCGATCGCAGTGGACATTTCCCGGTCTCGGATGCTGTACCGTGCCGCGCGCAAATATCATAGCCAGGCGCTAGAAGCAGATGCACTTCATTTTTCGACAGACATCTGGAGCTCGTCGGTCGTGATCGGGGGATTGGCGTTGGTGTGGTTGAGCGGGCGACTGGGATCCGAATGGGCCTGGCTGGTGAAAGGCGATGCGGTCGCCGCATTGGTGGTGGCGCTGATCGTCGTGTATGTCAGCCTCCGATTGGGCCGACGGGCCGTAGGCGCGCTCATCGACGAAGCGCCTTCTGGCTTGGCCGAGCAAATCGCCCTCGAGGCCGGTCAGACCCCCGGAGTACAGACAGTGGGACCGGTACGCGTTCGGCAGGCTGGTGCATCCTTGTTCGTCGATCTGACGGTGGACGTAGATCGCAGCGCCTCTCTGGAAGAGGCTCATCAAATCGCCACCAAAGTCGAGGATCGCGTGAGTTCCCTGGTCGGCAACGGAGACGTCGTCGTTCATGTGGATCCGGTACGGCGATCCGGGGAAAGCCTGCCCCAAACGGTGAGCGCCATCGCCGCCCGTTTGGGTCTCCGCACTCATTATGTCCATGCCCACGAGATCCGAGGCCGGTACTTTGTCGACCTCCATATCGAAGTCCCGGCCGAGCTGACACTGGAACAGGCTCATGATCGGGTGAGCTATCTGGAGTCGGCGATTCTGAAAGAATTACCGCAAGTTCGAGACATCCACAGCCATATCGAGCCGATGGCCACGCCCATGCCGCCGGGCTCAACTCTCACCCCAGAAGCAGAAAAGGAACTCGGTGAACAAATTGCGAATATTATTCGAGAGCTGCCGGCCATCCGCGGCTTTGATCAGCTCTATATCCGACCTGAGCCGGATGGCTATGATATCGCCCTCCACTGCCAGGCCGATCCCTCCCTCTCCGTTGCCGAGGCCCATCGCCTGGCCGACCAGATAGAAAAGCTGATCCAGAGGCGAATACCCGGGATCAGTCGGGTGCTGGTTCACGTGGAACCGGCTGGGAAAGATTAGTAGCTACTATCTCCGGGAGTGCCGCGGGCGGTGCATCCCGTTGCAGGTCGTTCCAGACCCGGCGTAAGGATGTCCGATCGGCAAAAGTCAGATAGACGGTCTCCACCGTTTCCTCGTCCGGGGCATAGATGACTTGAATACTGAGACGTGGGTGCCGTCCAAAATAGAGATAACCGATGTCGAGCTTGCGGATCATCGTCGGCAGGAAAAAGATATACCACCAGCCCAGTTCCCATTCTGGCCAGTGCCCCAACCATAAGAAGCGGGAGGGGTGGATACGGCCCAGGACAATGTGCTCGCGCGTCCCTACCGTCTCAAAGTCGGCTTCCACATCCATGTAGTACTGATTCTTGCCCTCTACGGTGAACCAGCCGCTGGCCCGAACCGGGATCAACTCTTCGGTTCGCAGGGGCTGTTCAGCAACTCCAGGCATCAGGAAAGAACGGACATCCGAAACAGACGCAAAGGCCACATAGCGGCGTCGCTCTGCCCATCCCAAAATGAGAAGGTATAAAATCAGAGCAATTCCGATGAGGATGGCCGGCCAGGGAACCCACCACCAACGGATCAATGTGGCCAGCGCGGCGACCAGGAGGAGGGTGCCCAACCAGCGGGCGAGCGACCAACCCAGCCACAGGTGACGACGCAGGCGATATATGAACTGAAGGATTAACCCGGCGAGTGTCAAGATTTGGCGCTCCCCTGCGAACATGCGGGCAGGAGTATAGCATAGCGCCTCAAGTCTGTCAAAAGAGTGGGTTTGGGGCTCAACTCTCCATTTGCCCTTTTGCCTGTTTTCGGGTATAATAATCTCGGACACGACAGGGCCATGCGCCCTGGTCGTTGGATTATCGGCTGGTAGTGTAGAGAGGTGTCAGGTTTTCGGTGGACGGACAGCCAATTGTTCAGCTTTTGGTGACTCAGTACCCAGGTCAACCGTGCCTGCTATCCGACGCGAGGTCTGGATAGTTTCTGGGTTTCGATCTATCCAACGGGCCAGTTCTCCAGACCGGTGCGGGAGCTGGCCCGTTGTGATCCGGGCCGGTATGATCTCTGGCTTATAGAGCAATGAAGATTCTGACGATTAGTGATAGAGTGGAGCCGCTCATCTACAGTCCGGCCATCAAGCGGCATTTCGGAGATGTAGATTTGGTACTAGGCTGTGGGGATCTGCCTTATTACTATCTGGAGTTCATCGTGACGATGTTGGACCGACCTCTCTTCTATGTTATCGGGAACCATGCCGACGAAGTGAAAAAGCGCTATGCGTCTCAGGCGGAGTGGGAGTACCCGGGAGGCTGCCAGAATATTGATGGGCGCATCGTGCGTTACAAAGGGCTTCTGATCGCCGGGCTGGAAGGCTCGATCCGCTACAACAATGAACCGAACTTCCAATATACAGAACAGGAAATGGTGCGCAAGATCTGGAAGCTGGTCCCTGCGCTCCTGCTTAACAAGATCGTGGCTGGGCGATATCTGGATATCCTGATCACTCATGCCCCCCCTCAGGGCATCCACGACCAGCCCGACCGTTGCCATCAGGGATTTCAGGCGTTTCGCACGTTTATGGATCGCTTTCGGCCCCGGTACCTGGTCCACGGTCACGTCCATACCTATCACGCCGACGAGGTGACAGAGACCATATATCGAACCACGCACGTGATCAACACCTACGGCTATCGGGTGCTGACGATTGACGAAGGGTCCACGAACCTGAAAAAGACGAGATAAACTCAAGATGCCTGTGGAGGAGAATGTGACTGACGAGAAGAAACTTACACCTCGAGCCCAAGACTTCTCGGCCTGGTACAACGAGGTAGTGGTCCGGGCAGAACTGGCGGACTATGCACCCGTGCGGGGTTGCATGGTTGTCCGCCCTTATGGCACGGCGCTATGGGAAAACTGCCAGCAGAGCCTGGACCGCCGTTTCAAGGAGACAGGGCATCAAAATGCCCTCTTCCCCCTGCTGATCCCCATGTCTTTCCTGCAGAAGGAGGCCCAACACGTGGAAGGGTTTGCGCCCGAGTTGGCCGTGGTCACCCACGGCGGGGGCAAGGAATTGGAAGAGCCGTTGGTCGTGCGTCCCACCTCGGAAACCGTGATCGGTTATATGTATGCCAAGTGGATCCGGTCGTACCGGGACTTGCCGATCCTGATCAACCAGTGGGGCAACGTAGTGCGCTGGGAAATGCGGACCCGTCTTTTCCTACGAACCCTGGAATTCTATTGGCAGGAAGGACATACGGCCCACGCTACCTACGAAGAAGCTCAGGAAGAGACGATCCGGATGTTGAACATCTATGCCGATTTCGCCACGAACGACGCCGCTATCCCCGTGGTCACGGGCCGCAAAAGCGATGCTGAAAAGTTTGCCGGGGCAGACGCCAGCTACAGTATTGAAGCAATGATGGGCAACAAATGGGCCCTCCAGGCGGGCACCAGCCACAACCTGGGCCAGAACTTTGCCAAAGCGTTTAATATTCAGTATCTGGACCGCAACAACGAACTCCAGTACTGCTGGACAACAAGCTGGGGACTGAGCACTCGCATTATCGGCGGCATCATCATGGTCCATGGCGATGACCAGGGGCTCAAGTTCCCACCAAAGCTGGCCCCGTATCAGGTGGTTATCATCCCCATCTGGCGGACCGAGGACCAGAAAAGCACGGTGTTGGAGGCCGCTGAACGGCTACGCCGCGAATTGGCCGAGAGATTCCGGGTGATCCTGGACGCTCGGGAAGAGGTGACACCTGGTTGGAAGTTCAATGAGTGGGAGCTGCGTGGCGTGCCGCTGCGCCTGGAGATCGGCCCTCGCGATGTGGAGCAAGGAACTGCGGTGCTGGCTCGCCGGGACATCCCTGGCAAAGCCGGCAAGTCGGTTGTCCCTGTGGCCGGTCTGAGCCATGCGGTCGGTGAGCTGTTGGACCTCATCCAGGCCAATCTGTTAGCGGCCGCTACCGCCTTTCGGGATGCCAACATCCATGAGCCGAAGGATTACCAGGAACTCAAGGAGGTTGTGGCAGACGGTTGGGCCAAAGCGTATTGGTGCGGGGACCCTGCCTGCGAAGCCAAGATTAAAGACGAGACGAAAGCAACCAGCCGCAACATCCCGTTGGACCAAGGAGACGCCGGGCCAGGGTCCTGTATTGTCTGTGGGCGCCCGGCCAAGGAATGGGCCTACTGGGCACGAGCCTACTGATCATCAGATTCTGACGTCGGCGGTGGCTCCATGCGACGAAGCATGTCCATATCGCCGCCCCAGGGCGGTTCTATTGCGGAACAGGAATTAGTCAGCTCCCTATCCTGGCTGATTACTCTGCGGTGGCTGGGTGGAATCGGGGTCCTGCTCGGTACCTGGTTCTCCAGGGGGTTCCTGGGCATCGAGTTGCCCCCTCTGCCCTTATCCCTTCTGGGAGTGGCAATTCTAGTCTACAATACTATCTTCCTCCGAGTCCTTCATCATCTTGCCAGTCAATTTCCTCGTTCCAAGGCCACGGACCAATGGTTTGCCCGTGTCCAGATCGGGATGGATTGGATGGCCATCGCTGTCCTGATCCACTATACGGGTGGGATTGAGAGCCCTGCCCTCTTTTTCTTCTTGCTCCATATTATCATCGCCTCCCTGCTGCTCCCTCATGACCGAGGCTTCCTCTATGTGGCTCTGGCCCCAGTTCTGGTCGGTGGGGTGGCTTGTCTCGAGTATTGGGGGGTACTGCCCCACCATTCACTATTTGGAGACAGCCGGTATGACAACCTTCTCTACATTTTCGGAGTTCTCTCCTTCTTCACGGCCACCTGTTACACCATGACCTATCTTTCGATGGCGATTTCTCGGCGTCTGCAGCGCCGGGAAGACGAATTGGCCGCTTTGTACCGCAGCGTGCAGACCATTTCCTCGACTCTCGAACTGTCGGACGTGCTTAACCGACTGGCTGAGGCGACGACAATGGCCTTGCGCTGCAAAGGGGCCGCGATCCGCCTGTTGGACAAAACAGGCAGTTATCTGGAAATGGCCGGGTCGTATGGCCTGAGCGAAGCATACAAGGATAAATCACCGATCGAGGTGGCCCGTTCTCGCATCGATCAAGAAGTCCTGTCCGGTCGGACTGTGCTGGTGGATGACACGACCCACGAGGACCGGCTGCGCTTTCCGGAGAAAGTGGCGGCGGAAGGGATCCATACCATCCTGACCGCTCCGCTGATGGGCAAGACCGGGCCGATCGGCGTGCTGCGAGCCTATGGCGGAGCCAACCATCGGTTCAGCCAGGACGATGCGGCATTTCTCAGCGCAATCGCCGCTCAGGGAGCGGTGGCCATTGAGAACGCCCAGGCCTACCGATTGCTGCAAGAGTTGGATGAAAACAAGTCGCAGTTTATTCGAATGGTCACCCATGAGCTACGATCGCCGGTTCAGGTAGCGCTGAGCCTGCTCAACGTTCTGGAGCGAGGCTCCATCGGTCCATTAAATGAAAAGCAGAGTGAATTGGTCGCGCGTGGCCGGCGCCGCGTCGAATTCTTGCAGAGTCTGATCGATGACTTGCTCGAGTTGGCAGCCGGCAAGACGGGAGTGCTGGCCACATCCGATCGGCATCTCGTTTCCCTGAATGCGGTCTGTCAGGAGATCAAGGCGATCTTTGAAGCACGGGCGCTGGAAAAAGGCCTGGTCCTGCGTTTGGAATGCCCCGATGAGGAATTTCGCGTGTGGGGCGACCGGAAAGAGTTGGAACGGATCTTGAACAACCTGGTAGGGAATGCCATCAAGTACACGCTTCAGGGGGAGGTCTGTCTGCAGCTCCAGCGGGCCAATGGCTTTGTCCAGATCCAGGTCCGGGATACCGGTATTGGCATCCCACCAGAGGCACAGCCTTTTCTATTTCAGGAGTTCTTCCGGGCCAAAAACGCCAGACAACTGGAAGAGACCGGAACGGGGTTGGGGTTGTCCATCGTGAAAGACTTGGTGCAGCGCTATGGCGGCACCATCCAGGTGTCCAGCGTAGAGGGCCAGGGCACCACTTTCACCGTTCTTTTGCCTCTCGCTCAGCCGTGACCGGAGGATGTCCAAAGTACGAAGGTAATCGGGAGCAGCGCTGATTTTGCCGACCGGGTCTTTTCGCGTCCGTCATGATATGATATAATATGAGGCGGTTGTTGGGTTCTCCCTGTCGCCAGCGCGTCGGAGTGATTGAATCAGTATGAGGAGAATGATGAGCACCAAGGGAGACATTCTGATCATTGACGACGATTCTGACCTCTGTGCAGCCATGCAGGCAGCCCTTCAAGCGGATGGGTTTCACGTGCGTTGCGCCTGCCAAGGGGATGTGGGCTTGCGGATGATGCGAGAACGGAAACCGGACCTGGTTTTTCTGGATATTATTATGCGCCTGCCGGTGGAGGGTGTATGGGTCAGTGAAGAGATCTTTAAGGATCCAGAGTTGCGCCATGTACCGGTCGTCATTCTCACCTCAATTGTAGATTCGGAATACTCGGGTCATTTTCCCACAGACCGGCCGTTTTGGGCCCGGATGTTCCTGGACAAACCGGTGCCCATGAGCAAGATCATAGAGATTGCCAACCAATTTGTCGGCAAGTCCGACTCGTCAGCCTCCTGAGCCGCGAGTGACCGACCCCGTCCCTTTCGAAGCGGAGCTCTTTGAGCGGATTCACTGGTTGATCCGATTGCGCTGGTTCGCCGTGCTGGGGACGGGGTTGGCCTTGCTGGTGGCCTGGCTTTGGTTCCCGGATGGGTTGCCCTGGCTTCCTTTGGCCAGCGTGACCGCAGCCATCGTATTATACAACACGCTGTTCTTGCGTTATGCCCACCGACTGGAACGGACGCATCCTGAGATACCCCGATTGCGGCAAGCAAGTCGGCTGGCCTTGACTCAGATCATCCTGGACTTTTTCGCGCTGGCGACGTTGATCCACTTCTCAGGAGGAGTCGAAAACCCGCTCGCTTTGTTCTTTGTCTTCCACACCATTATTGCCAGTATTCTCTTGTCCCGACGGGCCAGTTACGGGCTGGCTATCCTTGGAAGCGCGCTGTTTGCAGCCATCGCCGGACTCGAGTATTGGCGCCTGGTACCGCATCATCATTTGCCCATTCTGGGTTCGATCGAGCTGTATCGCAATGGCCCTTATCTTCTCGTGGTTATTGGGGCCATGGCGATCACGTTGTGTCTTGTCGCGTATATGACCTCGTCCATTACCATCAGATTGCGGGAACGGGACCGGGCTCTAGTCGAAAGCAACCAGACCATCCTGGCCAAAAGTCAGGAGCTGACCGCAGCGAATGAACGCCTGAGGCAGATCGACGCCGAACGTACGCGGTTTATGGTGTTGGTCACCCATGAGTTGCGGGCGCCTATCAATACGATCTACAGTTGCCTGGATGCCGTACTGACCGGTTCCATCCCCCCTGAGACCGGGCGCGATCTCCTGGAACGGGCCCGACAACGAGCCATCGAACTGACCGAGTTGGTGAGCGATCTGCTCCGCCTCACCCGGGTGCGTGAAGAAGCAGTCCGGCAGGAGGAACTTGGGTTAGTTCAGGTGGATGCGGAACTGAATCAAGTCGTGGAGCTAATGAAGGTCGAGGCGAACAAGAAGGGCCTGTCCTTGATCGTGGACGTTGAACCCGACCTGGCTCCGGTTCGAGCCAATGCCGAGCGCGTGAAAATGATATGGACCAACCTGGTGAGCAACGCCATCCGATATAGCCAGCCGGGAGGCGTCATCACCGTGACGCTCAGACAGACCCCGACCCACCTGGTCGGGGCGGTACGTGATACCGGGATCGGTATCCCGGCGGAGGATCGGGGACGCATCTTTGAGGAGTTTTACCGGGCCGAGAACGCGCGTACGATGAGCCCCACCGGCACGGGGGTGGGACTGGCGATTGTACGGCGGATTCTCGAGAACTATGGGGGGAGAATCGAAGTAGAGTCAGAGTTGGGCCAGGGCAGCACCTTCACCTTTTTTCTCCCCAAGGCCGACGGATAACTCTCCGTTTCTTTCGGCCTCTGACCACCTACCGACCCAGATGATAGCGGGTCGCTTGCCCCGATCAACGATTCCCTTCTGAATCGTACCCGGGAGCGTTTCTCGGAGAGGTTGCCTGGGGTTGCCGGCGAGAGGGGAACCCCACGCACCGTTCTAACGTCCTCTACATAGGCATGACGGTTCATGACCAGGGAAGGGGGTTACGAGATGAATACCAAGGGAAGGTCTCTCTTGTTTGGGTCTCTCATCGCTCTGGCTTTGTTCCTGATTCCGGTCGCTCCGGTTCTGGCCGACGGGATCATCATCCCTGTACCGCCTCCTCCCATCCCTATTGTAGATGTGCCGTACCTGACGGTCAAATACCATCGGGTGACGGTCACCATTGAAGATCAGGTCGCCACTACCCACGTCGATCAGGTCTTTGTCAACGAGGGCCGTTTTGAGGTGGAGGGAACCTATCTGTTTCCACTGCCTGAAGAGGCGGCCATCTCCGAGTTTACGATGTGGGTCGATGGCGAGAAGCTGGAGGGTCAGGTGCTGGAGCGGGACGAGGCGCGCCGCATCTATGAGGACATTGTCCGAAAACGGCGTGATCCGGCATTGTTGGAGTATGTAGGGCGCAATGCCTTCCAAGCCAGCATCTATCCCATCCCTCCAGGTGGCGAGCGTCGGATCGAGCTGGAGTACAGCCAGGTGCTCCCCATGGATCTTGGTCTGATCGAGTACGTCTATCCCCTCAACACCGAAAAATTCTCGCCTCGCCCATTGGAGGAAGTGATGATCCAGGTGACAGTGCGCAGCCGGGAACCGCTAAAGGCGATCTATAGCCCCACTCATCAAGTCGAAATCGTACGCCAAGGCGACCGGCAAGCTGTGGTGGGGTACGAAGAATATGATGTCAAACCCGATCGGGACTTTGTGCTCTACTACACCGTCTCCCCTGAAGATGTAGATGTTCACCTTCTCAGCTACAGGCCAGAGGCTCGGGGAGAAGGGTTTTTCCTGCTCCTGGTGGCGCCCAAGGTCGAGGCCGAGACACATGAGGTAATCGCCAAAGATGTGATCCTGGTCCTCGATGTCTCTGGCTCGATGCGCGGCGAAAAGATCCAGCAGGCCAAAGAGGCGCTCAACTTTGTCCTGGACAATTTGAACGAGAAGGACCGCTTTAACATCATTGCCTTTAGCACCAGCACACGGACCTACGCCCGGGAACTGGTGCCCGCCGAGGAACGGGGAGAAGCCCGCGATTTCGTCGCTCGTCTGGAGGCCAGCGGCTCGACCGACATTAACCGTGCCTTGCTTGAAGCCTTGGCGATGGCCGATCCACAGCGACCGACTATCTTGATCTTTTTGACTGATGGCTTGCCCACGGTAGGCGAAGTGGATGTAGATCGGATCATCCAAAACGTTGGGGATGCCGCACCCTCCAACGTTCGCATCTTTCCATTTGGGGTTGGCTACGACGTGAACACCGTCCTTCTGGACACGATCGCCCAAAATCACCGGGGGGCCAGCGGTTATGTGCGCCCGGAAGAGGAGATCCAGGAAAAGGTTTCGGGCTTTTATGCTCAGGTCAGCGCCCCGTTACTGACCGACATCGAGGTTGATTTTGGTCGGCTAGAGGTGAACGACATATACCCATATCCGTTGCCCGATCTCTTTGCCGGAACGCAGTTGGTGGTGGTAGGACGATACCGGGATGGTGGAGAAACCACCCTCACCGTGCGCGGTCAGATCAACGGTCAGCCCCAGACCTTTCGGTATGAGGGAATCACCTTTCACGAGCAGGGGGGTGAGGAGTTCATTGCCCGTCTGTGGGCGACACGCAAGATCGGCTACCTGCTACAGCAGATCCGGCTCCATGGCGAAGATAAGGAGCTGATCGACGAAATTGTCGCCCTCTCCGTCCGCTATGGGATCATCACCCCCTATACGTCCTTCCTGGTTGAGGAGACCGAAATGGCCCTGCGCGATGCAGGACGGAGCGAGATCGTGGAGAATCTCCAGGCCACCGCCGTACCAGCCCCCGCGTCGGGTCGAGCAGCGGTGGAACGGAGCGCGGAGGAGCAAAAGCTCTTCCTGGCGCCGCAGGCAGCCGCACCGGCCCTGGTCCCGGGCCTGGGAGCCGCTGTCACCGATCAGTACGGCTACCCGATTAACCCGGTCAAGCATGTGGGGGACAAGACCTTTGTCCTCCATGAAGGGGTGTGGACCGATACCACCTTCGATCCCGACCAGATGACGCCCGTGCCCGTAAGCTTTGGCAGCGACGATTACTTTGCCCTGATCGCCGCCCGACCGGAATGGGGCCGCTACTTTGCTTTGGGCGATCGGGTGATTGTGGTCTTGGAAGGCACTGCCTACCAGGTCCGCGAAGGAGAGGCTCCACCCATTGAGTTGCCGGCTCCCAAGGAAACGCCGACGCCCGTGCCTACTTTGACTCCAGCGCCCATCGAGAACCCGCCCCGGAATGCCTTTGAAGCAATCGTCGAGGCGATCCTGGACCTCGTGGACAAGATCTTCAAGGCGTTTGCTCCATGAAACGGGACCGGAGTGGAACGGGAAGGGGCGAAGACAGGATGAGTGAACCCAAGATCGAGTTCTTGTTCTGGCAGGGATGTCCGTCATACCCGGAGACGCTGAGGCGCCTGGGGGAAGTGATGGCCGAATTGGATATGAAGGGGCCGGTGGATGAGATCGAGGTAACCAGCGACGAAGAGGCTGAATGCTTGCGGTTCCCCGGTTCGCCGACCATCCGCGTGGATGGAGTTGACATCGATCGCGTCGGGGCTGACCAGGCAGTCGTGTCCCTTACATGCCGTGTATATCGGCTAGAGGATGGTCGCTTTTCCGGGGTGCCATCAAAAGAGATGATCCGCCAGGCGTTGAGCCGGGCAGGAAGAGGTCAAGTGCAACCCGAGTCCGTTCTGGCTTCCGGATGTGGCGTTCACTTTCGCGGCGGCCAGAAGGTGTTCACGATCCGGGCAGAGCGTTCGAGGACCCCTCCAGCGTCTAACGCCGCTTCGATAGCATCCATCAGTCTGGCTGCGCCGCTCAGATCGCCACGGCCAATGAGATCCTGGACCGCGATCAGGGCCGTTTCCAGGACGATCTGGTGAGGGGCGTGGCCGTTGTCCATAAAGAGCCGCAGCGTATCGCTGGTCCATTCTGGAGGCGCCTTGGAGGGCAACACCCGAGCCGGAGGATCGAGTTCGGTCTCGTAACGGCGCATCAGGTCGAAGGAGCGGACCGTCAACCACCAGGCCTCTGTCTGTTCCGGCGAGGGATTGAGGGTGGACAGGTAAGACAGCCATTCCGCTTCCAGATCAGCGTAACCACGACCGTAAAGGCTCTGGACCAACTGCTCGTCGGCGTCGGGCTCGCCGGTCGCCTGACCGTACAGGCTCTTGAACCGGTCCAGACCGTAGCGCTCGATCAGATACTTGACGAAGGAACCGGCCTCCAGATAGGCAATTTCATGTTGAAAATCATAGAATGGGCCACGGCGCAGATCGGCGAGCGGGATGTACTGTTCCGAGGCCGCCAGCACCGCCGCCCACTCGTCCAGGGGTTCCTGACGGTAGTGTCCGTCGCTGGCCCAGACGGCCAGCCCTTCGACCAACACTCCGTCCGGTCCTCCCTTCTCTTTGGGTTGGATCCAATCCTGGGCCAGAGCGTGCGCTCCCTCGTGGGTGAAAAGGGTCCAGGTTTCGACGCCGGCATAATTGCGGTCCAGGTAGGAGATCAGCAGGATTTTGCCTTCGTAGGCAGCCCCACCCTGCCAAAAGACGCGAGGCACCAGGTACACCGACAACTGGCCGTCGAACTGCACCTGCAAGCGAGAGGCGAGGTAGTCGAGCGCCGCCTCGGCCAGCAAGCCCAACTGGAACCGGTCTCGTTCCGCTGCCGTGCCGGGCATATAATAGAACCGAACGCGCTTTGAGTCCGAGACAGACCAGGTAAAGGTCGGCGTTGGGGTCGGGCGCGGCTCCGGTGGAGCCTGGACTATGCCCGAAATGGTAACGGCAACGGTCGGAGCTTGTCCCCGGGCGGGAGGAAGGGTTGGCGCGGCGGTCGCCGCAGGGGGCGTTGAGCTGGGGGGAAGGTCTGTCGGCGCGATGGCCGTCGGTGTGCCGGGGGCAAGGGGCGAAACCAGGTCGGGGGACCGGAGGACCTGGCCAAACACCACCAAAGCGAGCAACCCCAGGGCCAGCAGGCAGGCGGCTGCCAATGCATGACCCCGATGGGGAGCTGCCGAGTGAACGGGCGTCCGCCGTTCGGTCCAGTTCTGTTCCTCGCTCATGCGCCTGTTGGTGAGCTCAGCCTGGGATTGGCCGAGTGCGTGCACTCTCCTGCGATGGGCCATCCATCTGGCGAGGGTTCAGAGGTTTCAACCCGCAGGAGTCTGCTCGTCCCCTGATCTCCGAAACGCCTCGGAGACCTCCTCCAACCGCTCCGGCGGGCCAATCAAGATCAACTCGTCACCGGGAAAAAGCCGGACATCGCCGTCGGGATTTGAAAGCAAGTGGCTGCCGCGGCAGACCGCCAGCAGGGTCACACTGTAGCGCTGGCGCAACTCAATTTCGGCCAGCGTTTTCCCGGCGACAGCCGATTGCTCAGGGATCCGGAACCGACCGACCTGCATCCCCGGCAGGCGCAGTTCCAGTTCCGGAAAACAGACCGACTCCAGTTCGTGAGTCCGCAGGTCATAATGACCGCGCAGTTCATCGATGGCGGTCTGTTCCCACAAAGGCACACCCACAAAGTAGGACGCGCGACCGATCATGTGGGCCGCCACCGGCGCGGTCAGGAGCACAAACGCGACAGTCGCCAGGGCGCGGGTGGCGACCCCCAGTTCACCAAAGTACACAGCCACTGCCAACAGGACAGAGCCGACGCCTAACGTGGCGACTTTGGTCGTGGCCGACATCCGGGTGTATAGGTCCGGCATGCGCAGGATGCCCAGCCCCGAGAGGGACATGAACACCGTCCCGATCAGGATCAGGATGGCGCTAACGAGTTCTCGCATGCTCACACCCTCCGCTCCAGGTAACGAGCGAACGCTATCGTCCCCAGGAATGAAAGCAGCGCCAGAACGATCGCCACATCTAGGAGAGCTGGCTGGTTGCGGGCGATGGCATAAAGGGCGATCATCCCCATCCCCAGCGTCCCGATCAGGTCCAGCGCGATGACCCGGTCAGGCAGGCTGGGCCCGCGCACCAGGCGGACGAAGGCCAGCATCATGGTCAGGCTCAACAACGGCAGTGCCACCAGCAAGATCAGGTCGGGCAGACTCATCGTAGCACCTCCAGCAACCGTCGCTCAAACCCATCTTTGATCTCCCGGCGGAAGCGAGCCGGGTCGTCTCCCAGGTCCATGGTATGGATGTACAGGACCTTGCGGTCGGCCGAGACATCGATGCTCAGGGAGCCGGGCGTCAGGGTGATGAGGTTCGCCAGCAGGGTGATCTCGGTGTCGGTCCGCGCCTCTAGAGGGACGGCGATCACCCCCGGGTGCAGTCGGTAGCGCAGGTTGAGGACCATATAGGCCACCTGGAGGTTCGCCTTGATCACCTCGCGAACGAAAAAGAGAACGAATGCCAGCGTTTGGCGCGCCTTTGCAAAATACGACGAGGGCCCGGTCACCCGCTGGACCAGCCACAGCATGACGTAGCCAAGGAGAAAACCAAAGCCAAAGTTGGCCAGGGTGAATTGTCCGGTCAGCGCGATCCAGGCCAGAGTCAGCAACAGGTTGAGCAAGAACGTGCCCATCTTACCTCCCTCCCAGCAACTGCTCTGCCGCCTGCCGGCTGAGCGCAAACAATGGGCCGGCGGCGAAGCCAAGAAGGACTGTCAGCCCGGCCAGTGCCACCGTTGGCAGCCAGAGCGCCCAAGAAGAACTCTGCGAGGACTTTGTTGAGTCGTCCTCCATCGCTGGCTTCCAGAAAGCCTGGTCCCAAATTTTCATCATCGAGAAGAGCGTCAGCAACCCCACTCCCAGGGCCACGGCGACGATTCCGTATTGCCCGGCCTCCAGCCCGGCCCAGATCAGCGACAGTTTGGCAAAAAAGCCGGAGAGCGGCGGAAGTCCTGCCAGGGAGAGGGCGGGGAACAGAAACAAGACAGCCAGAACCGGCTGAGAGCGGTACAGTCCCCCCAGTTTCTTGAGATCATAGGAGCCCTGCAGGCGGTAGACGATGCCGCTGACCAGGAAAAGTGCGGACTTGGCCAGAATGACATGGACCATAAAAAAGATGGTGCCCGCCAGTGCGACCGGAGTGAACAGCCCCAGTCCCATCAGCAGGTACCCAATCTGGCTGATGATGTGGAAGGAGAGGAGACGGCGAAACTCGGTCTGCGCCACCGCGCCCAGCACGCCCGTGACCATGGTCAGCCCGGCCAGGACCAGGATCAGGGTGTGGGTGAATTCCACGTCCTGGACAAACAGCAGGGTGAAGACCCGGATCAGGGCATAGACCCCCACTTTGGTGAGCAGGCCGGAAAAGAGGGCGGAGACGGCGACCGGCGGCGTGTGGTAGGAAGCTGGAAGCCAGAAGAAGAGCGGAAACATGGCAGCCTTGATGCCAAAGGCGATCAAAAACAGAAGCGCCAGCGCCGTCACCAGGCCGGGCTGCCGGACCTGCTCAAGGCGCCGGGCCAGGTCGGCCATGTTGAGCGCGCCGGTGACGCCGTAGAGAATCCCCACTCCCGCCAGGAAGAGGGCTGACGCCATCAGATTGAGGGTGACATACTTGATCGCCCCTTCCAGTTGAGCGCGCTCACCCCCCAGCGTCATCAGCACGAACGAGGCGATGAGCATCACCTCAAACCAGACGTAAAGATTGAACAGGTCGCCGGTCAAAAATGCGCCGCACACCCCCATCAGCAGGACCTGGAGAAGCGGATAATACCCAAACTGCTCCCGGTCAGGGTCCATGCTCCCCAGGGAGTAGACAGCCACCGCCAGACCGATCAACCCGGCCAGCACAACCATGATCGCGCTCAAGAGGTCGGCGACCAGGGTGATGCCAAAGGGAGCCGGCCAGTTGCCCACTTGCAGGGTCTGAGTGCCGTTCTGCCAAACGACGACCAGAAGCCACAGAGCCGCACCCAGAAGCCCTGTTGTGCTCAGGACGCTTAATGCCCGCTGAAAGGACCGCCGCTTCCAGGCCAACAACGCGGCCACGGCGGTCAGGAGTGGGATCAGGATCGGGAGGACGAGCAGCCCACCCATCAGGCACCCTCATCACGGAGCGTCGCCTCGACAGGTGACCGCCACTTGTCGTTTGGCAGATTCACTGGTGGAGCACTGGATGAACCGTGCATCACATCCGTACTCCGCATGTCGTCCAGATCATCGGTGCCCACCGTCTGGTAGGCCCGCTTGATCAGGATGATGGCAAAGGCCTGCACTCCAAAGCCGATGACGATGGCTGTCAGGATCAGTGCTTGAGGCACCGGGTCAGCGAACGGCTCCACCAGGCGGGCCATGTCGGATGGGATGAGGGCGGGCCGGCCCCGGATCAGGCGGCCCAGGGTGAAGATAAGCAGGTTGGCTGCCTGGCTCAACAGCGCCAGACCGATGACCAATTTGACCAGACTCCGCCGCATTAGCATATACAGCCCGGCGGCGTACAACCCGCCGATGATAAACGCCAGAACTATCTCCATGTTCTACTCCTCCGCCAGGGTGAGAATGATGGTCATCATCACCCCGACCACGGCCAGATAGACGCCCACATCAAACAGGAGCGGCGTGCCCACTTTGCCCAGCACCGGCAAGGTCGGCTTAGCCCAGACCCCGGTCAGAAATGGCTGTCCTGAGAACACCGGCCACAGCCCACTGCCGACGGCGACCAGCAACCCCAGACTGATCAACACGCGGGAGTCCACTCCCAGCGTCCGGCGGGCGGCAGGGACGCCATAGGCGATGGCGTACAGGGCAAAGGCCGCCGCTGCGACCAATCCCCCAACGAATCCACCCCCGGCATCGTTATGCCCCCGCAACAGCAAAAAGACGGAGAACAAGAGCATCAGCGGGAACAGGTACCGGACCGCTGTGGACAGGATGATCGAGAACATCAAACCTCCTCTTCAGGCTGGCTGCTCCCTGAATCGGCTGGCTCTTCCAGCCGCAGTCGGAGCAAGGCATAGATGCCGATGCCAGCTACCGCCAGAACTGTGATCTCCCCCAGCGTGTCCAGGGCGCGAAAGTCCACCAGGATGGCATTGACGACATTACGCCCTTTTGCCAGCAGCAGACTGTTCTCGGCAAAGTAGGTGGCCAGGTGCAGATCCCGGGGGAGAGTCATCGCCGTCAGCACCAGCGCCGTCATCAGACCACCGGCCAGAAGGGCTATGGCCGCGTCCCGGAGGCGCGCTCGGCGGGAAGAAAGCGACGCAAAGCGCGGCAGCCGGTAGACCACCAGGACAAAAAGGATGACCGTCAGGGTCTCCACCGCGAACTGGGTCATGGCCAGGTCTGGCGCGCTAAAGAGCATATAGAGCAGGGCGACTCCATAGCCAATGACGCTGAGCGCGGCTGCCGCTGCCAGCCGGGAGGGGCTCAAGACCGCCATGAGAGTGGCCAGCAGGATCAGCGCAGCAATTGTCCACTCGTAGAACCGGGCGTCCAGAAGGCTGGGCACTGGTTCGGTCAGTCCGCCCCGGAGAAGCAGCGTGGAGCCGACCAGGGCGACGGTGGTGAGGACAATGACCATCAGGTAGCGGCGCAGGTAGCCACTCTGAAGGAGGCGCGTCTGGACGCGAGCCAACCCGTTCAGGCTGGCCAACAGCAGAGAATACCACCGCCGTGGCCCCCACCGCCCGATGGCATCTCCGATTGACCCGGCCCGTCGCAAGAACCCCCGTGCGGCGTAGAGGCCAACCCCGGCAGCAACGGTGAGGAGGCTCAGGCCCAGGACCGGGTTGATCCCGTGCCAGAGCTTCAGCTCGACCGCCGTCACTTCGGCCCGCACGGCGCCAGCCGCCGCCGAAACCACGATGCTGGCCGCATCTGGAAAGAGGCCGCAGACCAGGCCTAGCCCGGCCAGAACTGCCGGACCGACGAGCATAGCGAGGGGCGCCTCGTGCGGCATCCTGGGCGGGTCGGCGCGGCGGCCGAAGAACGGCGCAAAGCCCACGATCCCCGCCACCGCCACCAGAAACATGTTCGCCAGTACGCCGGCGCTCGTCACCAGGACCGACGCGCGCGGCGCCTGAAGTTTGGCCTCGTAGAGTAACTCTTTGTTGATAAAGCCCAGCATGGGCGGCAGCCCGGCCATAGAGAGCGCGGCCAGTCCGGCGGCGACAGCAGTGACCGGCATGGCCCGCGCCAGACGACCCAGCCGCGTCACCTCCCGGGTGCCCGTCTCGTGATCCACCGCCCCAGCGATCAAAAAGAGCGCACCCTTGTAGAGGGCATGGACCAGCAGGAAGAGCATTGCTGCCTTCACCGAGAGAACGGTATCCATCCCCAGTAGCAACACGAGCGCGCCCAGCGTGCTCACTGTGGAGTAGGCCAGGATGCGTTTGAGGTCCGTCTGCCAGAGGGCCACGGCCGCGCCCAGGAGCATCGTGGCGGTGCCCGCCCCAGTGACCAGATAGTGCCAGGCTTCGCTCCCGCCCAGTACCGGGCTGAGACGAGCCAGCAGGTACACCCCCGCCTTGACCATCGTCGCCGAGTGGAGATAGGCGCTGACCGGCGTGGGCGCTTCCATCGCGCCCGGCAGCCAGAAGTGAAAGGGCACCTGGGCGGATTTGGTGAAAGCGCCGACCAGGATCAGCAGCAAGATCGACAGGTAGAGCGGGTGGCTCTGGATCGCC
Source organism: Chloroflexota bacterium (assembly GCA_018606645.1). Classification (GTDB taxonomy): domain Bacteria; phylum Chloroflexota; class Anaerolineae; order JAAYZQ01; family JAAYZQ01; genus TumbabinsA96. The sequence continues at coordinate 162,271 of JAGVRI010000004.1, forward strand.
CGCCCTTCGTTCAACAACGTTGATAGCTCCAGGCTGCCACCCGCCTGCCCGAGGAGCAGCAACCCGGCCAGTAGAGCCAGCCCGCCAGCACCGGTCACCAACAGCGCCTGCAACGCCGCCGCCCGCGCCGCTTCGCGTTGATGATCAAAGCCGATCAGCAGGAAAGAACTCAGGCTGGTGAGCTCCCAGAACACGAACATGGTGATCACGTTGCCGGCCAGGACCAGGCCCAGCATGGAGGCCATGAACATCAGAATCAAAGCATAAAAGCGCCCAGCCTGGGGATGTTCGCCCAGATAACCGCCGGCATAGATCACCACTAGCGCACCAATCCCACTGATGAGCAGCGCAAAAAGCAGGCTCAACCCGTCCACGTAAAACGACAGAGCGATCCCCAGGCCAGGCACCCAGGGATAGGAGAGGGCAATCACCCCGCCGGCGGCGATCGGGTGGAGTTGACTGGCAAAGTAGAACGCCAGCCCCACGGGCTGGAGAGCGATGATCCACCCTGTCGCCCCGCGCGCCAAGCGACACAGCCATGGCGCGACCACGGTCAGCGCAAAGCCTGACAAGATCGCCATGATGATTGCCATGATTTCCTCTTTCCAACTGCCGAATCAGAGCGGTATGGCTACGGATCGGTCCGCTCTTCCATCTCCTTGGCCATGCCCCTGTGTTTCAGAGCAGGAGACCACCTTCCATCGGCCGGACTCGCCTGATTATATCATTTCAGCTTTTGCGAGGCAAAAAGCCTGGTTCTCAGCTTTTGCGCCAGTGATGGCCCAGGGACAGGTTGCACCCAGCCTGGGGCTATGGTATACTGACCAACGAGGCATGGACGGCCGTCATCGGTCCGGCCAGAGAATGCCCTGGATCACAGGAATTGGCTTGTTCTAGAAAGTTGAGTGATGATGGATCATTCAGAAGCGTCCCGTCAAGGGATCGCCTATCAGATTGAACAGCTTGTCGCCGATCTGTTCACCACCTACGACATCACGCTCGGCACCCCGGGGCAGCCAAACATGGTCCGCTTGCGCGGCCATCTACAGCTTCCCTCGGATCGGGCCTATCCCCAGATTGCGGAGCGCCTGCGGCGGCTGGGCTACACTGCCGCGCTGCGCCACGATTCCAAGCTAAACCTGGATGAACTGCTGGTCATCCCCGGCGTTCTGCCGCAGGTCGAACGGTCCCGGCTCTGGGTCCACGCCTTGCTCCTGGGAGCCACGGTCCTGACCACCCTCTATGTCGGGGCGGGGATGTCCGAAGCCCGACCCCCCGATGACCTGTGGTGGCCGTTGTTCCATTTCTGGGAGGGGTGGCCGTTCTCGCTGAGCCTGCTCTCCATCTTACTGGCCCATGAATTGGGGCACTATTTCACCGGCCGGCATTACCGCGTTCCGGTCAGCCTGCCCTTCTTCATCCCGGTCCCGTTGCCCGATTTTCTGGGCAACATCCTGGGGACGATGGGAGCGGTGATCCGGATGAAAGCCCCAGTCACCAACCGCCGGGCAATGTTGGATATCGGCGCGGCCGGGCCTCTGGTGGGGTTGATCGTGGCCATCCCGGTCCTGATCCTGGGGCTTTCCCTCTCGAAGGTCCAGCCTCTGCCGCTTAATCAACCCTACTCGATGGAAGGCAACTCGTTACTCTACCTCTTGCTCAAGTATCTCGTGTTCGGTCGGTTGCTACCGGCCGATGGCGTTGATGTCTTTATCCATCCGGTGGCCTTTGCCGGGTGGGCCGGGCTGCTGGTGACCAGCCTGAACCTGATCCCGGCCGGTCAACTCGACGGCGGCCACGTCCTGTACAGCCTGCTAGGCGATCAGGCCCGCAAGTTCTCGTGGCCGATCATCCTGGCTCTGGCGGCGTTGGGTCTGCTCCTGTGGCCGGGCTGGTTTCTGTGGGCCGGGCTGGTCTTTCTCTTTGGTCAGGGCCATCCGGGTCCGTTGGATAGCATTACCCCGTTGGATACCAAACGCAAGATCCTGGCCGTGATCGTCCTCCTGGTGTTCGTGTTGACCTTCACTCCGGTGCCGTTAAAGATCGTCGTTCCGGGCAATACGGGTCAGTTCGCCATGCGCACGGTGGTCCTCCTGACCGGGATTCTGGCGGGCCTGACCTGGATGGGCCGGCGCCTGGTCCAGGGCAGTCCTCGGCATTGACCCGGGACATCCCCACCGACTGGACGGTGGAAGCCTGAGAGAACGAGGGAGCCTTCCATTGCACACAGAATCGAGAGCCGATGGGGCAGAGGGCCGGTTGAATTACGGGGGGCAAGCGGTCATCGAGGGGGTGATGATGCGCGGTTCGCGGACCATGGCCGTGGCCGTGCGCCGGCCGGATGGCGAGATCGTGATCCACACCGAACCCCTGAACCCGAAGGTTTATGCCAGCAAGCTGAGCCGCATCCCCTTTGTGCGAGCCCTGACCAGTCTATGGGACGTGTTGGTGCTCGGCATCCGGACGTTGATGTACTCGGCGCAGGTGGCCCTGGGGCCAGAAGAGGAGGCGCAGTTCAACGGTCCCGTCGCCTGGGGGACGGTGGCCGTCTCCTTTGTGCTGGGCATTGGCCTCTTTTTTGTCGGTCCCCTGTTACTGGTGGGCCTGATCGATCGCTATGTCGGATCTTCTTTTGTCAGTAACCTCCTCGAAGGCGTGATCCGCATCATCGTCTTTGTCCTCTATGTGTGGCTGATCGGCCGCATCCCCGATATCCGCCGCGTATTTGCCTACCACGGCGCCGAGCACAAGACGATCAACGCCTATGAATCGGGAGCCGAACTGGTCCCGGAGGCGGTAGATCGCTACTCCACCGCTCATTATCGCTGCGGGACCGCCTTTTTGTTGTCGGTGATGGTTATCTCGATCCTGATCTTTGCCCTGTTAGGGCGTCCTCCGCTGGGATGGCGCATTTTGTCGCGCATCGTTCTGATCCCGGTGGTGGCCGGCGTGGCCTATGAATATATCAAACTGACCAGTCGCTACCGCACCAGCCTTCTCGTGCGTCTGATGGCGGCTCCCAACCTGGCCTTGCAGCGACTCACCACCCGGGACCCAGATCCATCGATGCTGGAGGTGTCGATTGCAGCGCTCCGCGAAGTGCTGCAACGTGAGGGCAGGTCATCCACCGATGCAGGCCAGCCGGCAATGGGGTAGCCGAGGGCAACACCCTTGGCTACCTTAAGAATCTCGGCCAGAGCCTGCCCTGAAGTTGGTCCTGGGCGGGGATCCATGGTATAATGATCGTGCAATTGTGAAGGGGGTCCCAAACGGCCATGAGGCCAGGATACTGAGGGGAGGCCATGGCACAGACGCAATCGATTTCTGCCGCCGCGCTCCAAAGGGCCCGAAAAGCGAATCTGCAAGGGTTGCAGCATTACGAACGCTGGGAGATCGAGGACGCCATCGAAGCCTTCCAGGAAGCGATCCGCTCCCACCCCGAGGAACCGGAGTACCATCTGAACCTGGCCCGCGCCCTGGCTCGCCTGGGTGATTTCGACGCAGCGAAGCGCGCCCTCGGTTCCTACATCCGCTACGAGCCAGACCGGACGCTGACCGAGCGGTTTGAACAGCTCTTTGGCGAGGGGATGGATGAGGTAGAGACCCTCTTTACTCAGCGGATGACCGAAAAGGGGTTGCCGCTGGAGATGATCGGCGCAGCGGTGCAGATGTGGCTGGAGTACCGCATCTGCATTGGAAGTCGCCCCCTGGTCATCCGCAAACCGGAAACGTGGGCCTCGGCCTTGGACTATACCATCCGCAAGGTAAACTTCCAGGAGCTTAGTCAACGGGAGATCGCCGATCTGTACGGGGTCAGCCCGGCGACGGTGCGCGCCTACCACAACGATCTGGTCCAGACCTTGGACATCATGCCCTGCGATTATCGCTATTTCCGGGGCGACGAGAATCCGCTGGACAAGCTGGTCGAGGCTGCAGCCATGCTGGAAGAACTGGAAGAACGGTTCCGCCGGCCCTAGCCTTCGGGGGCCGAGGGCCGTTCTGAGCATATTCATCTCACATTTTGATACACTTTCGAAGACGAAAGGGAGAAACGATGGCTGAAACAGGCACACGAGTGCAGGCAGACGTGCTGAAGGACTTTTGCCGACGGGTATTCGAGAAGATGGGAGTGGCGCCGGACGATGCCGCGATCACCGCCGATGTGCTGGTTCAGGCCGACCTGCGCGGAATTGACTCTCACGGCGTGGCTCGTCTGGGGCGCTATGTGAACGGTCTGCGGGATGGGATCATCGTCGCCCGTCCGGAGGAAAAGGTCGTGACCGAAACCCCCACCACGGTGACCCTCGATGCCGGGGCGGGTCTGGGACAACCTGTCGGCTATCGGGCGATGAAAAAGGCGATGGAGAAGGCGCGGCAGTACGGGTGTGGCTTTGCCGCGGTGCGCAACAGCAACCACTATGGCATCGCCGGCTACTATGCGATGATGGCTTTGGAGCAGGACATGATCGGCTTTTCCACGACCAACGCTGATGTGCTGGTGGTGCCGACCTTTGGCCGTGATGCGATGTATGGCACCAATCCCCTGGCCCTGGCCGTGCCCGCCGGTCAGGAACGGCCCTTTGTCCTCGATATGGCCACCAGCACCGTCCCGCGCGGCAAGCTGGAAGTCTATCACCGTCTCGAAAAACCGATCCCATTGGGCTGGGCCACCGATGAACGGGGCATCCCTACCACCGACCCCGGTCGGGTCCTGGATAACTTTGCCAAGCGGGCCGGCGGTGGGCTGCTTCCGCTGGGAGGGGCCGGGGAGGAGTTCAGCGGCTACAAGGGCTATGGCCTGGGGTTGCTGGTCGAGATCCTATCGGCAGTGGTGCCGGGGGCAGCTTACCTCACCTCGGTCTATCCCAAGAGCCCGGAGGGGAAGCCCCTCCCGGCCAACCTGGGCCACTTTTTCGGAGCCTGGCGGCTGGATGCCTTTCGCCCGGTGGAGGAGTTCAAAGCCGACATGGACGACCTGATCCGCCGTCTCAAGGGGGGCCGCCTGGCCGAAGGAGCGACCCGCATCTATATCCACGGCGAAAAGGAATTTGAGGAGGCGGAGCGCCGCTCCCAGGCCGGCATTCCCCTGGGAGCCAAGGTGGTGGCGAACCTCCAGCAGATTGCCGCCGAGTTGGGACTCCCGTCCCCGTTGTAACGGAACAAGTTCGGATTCTCTTTTGACAGCGGAGGAGATATGGCACGACTGCACGAATATCAGGGGAAGGAACTGCTCAAACAGTTCAAAATCCCGGTCCCCAAGGGAGGGGTGGCGCGAACTCCGGAGGAGGCGCGCCGCATCGCCGAAGAGATCGGCGGGGAAGTGATGGTCAAGGCCCAGGCCTGGGTCACCGGACGGGCCGGCCTGGGAGGGATCAAGAAGGCCAGCAATCCCGACCAGGCCGAAGAAGCGGCTCGTTCGATGCTGGGGATGCGCATCAAGAACTTTACTGTGGAACAGGTCCTGGTCGAGCAGCGGCTGGAGATCGCGCGCGAGTTCTATGCCGGGGTGATCATTGACGACGCCGCCCAGCAGCCGCTGGTCCTCTTTTCCAGCGTGGGCGGCACCGGCATCGAAGAGATCGCCGCCGCCCACCCCGACAAGGTGGCCCGAATGCATGTAGATGTAGGCACCGGGCTGCTCGAGTTCCAGGCCCGCGACCTGGTGCGCCGGACCGGCATCAGCGGTCAATTGCAGGTGGACCTGGGCAACGTCCTGGTCGGTCTCTTTTCCCTGGCCCAGCAGTACGAGGCCCGCGCCGCCGAGATCAACCCGCTGGTCCAGTTGACGGATGGCAAGCTGATGGCCGCCGACTGCCGGGTCACCGTGGACGACTATGCCGTCTTTCGCCACAAGGAGCTGGGGATCGAGATCGCTCGCGAGTATGACCGCCCGCCCACCGAACTGGAAAAGATCGCCTATCAGGTGGAGGCGGGGGACTATCGGGGCACTTTTTACTTTATCCAGATGGCGGAAGGGTTCCGGCGGGGCGAAGGCTACGTGGGGTTCCATGGCGCCGGCGGAGGCGGCTCGATGATGAGCATGGACGCCATCATGCGCCAGGGCTACAAGCTCGCCACCTTTGTGGACACCAGCGGCAACCCGCCGGCCAGCAAGGTCTACCGCGCGGCCAAGATCGTCCTGGCGGTGGGCCCCATTGATGGCTACTTTGGCTCCGGCTCGGGCGTGGCCAGCCAGGAACAGTTCCATTCGGCGCGCGGCTTTGTGAAGGCCTTCCTGGAGGCGCAGATGGATGTGCCGGTGGTCATCCGTCTGGGCGGTAACGCCGAAGACAAGGCAGTGGAAATCCTGGAATGGTTGAACGGCTGGATCCCGGCGCCGGTCGAGGGCTACAAGAAGGACAACCCACCCGACTATTGTGCGGCGCGGTTGCACGCCCTCATCCAGGAAGGGAAGCGGGTGGAACCCAAACCGCGTCCCACGCCGCCACGGAAGGGGGAACCCCGCCTCTACCAGTTTGAGACGGTGACCGGGGGCACGGTCACCTATGACCACAGCGTCTGCGTGCTGTGCGAAAGCAAGGTGTGTGTCAAGGAGTGCGTGCCCAAGATCCTGTCCCTCAACGAAGAAGGCGTGCCGGTCCTCAACATCAGCCCCGAAGAGGCCAAGCGGGGCCGCTGCACTGAGTGCCTGGCCTGTGAGGTGGATTGCTTCTTCCGGGGGGCGGGCGGCGGCCAGGTCTTCTTACCCATCCCTGGACTGGACGAGTATTTGGCCCGGCAACAATCGGAGCGTTGACGCACGATTGGTGGATAGGCTGCCGAGCCGTGCGTCCGAGAATGGAGGGAAAGTGAAGCGTTTCTGGATGGTTAGTTTGTTCGTGGGTATATTGCTTCTGGTGGCCTGCAAGGGAACCCAGCCCACCCCGACTACCACTCCCTTTGAATCTCCGCTGGGCCTGCCCAATCCGGCCTCCCAGCATTGTGAGCAGCAGGGATATCAGTGGGAAGTGCGGACCGCGGCCGACGGAAGTCAGACCGGCTATTGTCTCTTTCCCGATGGCACCGAGTGCGAGGAGTGGTCGTTCTACCGTGGCGAGTGCGCCCCCGGCACCCCCAGGCCGTAGGGAAAGAGGTTTTCAGGGTTTCGAACTGGAAAACTGCAAGCGAGGAATGGAGTATGGCCATCCTAATTGACGAAACGAAACGGGTTCTGGTGCAGGGCATCACCGGGCGCGAGGGTATGGCCCGTACCAAGCTGATGCGTGAATATGGCACCAATGTCGTGGCCGGCGTGACGCCGGGCAAGGGCAATCAAGAGGTCGAAGGAGTGCCGGTGTTTGACACCGTGCAGGAGGCGTGGGAGAAAGTCGGACCGATCGACATCTCGGTCCTGTTCATCCCGGCGCCGATCGTCAAACCGGCGGCGCTGGAGGCGATCGCCGCCGGCGTCAAACTATTGGTCATCGTCCCTGACCGCGTGCCGATCTGGGATGTGCTGGTCATTGCCAAAGCGGCCAAGGAGGCGGGGGCCCGCTTTGTCGGGCCGAACACGCTGGGGGTGCTCAGCCCCGACAAAGGGGTCCTGGGCATGATCGGCGGGCGGGCGGCGTCGGCCAAAGCCTGGTTCCGCCCGGGACCGGTCGGCATCACCTCCCGGAGCGGCGGGATGACCTCCAGCATGGCCTATTATCTCGGCCAGGAGGGGATCGGCGCCACCACCCTGGTCCATGTCGGCGGCGATGCGGTCGTCGGCCTGCCCCATCCGGAGGTGGTCCGGCTCTTCCAACAGGACCCCGAGACCAAGGCAATCGTGATGTTCGGTGAGATCGGCGGCACCCAGGAAGAGCGGGTGGCCGACCTGATCGAATCGGGCGAAGTGACCAAGCCGGTGATCGCCTATATCGGCGGCAAAGCGGCCAAAAGCGGCACCCGCTTCAGCCACGCCGGAGCGATCATCGAAGGGGGGCGCGGCACCTATGAGGGCAAGGTGGACCGCCTGCGCTCGGTCGGGGCGACGGTGGTCGAAGCGTTTGGCGATCTGCCGGCGGCGACAAAAGAAGTGCTGGGCCGGCTCGGTCTATAGCAATCCAGTGGGGGAGGAAATATGGCAGAAGAAACCTGGAAAACGGCAATCACCAAGATCGAACCAAACAAGGTGGCGGTGCGGGGTTACCGGATTGATGAGCTGATGGGGCGCATCTCCTTCGGGGAGATGGTCTACCTGGTGCTGAAGGGCGAATTGCCCACCCCGGCGGTGGGCCGGCTGGTGGATGCCATGCTGGTCTCGTCGGTCGACCACGGCGTCACCCCGCCCAGCGCGCTGGCGGCGCGGACCATCGCCTCCGGCGGCGCTCCGCTGACGACCGCCATCGCCGGCGGGATCATGGCCATTAATCGCCATCATGGCGGTGCCATTGAGGATTGCATGAAGATCCTGCTCGACGCGGTCGCCTACAAGCGCGAAAAGGGCCTCGACGCCCTGACCGCCGCTCGGGAAAAGATGGCCGAATTCCGCGCCAAAAAGATCCGGGTGCCCGGCTACGGCCACCGCATTCACACCGACGATCCGCGCACCAAGCGGCTGTTCGCTCTGGCGGAGGAAGCCGGCGTGGCCGGGGAATATATCGAGATGGGCCAGGCGCTGCGCCAGGCGATGCACGAAAGCCTCGGCAAGGATCTGCCGATGAACGTGGATGGGGCCATCGCCGCGGTGCTGTGTGAACTGGGCTTCCCCCCGGAGCTGGGCAACGGCTTTTTCGCCATCAGCCGGGCGGTGGGCCTGACCGCTCAGGTGTATGAGGAGATGACCCGCGAACGGCCCATGCGCCAGATTGACCCGAAGGCGCACGAGTACGACGGGCCGCCGGAGCGGAGTCTGGAAGCCAGGAATTAGATCAGGAGGGAACGATGCGCGAGAGATTGCTGGAGATCCTGCCCGAGTTTAATCTAATCCAGGACCCGGAGCTGCGGGAAAAGACGATCCGGGTGTGGGAGGTGGCTCTGGAACGGGGCGGATGGACGCCCGATGGCCTGCTCCAGATGCCGTTTACATTGCTGATCAACCCCTGTCCGGCCAGCTTTATTGAGCATGTCCGGGCGGTGACCCTCACCGCCTACCGCTCGGCTCAGCTCTTTGGCGAGATCTATGGCGACCGGGTGCCGATCAACATGGACTATCTGGTCGCGGGTGGGTTGCTCCACGACATCGGCAAGTTGCTGGAATACGAGGGCCGCGAAGACGGCGTGGCCGTCCAGACCGCCTATGGAGCGCTGATCCGCCATCCGTTCAGCGGAGCGGCTCTGGCCTACGAGTTCGGCCTGCCGATGGAGGTCCAGCACATGATCGCCGCCCATGCCGGGGAAGGCGACAAGCTGAAACGGTCGCCCGAGGCGACGATCATCAACAAGGCCGACTTTATGAGCTTTGAGGTCCTGCGCGACCTGCAGATCAAGAAAGAGCCATCGGCCAAGCTCGGTTAGAAGGGACCGCTAGACTGAGAGGGAGAGGATGGGCAAGACAATCATTGAAAAGATCATCCAGGCCCACTCCGACGAGCCGGTAGAGGCGGGCAAGATCGTGTGGATGCGGCTGGATGCGCGGACCGCTCGCGACTTTGGCGGCGCCAACGTGGTCAAGAACTATCGCGCGCACTATGGCGATACCCCGGTGGATGATCCAAGCAAGACCTTTTTCACGTTCGATCTCGTCACACCGGCCAACAACATCCCCTACGCCATCAACCAACAACTCTGCCGGGACTGGGCCAAAACCCAGGGAGTGCGCGTCTTTGACGTGGACATGGGCATCGGCTCCCACGTGGCCATCGAGCATGGGCTGGCCTGGCCGGGCTCGACCTTTGTCGGGACCGACAGCCATCTCAACATCCTGGGAGCGATCGGCGCCTTTGGTCAGGGAATGGGGGACCAGGATATCGCCTTTACCTTCCGCGCCGGCAAGACCTGGTTTGAGGTGCCCTATACCATGAAGGTGGTGATCAAGGGGGAGCTGAAGCCCCCCTGCACCCCGAAGGACCTGACTCTGGCCTGCTTGCGCCGGCTGGGGGCCAGCGGCGCCCTGGGCCAGGCGGTCGAGTTCTACGGCCCGGCCATCGACGCCCTCGACCTGGCGGGGCGCATCACCCTGGCCAGCATGATGACCGAGATGGGCGGGATCATTGGGCTCATCCCGCCCTCGGACGAGGTGTTGGCCTACTGCCGCCAGCGGACCGGCCGCTCGGACTTGGCTGCGATCCACGCCGACCCGGATGTGCGGTACACCCAGGAGATCGAGATCGATATCACCGACCTGGAACCGCTGATCGCCTGTCCGCCCAAACCGGACAATGTCAAGACGGTGCGCGAGGTGGCCGGAGCCAAGGTGGATTCGGTGTTCATCGGTTCCTGCACCAACGGGCGCTATGAGGACATGAAGGCGGTGGCCGATCTGGTGCGCGGCAAGCGGATCGCGCCCGGGGTGGTCGCCTCGGTCGTGCCGGCGACCCGTGAGGTCTATGCCCAGATGCTGCAGACCGGCGTCCTCCAGACGCTGTTCGACGCCGGGTTCATCATCAGCAACCCGGGCTGTGGCGGGTGCGCCTCTGGCCACATTGGCATGGTCGGGGAGCGGGAAGTGCAGGTCTCGACCAGCAACCGCAACTTTGCCGGAAAGCAGGGGCCGGGCGACATCTACCTGGCCAGCCCGGTCGTCGCCGCCTGGGCGGCGCTCACCGGCAAGATCACCGTCCCCGAAGCCTAACAGCCCGATGACCCGAAACCGACTGAGGAGGTAGGCATGAAACCGACCAAGATCCGTGGCCGCATCTGGGTGCTGACCACGCCGGACGGCAGGCTGTACAACGATATTGACACCGACATGATCTTCCATAACCGCTACCTGCACATCACCGACGTGGCGCAAATGGGCCAGTATGCGCTCGATAACCTGAAGGGCTGGGAGGATTTTGCCAAAAAGGCCCAGCCGGGTGACATCCTGCTCGCCGGCGTGAACTTTGGAGCCGGTTCCAGCCGCCAGCAGGCGGTGGACTGCTTCCGGGCGCTGGGCATCGGCGCGGTGATCGCCGAAAGTTTTGGCGCCATCTACAAGCGCAACGCCATCAACAGCGGCTTCCCGATCATCACCATGCCTGGCCTGAGCCAGCTCTACACCCAGTTCAAAAACGGCGATATCCTGGAGGTGGACCTGGAGACCGGACAGATTGTCCTGAACGGGGAGAAGACGTTCCAGGCGGAGCCGTTCTCCAGGGTGCAGATGGACATCTACCAGGCCGGCGATCTGTTCACCTACGGCAAGACCCTGGGCCAGAAGTAGTTCCCCTCCGCATGGCACCCTCCCGCAGGTCCGGAACCTGCGGGAGGGTGGAACCTTATTCCCGGTTTTGACCATTTTCCCGCCTTGTGCTAGAATAGCCCTGCCTGGATGATCGGGGGTCGTCTAATGGCAGGACAAGGGACTTTGGATCCCTCTATTGAGGTTCGAATCCTCACCCCCGAGCCTGTTGGGCCCTTAGCTCAGCGGCAGAGCGGCCGGCTCATAACCGGTTGGTCGCAGGTTCGAATCCTGCAGGGCCCATGGAGAAGTGAGGCCATGGCCTGGCCCTTGCAGGGGAAGCAGGAGGAAAGGTCAGGAGATGCACTCCGTATTGGTGTTGAACGCGACCTACGAACCCCTCAATGTCGTTTCGGTCCGCCGCGCCGTGCTGCTCCTCCTCAAAGAAAAGGCCGAAGTGGTCGAAGCGGCCGACGCCTGGCTGCGTTCCGAGGGAATGGTCCTGCCCGTACCCCTCGTCATCCGCCTGGTCTATTACGTGCGCATCCCCAGGCATTTCTCGTTGCCCGTGTCGCGGCGGACGGTGATGGCTCGCGACCACTACACCTGCCAGTACTGCCAGTCCCAACCCGGCAAGGCCTATCTGACGATTGACCATGTGGTGCCCCGGTCGCGGGGCGGCGCCACCCAGTGGGAGAATGTCGTCACCGCATGTGGCATCTGCAACCGGCGCAAGGGCGACCGCACCCCCGAAGAAGCCGGGATGTCACTGGTCCGCCCGCCGCGCCGTCCTCGGTATCTGGCCCTGACGTTGCTCGAAGGCTCCAGCGCGCCCGAGGCCTGGAACAAGTATATGTATTTCTAGGGGTCCCGAACCCGGAACCGGGGTCAGGGAGACCAGGTGCAAAACTCATCGCTGGCCGGGTGATCGGTCAGGTTCTGCCACTGGCCGGTCTCCAGGTCCACCACATACAGGTCCTTGTTTCCCGTCCGATCGCTATAGAGCACCACCCTCCGGCCATCCGGCGACCAGGAGGCCAGCCCTTCGGTGCTATCCGGAGAACGGGAGAGGTTGATCGGATCGGAACCGTCGGCGTTCATGACATAGATCTCCTGGTTGCCGTCGCGGTTGGTGTTGAAGGTCAGCCGCTGGCCATCGTGCGACCACATCGGATAGCGGTCCCGCGCCGGCGACTGGGTCAGGTTCACCGGATTCGAGCCATCGGCGTTCATCACCCAGATATCCTCGTTCCCGCTACGTTGCGAGGTAAAGGCGATCCGTTTTCCGTCGGGAGACCAGGCCGGATAGCGATCGGCGCCGGGATGGCGGGTGAGGTTGGTCAGCCCCGTCCCATCCACCTGGATCACCCAGATGTCCCAATCTCCGCCGCGATTGCTGTGAAAGGCCAGGCGCTGGCCGTCCGGCGACCAGGTGGGCCAGCCGTCGCGGCTCTGCCCGTCGGTCACGCGATGGACCGGCTCCGGGCTGGTCCCGGTGAGCGGGTCAAAGGGCAGGATATAGAGGGAGCTGCTCTTCTCCAGACTCGCCTTGCCGGTCAGCGTGTCCCGGAAGGAGACAAAGGCGATGCGGTGACCATCTGGCGCCCAGACCGGGGCGAGATCGTCGGCCCAGCTCCGGGTCAGATTGGTGAGGCGGGACCCGTCCGGGGTGATGACATAGACCTCGTAATCGCCCAGGTCGCCCCGCCGCGTCTCGAAGGCGATCCACTCCGGGCGCAAGCCGGGGACCGGAGAGGGGACCGGCGGTTCGGTCATCGGCATGGGAGAGGGGGGCAGGGGTTTGACCAGCCGGGCGACGCCTGGGACCTGAAGGGCCGCCCACCCGACCCCAAAGGTCAGGAGGATGATCGCTGCCCCGATGATCCCCACCCATATCGCCCGTGTTCGCATCCTGCCCGTCCGTCGCTTTCTGAGATCCTCTCTTGGCGCTGCCCCGGTGATACCGGTTTGATTGTACCACTGAACGAGGGTCCGGACAAACGGGGTCCGGGCCAGCGCCTGGTGGCGGAGGTCCAAGGGCGGCTCGGGGGTCGGCGCTGACTGGAAGTCAGCCTCTTTGGGCCTTCGGCCAGCGGTCGGCCTGCGCCGACCGGGGGGTGCCGCGTCGGCGCAGGCCGACGCCCGGCGCGGGAGCGCCCCACAGGCCGATTTCCAATCGGCGCACGGCTGTTGCCAAGTAGGTTGACAAGCCCGATGCGGCTTTGTGCAGCGGCCCAGGAGTGGAAGCTTTCGCTGGATTCTGCGCGGCTCCGTTCTGGCTGAAGCCTCCACTCCCATTGGGTGCTGGACTTTGCAACCGCCCTAGAATCGGTGCCACCGGCATTTGCAAAGAATGACTTTTTGAGTATAATTGAAAAGTAGAAAACACAGACTGAGAGCCATTCTCTCAGTCTTTTGTTCCTAGTGGGCCCTGGGGTATCAACCTCAGTGCTCTTTTTGCTATTGAGAACAGACCATGTGATTGGTGGGGGTGAGGAGAATATGACAAGTCAGAAGGTCTTTCTGACCCCAGAGGGTTATCAGAAACTTCAGGAAGAACTCCAATATCTGACGACTGTGCGCCGACCTGAAATCGCCAAGGCGATCCATGACGCCAAGATGGATGGCGACGTGATGGAGAATGCGGGGTACGACGAAGCGAAACATCAGCAAGCCTTTGTCGAAGGCCGGATCATGACCTTGCAGGCCATGCTCGAGAATGCCGTCCTGATCGAGTCCGATGATCGGCCGAACGACCGGGTCGTCCTCGGTTCGCGGGTAACCGTGGTCGAGGATGGGTGGGAACCTGAGACCTATACCATCGTCGGCTCGGCGGAGGCCGATCCAGGGGCGGGACGCATCTCCAATGAATCGCCGCTGGGGAAAGCGTTGATGGGTCATCAACCTGGCGACAAGGTGGCTTTCAAGACGCCAGAAGGCACCGTGGAGGTCCAGATTCTTCGCATTGAGTAAGGCACACCGGGCCTGGACCCCCGGCGATATCCGACTCCTTGTACGCGAGGGAACGACTGATGACATTGGAGCCATTAACTGACCAGGAACAGCAGCGCCGCATCAAGCTCGCACGTCTGATGGAATCCGGAATCGATCCCTACCCGGCGCGGGCCCAACGGACCCATACCAACGCTCAGGCCATCGCCGCACTGCAAAAAGCCGAAGGGTCGGAACCTCCGGTCGTGACCGTCGTTGGCCGGCTGGTAAGCATTCGGGTCATGGGCAAGTCGTCCTTTGCCCACATTGAGGATGCCAGCGGGCGACTTCAGCTCTATTTGCGGCAGGACCTGCTTGGAGAACAGCCGTACACCATGTTTAAGCGCGACCTGGACCTGGGCGATTTCGTCGAAGCGACCGGCCAGATGTTTTTTACCCGGACCGGTGAACCTAGCGTCCAGGTGGAAAAGTTGCGCCTCCTGAGCAAGGCGTTGCGCCCCTTGCCTGCGGTCAAAGAAAAGGATGGGCGGGTGTTCGACGCCTTTGCGGACAAGGAGCAACGGTATCGGCAACGCTATGTGGATCTGGCAGTCAATCCGGACGTGCGGGAGATCTTTTACACCCGGGCGCGGATCGTATCCGCCATCCGACGCTTTTTGGACGAGCGGGGCTTTGTCGAGGTCGAGACGCCCATCCTTCAACCGATTTACGGCGGAGCGGCCGCCCGGCCTTTTGAGACGTATCATAACCAGCTTAAGCAGAAGCTCTACCTCCGCATCTCGGACGAACTGTACCTGAAGCGGCTGATTGTCGGGGGCTTTGAACGGGTCTACGAAATCGGTCGGGATTTTCGGAATGAAGGGGTTTCCTTCAAGCACAACCCCGAATTTACCCAGATCGAATTCTATATGGCCTATGCCGATTACCGGGACGTGATGGACCTGACGGAACAATTGATCGCCTATGTCGCTCAGGAGGCCCTGGGCACAACCAAGATTGTAAGGGAAGGGCAAGAGATCGATCTAAGCCCTCCCTGGCGCCGCTGGCAACTGCGGGATGCCATCCGCGAAATCACCGGCATTGACTATGAAGCCTATCCGGATGCTGAAAGCCTTTATGAAGCGATCGTCCGCATCGGAGGCACTCCCGAACGCAAAAGCAGTTGGGGGAAACTCATTGACCCTACCTTGATCAACTATGTGGAGCCCCACCTGATCCAGCCTACCTTCCTGTACGATTACCCGCTGGAGGTCTCGCCCTTGGCCAAGCGCAAGCCGGGCACAGCCAACGTGGTGGAGCGTTTCGAGTTCTTTATCGGGGGCCTGGAACTCGGGAATGCCTTTAGTGAGATCAACGATCCCCTCGATCAACAAGAACGCTTCCTGGCGACCAGCAGAGCCCTGGCCGCCGGCGACGAAGAGGCCCATCCCCTGGACGAGGATTACATCCTGGCTCTGAGCTATGGGATGCCGCCGACGGGCGGGTTTGGCATGGGCATCGATCGTCTGACCATGCTCCTCACGGGCAAGGAGTCGTTGCGGGAGGTGATCCTGTTCCCGCACTTGCGGGCCAGAAGCTAGAGACCAACAGTGGAGGGGGAACAAAGGCCTTGTTCCCCCTCCACTGTTTACCCCCTATTTTTCAGAAGCAACGTCGGGCACGTCAAAGCGATACCCCAGACCCCGGATGGTACGCAACCAGCGAGGCCGGTTGGGGTCTTGTTCAATCTTGAGACGGAGCCACCGGACATGGACGCTCAACGTCCGCGTATCCCCGATATACTCGGTGTCCCAGACCTGTTTCATGATTTCCTGGCGGCTGAGCACCCGGCCCGGATTGCGCATGAAAAACGCCAAAAGCGCCGCCTCTTTGGGGCGTAGATGAAAAGATTTCTCGCCGTGCGTGAGGATCCGCGTATCAGGATCCAATATCAGCGAGCCGGCTCGAATCTCACGACTGCCTAACTTCTCGCTCAATTTCTTGATCCGGTAGAGGAGCTTGCGCGGAGTGAAAGGCGGAGTCATCCAGGCGTCGGCCATGGTCTGCGCATTGGCCTGTCGTTTTTCCAGGAGAAGAATCACCGGTACATGGCTTAGATGAGATCGGACGGCATCGCTTACCTTGTGGCCATTCGGGCCGAAAGACGCTACATCGATGACCAGTAGATCGGGTGGCATCGACCGCATCCGCGAGATCGCCTGGCGTTGGGTAGCTGCAACAGACACCTGATAGCCTCTGCGCTCCAGGCTCGGCGTCAGTAAATCAGAGGTGGCCACGTCGCGTTCCACCAGCAGGATGCGAAGGCTCATGGATGGTTGTCCTATCGGCCCAAAACTGCCAGAGCGATCATGAAACAGCCCTCCGATCCATTCATCTGCCTCTCGAGGAGATGACAACCACGAACCACCAACCACGGGAACAGATAGGCATTCCCTTCACCCGAACAACCGAGGGACAAGGGCATCATCCATTATACCCAGTTCCGCGATTTTGTGCAACCCCCCAAATGGGTGATCCAGGGCTGCCGAAGTCCAGCATCCAGTGGGAGTGGGCGCTTCAGCCGGAACGGGATCGCGCAGAACCCAGCGAAAGCTTCCACTCCTGGGCCGTTCCGCAAAGCCGCAGCGGCCTGTCAACCTACTTGGCAACAGCCGAATGGGTGATCCGTTATCCGCGAGGGTTGGGCCCCAAAGACTGGGACACTTCGCTTTCCATACCAGGCAAAAAGGGGTATAATCATACACCATCGATCAGGTATGGACTGCGCGGAGGGGTGACATGGCTTCGGTAGAACAGGTGGTCGAACGATTACAGGCCAGAGCCAGGCCGGATCAACTGATCGGCATGGCCAGCTTCGGAATGGCGGTCGAGCAGCGCCTGGGAGTGTCGATCCCCGAATTGCGCCGGATTGCCAAAGAAGTCGGGAAGGACCATCGGCTCGCCCTGGAGCTATGGGACACTGGAATCGCCGAGGCCAGGATCGTGGCGGCCATGGTGGACCGACCAGAAGATCTGACTGAGGAACAGATGGAGAGATGGGCCGCGGGGTTCAATTCATGGGATGTCTGCGACCAGGTGTGTATGAACCTGTTCGAAAAGAGTCCGCTGGTCTGGAAAAAGATCGTAGATTGGTCGGGGCGGGAGGAGGAATATGTGCGGCGGGCTGCCTATGCGCTCATCGCCTGCCTGGCATGGCATGACAAAAGGACGACCGACGCGGAGTTCGTCCGCCTCTTCCCGGTGATCAGGCAAGGAGCCACCGACGAGCGCAACTATGTGAAAAAGGCAGTGAGCTGGGCGTTGCGCAATGTCGGGAAGAGGAACCGAAATCTCAACCGGGCGGCCATCGAGCTGGCCAAGGAGATCGGGCGCATGGATTCAAAAGCAGCCCGATGGATCGCTTCGGACGTCATCAGGGAGTTGAACAGCGAGGCGGTACAAAAAAGACTGGGGTAGGTGTGCCCGCTTGGAGCGCGGCGCTGTTTGCCAGCCCCGAACGGTCTATTTTCGGAGCAGCAGCGCACGAATCCCCCGATGTCCCGGCTCTGGTCCCGGGCGTCTATTTTACACTACCAGGAAACCCGACGAAAGGTCAGATAAAACGACGTGTGGACGGTGAAATGCGGGGTCTCGGCGGTGCCCAGACCGAGTCCCACGATTCGGTCGCTGGGCGCCCCGGCCACGCGGACCGAATAAGAGCCGAGGGTATTGTACATCGCAAAGTCCGCCCCCCAGTCAGGAGGCGGACGATCCTGGATCGGGAGGGCCACGCTCCCCCCGACCCATTGTACCTCCACCACCTGCCCCACCGCGCGCCTGCCCTGGAGGTCCAGCACTTCGATAAAGATGCTGTGTTTGCCGGCGGATTCCCGCTCGTCGGCCCAGCGGGCCTCCACCAGGCGCCAGTACGGTTCTCCAGGAAGGACCGCCGCCGGTTCCACGCGCACTCCCAATGGCCCCAACCGGGGGTCCATGGCGCAGGGCGGCAGGGTGGGGCGAGGCCTGGATGTGGGAGTCGGAGCGCGGGTCACCGCCGCCGCCCGTTGGACCGTGCGGCGCGTCGGGGTGGCAGTCGGGACTGGGGTGTCGGTGGGTGTGGGCGCCGGGGTCAGCGTCCAGGTCGGCATTGGCGTTGAGGTAGGTCTCGGCGTATCGGTCGCCGTAGAGGTTGCGGTAAAGGTCGGTCTCAACGTGCCGCGAGGAGCCATGGCGCGCTCCGGGACAATAGCGGCCAGGGAACCTGTTTCAGCCGCCCTCGAGGCGTGGAACATGGCATAGGCCAACATCGCGCTCAGGCCAAACGCTACCACGCCCAGGACAAGCACGACCCGTTTCCAAAACGCCGGCTGGCGGATCAGCGCCGCTCGGGCCCTGGCCTGACCTTTTGGCGAAGGGCGAGAAGGATAGACTGCCGCCAACGGCATCGCCACCAGGACCGGCGCAGGAGCAGCCTTCTCCAACGCGACAAGGGCCTGACGCGCAATGCGATGGGTGGGATTCACATCCAATATCTTTTGCATACAGAAGGCTCGCGCCTGGGGAGTATTCAGGACCGCGCTGAGCCAGAGCCACCCCATCTCGGCTCCAGGGTCCAGTTGCACCGCCTGGCTCAGCAGTTGACGGGCCAGACTCTTGTCGCCGGCCCTGGCGGCGGCGATGCCTCGCACCAGCACGGAATCTTGTGCGCCCACGAGCCCTCGACCCTCCCAATGGTCGCGTTCAATTGTACCACAAGGCGGTGAAAAAATCAAAAACCGGGCGTATTATTTGGAATCGGGTATGACGCGCTTGATCCAGGTGTTCCGGGTGTCAAACGGTTGTAGAGGTTCAACCACGACTGGCGCCGGGGCGATCGTACAGTCCTCGCCGGGCATTCTGTCGCACCTGCAGCAGTTCGCGGACCATGCGGATGGTGTCCCGCACCGGCCTGACTTTGCTCTCCGTGCCGTAATACCAGGTCACCGGCACCTCCACGATCTGATAGCCAAACCGCCGGGCGATGAACAGGATCTCCACATCAAATCCCCAGCCCTCGATGGTCTGATAGGGGAATATGTCTCGGGCCACTTCGCGGCGGAATGCTTTGAACCCGCACTGGGTGTCCTGAATGCCCGGCACGGCCAGCAGTTGCACCAGAAGGTTGTATACCCGGCCCATCAGGTGGCGATGGAACGGTTCATTGATGCGCCGCGCCCCCTGGATCTCCCGGGAAGCGATGGCCAGGTCATAATCGTCCAACTGAGGAGGCAGAAACTTGGGCAATTCCTCAATCGGGACCGCCAGATCGGTGTCACATAGGACCAGGTACTGACCCCGTCCATGCGCGATCCCGGTCTTGATCGCCGATCCTTTGCCCCGGTGGGGATTGCGGATCAACGTGATGAACGGAGCTCGCTGGGCATACTCTTCGACGATCTGAGCGGTCCTGTCCTGGCTGCCATCGTCCACGACAATCACCTCGATCGGTTGAGGGTATTCCTGCACAAAGGCGGCTACCCGCTGGAGACTGGCCGGCATGCGGCGTTCTTCATTCCAGGCCGGGATGATGACCGAGGCCAGTGGTTCATTCGTTTCCAAGGGATTGCATCTCCTTCCAGCCGCGCTGCATTGCGAAAATGATCATACTCCGGTTAGGTCCCTTTGTCAACCGCACCGCCGGGTTGTTTGGGCGTCGGGGAGGAGGCAAGATGGCCGAGGGCGCGTAGCTCTTGCTGCAGGCGCGGCAGGTCCTGTTTGCGTACCAGGGCGATGGTAGGAGACACGATCTCCTGGATGAAAGTTCGGGTCTCGGGCAGCGTGGCCAGTTCCTGGAGCAGCTCTGGATCGCGCACTCTGAGCACCACTGCCTCCTCCAATCGGACCTGGCCCAACCGCCTGGCCCACAGTCGAAGTCGTTCCTCCACGGCGGGTGGGATGGGAGCACGGCTGGCCTGCCGCAAGAAGGCCAGCACCTGTTCCAGGCGGACATCGCGGGACAAGGCCCGGCCTAGGCCCCGGCTGGTCAGGCGATAGCGACAGGGGGTCTCCGATTCCAGTTCGGCGAACCGTTCCACTTGAAACCGGGTATACAGGTTGGCCGGTGGGGGGAGTTCGAGACTCAAGTCGGAGCCGATGGCCAACGGCGGCGCGGGCCGGGTCTCGTCCTGGCTGGGGACCATTCCCAGAAAGCGCTTCCCGGCTTCGGTCAGCCGGCAGATCGAGCCTGACGGTCCGGAAGAGACAGACACAATGCCCAGCCAACGGAGGGTGTTGGTCAGCAGGTCCGCGATCAATGCGCCCTCCACCCGATCCCATGTCTCAAAGCCGGAGAGGTATGTGCCACTGGCTGTGTCACGGATGTACCAACTATCATAATCCCCGTCGGGCCGCTGGAAATCCGGATCGTGCTCCTTCATGGCCGCCACGAACGAAGCCAGGGTCCACCAGGCGTCAGGGGGGCAGAGGGCCAGCCGATCGAGCAGGGTCCGGCGAACCGCCACCGGGTCGTAGCGACGAAGCCACGGCGTCTTCTCGTCGCATTGCAGGGAGGGCACATGGCACAGGTCGATCCAGCGGGGATCGTCACGCCAGGCTTCCTGCAGGGTTGCCAACTGGCGCTCCGGCGAGGCAGTGAGCCAGCGTCTGACCGGCGTTGCCTTCAGACACAGATAGCCTTCCTGCCGGGTGACCCACCCCAGGCGATCGGCCAGATGTCGCAGGAAGGTCAGCCGTCGGTCGTCGGCGTCGATCAGCCGCGCCCGGAGGACCTCGCGGTCCGTTCGACCCAGTCGGCCATCGGCATAGGGACGCACATCGTGGTTCTGGATCACCACCAGATAGACGAACAGATCGTGGACCAGCGCCGGGCCGTCATTTTCCCCAGCGGGGGGGCCGGCGACCAGCTCTACCACAAAGGGGGCCGGAGCGGACCGGGGTGGAGGGAGGAGAGGGATCAGATCGTCAGGGATGAAAAAGAACTCGCCCGGCCCACTCTCATCCTGATCGAAGCCACGGAAGATCAGGCCGGCGTACCACAGTTCCTCCGTCGGGTTCGCCGGCTCCTGCCAGGGGGACTCACGCTGCAAACGTCCCGGACCGAGAGGGCGCACTGCACCGAACCGTCGCCCAAACCTGGAGGTCCGCATCTTGCCGCCAGCCGCCATCAGGGCGTCCAGGGCAGTTCGCGCCGGCGGGCTCAGCCGCGCCAGAGCAATGCGCACCGAGAGCGGATCGACCAGAGCGGCGGCCAGTTGATCGACTGCTTCCGGCTGATGGTTCGTGCTCAACGGCACGCCCCGGTTCTGGGCCAGCGCACGGAGCATGGCCATATCGTAATCAACCAGGAAACGGTGCAAGGGCGCCATCGATCTTTGTCAAGAATCTCCCCTCAGGGTATAATCGAATGCACGCTTACGTGATCTGAATTCGCTTGTCTTTTCGCTCACGATCTGAGCGTATCACAGATACAACGACGCCATCTCGAACCCATCGACCGTAAAGGAGCATGAATGACCGAATCACACTACCGTCTGCCGAATGAAGTCGCTGCCCAGTTGCAGGTTTCCCCCTCTACGTTGCGCCGGTGGTCGGACGAATTCGCCGATTTTCTGTCTGATTCGGCAGGCCGCCCCAAACCAGCACCTGGAAGCCGGACCGCCCATCGCCGCTACACGGACCGCGACCTGGAAACCCTGATGACGATCAAGGGCCTGTTAGCCGAAGGTCTGAACTATATCCAGGTCGGCAAACGCCTGGAGATGTTGCGCCTCCGCCAGATGACCGGCAGCGGATCCGGCGAAAGCGATTCTGGTCAGCCTGGCGCGTTGGCCCCCTCGGTGTTAGATGCCTCGCCAGTGGCCCCGGCCATCACCATCCTGGCCGACACCCTCCACACCGTGGCCGAGGGCCAGCATCTGCTCCTGGGCAGCCAACAAGCCAACCGCGACCTCCTGACGGTGGTGCTCCAGGACAACTTTAGCCTGAAAGAAGAGAACGCCAAACTGCGGGATCGGATGCTCGAACTGGAACGGGAAATTGCCGAGCTACGACGACAGGAGACCATCCGTCGCGAAGCGATAGAAGCCCGTCTGCAGAAACTTGAGCAACAGCAGTCTGAGCCGTCCAGGTCCCAAGGCCAGCGGCGAGAGCGTTCCGGGTGCCTGGGGCAGTTCTTCACCTTCTAGGTCCGGCGTTTCTTCCCGTCTTCGCTGCCAGCCAACGGACTTTTGCTCTTACCGATCCTCCATCTCTCCCATCAGGTCATATTCCAGCGCTCCGGTGATCCGAACCGGGATCATCTCTCCAATCTGTACCTCAGACCCCTTGTCGGGAACGATCACCAGCCCATCGATCTCTGGCGCATCCCGGTACGAGCGGCCGATGATCAACCCGTCTCCCTGGCCTTCGACCAGGATGTCCAGCTTTCTTCCCACCTGCGCGCGGCTGATTTCGAAGGAAATCTGGCGCTGCACCTCCATCAGCCGGTCCAGGCGTTCCAGCTTGACCGGTTCGGGCACCGGATTGGGCAGGGCGACCGCTGCCGTCCCCTCCTCCGCCGAATAGGCGAACGCGCCGATCCGATCGAATCGAACCTCGGACACAAATTCAAGCAACGCCTCGAATTCTGCCTCGGTCTCTCCCGGGTAGCCGACGATCCACGTCGTCCGGAGTGCAATATCCGGCATCGCCGCCCGGAGATCGGCGATCAACCGTCGCGTCCGTTCCGGATCGGCCGGACGTTTCATCCGACGCAGGACATCGGGATGGGCATGTTGTAGCGGCAGATCGAGGTAGTGGCACACCCGCTGCTCGGCAGCCATCCGCTCGATCAGACGCGGGCTGACGTGGGTCGGGTAGGCATACATGAGGCGCAGCCAGCGGAGTTCAGGAACCGCGGTCAGGATTGATTGCATCAGATCCGGCAACGCATCGGGCTCCCCCCGGTCGCGGCCGTAGGCGGTCGTATCCTGGGCGATGAGGATGATCTCTTTCACCCCCTGTTGCACCAGCTCCACCGCATCCCGGACCACCGACGCTACTGGCCGGCTGCGGGCCGGCCCTTTGATGAGAGGAATGGCGCAGAAGGCGCAGGGCGCGCTACACCCGTCGGCGATCTTGAGATAGGCCGACGCCCCCTGCCGGGCGGCCAGGAACCCGTCCACTTCTGTCGCCGGCGGGTCCCCTAATCGAGATAGAGGAGAGCGGGACTGCTCCTTCCGCCGCGCCCACACCTCCTCCACCACGGCGCCGATCTCGCTCCAGCGGCGGGTGCCCAACAGGGCATCCAGGCCAGACACCTGGTTGACCAGCGCCTCGCCCCACCGTTGGGACAGACACCCGGCGGCGATCAGCACCTGGTCTGGGCGTTTCCGCCGCGCCAGTTTCTTCAGCGTACGGAGCGATTCCCGGCGGGCGTCCTCGATGAACCCGCAGGTGTTGACCACCAGCACCTGGGCCTTCCGGGGCTCATGGACCGGGATATGACCCAGACGTTCAAGGCGGCGGGCCATTTCCTGGCTATCCACCAGGTTCTTGGGACATCCCAGGGACTCGAAATAGAATCGCATCTCCCCTTCAGATCAGTGAATGGCTGAACGAATCCCAATGATGGGGGATCGTTCGAGACCAGTGTACCATGGGGCGGGCGACTTGTCAAAGCCTGATCCGCCTCCCCACGAACCCGTGTGGTAAACGTAGGGTGGTCGTCAATCTTTCATCCAGTACGCCGGAGCAATTTGGGGTATGATAGAGATGGTTCGAGAAAACTATATGCGGAGGTGAGCTAGGGTCGCAGACAGCCAAATACACGGGTTGTGAGTCTGGTATCTCTTCTCCTCCTTTTTAATTGAGAGCCAAGGGTTTGGGGCCGCCCTTGGCTCTCTCGATTTTGGGCAACGGCTCACCTGACAAATCCCCACCGTTCGCCCAGGGCGGTTGCAAGTAGGGGCAAGGCATTCCCAGGAACGGCGTATTCCAGATGGTTCTGGCCAATTCGCGGCAATTCAAGTGGCAGGTGGTCACGGGGAATGCCTTGCCCCTACGGTGTCAATGGAGAATGTAAGTTCTACCATTCGCCCCAATAAATTTGCCCAATCTGATAACCCATGCTATAATTTTTCATTTAGTAAAATCCAGATGATTGCCTTGCGTAAGATAGGCAGGGACGAGTGAGAGAACCGGTTGACTGCGCCAGAAGAGCAAAACGGGCCCTGATGGAGCGGCGGTATCCATCAGGAGGCCCGTTTTTTGAGGATTCCAGGCTTCCGAGGTCATTCAGGCTTCGGAAGCCTTTTATTGAGCGGAGGGATCGATGGCAATCCTGCGCCTGCCAGGCCTGATTGATGTCCATGTCCACCTCCGCGAACCAGGGGGAGAACAGAAAGAGGATCTGACCAGCGGCAGCGCCGCAGCGCTGGCCGGCGGAGTGACCATGCTCCTGGACATGCCCAACACGCACCCTCCCCTGGTCGATGCGCAGACCTTTGACCATAAATTTGCGCTGATCGGTCGCAAGGCCCTGTGTGATGTCGGTCTGTATGTCGGCGCGACCGAGACCAACGCGCTCCAGGCAGCGGCCCTGGCCCCCAGGGCGGTCGGGCTCAAGATCTATCTGGATCAAACCTATGGTCCGCTGCGCATGCGCGACCTGACGGCCATGCTGAGCCACTTTCGAGACTGGCCGGAGGAACGGCCGATCGCCGTCCATGCCGAAGGCCTGTCGATGGCCATGGCCATCGGCCTGGCCCGGATTTTCGGCAAACGGCTGCATCTCTGTCACGTCAGCCGCGCCGACGAGATGGCCCTCATCCGCGCCGCCAAGGGGTCCGGAATGCAATTGACTTGTGAGGTCACGCCGCACCACCTTTTCCTGACAGAGGCAGACGCTCGCCGGCTGGGCCCCTATGGTTCGATGAAGCCCCCTCTGGCGTCGGAGGCAGACCGCAACGCTCTGTGGCGCCATCTCGATCTGATCGATTGCATCGCCACCGATCACGCTCCCCACACCCACGCCGAAAAGAGGGGGGAAGAGCCGCCTCCCGGCGTGCCTGGCCTGGAGACGATGTTGCCCCTGTTATGGACAGCCGTGAGCGAGGGGCGCCTGACCGAGGAACGGTTAGTCGAACTGACCCATCATAACCCAAAACGAATTTTCCACCTCCCCATCCAGCCGGAGACGTGGGTGGAGCTGGACCCCCGGGTCCAGGCGGTATTGAGCGAGGAAACCCTTCACACCCGGTGCCATTGGACCCCCTTTGAGGGCATGAGGGTCCGGGGACAGGTGAGACGGGTGGTGCTGCGCGGCCAGACCGTCTTTGAGGACGGACGGGTCCGGGCCGAACCCGGGGTTGGAAGGGCGATCCAGCCTGAGTGAGGATCCAAGCCATTATGTCTATGATATGATAGGAGGAATGTCGAGGATGAGCGCAAGTAACGGTATCAAAACGGTGGGCCTGGCTCCCAGGCTGCATAATGGGTTTTACGGGAAGGATATCATTTCCGTCCGCCAGTTCAGCCGGGAGGACCTGGCCTACATCTTTGGCGTGGCCGACGAAATGCGGGCGGTGGTCAAGCGGGTCGGTTCGACCGATCTGCTCAAGGGACACGTCCTGGCCTGTGTCTTTTATGAACCCAGCACCCGGACCAGTTCCTCGTTTATCGCCGCCATGTCGCGCCTGGGGGGCAGCGTGATCCCGATCAATGAGGTGCGCTACTCGTCGGTCACCAAGGGCGAGAGCCTGCCCGATACCATCCGCACCTTGGAATCGTACGCCGATGTGATCGTCTTGCGGCATCCGGAAGTCGGGGCTTCGCAGGTCGCCGCTCAGTATGCCCGCAAGCCGATCATCAATGCCGGCGACGGCGTCGGGGAGCATCCGACCCAGGCGCTGCTGGACCTCTATACCATTCAGTCGGACCTAGGTCAGATTGACGGGTTGCACGTCGCCATGGTCGGCGACCTGCGCTATGGGCGGACGGTCCACTCCTTGGCGCGGCTGCTGTGCCTGTACGACGTGCAGATGACCTTTGTCTCTCCGGAGATCTTGCGCCTGCCGCTGGATGTGATGAACGAACTCAAGGCCCACGGCAAGTCGGTGCGCGAGACCTATGATGTCCAGGATATTATCGCCGAGGCCGATGTGCTGTACGTCACCCGGGTGCAGCGGGAGCGGTTCGCCGACCAGGCGCAATACGAAGCGGTCAAGGACTGCTATGTGATCACCCCGGAACTGATGCAAAAGGCCAAGGAACGGATGATCGTCATGCACCCCCTGCCCCGCGTCAACGAGATCAGCTACGCGCTGGATGACGATCCACGGGCCGCCTATTTCCGGCAGATGGAGAACGGGATGTACATCCGTATGGCCCTCCTGGCTGCCGTGTTGGGCAAGGCCTGAGCCGCCTTTCAAAGCCGGGAGGAATCATGCATCCGCTGCGACCCGTTCTGCTGGCCCTGGCGCGCAGCGACCGGCTCCGCGAGTGGATGGTGGGCTTGGGCCTGGCCCGGTCGATGGCCCGCCGTTTCATCGCCGGCGAACGGCGCGAAGACGGCCTCCTCGCCGTGGAAGCCCTGAACCAGCAGGGGCTGCTGGCCACTCTCGACCACCTGGGGGAGAATGTGACCAGCGAGACCGAGGCCCGGGATGCGACGACCGAGGTCCTGGAACTGCTGGAAGCGATCGCTTCCCGGCGGCTTCGTTCCGGGGTGTCGGTCAAGCTCACCCAACTGGGCCTGGACCTCAGCCCG
Source organism: Chloroflexota bacterium (assembly GCA_018606645.1). Classification (GTDB taxonomy): domain Bacteria; phylum Chloroflexota; class Anaerolineae; order JAAYZQ01; family JAAYZQ01; genus TumbabinsA96. The sequence goes on from JAGVRI010000004.1 coordinate 189,195, forward strand.
GCGCTGGCTGCTGAGAACCTGGAGCGCATCGTCGCTCTGGCGGCGGAGGTGGGCCGTTTTGTACGGATTGACATGGAGAGCTTTTCCTACGTCCAGCCGACGTTGGACCTGTTCGAGGAACTGTGGACCCGCTACAAAAACGTCGGGGTGGTGATCCAGAGCTATCTCTACCGCAGCGCCGAGGACGTGGCCCGGCTGGTGAGGATGGGCGCTTCCGTCCGCCTGGTAAAGGGGGCCTACAACGAACCACCCGAAGTCGCCTTCCCCCGCAAGGCCGACACCGACGCGAATTTTATCCGGCTGATGGAGCAGCTTTTCAGTGACGAGGCGCGGGCCAACGGCGTCTTTCCGGCCATCGCCACCCACGATGAAAAGCTGATTCGCTGGGCCCAGGAGCATACCCGGCGCCACGACATCTCTCTCGACCGCTTTGAATTTCAGATGCTCTATGGCATCCGGCCCGGGTTGCAACGGCAACTGGTAGCCGACGGCTATCGGGTGCGGGTCTATGTACCCTATGGGGAGTACTGGTACCCGTACTTTATGCGCCGCCTGGCCGAACGCCCGGCCAACCTCCTCTTCCTGGTGCGCAACCTGTTCAAAGGCTAGGATAGACGAGGGCAATGCCCTCGTCTATCCGTCGGAATAAACTTTGTTCCCGGAATCAAGCCTCCAGGCGGTCATATCATGTGGTGTTCACCAACCGCAAGTTTAGGTGAAGCCTCGGCTTCCAAAAGACCGCGATTGTTGGATCTTAACAAATTGATACGAACATAGCCCGCCCGGCCACTTCACCCTTAATCATGAGCCAGGCCAGCATTCTCGCCTGACGATGAACCACCGGGCTCAGTCAACCAAGCCCTACGGGCTGTTTGCCAGCCCCGAACGGGGCTTTGTTGGCTGAGCCCGCCGCTTCGAGCGGCGGGCGAATGCACCGGAGGACGGATAAATCGTCGGGCTCCTGAGGATGTCCACGTTCATTTGTGAATCTGCAACAATCGCGCCTGAAGAGCCTTCGACTGGCCGTTGGCCTGCGCCGCAGCGTAGCGCAAGCCATAGGCTTGCGCTTCCTGGGTAAACCGAAGGTTTGCCCTACCCCCAGCCCAGCCGGCGCGGCTTCATCCGCCGGCACCTTGTCATCCTTCGTGGTACCCCATGGGCATGGCATCTACTCCCGGGGGTGCTCGCCGTGGACGATCCTCCACCGCACGGCGCGCTCACGGGGTAGAAAAAAAGCGGGTGATGGGATGCGAACCCACGACAGCCTGCTTGGGAAGCAGGTACGCCACCGCTGCGTCACACCCGCATCGTTACTATAAGCGGAAAGTCAAATTGAGGGATTGACTTTGCTCCCCCGTCATGATATAATGGAATTGCCTGCAAACCGAATGGGGTTAGCCAAGCAGTATGTGAGTGTTCCCAAATTATCCCAAGAATGTGCTGATTAAGGAGGAAACCGACATGAAACGTGTGTTGTTTGCAACCGTCGCCCTGGTCATGCTGCTGGGCTCGTTTAGCACCGCCTTTGCCGCCGAACCGCAGCGGACTCAGGTCATCCCGGCGACGCTGGGTGAGGTCTGGTGGCATTATTATCCCTTCGGAGTCCCCAACCTTCGGGTGGACGCCTATCTCTATCGCCCCTCGACGGAGGCCGGCTGGCCATTCGCCGGCGGACCGGTCACTGGCACCTGGTGGTGGACGGGGCCGGACTCGGAGATGCGCCGCCAGTCGTGGCCAAAGTGGCAGTACACCGATGAGTGGGGCTACTACTTTGCCATGTTCATGCTCCCCCGCGACGAGGTCTGGTATCCCTGCAGCTTCCCGCTGAAGTGGAAGTGCAACTATGTGGTCGATCCCTTCACCGTCGAGTATCACTCGCCGGTCAACATGGTTTATGATCCGGGTCTGTCCTGGCCGTGGGCGGTAGACCCGCAGGACACCGTCTCGCCGCTGGAACTCTATCTGATTTCCGAACTTGGTACGGGATGGATCATCCCCTTCGAGATTATGGGCATGTACTGGAAGTGGAGCGACATCCCATAATCCAGTCTGTATTGGCTGACTGAAATCCGGGGAGGAGGCAAAGACGTACCCCGCCTGGGGTACGTCTTTGCTTGGTCTTTGGCTTCGGTCAGCCGGCAGATCGGGCCTGAGGGCGCGGAAGAGGCAGACACAATGCCCAGCCAACAGAGTGGTGGTCAGCAAGTCCCCGATTAATGCGCCCTCCATCCGATCCAATGCCTGAGTCAGAGGGACACGTTCCACTGGCTGTGTCGTGGATACTCCAACTGGCGGTCTGGTAAGGCAGTGAGCCAGCGTTTGACCGGCGTTGCCTTTTTCAGATGCTCTATGGCCTCCGGCCCGGATTGCAGCGGTAACTGGTGGCCGACGGCTATCGGGTGCGGGTCTATGTGCCTTATGGGGAGTACTGGTACCCGTGGACGATCGTCCGCCGCATGGCGCGCTCACGGGATAGAAAAAAGCGGGTGATGGGATTCGAACCCACGACAGCCTGCTTGGGAAGCAGGTACGCTACCGCTGCGTCACACCCGCATCTATCAATAATTATAGACCAAACAGGACGGAAAGTCAATTTGAGGGATTGACTTTGCTCCCCCGCCATGCTATAATGGAGTTGCCTGCAAACCGAATGAGGTGAGCCAACCAGACTGTAGGTGTTCCCAAATTATCCCAAGAACGTGCTGATTAAGGAGGAAACTGTCATGAAGCGTGTGTTGTTTGCAACCGTCGCCCTGGTCATGCTGCTGGGCTCGTTTAGCACCGCCTTTGCCGCCGAACCGCAGCGCGTCCAGCAGGTCATCCCGGCGACGCTGGGTGAGGTCTGGGGGTTCTATTTTGACTTTGGAATCCCTGGCCTGCGGGTAGACGCCTATCTGTATCGCCCCTCGACGGAGGCCGGCTGGCCGTTCGCCGGTGGACCGATCACTGGCACCTGGTGGTGGACGGGGCCGGACTCGGAGATGCGCCGCCAGTCGTGGCCGAGTTGGCAGTACACCGATGAGTGGGGCTACTACTTTGCTATGTTCATGCTCCCCCGCGACGAGGTCTGGTATCCCTGCAGCTTCCCGCTGAAGTGGAAGTGCAACTATGTGGTCGATCCCTTCACCGTCGAGTATCACTCGCCGGTCAACATGGTTTATGATCCCGGTCTGTATTGGCCGTGGGCGGTAGACCCGCAGGACACCGTCTCGCCGCTGGAAGTGTACCTGATTGACGAACTCGGCGGGGGGTATATCATCCCCTTCGAGATCATGGGCATGTACTGGAAGTGGAGCGACATCCCATAGTTCAGTCTGCATTGGCTGACTGAAATCCGGGGAGGAGGCAAGGACGTACCCCAGGCGGGGTACGTCCTAAATTTTGTGTAGCGAGGATGAAGAAGCGTATGATGCGCAGGAATCGTTCCTGGTGGCTGCTGGTCATCCTGGTCAGTAGTCTATGGCTGGTCCCGCAAACGGGGAAAGGCAGGCTGAGCGGGGCAGTCTGGGCTCAGGAAGGGCCGGCGTGGCAGATCTTTCCCGCGCCGCCTGTCGGTTCACTCTATTCCCTGGATTTAGTCGGGCCACAGCAGGGGTGGGCCGGCGGCGCATTCGGGGCGATGATCGAGTACAACGGCTCGCAATGGCGTTCCAACTGGCTGCAGTCTGACGACGCGGTGATGGCCCTCGACGGCTGGGATGGTTCCAATGCCTGGGCGGTAACGTACTATGGGAAGATTCTGCGTTACGACGGCTCGTCGTGGCAGGTAGCCGCCGAAACCACCTACTCGCTCAGTGGTCTCTGCCTGGTCGGTCCCAATGAAGGCTGGGCCGTCGGCGGAGGGATCATTTTGCGTTTCACCGGCGGGAACTGGCAGGAGGTGCCGACGCCTCGCCAGACCTGGTTGAGCGATATTGACATGGTCAGCCCCACCGATGGCTGGATCGTGGGCGGCGGCGTGATCTTGCACTGGGACGGGTCGAGCTGGCAGGTGGCGCTGGACGCCCCCCATCACGAGTGGGTGCGGGGCATTGACATGCTCTCCGCCACCGAAGGATGGGCGGTGGGCACCAACGGGCTGATCCTGCACTATGATGGCTCGTCCTGGACCCAGGTCGAGAGCGGGACCGCTCTGGAGCTATATGATGTCTCGGCGGTCAGTCCGGAGGCGGTCTGGGCGGTGGGTCAGAACGGGCTGATCTTGCGCTACAACGGCCGCCGCTGGAAAGTAGAAGACAGCAAGACGTTCAACGACCTAAACGCGGTTCGCATGCTCAGCGAGACCTCGGGCTGGGCCGTGGGCAAGGGGGGCGTGGTGTTGGAATACCGGACCGGTGGGCCGTACCCGCCGACCTCCACACCCACCCCGCGCCCGACCTTGACCCCCATCCCCAGCAGCACTCCCACCCGCACTCCCAGCGCCACCCCGACCCGCACGCCGACCCCATCCACCCCCCAGACCGCAACGCCCACGGCCACGCTGATGACCCAGGCAGGCGCGACCAGCACCCCCACCCGTCAGCAGCCTTCCGTCTCAACACCGGCAGCCACGACCCCCGTCCCGGGTGGGACCCCGCCGGCCGGGATGCAACCTTCTCCCACCAGTGGAGCACCGGTCAGCCCGACAGAATCAACGACCGAGACCCCGGTCCCTGGATTCGAGATGAGCGCCACGGCACCGGTCACGACCCTGATTACTGTGCCCTCATCCCCGCCGACTGAGACGCGGGTCGCTGCAGTGGCCGAGACAGCGTTGCCCACGCTGCCGGCTCCGACCCTCGCCGCCCGGGTCTCGGAGGAGCAACCAGCCGGAGGACGAGGCGCGGTCCGCAATCTGGCGGTCATCCTTATCCTGCTGTTGGCCGGGGGCGGAGCGCTGGTGGCCATGGCCGGAGCCCTTGTGTTCGGTCTGTGGCTGCGTCGAAGGAGGATGTGAGGTTCGTGCCCAAACGGTGGGCCAGCCTGACGGTCGGGCTGGCTCTGCTACTGGTGGCCCTCGCCATCCGGGCCCCGGCCCTCGGTTCCTATTCCTGGCCGGATGAACTGACCTGGTTGGAGCGTTCCGCCGCCTTTATCACTGCCCTGGGACGGGGGGACCTGGCCGGCACCTACCGCAGCGACCATCCCGGCGTGGTGCCGATGTGGGGTTTTGGCGGGCTGCTCTTCCTCCGGGCGTGGTGGACTGGAGACCACACCGCCCTCGATGCTCTGGCCGCCGAGAGCTACGAAGGTGACGTACCGGCCCTGCTGGCCACGGCCGCCTGGTTCACAGTGTTGGTCACCTCATTGACCGTCGTCCTCGCCTACCGGCTGCTGATCCCGCTGCTGGGCCGGGCGGGAGCGGCGCTGGCCGGGCTGCTGATCGCCCTCGATCCCTTTTTCCTGACCCACTCGCGCTTTGTCCACGTGGATGCCCTTCTGACCAGCTTTATGCTCCTGGCCGTGCTCAGCCTGTTGGCCTATTTGCGGCGGCCAGAGCGACGGGGGATGCTCTTCCTGTCCGGATTTTGGGCCGGCCTGGCCCTGTTGACCAAGACTCCGGCCCTCTTTCTGGTCCCTCTGGCGGCGCTGACCCTCGGCCTGCAGTGGCTCCTCCACCGGTTGGGCCGTTGCCCGTGGGGGCGGTTAGGGCAGGCACTCGGCGCCTTCTTCCTGTGGCTGGCGACGGCCTGGGGGGCCTTTGTGGCATTGTGGCCGGCGGCCTGGTTCCGACCTCTGTACCTCACCTACCGGCTCTACCGCGCCTCCCGCTGGGGGGTGATCGTCTCCCACGGCAGCAACTTTTTCCTGGGACGGGTGGTGGATGATCCCGGCCCTCTGTTCTACTGGGTGGTGTTGCCGTTCCGTCTCTCCCCCCTGGTCCTGGCAGCCTTGCTTCTCGGCCTGGTCTTCTGGGTCATCGCCTGGAAACGGAGGGAAGAGGTCCGCCTGCCGACGGTCGCTCTGGCCTTTATCTTCTTCTTTACAATGATGGTCTCGTTTGCAGCCAAAAAAGGTGAGCGGTATCTCCTCCCCGTCTTTCCCTTGGCCGATATCCTGGCCGCCTGGGCCTTGGTCACCCTCCTGGATCGGTTGAGCCAGCGCTCCCGGTCTCGGGCGCGAACGCAGCGGTTGGGGCTGATAGCCGGGACCGGACTGACTTTGTTAGTGGCGCTGTTGTGGCTGCCCTTGAGCCCCTATTATGGCGCCTATTTCAACCCTCTTCTGGGGGGCGGACCGGTTGCAGCACGGACCTTCGTCTTTGGTCAGGGAGAGGGGCTGGACCTGGCCGCCCGGTACCTCAATGAGAAGGAAAACAGCGCCGATCTCCGGGTGGTTACCTTTTATCCGCCTCAGTTCCGCTATTATTTTCGCGGAGAGGCCACCTCGCTGCGCCGGGGGGATTGGGACAGGACCTGGTACTTTGCCGATTATGTCGTCTTTTTCATCAGCCAGGTACAGCGGCAACTGCCCACTCCGGAACTGGTCCAGTTCTTTTCGGCGCAGACGCCGGAATATGTGGTGCGACTGGGAGGGGTGGATTTTGTGCGGGTCTATCGCTCGCCCGTCCTCCTCTCCGGCCAGCCGCCGGCGGTCGAACGGCGGCTAGAGGACCAGCGGTTGGGAGAGGAGCTGGCCCTGGTTGGGTATGCCCTGAGCGCCGACCGGGTTCGGCCCGGCGAAGAATTATATGCCACCCTCGATTGGCAGGCCCGGATCCAGCTCGATCAGGATTACGAATTCGAGGTGCTGGTGATCGACGCAGAGGGTCAGGTCATCGCCCGGCAACCCGGCCCATCGTTCGACGGCTATTTTCCTACCTCCTGGTGGCAGCCGGGCCGGACCATGACCGACCGCTACCGCATCCCACTGTCTGAGGACATCCGGCCCGGGCCGTACTGGCTGGCCGTCCGCGCCCATCGGCCCGGGGCGGCAACCGCCCTGCCCCCCCACGGCCGGGTCCACAGCCGTCGGTCTGACTGCCTGTTGATCAGTCCTTTGATCCTGGAACCATAAGACCCTTCGGGTCTTGCGGACCCGAAGGGTCTGAGAGAAAATCGAAGGGCCTACCCTTCACGGCATCCAGTCGTGTTCCAGCTCGTCCCCGGCGGTATTCGTGAGCCGGAATTGATTGGTCCCATCGGCGTTCATCACATACAGTTCCTTGTTCCCATCCCGCAAGGAAATGAACGAGATCATCGAGCCATCAAGCGACCAGCGGGGCACGAAATCGGCCTTGGCCGCTTTGGTCAGGTTGACCACGTTGCTGCCATCGGGGTTCATGACCGCGATCTCATAGCTCCCGTCGAGATAGGTGGAGAAGGCGATCTTGGTCCCGTCAGGAGACCAGCGCGGCGAGTAGCTGGCAGTCTCTTTCGACGTCAACTGGGTGATCGCCTTGGTATTGACGTTGACCACATAGATATTGCCCTTGTTGCCGTCCTTATTGTAGAACTTGACGAAAGCCAGCCGCGTACTATCCGGCGACCAGTCGAGGGCCGCATCTTCGCGGTACAGGTCAGTGGGGTCGGAGGTCAGACGGGTCTCGTTGGAGCCATCGGCGTTCATGACATACACCTCGGCGTACTGATTCAGGCCGCAGATGAAGGCGATCTTGGTGCCGTCGGGGGACCAGACCTGGTCGTGGCTTTGACATTTCTGGTCAGTCAATTTGATGACGTTCGACCCATCGGCGTTCATGACGTACACTTCCCAGCGGTCAGTGCGATAGGAAGCAAAGGCAATGCGCGTGCCATCCGGCGACCAGACGGGCGACCGATCGTCTTTGGGATGGTTGGTCAGGTTCTTCTTATTGGTGCCGTCGGCATTGGCGACGATGATGTCCCCCTTGCCGTTGTAATAGTGGACCCAGGCGATGCGCGTGCCGTCCGGCGACCAGACTGGATCGGCGTCTCCCCCGGCCTCGTTGCTCACGTTCAGGCGGTTGGTCCCATCGGCGTTCACGGCCAAGATCTCATAATTATCCCCTGGTTTGCTATCGTAGGCCAGACGATAGACCTTCTGCGGCGGACCGGTACGGAATACCAGCGGCAGATAGACTCTGGGCTTCAGCACCTTGACCGAAGCCGACCAGGGGCCGACATAGCCGCTGCTGAGCCGGCCCTCGACCGAATTCTGGTATGTCGCATTGATGGTGCCGTTGACCGTGACCGAGTAGGCAAAGCGGAGTTGTCCGCCGGACGGGATAGCAATCGGTCCGGTCCACACCAGCTTGCGGCCCTGGATACTGGGGTAGGGCAGAGGACCGGAGACCATCTGCCGGAAGGTAAACGCCGCCGGCAACGTGTCAGTAATGGCCGACAGCACCGCCGGTAGCGTCCCCTTGTTCTCCAAGGTGACGGTGTAGATCACCGGATTGCCCTTGGCGACCTGGCCGGCGCTGGCACTCTTGGAGCCGGTCAGGTTCACCCCGACCACCGTCACCGGCGCTGAATCGGCAATGACATCATCGGTCGCCAGCAGGGCCTGGAGTTGGTTCAGGTACGGGGTGGCACTGGCCGGAGCGTTGGCCCGCACGTTGTAGATCAGCCGCAGGTTGCCCCCGGCCGGCACCGAGTAGGGGCCCTGGTTCCAGACAATCGTCCCGCTGGTGCCCTGCGGGTTATGGGTGATGTCGCTGCCGACTCCCAGGCTCAGGTAAAGAAAACCGCTGGGCAGGGTGTCGGTGATGCGCTCGATCTCGACCGCTGCGCCGCTGCTGTTGCTGAACAGGACGGTGTAGCGGACGGTGTCATTGGGGTACACCGTATCCGGCGAGGCTGTCTTGTCCACACTGACCGGCGGTACCGAGGGGGTTGAAACGGTGATGACCTCGGTCAGGGTGATGATCGAGGTCAGAGGTTGGGTCAGCGAGAGGGTGGAGGTGAGAGTCGGAGAGATCGGGCCAATGGACACGGCCGGCGGCGGAGCCGGCAATGGCGACTGAGCCGAGACCAGAAGGTTCAGGCTCAAAGCCCCTAACGTCACGAGTATCCCTGCCAGGAAAAGAGCCAGGACGCGCTTCCTGGCCAGAGAAGAGACAGTTCTCTTGTTCATTTCTCACTCCTGTTCATGATCGGTTTGCCTCGCAGTTTTGCCTAGTTTATAATAGCACAAAGGAGAAGAATTGCCAAGGGAATTTTCTGAGAAGACCGAATCCAGGCCGGAGACCAGAAAGCGGGTTCCATGGCCGGGGAACTGGCTATGTTACCGGCATGGGGGCTTTCGGCTGGATCGTCAGCGGCTTGTCCCACCGGTTTTGTTGTGCCTGCTCATCGCCTTTCACCTGGTCATCAACCGGTGGTGGCGGGTCGCAAACACGGTGGTCTTTGGCTTTGACCGGATCTTTCACAAGGTCACCAGCCTCGCCTACTATGATCTCCTCCGTGAGGGGGTGAACCTGCACTCCCTCTTTGCCGCCCTGACCTGGAGCGACTATTATCCGCCGCTGGTCCATTTGACCGCCGCCGGGTTCTACAAACTGTTCGGCGTGTCGATGGATGTGGCAGCCATGTCCACCAGCCTCTATCTGGTTATCCTCCTCGTCGCAGTGTATGGACTGGGAGAACAGAAGGGCGGACCGTGGGTCGGCCTGGCCTCGGCCTTTTTCATCTCCATCTTTCCCATCGTCTTTTCGATGAGCCGCTATCTCTACGTGGACCTGGCCCTGACGGCGATGGTCGCGTTGAATCTGTGCCTGCTGCTGCGCACCGACCGCTTTCAGCGCCGGGGGGTTTCGTGGCTCTACGGCGTGAGCCTGGGCTTGGGCCTGCTCACCAAGTGGACCTTTGCCGCCTTTGCGGCAGCTCCGTTGGCCGCCATCCTGACCTCCCCCGGTCTGGTCCAGGATGCGCTACGTGCGCTCCGCCCGGCAGCCGGGGATTGGCGGCGACTGCTGCTGGCCGGCCTCTTTGCCCTGGGCCTGACGGCGATCTGGTTCTTGCCAAATATTGAAGCGACGGCGGCACTGCCTCTGGGATATGCCCTGGTGCCCCTGTCCTGGCTGATCTGGACCTTCACCGCCTATTTGATGACCCGGCCGGGCCGCGGCGCCCATCTATGGGCTGCCCTCGGATTGGGGCTGGGGGTTGCCTCGGCCTGGTATCTGACCAAGATCAACTTTGTCGAGGCATTCTGGCTGACTGCTTACGGCAAGTCCACGGGACGGTCCTGGGGTTTTGGGCAGTATCTGCGCTTTCTCTACCAGGAACAGCTCTCGCCGATCTTGGCCGTGCTGTTGTTGATCGCGCTGCTGGGGCTGGGCTGGCGTCGCTGGCAACGCACCCGGTCGTGGCGGCTCATGGGGGCCCTCGGAGCGGAGGGCTGGGCGCTGGTGTTGTGGGTGCTGGTGCCCTACGTCATCTTCTCCAGCCAGGTCAGCACCATCCATTCCCGCTACTTGATGCCCGTGCTGCCGCCGCTGGCTCTGGCGATAGCCCTCTGGCTGAAGGATATCCGCCCCCGCTGGCTGCGAGGACTGGTCACCGGTCTGGCCGTGGTCGCCGGCCTGGCCCAGTTCGCCATCCTGTCGTTTGATGCACTGGCTCCTCTGTACGCGCGGCTGCCCTTCCTGGCTCAAGGCCTGTCGATCCAATGGCCGGCCACCGGTCGGACCGATCCGGGGTACTGGGTGGCGCCCGACATCCTTCAATATGTCGAGGACCACCGGGACTCGGAGACTGCACGGCTGGGGGTGCTGGTCAATAGCCCCCAGGTGAATAGCAAGCAGTTGATCTACCTGGCGTATGCGGAGTATCCGCATATCCAGATCCAGGAGTTGGCCACGATCGGCCGGTCCCAACCGGCATATCCTCGATTGTTCAAGTCCGATTTCGTCCTGTTGATCGATCCGGCCCCCGACTATGCCCGCCGCCCCGACACCACGGCCACCATCGAGCGCATTCTCCACACCCCCGACGATACGTTCCACCGCGCCTTTGAGCTGGGGGCGACCTATCCGCTGCCCGATGGCACCCGGTTGCTCCTCTACCGACGGCGTTTTGGGCCCGCAGCCGAAGCAGACGAGACCTGGCACCAGGCGCTCATGGCCGACCTGGCCCGGCAGGCCAGGCCGGGAGACGTCCTGGTGGTGGCCCCTCCGGAACTGATCTATGGCCTGGGGCGTTTTGGCGACGGGTCCTGGCCGATCTATCCCTTGACCGGGACCCAGACCGCCGAACTGGAGCGCCTGGGACAGGAATATTCCAGGCTGTGGCTGGCGCTGGGCGACCTCCATGGTGTGGACCCGGAAGGCAAGGTCATTCGCTGGCTGGCCGATCATTTCTACCGGGCCCAGGACGCCTGGTACGGGCCGCTGCAACTGGTGCTCTATGCCCCGCCGGCCGGGGACGAAGCGAAATCCCACCCGGTGCAGATCCGATGGGATAACGGGATGGTCCTGCGCCAGGTGCGTTTTCCAGACCGAACCGTGCCTCCGGGCGGGATCGTCCGCCTGGACCTGGTATGGCAGGCCGATAGCCCGATCCCGGAGCGGTATAAAGTCTTTATCCACCTGCTGGACGAAAATGGACGGTTGGTCAGCCAGTGTGACAGCGAACCGGTGGATGGCATCCGGCCCACCGATAGCTGGCAACCGGGGGAATGGATCTCCGACAAGTACGGCTTGCTGCTCCCCAGCCTCTCGCTTCCTTCAGAAACAGGGCTTGCGCCGGGAGAGTACCAGATTACGGTGGGCGTTTACCACTCCAATACGGGGGAACGGGTCCCGATCTGTTGCCCGCAACGGGATACGATCGTCCTGGCGAAGGTCTATCTGGAAGGGGATGAGGCGCACATTTTGCCCCTGGAATGAGTTAGCCTCCCCCGGCCTCCGGACCGGCCGCCAGCCAACGGCGGGCCGCTTCCGGAATCTTGGCCAGGGGAAGGCGCAAGGTGGTGCATTCCGGCAGGGAGTTCAGGAATAGGGAGCCGTAGGACTTGGTCAGGATGCGGCGGTCCAGCACCACCACCACCCCCCGATCGGTCTTGGTCCGGATCAAGCGTCCAAACCCCTGACGGAAACGCAAGATCGTCTCCGGGATGGCATACTGACCAAACGGGTCATCGAAGGTCTCGGCCCGGGCGGCAAAGATCGGGTCATCCGGGACCGAGAAAGGCAGGCGGACGATGACCAGCACGCTCAGCGCCGGCCCAACGACGTCCACCCCCTCCCAGAAGCTTCGGGTGCCCAACAGCACCGCTTTCGGAGCGGTGCGGAAATTTTCCAGCAACTGCACCCGCGACACCCCGGCTCCTTGCTGGCAGACAAGAATCCCTGCCTCGGCCAGCGGGCGACTGATGGCCTGAGTGGTGTTGCGCAACTGGGAATAGGAGGTGAACAGGATCAACGCCCGGCCCTCCGTCGCCAGGCAGAGGTCAACCAACGCCCTCTCGACCGTCTTCTGGTACAGGGGTTGATTGGGTTCTGGAATATCTTCGGGCAGGCAGAGCAGCGTCGAGCGCTGATAGTCAAAGGGAGAGCCCACGGCCAGTTCCTCGGCTTCCCAGGCATGCAGTCGCTCTCGGATGAAATCGAAGCGCTGGCCGGTGGTCAGCGTCGCTGAGGTGAGGATCACCGATTCTTTGGCATGGAACAGGTGCTTTTCGACCAGTCCCCCCACATGGAGCGGCGCGGCGTGGAGGGATACCTGCTCGTCCTGGGCGGAGAAATTGGCCCAGTAGATCGCCGAAGGCGAAGGTTCAGCCAGACAGGCATTGACCTGCTCCCGCATCTCCCGCAGGCGATTCCGGTATCCGATACAATCCTGGACCATCCCCTCCAGGTCGGGGATATCGTAGCTTTCCAGTTCGGAAAGAACCCCCCATAACTTCTCCAGATCGCCCTCGATGTGATAGAGCTGCGCGGAGAGGTTGTCCCAGGCTACCTCCACATCGCTCCACGCCGGTTGGACCCGCACCCCGCTGGTCAAACGGATCCGCTGGTCATAGTCGCCGTGTTGCGGACTGGCTTCCTGCAGAAAGCTGGTGAGGACGTGAAAGAGGGCGTATACGCTGCTCAATGCCGCTTCGATCTGACGCTGCAATTTGTGAGTATGGCCTTCTAGCACCGTCCAGATCTCAGCCGGGACCGCTCCTCGACAGCGGGCCAGCACCTCACTCAGAAAGCCGGTGTAGCGCCGCACACCGACCGGACGGGACAGATCGGTCAGCAGGCGCTCCATCGTCCGTTGATCCACCTGGAAGCTCAACTGACGGGTCACGCTGTCTTCCAGGTGATGCGCTTCGTCCACGATCAGGTAGCGATAATCGGGCAGGACCCGATTCTCCACCGCCACATCGGAGAGGAGCAGCGCGTGATTGACGATGATCAAATGGGCCTGTTCGGCCGCACGCCGCGCCCGGTAGAAAAAACAACGCCCTCGCTCCCGATAGCGGCATCTCTCCAGAGTGCAGGTATCGCTCTCGGCGGAGATCTTGCCCCACAGGGCCTGCTCGATCGGATCGGGCATGAACAGTTCATCGCGCTCGCCCGTCTGGGTGCTGGGCAGCCAGACCAACACCTTGGCCAGCATCCGCATCTCTTCGGGTGAACTGACCCCCGTCTTGCGCACCGCCTCCAGCCGTCGTTGGCAGAGATAGTTGCTCCGGCCCTTGAGCACTGCTGCCCGGAACTCGAAGGGCAGCAGTTTCTGCAACTCCGGCACATCTTTGCGGAAGAGCTGGTCCTGCAGATTGATAGTGTTGGTCGAGATCACCACCCGTTCGCCATTGAGGTAAGCAAAGGTTGCCGCCGGCAGCAGGTAGGCCAGGCTTTTGCCGGTGCCGGTGCCAGCTTCCACCAGGAGGTGTTGGCTGCGGTTGAGAGCGGTCGCCACGGCGCGGAGCATCTGCACCTGCTGAGGTCGGTACTCGAAGCCAGGAAATCGTTGAGCCAGAAGCCCGCCTTCCTCCAGCATGGCCGCCAGCTCCTCGATATCGAGGGCCCGCGGCCGGGCAGCGCGGACCAGTTGCTCTTCTTCCTGGTCCGCTGCGAACAGGGGACCCAGCACTTCCTCCCGAGCCTCTAGTTGCGCCGCCAGTTGCTGGCCAATCGCTCCCCGAAAGGCAATCCGGGCCTGACTCCGCTCCAGATCGCGAAAGACCTCCCTAAGACTCCAATCTACGCGCTCGGCCAGGCGGTTGATCTCCTCGAGGATAGCTCGGGGCAGTTGCTCGGCGCGTTCCAAAAGCGCGACGAACAGGTCTTTCACCGCCAGGGCGTCGGCCAGGGCGCGATGGGTGCACAAGTTGGGCAGGCCTAACGCCTCGCCCAGTTGGGCCAGGCTATAGCGGGCCGCATGGGGCACCAGGATGCTGGCCAGTTCGAACGTATCGATCACCGGATTGGATAGCGGCAGGTTGTGGCTCTGCAGGAAACTCAGGTCCAGCCCGATACTGTGACCCACCACCGGATGGTCGCCTACAAAGCGGCGGAGGGGCTGGATCACTTGCGAAAAGCGGGGAGCGCGGATCACCTCTTCCTGGGTGATCCCGGTCAACTGCTGGATCTGAAAAGGAATGGGGCGTCCAGGGTTGATCAGGCTGGACCAGGTATCCTGCACCTGGGCCTGGATGGAACTGCCATCCGAGAAGAGACGAAAACGAACCGCCCCGACCTCCACAATGGTGTCCACCCTGGGATCGGGTCCGGTCATTTCCAGGTCGAGGGCTACGTACGTTCGATTCATGGGGAACTCCACTCTAGAGGGACAGGCTCCTTTCTCTCCCGCCTCCCATTGTATCGCAGGAGGGGGGAAAAGGCAAACCGGCGCCGCTCTGGGTCGCAACAGGTCTGATGCTGTTGGGACGCTGAGCCAAATCTAACGAAACGCTAACACTTATCTAACCCGTTTCTAACATAAACCCTGTATTGTTAAGCTACGGCAAGACCTGGCCGGCTTGCAGCCGTTCAAACCAGTTTCAGAATCTGGCCGCCGAGCCTGGTTGGGTGTGCCGTAGAAATGGCAATGGAAAGAAGTCTGTTCGGAGGTTAAACGAAGATGGGAAAAATTATCGGTATCGATCTGGGCACCACCAACAGCGTGGTCGCAGTGATGGAAGGCGGCGAGCCAGTCGTCATTCCCACGGCTGAGGGCGGCCGGCTTTGTCCGTCCGTGGTTGCCTTTACCAAGAACAACGAGCGGCTCGTAGGTCAGACCGCACGACGTCAGGCCGTGGTCAACCCAGATAATACGATCTTTTCGATCAAGCGACTGATGGGCCGTCGGTATGACGATCCGGAGGTGGTCAAAGCGCGGAAGGTCCTGCCTTACAAGATCGTTCAGGGCCCGGCTGGCGATGCCCGAGTGTACATCCCGCAGACCCGCAAGGAGTACACGCCGCAGGAAATCTCGGCGATGATCCTGCGCAAGTTGAAAGAAGACGCCGAAGCGTACCTGGGTGAGCGGGTGACGCAGGCGGTCATCACCGTACCTGCCTATTTCAACGATTCTCAGCGCCAGGCCACCAAGGACGCCGGCCAGATTGCCGGCCTGGAGGTGTTGCGCATCATCAATGAACCGACGGCGGCCTCCTTGGCCTACGGTCTGGACAAGAAAGAGGCGGAGACGATTCTCGTCTTTGACCTGGGCGGTGGCACGTTTGATGTGTCCATCCTGGAGGTCGGAGACGGGGTCATCGAAGTCAAAGCGACCAGCGGGGACACCTTCCTGGGTGGCGATGACTGGGATCAGCGCATCGTGGATTATGTCGCCGACGAATTCAAGAAGGAGCAGGGCATTGACCTTCGCCAAGATCGCCAGGCTCTCCAGCGACTCAAAGAAGCAGCCGAAAAGGCCAAAATCGAGCTCTCGACTGTCCTGGAGACCGAGATCAACCTGCCGTTCATCACCGCCGATGCCAGCGGTCCCAAACATCTCCAGATGAAACTCACCCGGGCCAAGCTGGAGCAGCTCACCGAGGACCTGGTGGAACGGTGTCGGATCCCGTTTGAGCAGGCCCTCCGGGATGCGAAACTGACCACCCGCGATATTGACGAAGTCGTGCTCGTGGGGGGCGCGACCCGGATGCCGATGATCCAAGAGTTGGTGCGCAAGCTGACCGGCGGTAAGGAGCCACACAAAGGGGTTAACCCCGACGAAGTGGTGGCGGTGGGTGCCGCCATTCAGGCCGGTGTGCTGGCCGGCGAGGTAAAAGATGTGTTGCTCCTGGATGTGACGCCGTTGACGTTGGGCGTCGAGACCTTGGGTGGGGTCATGACCCCGTTGATCGAGCGCAATACGACCATCCCGGTACGCAAGAGCGAGATCTTTAGCACCGCCGAGGACGGACAAACAGCGGTCACGATCCACGTCCTGCAAGGGGAACGGGCCATGGCCGCGGATAACATCACCCTGGGTCGCTTTAACCTGGAGGGCATTCCGCCCGCGCCGCGAGGAGTCCCGAAGATCGAAGTCACGTTTGACATTGACGCCAATGGCATCCTGAATGTAACGGCCAGGGACATGGCAACCGGCAAAGAGCAAAAGATCACCATCACGGCCAGCACCAATCTGACCAAGGAAGAGATCGAGCGCAAGATTCAGGAGGCCAAACGCTACGAAGCCGAGGACCGGCGGCGACGGGAGTTGGTGGAGGCACGCAATACCGCCGATCACCTGATCTACCAGACGGAGAAGGTGCTGCGCGACTTGGGCGACAAGGTGCCGGCTGGGGATCGATCTCGGATCGAACAGATCATCCAGGACCTGAAGCGGGCCAAGGAGGGCGAAGACACGAGCCGCATCCGGCAACTGACCGAACAGTTACAGCAGGCCAGCTACGCCATCGGTCAGCAAATGTACGCCAGCCAACAGGCAGCGCCGGGCGGAAATGGGTCTGGCCGGTCGCCGCGCGGAGACACGGTGGGTGAGGAGTTTGTCGAAGGCGAGTTCCGTGAGGTATAATGACCACCATCAGCGGGCCTGGACTCACCCAGGCCCGCTGTGATAGTGAGCAATCCGATGAACAAACGCGTGACGATCCCGGTCAAAGTGATGGAACAGACAACGACGCCGGCGAGAGGAAATCCAGAGATGCCGGAGACTGCCAGGGCACAGATGGGTGCTTCCTCCGATCCGGCGGTTGAGCTCGATGGGGAGAAGCAACCCGCGCCGGGGCTAGCCGTGGCCTCTCAGGAAGACAGTTGGCGCGATCTGGCCCTGCGCCTGCAGGCCGATATGGACAACTTTCGCAAGCGCCAGCAGCGGCTCGCGCAGGACCGAATCGAAGAGGAACGCCAACGGCTACTGGGCCTCTTTGTGGGGGTGATCGATGATCTCGAACGGGCCTTGGCTGTCCCACCTGGAGATGATGAGGCGCTCCGACAGGGTCTCCAGCTCACCCACCGGAAAATGCTCCAACTGTTGCGCAAAGAGGGGGTGGAACCGATCGAGGCCCAACATCAGCCCTTCGACCCCCAGTGGCACGAGGCAGTGGCGATGGTCAGCCGTGATAGTCAAAACGTCGCCCCGAACACAGTAGTTCAGGTGGTCGAAGCGGGGTATCGCCTGGGCGATCGGTTGTTACGACCCGCCAAAGTGGTTGTTGCGGTATAGCGTGGCTTGTAGCACAAGACGTGGCTGACGGAGTCTGGGCATGGAGTATAAAGACTATTATAAAATCCTAGGGGTGGACAAGAACGCCACCGAAAAGGAGATCAAGCGCGCCTTTCGTCGCCTGGCCCGACAATACCATCCCGACGTCAACCCCAATGACCCGATGGCCGAGGAGCGTTTCAAAGAGATCAACGAAGCCTATGAGGTGCTATCTGATCCAGAAAAGCGCCAAAAATATGATCAATTGGGCGCCGATTGGCAGCGCTGGCAACGGATGGGTGGCACGCCCGGGGATTTTGACTGGAGTCGTTGGACAACTGGCCGGCCAGGGGAACGGGTGTACGTACGCTATGGCACACCCGAAGATTTCGAAGACCTCTTTGGCGGCCGCAGCCCTTTCTCCGACTTTTTTAGCCAGATCTTTGGCGGGATGGGAACGCGCACCGGCCGGGGCGGATTTCAGTATGAGATCCGACCCCAACGTGGCCAGGATATTGAGCAAGAAGTCGAAATCACGTTACACGAAGCCTATCACGGCACTACCCGGGTTCTGCAAAAGGATGGACAGCGTCTGGAAGTCAAGATCCCGGCCGGGGCCAAAACCGGAACCCGCGTGCGGATCAGTGGTGAGGGAGGGCCCGGCGCTGGTGGAGGGCCGGCCGGTGACCTCTACCTCAAGGTCAAGGTCCTGCCTGATTCCCGCTTTGAGCGAAAAGGGGATGACCTCTACACCACGATTCCGGTGGATCTCTATACCATGGTCCTAGGCGGAGAGGTCCGAGTCCCGACCATGACCGGGGAAGTGATGTTGACCATCCCCGCCGGAACCCAGAACGGCCGGTCGTTTCGATTGAGGGGCAAGGGAATGCCTCATCTTCGGGAACCGGGCCAACATGGAGATCTGTATGTCAAGGTGGAAGCTCAGTTACCTACCCGTCTGACGCCTCAGCAACGCGAGTTGTTTGAGCAGTTACGGCGTCTCGGGCCGGTGAGCTAGGGAGGGACGGATCACCGATGACCATTCGCCAACAAGAATCGACCTACATTACGATCAGCATCGCCGTGCAACGAACCGGCCTCTCACCCCGCATGGTCCAGGAGTGCCTCGCCCGGCAGTTGGTACGGGAGCCTCTCACCCAGGCGGAGCTGGCTGAGCTCCGCCGTATCCGGCGCCTCCAGCAATTGGGGGTGAACCTGGCCGGCATCGAGATCATTCTCCACATGCGACGGCGGATTCAAGCTCTGCAAGAGGAATTGAATCGACGGCAGTCAGGTTGGGACTGGTTCAGTTGGATGGAACTGGAAGAGCCGTGGCCCAGGCTGTTGCCCTGGGAACCAGAGTAACAGCCAGACCGGGGAGTGATCGGGGACTGGCTCCGGCGCTATCATGAAATGATTAGGGAGTGAACGGGATGGACCAGAAAAAACGATGGCTTGTTTTGTCTGTGTTGGTAATTGCCCTGCTGGGGTGTTCCATCCCCAGCAATCTATCCCGGCTGATGGTACTGACTCCCGCACCCACAGCGACTCCTACAGCGATACCGACAGCCACTCCTGCTCCTACATTGAGCCCAGAGACCGCGCCGATTTCTCCGGGCGGCATCGAAGGGCTGGAGCAGGAGTTCATTCAGGTATACGAGAAGGCCGGCCCGGGGGTGGTGAATATTACCAACCGCAGTTATGCCTACGACTTCTTTTTCCGGCCGGTGCCTCAAGAAGGCACGGGATCGGGCATTGTCTACGACCAGGAAGGCCATATCATCACCAACTATCATGTCATCGAGGGGGCTGAGGAACTGTACGTGACCTTGCCCGATGAGACGACTGTCGAAGCGAAGGTGGTGGGTGCCGACCCGAGCAACGACCTGGCCGTGCTCAAAGTAGAAGCCGATCCCGATCTGCTCCATCCCATCCCGCTTGGTGAATCGAAAAACCTGCGAGTCGGGCAGTTTGTGGTGGCCATTGGCAACCCGTTCGGCTTTGAGCGGACATTGACCGTGGGCGTTATTAGCGCCCTGGGTCGAGTGATCCAGAGCCCTGACGATCGCTTTATCGGAGAGATTATCCAGACCGATGCTGCCATCAACCCGGGCAACTCGGGAGGACCGCTTCTGGACCTCAGCGGGCGGGTCATTGGGGTGAATACCGCCATCTTTAGCCCCAGTCAGGCTTCAGCCGGGATCGGCTTTGCTGTGCCGGTGGATACGGTACGGCGCGTCGTGCCGGAGCTTATCGCCCGGGGTTACTACCCTCACCCCTGGTTAGGCATCAACATGGCCTGGAGCCTGACTCCGGAACGGAGGCAGATTTTGGAAGAGGTCGGCATGGAGGTTCCGGTGGATCAAGGGCTGCTCATTATGGAGGTAGCTCCGGATGGTCCTGCTGCCCGCGCCGGACTGAGAGGGGGACAGCAACGGGTGCGGATCGGAAACCGGATCCTTCTGATAGGCGGCGACATCCTGACCGCCATTGACGGCCAGCCAATTGCTACCGATCAGGACTTGCTGCGCTACCTGGACACCCAAACCACGGTGGGCCAAACGGTTCAACTCACCATCTGGAGAGACAATCAAGAACGGACGATCTCAGTGACGTTGGGGGAGCGACCACGTTAGAAACTCTAATGAATTTCTAACGATGGTCTTGCGTTTTTCTAACACAAATCTGCTAATTAAATAAGCGTGGACCGGTCCCCTGGCCCCACTCATGGCACAGGCGCCGGATCCACAGCAATCGCCAAATTTGCATCTCGGTTCAAAGTAGGGTAAACTACGGGCTGCGTTAGCACTCAACAAAAAAGAGTGCTAACGCGCTCATCATGCAAGTCAAATAATTCTGGATAAAGGAGGAAGGCCAAATGAATCTCAAACTCAAACCTTTGGGCGACCGCGTCCTGGTCGAGCCAATCGAACGGGAGGAAGTAACCTCCAGCGGCATCTATGTCCCCGAGACAGCGAAGGAGAAGCCGCAAGAGGGCAAGGTCCTGGCCGTGGGTCCGGGCCGCCGTGACGAAGATGGGGAACGGATCCCGATGGAGGTATCCGAGGGGGACCGGGTCCTCTACGCCAAGTACGCCGGCACCGAAGTCAAACTGGGGGACAAGAAGTATCTGATCCTCAAGGAAAGCGACATTCTGGCAATCCTGGAATAAGAATCGAGACCTGAATCTGAGTAAAGGGGAGGAAAGATGGCGAAACAATTGAGCTTTGCAGAGGTAGCCCGTCGGGACCTCAAGATCGGGATCGACACCCTGGCCAATGCGGTGAAGGTCACCTTGGGGCCCAAGGGCCGGAATGTGGCGTTGGACAAAAAGTGGGGAGCGCCGACGATCACCCATGACGGCGTGACGGTGGCGAAGGAGATCACCCTGGAAGAGCCGTTCCAGAATATGGGTGCCCAATTGCTGAAGGAGGCGGCGACCAAGACCAACGATGTCGCCGGCGATGGGACGACGACAGCCACCGTTCTGGCCCAGATGATCGTCAATGAGGGCCTGAAGAACGTGGCGGCGGGGGCCAACCCGATGCTGATCAAGAACGGCATCGCCAAGGCGACCGAGGCAGTGGTCGAGGCGCTGCGGTCCATGGCCACCGAGATCAATACCAAAGAGGAAATTGCCAACGTGGCTGCCATCTCGGCCAACGACCAGGAGATCGGCCAGTTGATCGCCGAGGTGATGGAAAAGGTTGGTAAGGACGGGGTCATCACCGTCGAAGAGAGCAAGGGCCTGGCCTTCGAGACTGAATATGTAGAAGGGATGCAGTTCGATCGCGGCTATATCTCGCCCTACTTTATCACCGACCCGGAGCGGATGGAGGCGGTGGTCAACGAGCCGCTGATCCTGATCCATGACAAAAAGATCTCCAGTGCGCAGGACATCATCCCGCTGTTGGAGCGGATGGTCCAGACCGGGCGCAAGAACCTGGTGATCATCGCCGAGGATGTGGATGGCGAAGCGCTGGCCACCCTGGTCCTCAACAAGCTGCGCGGCGTCTTTAACTGCCTGGCGGTGAAGGCTCCCGGCTTTGGCGACCGGCGCAAGGCGATGCTCCAGGACATTGCCATCCTCACCGGTGGGCAGGTCATCACCGAGGAGATGGGCCGCAAGCTGGAGACGGTCCAGATCAGCGACCTGGGGCGCGCCGATAAGGTAGTGTCCACCAAGGAGGAAACAACCATCGTCGGTGGGGCTGGCGATGAGGCCCAGATCAAGGGTCGGATCAACCAGATCAAGGCCGAGATCGAGGTCAGCACCTCCGATTATGACAAGGAGAAATTGCAGGAACGTCTGGCCAAGCTGGCCGGCGGGGTGGCGATCATCCGCGTCGGTGCCGGGACCGAGGTGGAGCTGAAAGAGAAAAAGCACCGCGTCGAGGATGCGCTGAGCGCGACCCGTGCGGCAGTGGAAGAAGGGATCGTCCCCGGCGGCGGGGTGGCCCTCATCAATGCGATCCCCGCTCTAGACAATATCAAGATGGAGTTCGACGATGAGAACACCGGCGTAGCCATCGTCCGCCGCGCTCTCGAAGAACCGATGCGCCAGTTGGCGATCAACGCCGGCAAGGATGGCGCGGTCATCGTCGAAAATGTGCGACGCCACCAGAAAGAACAGAACAACCCCAACGTGGGCTATGACGTGCTGCGCGACGCCTATGTAGATATGGTCAAACAGGGGATCATTGACCCGGTCAAGGTGACCCGCAGCGCGGTGCAGAATGCGGCCAGCATCGCGGCCATGATCCTCACCACCGAGGCCCTGATTACCGATATCCCGGAAAAGGAAAAGACTCCGCCCACGCCACCGCCTGAATACTAATCGATAGAGCAGGGACCACGCCCACCCAGCAGGCGTGGTCCCTGCCCACCGGTTGGGAACGGAGGGAAGCCAGATGACGACCTTTATCCTGCTCTCAAAAGTGTCAGCAGAGGCGGTGAGCCAGGTGTCCAATCTGGCCGAAATCGATCGGTTATTTGATAAAGAACTGGCCGAGCTTCTGCCCCAGGTCAAGCGCGTGGCCAGTTATGCCTTGTTGGGGGCCTATGACTTTATGCACATCTTTGAAGCACCGGATGCGGCGACAGCCGCTCAGGTGGCATTGCTAGCCAACCGGTTTGGAGCCGGTTCGACGCAGACCCTGACGGCGATCCCCTTCTCCGAGTTCAAGAAACTGGCCCAGGACGTAAACAAGATCCAGATCGCCAAGGTCTAGCCTGTCTGCAGCGAGGTGAGTGGTATGCCGCTCTACGAATACGAATGCCAGGAGTGTGGCCTTCACTTTGACCGATGGCAGCGGTTTGACGATGCCGGACGGACCGCTTGCCCCAATGGACATCAGCAGGTCCATCGGCTCCTGTCACGACCTGCCATTATCTTCAAGGGAACGGGTTTTTATACCACCGACTACGGACGGAATGGAGGTGGCAGCGCCAAGAGAGCAGGTTCAAGGAAAGAGCCTGAAACCACTGCTTCCTCCAAAAGCGAGACGGTAGCTGATTCCTAGCGGCCCTGCGCCGATTGCCCATATCCCTGCGTGGAGAAGGGCCGTGTTACCTCTGAAAAATACGATGGCAGAGCCGGCGAGGCTTTGCCATCTTCTTTGCCAAGATCTGGCCGAAAGCGTGCTCAAGGCGGGTGACGATCTATCTCTGGACGGTCACCCGGCGGGGGCAATGCTTCTTTTCAGATCGGCTTTAAGGTAGATTTAAGACCCCGATGATCTTTCCTTAAGGACAAAAAGAGTCCCTTGATCCTAAGCTATAACGGTCATGTCATAGTCAACAAGGGGAAGATGCAATGATTGACGTCACCCACCTGAGCAAATCATACGGTTCAGTCCAGGCGCTACGGGACGTTTCGTTTCATGTTGAGGCGGGCGAGATTATCGGCTTGCTCGGACCCAATGGAGCCGGCAAGACGACCATGATGAAGATCCTGACCGGCTACCTGCAACCAACCAGCGGCACCGCCATCGTGGACGGGCTGGACGTACTGACTCACCCCCTCGAGGTGCAAAAGCGGATCGGCTATTTGCCGGAGAACGCTCCCCTCTACCCGGAACTCTCTGTCCAGGCATACCTGAAGATGATCGCCGATCTGCGCCAGATCCCCGAGGCGGAACAACCGGCGTGCCTGTCCGAGGCAATCTATGCCACCAACCTGGAAGATCACCTGACCCGACCCATCGGTCAGCTCAGCAAAGGATACCGCCAGCGGGTTGGATTGGCCCAGGCGATCCTGCACCACCCCAAGCTGCTCATCCTGGACGAACCTACGATTGGGCTGGACCCGACTCAGATCGTTGAGGTCCGCCACCTGATCCGCCGTCTGGCCCGGGACAGTACGGTATTCCTTTCCACCCACATCCTCTCGGAGGTGGAAGCGGTCTGTGACCGGGTGATTATCCTCCTCAACGGCGAAATCAGGGCTGATGCCCGTCTCACCGACCTGGAAACATCCCCGGACATTATCCTGGTCATGGAGGAAGATAGGCCAGGAACCACGGCGGCGCTCCGGGCGCTTCGGGGAGTACGCCGCGTTGAGGTAACGTCCAGCCCAGACGGCCCAACCTACCGGGTGCGGGTCAGTGACGGTCAGGACCTCCGGCCGGCGATCTACGCCCTTGCCCGTGACCAAGGGTGGCCGCTGAAAGAACTTCGTCGGGACGTGCGCACTCTGGAAACGGTGTTCAACGAACTGGTAACTGCGGAAGGGGGCAAACGATGAAACAGACCTGGGTGATCGCGCGCAAGGAACTGAACATCTACTTTGGCTCGCCGATGGCTCTGATCTTTATCGGAGCATTTCTGATCGTCACCCTCTTTGCCTTCTTCTGGGTGGAAACCTTTTTTGCCCGGAATATTGCCGACATTCGCCCGCTGTTTCGCTGGATGCCTTTGTTGTTGATCTTTCTCGTCGCCGCGCTCACCATGCGCCAGTGGAGCGAAGAACAACGGGCCGGCACGTTAGAAGTGCTCCTCACCCTACCGGTGCGGCGCATCTACCTGGTCCTGGGCAAATTCCTGGCGGTCATGGCGCTGGTGGCTTTGGCCCTCGGTCTGACCCTGTTCCTGCCCATCACCGTGGCGATTCTGGGGCCGCTGGACTGGGGGCCTGTCGTGGGAGGGTATCTCGCCGCCCTGCTCATGGCCTCTGCCTATGCGGCCATCGGGCTCTTGGTGTCATCGCGCACCGATAACCAGATTGTGTCACTGATCGCCACTGTCTTTCTCGGTGGCCTCCTCTATCTGGTAGGCACAACCGGCGTCACCGGACTGGTGGGCGACCGGATGGGCGAGGTCCTGCGGGCGATCGGCACCAGCAGCCGGTTTGAGAGCATCGAGCGTGGGGTCATTGATCTTCGAGACCTGGTCTACTACCTCTCGCTGACTGTGTTCTTTCTCACCCTCAACGTGGTTTCGCTGGATGCCAAGCGCTGGAGTCGTGGTCTGAGAACGGCGGCCTACCGTCGGCAACTTATCCTGACCGCGATTCTGATCACGGCGAACCTGGCGGCGCTGAACACCTGGCTGTTCCCCCAGGGTGGGCTGCGCGCCGATCTGACCACAGACCGGGAATACAGCCTCTCTCCCGTAACCAAAGACCTGATCCGCAACCTTCAGGAGCCGCTGTTGATCCGGGGTTATTTCAGCGAAAAAACCCATCCTCTGCTGGCGCCTCTGGTGCCGGCGATCCGCGATATGCTCCGGGAATACGAGATTGCCTCGCGAGGCAAGGTCCAGGCCGAAGTGGTCGATCCTCGTGAGAATGAAGAGATGGAAGTCGAAGCCAATCAGGTCTATGGCATCCGACCCACCCCATTCCGCATCGCCGGACGTTACGAGTCCTCGGTGATCAACTCCTACTTTGATCTCCTGATCCGATATGGCGACCAGCATGTCACTCTGGGCTTTACCGATCTGATCGAAGTCGAGCAACACCCTACTGGACAGGTGGACGTCCGGCTTCGCAACCTGGAATACGACTTGACCAGCGCCATCAAGAAGGTGGTCTATGGCTTCCAGAGTCTGGATTCGGCTTTTGCCAGTATCCAGGAACCGATCAAGTTAACCGCGTTCATTACCCCCAAGACGCTGCCGCAGGGACTGGAGCAGGTGCCTCAACGGGTGGAAAAAGTCGCCCGTGAGCTTCAGGAGCAATCAGGGGGCAAGTTTACGTTCGAGTTGATTGACCCAGATGCTGCCGATAGTCCGATCCGACGCGAGACGCTGATCAATACCTACCGACTCTATCCTATTGCCGTCTCGCTCTTTTCACCCGATTCCTACTATCTGCATCTCCTCCTGCAGATCGGAGACGAGGCTCAGTTGATTTACCCATCCGGTGACCTGTCCGAGGCAGATATCCGCGAGGAGATCGAGTCCGCCATCAAGCGGGCGGCGCCAGGGTTCCTCAAGACGGTGGGCCTCTGGCTCCCAGACCTGCAACCGGTGCCGAACGCCTTTGGCGGTGTGAGCCAGCCCATTTCCAGTTGGACCATGCTGATGGAGCAATTGCGCCAAAACTACACCCTCAAGCCTGTGGACCTGACCTCTGGGCGGGTGCCAGGCGACGTGGATGTCCTGGTGGTGATCGCTCCGCAGAAGATGAGCGATAAAGAGCGGTTTGCCATCGACCAGTACCTGATGCGCGGCGGCGCGGTGGTAGTGGCCGCCGGCAACTATGCCCTGGCGCAGCAACAACTCCCAGGTACGCTGACCATTGAGGCTCTTCAGGACGGTCTCCAGGAGATGCTGGCCAGCTACGGCGTCCAGGTGCGCAATGCGCTGGTGATGGACCCGCGCAATGAACCCTTCCCGATCCAGGTCCAGCGCAAAGTAGGCGGGATGCAGGTCATTGAGGTTCAGGAACTCCGCTACCCCTTCTTTGTCGATGTCCGTCCCGACAGCATGGACAAAGAGAGCCCGATCGTGGCGGACCTGCCGGCGGTGACCCTGCAATGGGCCTCTCCTTTGGAAATTGACGAAAAAAAGAACCAGGGGCGTGAGGTCTCGATCCTGCTACGGTCCAGCGAGAAATCGTGGCTGCGCACCTCGACCGAGGTCATGCCCGACACGCAACAATACCCCGAGTATGGGTTCCCGGTCGAAGGCGAGCAGAAAGCATGGCCGTTGGCAGTGGCCATCCGGGGGTCCTTTGAGAGCTTTTTCCGGGACCGGGGTTCGCCGTTCCAGCAGACCGAACCGGTGACCGGCACGGTCGAACCTCCGCTGGGCACCATCGAGGTCTCGCCTGATTCCGCCCGACTGGTAGTGATCGGCAGTACGGAGTTCATCGATGATGCCGTCCTCGATATCTCCAGTCGGTTGTCGATGGACCGTTACCTGAACAACCTTCAGTTTATGCAGAATGTGGTAGATTGGTCGGTGGAGGATGAAGACCTGCTCACGATCCGCTCGCGTGGGACTTATGCACGTCTGCTCAAGCCCCTGGATAAGCAGGGTCAGCGTCTGTGGGAGGGGGTCAATTACGCTGTGGCGCTTATGGCGTTGGTGGTGATCGGCGCGGTATGGACCTTGCGACAGCGCAGAGTACAGCCCATGCCGCTCCTGGCCTCAGCCAGGCAAACTGCCCGAAACCCTGAGACCGTAACGAGAGGGACCCATGAATAAGCTGAATCGGATCCTGGCTTCCGTCCTGGTTCTCCAACTGATTGTGGTGGTCATCGTTCTGTGGCCGCGTCCAGCGCCGTCGGCAGCGGAAGGTACCCCGCTCTTCTCTGACATTGAGGTTGAGCGCGTGGTCGGACTGACCATTGCCAGCGGCGATGGCCAGAGCATCCAACTGGCGAAACGCAACGGCGAATGGGTACTACCTGCTGCCGATGATTACCCATGCCTGGAGGAAAAAGTGCCGGCTCTGCTGACCAAAATCGCCGGCCTGAAGGGGAGCCGTCTGGTCGCTCAGACCAGCAGCAGTCACAAGCGCCTTCGCGTCGCCTCGAGCGAGTTTGAGCGGCGGATCGAATTCGAGCTGGACGATGGAACGCGCCATCGCCTGTACCTGGGCACCTCGCCAAGCTTCCGCGCCATCCACGTCCGGGCTGACGATCAAAACCAGGTCTACCTGGTCTCCGATTTGACCCTTCAAGATGCCGGAGCGGAGGCAAGCGACTGGATCAGCCGCGAATACTTTTCCATCCCGGCGGATCAGATTGTCGCCCTGACGCTGGAGAATGCCAACGGTCGCTTCGAGTTCGAAAAAGAAGGCGATGTCTGGACCATGAAGGGGTTGGCGGCAGGGGAAAGCCTGGACCAGAACCGATTCAAGACCTTGGTGAACCGGGCAGCGCTGATCACCTTGACCGAACCGCTGGGCAAGACCGAAAAAGAGACCTATGGCCTGCAACAACCCAGCGCGGTGATCACCCTCCGTACCCACCAGGATGAAACGGGAGACCGGACCTACGTCCTCACCGTGGGAGCCAAAGACGCGCAAAACAGCTATATCGTCAAATCGTCCGAGTCCCCATATTACGTCCGGGTGAGCGAGTTCACGGTCAAGGATTTCGTCGAAAAAACGCGCGAGGGCTTTCTCCAGTTGCCGCCGACCCCGACTCCCACGCCAGAAGCTTCCCCAGAGGCAACACCTTCGGGTTAGCCTCTGGCGGCTATGAGGCAGACGCCCAGCCCGGCTGGGGCACCCTGAGAAAGACAGGGCCGGCGGCTCCCGATGTGCCGAGCAGGTCGATGGCCAGCGTGAGCCATGGTCTCAAGGCTGGGGTGCCGGCCCCGCGTCCTCCGGGATAGGAGGGCCTTCCGGCAGACTGCGCAAATAGTCGCACGACACGAATTTGACATCCTCCCAGACAAAGCCCTCCGCCTCGAAGGTAGGGATGTCCTTGATCCAGCGCCTGGTTCCGTTTTCCAGGACATAGATGTGGGGGCTGGCCTGGCACTTGAGCAGGACATGGATCGGCCGACCGATCTCGAACTCTTGCAGAAATTCGTCGTCTACGATGTGGACCTGATCCCAGGTGTAGCCGAAAAACTCGAACGCCTCCAGGCTGCTGATCCAGCGGAGCTTGTTATCTTCCAGGACATAGATCTCCGGCCCGCTGCCCTTGAGCACCAGCCCATCGCGGATGATCAGGGACGCCGAATCGGGCATGATGCGCGCCAGGCTCACCCCATAGCGAGTGATTGGGATGTTGACCAGAACGACCAGCAAGGCCACCAGGATGAACAACCGGCCCAATGCCCTATCCAGGTGGATAGCCGGTAAGCGGGGAGGCGGTTGCCAGTCCTCGTCACCCGGCCTGGGCACCCGTCGAGGTTGAGGCACAGGAGGTCTGGCGGGCGGCGCTTCCCTTCTCTCTTGCGGAGGGACAGGCCGGGGCGCAGGAGGTCTGGTCGGCGGTATCTCCTCCCTCTCCTGCGCAGGGACAGACCGAAGCGAGGGGGCAATCTCCTGGCTCCGGCGAGCCTGTTGCCGCTCGGCCAGCGCGTCGAGCAACAGGTCGAGGATCTGATCGGTCGTTGAAGGCTTGTTCGCAGGCGATTGATGGGACATCGTCTCCTCCTATCGGACCACAAAAAACCCCAGGATCTCGCCGATGCTGGCCAGGACGTTGGCGTAGAAATTGCCCCCCAACTGGCGGAACAATTCGAACTTCATGCTGGGGGCTCCGATGAAGGGCCGGAGTGTCCAGGCCATCTGACTGCCCACAAAGGCATAGAGGATGATCCACAGCCGCACCACCCAGCGTCGGGATGATGCCCCTTCTTTCCCCGCCGCCGAGACGATGCGCACCCCTTCGCTCAGAAACAGCACCCCCACCAGACCACAGATGGCAAAGATCATCACGTTTAGGAGCTTGAAGAACTGATAGTTGCTGGTCGTCAAGATGAAAAACAGGACGATGGGAGCAAAGCTCAGGAGCAGCACCGATGTCACCGTGACGGCGGTCAGGGTAAGGGCAAAGTTCTGGGTCATGCTTTGATTCGAACCAAAGAGCACGTTAAAGAAGTAAAGGGTCGGCGAGCAAATAACCAGCGTGGCCAGGAACAACAGCGGGAGCTTGACGGCGGAACTCAGGGTCTGCCACAGACTGTGCGTCGAACCGAGGACCGCGCCGTATA
The DNA here is from genome assembly GCA_018606645.1 of Chloroflexota bacterium. GTDB lineage: Bacteria > Chloroflexota > Anaerolineae > JAAYZQ01 > JAAYZQ01 > TumbabinsA96. Next base: position 218,828 of record JAGVRI010000004.1, read on the forward strand.
CAGCAAAGAAGGCAATGCTGGAGATCAACATGGCCCGCATCTTCTCTCTCAGCCCGACCCCGTCGCGGATCTCGATGAAGAAATGGTAGCGGTTCCGCAGGATGGTTTCGATGACCGCCAGGTCCTTCATGTTCGTCTTTCTCCTTCCTTCCAAATTCGATTGATTACCAGCGTAGCGCCGGCAGAGCGACAAACATCACCGTGAGCGTCCAAAAGATCGCCCATGTCACCAGGGCGTAGCGCCACCGTTCGAGCTTGAGCAACGGGACAAGCAACGCCGCCACGGCAACGATCCAGAAAGCAGGTCGGTTAAGGAGTTGGGGCCAGCCCAGCGCCGTTCCATCCGGAGCAAAGGCCAGCCAGCGCAACACCAGGGCGCAGACCACGGGCAGCCCGGCAGCAATGACCGCGTCGGCGGTGCCCCAGCCGGCGTGGACCGCCTGCAGTTCCGTTCCCACCTCTTCCAGGCCAAACCGCGCCGCAACTTGGGCCAGGGCGGTCGCCTCATCCAGCCCTTCGGCTTGCGCCCGGACCATCGCTTCCTCCAGGTGGTCACGGATCTCGGCCAGAACCTGGTACTCCGTCTCTCCGTCCAGGTCCATCTGGGCGCGGATGCGCGCCAGCAATTCCTCGATCCCGCTCATGGATTTGCCTCAACGCCGAGGAGCCGGTTCACCTGTTCGGTCAGCGTTCGCCAGCTCTGCAACTCCCACTCCAGGCGACGGCGGCCCATGTCGGTGATGGTGTAGAACTTGCGACGACGGCCACCTTCATCACCCTGCCAGTGAGAGGACAACAAGCCCTGGCGCTCCAGCTCGTGCAGGCGGGGATAGATCAACCCTTCCTTGAAATCGAAGGCTCCCCCGCTGCGCGCTTCCAGCTCCTGGATGATCTCATAGCCATACATCGGTCGATCCGCATCGGCCAGGAGTTTGAGAATGATGACCGTCGTCGTCCCTTTACGCATCTGCTGTTGGATGGTCATGACCTTCCCCATTACCTTATTATCTTAGGTATAAGGATAGCATAACCTGGCAGGGTTGTCAAATCCGGAGGGTTCACGATACAGTCGCGTATCTTGACGGCTTTGGGAAAGGCGGGGTATAATGCCAAGTAAGAAAGGATACGCTGACCCAGGGATGTGAGGTTGTGTGAGATGCGCTATCTACCTGAGTTGTACTACTTTGAGGAGCAGGAAGACTTTCCATTCCGGCAGGCTGTTCTGGCAACGGCGACAGCGGTTAGCCAGTGGTGTTCATATTTCTATGCCAGAGTAATTGTCCCCCTGACCGAAGACACAGGCCCGCTGGAGAAAGGCGGTCTCCTACCGGTGGACCCCCAAGAGCGACAAACTTTTGTCGAAGATTTGGTGCACTGGCTTTTCGACAACTCTGCGGTGGACAGCCTATTCTGCCTCTTCTTGGATGATGAGCCTGCTCCCCAATCGGGCAAAACAGCAAAATTCGATCACCACGATGATACCTGTTGCTGGGCGCTGAATCTCACGCCCGATGAATTTGCGCATCTACAGACAGCGTGGAAGGCCAATGGCTTACCAGAAGACCTGTTCTACCCGGAACACGATGGTTTGTGTGTCCCGTATCCAGGGACGGGGTTGAAAGCGAGACTGCTTCGTGCCCTGGGGGTCCAAAGGTGTTACACTCCAAAACAGTGGGAGAATGAAAACCAAAAACGGCCGGCCTGATACCCGCTACGGCCGGTACTGGTCCGCTCGCTCCGATGGTAAAGTCGGTGCTGCGCTGTTGCTCTACTGAAGCAGCGCCTGGATTGAACAGTGAACACATTATCACGATTATTTTATGGTATCACCAGGCTGATTTGGCGGATCGCCAAGCCAATAACGGTGGGAGTCAGGCTGATCCTGGAAAGAGACGGAGCCATCCTGCTGATGAAGCACATATATGATCGCCATTGGTATTTACCAGGTGGCGGGGTGAAGAAAGGCGAGACGGTGGAAGCGGCGGCACGACGCGAGGTTTCGGAAGAACTCGGCGCCGAGTTGGGAGACCTGCGCCTGGTTGGCGTGTACACGAACTTCTGCGAGCACAAAAACGATCATATCATCGTCTTCTCTTGTGATGATTTCGTTCTTGCAGGCGAGACAGATCGCGAGATCGAGTGCTTCGATTTCTTTCGCTTTGACAGTTTGCCTGACGGTGTGTCACCCGGCACCCGGCGAAGAATCGGAGAGTATGTGCGCGGCGATGGCCTGCCCGTTGTTGGGCCGTGGTAATCCGGAGTGGACTCATTCATTGAGAGCAGTATGGCACCGGGACAACACCGCTCCATTGTATGGCGCAGGTAAAGTGTACGGCGGAGAAGCAGGAGTAAACGGCATTCTAACAAAATTCTAACACCGCTCTAGCGTTGGTCTAACACAGGGGCGGTACAATAGCTTCACAGGTTCGAGAGGGAGCTAGAGCGTCATGCAAGAAAGACTGTGCGCCAATTGCGGCATCGTCATTCGCTGGCAGCCAACGATCGTGGATGGCAAGACCTATTGCTGTTTGGGTTGCGCCCGCGGAGGTCCTTGCGAATGTGACTATGAGAATCTGCCCCCTCCGCAAGGCATCAACCCGATGGTACACCAGCCAGTCCGCCCTTCCCAACCAGCTCAGGATCCATAATTCTTGTCCTGGGAGGATGCTGGGGCAGAGCGTTCCACACCGTCATTCTGCTCAGCCCCCCAGATAACACCTCAGGATAGGCATTGGCCCACAGGGAGTTGCACGGAATGGCCGTGTGTGTTGTGATGAAAATGGTGTGAGAGGGTGCTCGTTCAGAGCACGGTAATGATGGGAAGTGAGGGAACGAACGGATGTTTCTCTGGGATCCAAGGTATTTGATCTTTGCCTTGCCGGCGTTGTTGCTGGCCTTCTATGCTCAAATGCGGGTCAGTTCCGCCTATGGTCAATATAGCCGCAAGCGGAACATGCGAGGGCTCACCGGCTATGAGGTCGCCCGGATCCTGCTGCGCAGCGCCGGGCTGGATTTCGTCCGCGTCGAGGAGGTGCCGGGTCGCCTGAGTGATCACTATGATCCAGGCAAAAAGGTATTGCGTTTATCCAGCGGCGTGGCCCGGAGCCCGTCCGTAGCTTCGCTGGGAATTGTCGCCCACGAAATCGGCCATGCGGTGCAGGATGCCACCCAATACGCTCCTTTGCGGGTACGTTCCGGGTTGGTACCGATCGTGAGCATCGGCTCCTGGCTGGGTCCTATCCTCTTCTTCATCGGTTTCTTGATGTCCGGCTTTACCGGATCCACCTCGATCGCCTGGTTGGGCCTGTTCCTTTTTGCCGGGACGGCCGTCTTTGCGCTGGTAACCCTGCCGGTGGAGTTCAATGCCAGCAAGCGAGCGTTGCAGTTGTTGCACCGCTATGGACTGGCTGAGGGGCAGGAACTCCGCGAGACCAAGCAGGTCCTCGATGCGGCGGCGCTGACCTATGTGGCTGCGCTGGCCCAGTCGATCTCGACCTTGATGTACTATCTCTTCTTGTTGACCGGCTTCTCATCACGACGGGATTAAGGGCTAGAGAGCCACACCCTCCTGCAGTTGATGCCTTGCAGGAGGGTTTCATTTTTCCCGTCGTCGCCCCGTCTGCTCCTCCAGCCAAGTGACCAGCGCCTCTAAGCCCAATCGGTAGCTGTGCCAGCTAAAGCCGCTGATCTGCCCCACGCACACCGGGGCAATTACCGACTGGTGGCGGAAGGGCTCGCGGGCGTAGATGTTGGACAGATGGACTTCGACAGCCGGTAGCCCTACCCCGCGAATGGCATCCCGAATGGCGTAGGAATAGTGACTGTAGGCGCCTGGATTGATGACCAACCCATCGGCCCAATCGGCAGCCTGCTGGATGGCTTCGACCAGCGTTCCTTCGTGGTTGGACTGGATACTCTGAATTTCGATGCCCTGTTCCTGGGCCCACCCCCGGAGCCGTTCGTCAATCTCGGCCAGGGTGAACCGGCCATAGAGCTCCGGTTCCCGCCGGCCCAACAGGTTCAAATTCGGACCATGGATGACCTGGATGCGCCACATCGTTCCTCCCCTTGCAGAAAGTAGCTCTACCGTTGTATTTCCTCCAGGACTGCCAACACCTCAGCCGATTCCACCTGGTCGGTCACAAACACCTCGCCAATGTCACGAAGAAGGACAAAGCGCAACCGTCCCCCTCGCCGTTTCTTGTCGGCGGCCATCGCCTCCCAGATCTGATCTGGCAGAAAGTCAGGCTCCCGCGTGGGCAGACCGAGACGATGGAGCACGCCTTCCACGCGGGGAACGAGGCCCGGATCGCACCATCCGAGTCGAGCCGAAAGGCGGGCAGCGGCGACCAGTCCAACACTGACCGCAGCGCCGTGGGAACGGGCATAGCCGCTCAAGAGCTCCAGGGCATGGCCGAAAGTGTGCCCCAGGTTGAGCACCGCGCGCCGTCCATGCTCATATGGATCCTCCTCCACGACCGCGATCTTGACCCGAAGCGCTCGCTCGATGAGCCAGGGCAGTGGAGCCGGCCCGTGGTCCTCAATCTGGCAGAACAGGGCAGGATCGGCGATCAGCCCCGCTTTCACCGTCTCGGCCAGACCGCTGGCTTTTTCGCCGGGCGGCAGAGTGACCAGAGTGGCGGGGTCCGCAATGACCAGACGGGGTTGCTTAAAGGCGCCGATCAGGTTCTTGCCGCGCGGGTGGTCCACCGCCACCTTGCCCCCAACGCTGGCATCCACCATGGCCAGCAGTGTGGTGGGTACCTGCACCAGGGCCACGCCGCGCAAGTAGGTGGCCGCCACAAAGCCCGCCAGGTCCCCGATGACCCCTCCTCCCAGGGCTAACACCACGCCGTGCCGATCGAGCCGGGCCTCGATGAGCAGGTCGTACACGTGCCGGACGCTATCCAATGTCTTGTATGCTTCCCCATCGGGCACGGTGCACCAGGTGGTCTGGTATCCGGCTGCTTCCAGGCTGGCTCCCACTGTATCGGCATACAGGGCACTGACGGTAGGGTTGGTGACCACCGCGACCGCGCCGCTCAATCCATGGTGTCGGATCAGCTCCCCGACCTGGCTCAACAGCCCCCGGCCCAGATAGATGGGGTATTCGCCGCCTGGATAACGGACCGGTAAGATTTGCGCTGCCGGGGTTTCAACCATAGCCAGGACTCGATCGGCCACCTGGTCCACAGTCAGGCCGCTGGTGTCGACCTGGAGCGGGATGCGCTGGTAGGCGGCAGCTCGTTGGGCCAGGAGGGCCTGGATGCCGGTCCATCGGTCGTCGCCTTCTAGCAACGGTCGGTCATCGGCTGATTCCAGCCGCCGGAAGATCTCCTCTGGCGGTGCGGTCAGGCAGACGACCGGTCCACTGGCGCCCAAGATCTGCCGGTTCTCCTCAGGAAGCAAGGCTCCGCCACCGGTGGCGATCACCAGCCCGCCACGAGCGGCCAGTTCCCGGCACAGCTCGGCCTCCAGTTGGCGGAAATAGGCTTCGCCTTTGAGGCGAAAGATCTCGGCCACCGTCATCCCTTCGCGGCTTTCGATCAGGACGTCCATGTCCACGAACTCCCGGTTCAGCCGTCGGGCAAGTTCGCGGCCCACGCTGGTCTTGCCGCTGCCCATAAAGCCGGTCAGGATCAGGTTCTCATCCTCATTCATTGCGCTGCCATGCCTCCCAATGAGCTCGGATTTCAGACAGGCTATCGCCGCCCGTTTTCTCCAGGAACGCATCGGCCAGCACCCAGGCGACCATGGCCTCGCCGACGATGGCTGCCGCTGGCACCGCGCAGACATCGGCCCGTTGGTAAGGGGGAGTGGCCGGTTCCCTCGTGGTCAGGTCTACCGAACGCAACGGCCTGGCCGTGGTGGGGATCGGCTTCATTGCGGCGCGGACGATGATCGGCTGTCCGTTGGTCACACCACCCTCCAGACCCCCGGCGCGGTTGGTCGGGCGCATCAGGCGCCCGTGCTCGATCCAGATCTCGTCGTGCACCTGGGTTCCCATTCGCCGGGCGTTCTCAAAAGCTGGGCCAATCTCCACGCCCTTGATAGCCGGAATGCTAATCACCGCCCCGGCCAGCCGGGCATCCATCCTTCGGTCCCAGTGGGTATAACTGCCCAATCCAGGCGGCACGCCGGTGGCGCTCACCACGAACACACCCCCCAAGGAATCCCCCCGTTGCCGCACCTCTTCGATATGCTGACGCATCGCTTCAGCCGCCACGGGGTCGGGGCAATGTACGTCTGAGGTCTCTGCCAGGCCCCACAGTTCTTCTTCGGGACAGGCGGGGATGGTGGCCGATACGGCGCCGATGCCGATGACATAACTTCCCAGGCGGACGCCAAATTCGGCCAGCAATCGCCGGGCGATGGCCCCCACGGCCACTCGGACCGCCGTCTCTCGCGCGCTGGCCCGTTCCCACACGAGCCGCAGGTCATCAAAGCCGTACTTGAGCGCACCGGCCAGATCGGCATGGCCGGGCCGGGGGATCGTAACCGGTGCGGCCTCTCGGGTCTGGACCGCCGCGCGATTCTGAATCTGGAGAGCCAGGGGACCGCCGGTGGTTTTGCCCTTGGCCACGCCACCGAGAAAGATGACCTGATCGTGCTCGATCTGTTGGCGCTCACTGCGCCCGTACCCGGCCTGGCGCCGGCGCAACTGGTGATTGACCTCTTCTTCGGTCAGGGGGAGTCCGGCCGGAAGCCCTTCGACGATGGCGGTGAGGGTCGGACCGTGCGATTCACCCGCAGTGAGAAAACGTAACATGGACACCTCCCTTAAGGGGTAGCGACGTCGGCATCCTGCCGCAAAGCCGGCTCAACCGGCGCCTGTTGGCTCCGCGCCAGAGACTCCCTGGCGGCGGCGCGCATCACCTCCAATGGGGGGGATTGGCCGGTCCACAGTTCAAAGGCCAGTGCTCCTTGCTGCACCAGCATCTCCAGTCCACCAATGGCTGGGGCGCCAGCGGCGCGAGCCTGGGCCAGCAGTCGCGTCTCGGCCGGGTTATAAACCAGGTCAAAGACCGTCCAATGGGAGGGCAGCGACAGGGTCTCTGGCCATGGCGAGACGTTGCCCTGCGGCCACATTCCGACCGAGGTTGCATTGACCAACAGGTTGAAATCGGCCAACTCTGGCTCCAGCGAATCGAGGGAGGCGATCGAGGTCACAGACCCGCCCATCCCTTGCGCATGGTGGACCAGTTCGAGGGCGCGCTGGGGAGTGCGGTTGTAGAGGACAATGGTAGACCCCGCCTGCACCAGAGCATAGACCACTGCCCGCGCCGCCCCACCGGCGCCGAGCACCAACGCCCGGCTTCCCTTGGGCTCGAACCCCGCCGCCTGCAGCGCGGCCAGGAATCCGGGAGCATCGGTGTTGTAACCCAGCAAACGTCCCTCGCGGACAACCACTGTGTTCACCGCGCCGATGGTCCGGGCCGAACTCTCGACCTCATCCAGAAAAGCCATGACCGCCTCTTTGTGGGGTACGGTGACATTGGCTCCCCGATATCTCTGCCCTCTGAGTTGGGCCAGAGTTGAAGCGATCTCTCCGGGCGGCGTGGGAAGGAGAGTGTACCACCAATCAAGTCCTAGTGCCTGGAAAGCGGCGTTGTGCATCGCCGGGGAAACGCTATGTTCGACCGGCCAGCCGATCAATCCGACCCGTTGGGGAGCGTGTTCGCTCATGAGATTTGTCCTCCCAATCGAACCAGCAGCGATTCAAAGCCGGGGAACGAGTCGGCGATGCAGTCGGTGTCCTGCACTGTGGTCTCACCCTGGGCGATCAACCCGGCTACGGTCAGGGCCATCGCCAGGCGGTGATCTCCATGGCTGTGGACGACAGTGCCTCGCAACCGGGTCGGGCCGCGCACCACAAACCCATCGGCCCGGGGTTCGATCTCGGCCCCCAGGCGACGCAGTTCCTCGACGGTGGTCGCGATCCGGTCGGTTTCTTTGACCCGCAGTTCCGCTGCATCGCGCACGCGGGTCTCACCTTCTGCCTGGGTGGCGGCCACTGCCAGGATCGGGAGTTCGTCAATAGACCGCACTACCAAAGACCCACCCACCTCCGTCCCGCGCAAGGCGGAGGCGCGGACGGTCAGGTCGGCTACTGGCTCGCCGCCTACGGTGCGTTCTTCATGGAGGGTCACGCTCGCCCCCATGGCCCACAATGCGTCGAGGAGTCCTGTTCGCGTGGGATTCACCCCGACCTCCTCCAGGGTCACTTCCGATCCCGGCGACAACGTGGCCGCTACCAGCAGAAACGCTGCTGAAGAGAAATCGCCAGGCACCGAGACGTCGATGGGGCGAAGCCGTTGCCCGGGGGTCAGGTGCACGGTGGAGGTCGGGGGCTGGACGCCAGCGGCGGCCTCTTTTGTCTCGACCGTAGCCCCCATTGCATTCAACATGCGTTCGGTGTGATCGCGGGCCGGACCCGGCAAATGAAGCGTGGTGGGGCTGTCCGCGTACAGGCCGGCGAGCAGCAGCGCGCTTTTGACCTGGGCGCTGGCGACCGGTAACGAGTACTCGATCCCGTGCAAACGGCCGCCCTGGATCGCCAACGGCGGCCAGCGACCGTGATCGCGGCCTAACACCGTCGCCCCCATCAGCCGCAGTGGCTCGACAATCCGGCCCATCGGCCGCCGCCGAAGCTGAGGATCGCCGCTCAGGACACTGGTGAAGGGTTGACCGGCCAAAAGTCCGGCCAGCAGGCGCAGGGTGGTGCCCGATCGCACGCAGTTCAGGACATCATCCGGTTCCTGGAGACCGTGCCATCCCCGGCCGTGAACGAGCAGCGTGGTGGGCGATAGTTCCTCGACTTCGATCCCGAGAGCGCGCACGGCCGTGAGCGTGGCCAGGCAGTCATTCGCCGGAAGCAAGTTCTCAACGCGGCCCGTCCCCTCGGCAATGGCCCCCAGCAACAATGCCCGGTGCGAAATAGATTTGTCGCCCGGTACCCGGGTGCGCCCTCGAAGTGGTGGACCAGGCCGTACGGTCAATCGGCTCATGGGAACATCTCCTTCCGTTTTTGACGGATCAACGATAAGACACGGTGCAGGTCCTCCTCGTGACCAGCTTCCAACAATTCAGCTAACCGGTCGAGATGGAGTTGATAGGTTCGCACCGCGCGCAGGATCTCATCCCGGTTGGTGAGGAGAATGTCCAGCATCATGGTCACATCGCTGCCGGCGACCCGAGAGGTATCACGGAAGCCCCCGGCGATGATCTCCCACGCCGCCGGGTCAGGGGAAGTGATGGCATCGGCCGTACTAACCAGGGCGCAGGCTAACAGGTAGGGCAGGTGGCTGAGGGTGGCGACCAGGAAGTCCTGGCGCTCCGGCTCCAACACCAAGGGATGAGAGCCTACCGCTTGGGCCAGCGCACGACCCAGGGCCAGGGCCGCCGGCGAGGTGCGGGGCAGGGGGCAGAGGATAAAGGTACGGTTCTGGTAGAGGGTAGGGTCGGCGGCCTCGATCCCGGCCAGCTCTTTGCCGCACATCGGATGCCCGCCCAACGGCTGGACATGGTCCGGCAAACGAGCCATTTCGGCCAGGATCTGGGTCTTGGTACTCCCCAGGTCCATCAGCACGCAATCCTGGGGCAGGAGGGGGCCGATCTCGGGCAATTGTCGCAGGATAGTTCGAACCGGAGTGGCCAATACCACCACGTCGGCGCGGTGAATGCCCTCAGGCAGGTTGGTGGTGCCCCAATCAACCAGGCCCCGCTCCCGAGCGACCTCAACGGTCTCGGTGCGCCGTGCCACCCCGATTACCGCCCGGCACTGATTCCGGAGCGCGCCGGCCAACGAGCCGCCCATCAGGCCCAGGCCGACAACGGCCACCTGGCACTCGCATAGGGGGCGGATCATGGCTACAGCTCCCGACCAATCGCCTGGGCCACTGCCCTCAGCCCGGTCATCAACTCGGCAAAGGCCGGGAGTTTCAGAGATTGAGCCCCATCCGACAAGGCGCGGCTGGGGTGAGGGTGGACTTCGATGATCAATCCGTCTGCGCCAGCCGCCACCGCAGCTTTGGACACGGCTCCCACCAGGTTCCATTTCCCCGTCCCGTGGCTGGGATCGGCAATCACCGGCAGATGGGTCAGGCTTTTGAGAAGGGGAATGGCATTAATGTCAAAGGTGTTGCGAGTGTAGGTCTCAAAGGTGCGGATGCCCCGCTCACAAAGCATGACCTGATAATTGCCGTGGGAGAGGATATATTCTGCCGACATCAGCAACTCTTCGACAGTGGCCATCATCCCTCGTTTCAGCAGGACCGGCTTGTTCAGTTCTCCGACCGCATGCAGCAGAGCGAAATTCTGCATGTTGCGTGCCCCGATCTGAAGAATGTCGGCATACTGGGCGACCAACGGCACCTGTTCGGGGGCCATCACCTCGGTGACAATCGCCAGGCCAAATTCTTCACGCATCTCGGCCAGGATCTCCAATCCTTCCTGCCCCAATCCCTGGAAGCTATAGGGAGAGGTGCGTGGTTTGAAGGCGCCGCCGCGCAGGATGTGGACCCCGGTTTCTTTGATCGCCTGGGCTATCTCGCGCATCTGCGGTCGGTCTTCGACCGCACAGGGGCCAGCCATGACCACCACTTCCCGGTCGCCGATCCGGGTCCCCTGGATCGAGATCACGGTGTTTTCGGGCTTGAAATCCCGGCTGGCGAGTTTGTACGCCGGGAGCACGCGAAGAACCTTTTCTACCCCCTCCATCCGTTCGAGGGTTTCCCAGTTGACCGGGCGCTCGTCGCCGATAAGACCGATGATGGTTCGTTCCTCTCCTTTGGAAAGGTGGGTGCGAAAGCCGAGCTCCACCACGCGTTGGGCAACCCGCTGGATATCGGCCTCGCTGGCATCTTTTTTCATGACAATAATCATAATTCTCCGTCTCCTTTTCGGTTTATTCTTCTGAGGGTAGAGAGGGTGGGACGCTCAGATCCGGGCGCAACGCCGCAGCGCCGTGCAGGTACACATGTCGGATCTCCGCCTGGGTTTTGTCGGTATTCCAGTGGAGCAACACCCGAATGCAGCGGGGAGTGCTTCCCGGAACCGGGATCTCTTGCGCATCGAGCAACGCGACCTGCTGCCAACCGAGTTGTCGGGCCGCCTGGGCCGGAAAGGCAGCCATCAGGTCCGGGGTCACCGTAAACAGGGCGCTGGCCAGGTCCTCCACCTCGATGCCGTTGGCTGCCACGAGATGGAGCAAGAGCTCCCGCGTCGCCGCCAGGATCTGATCCGCCGAGTCAGTCTCGACCGTGGTAGCACCGCGAACGCCTCGACAAGGCATTGACCTCCCTCCTTCATCGATTCATAGTGAGAAAAAAGAGAGCGTGGGGCCGTTGGCTCCACGCTCTCTCGGTTCACCAATCTGTATCGCTTACTCAGGGTGCCACCTCCTGGGAGCGGGGCAACGGCCCAAAACTTTGGGCATAATAATAAAAGAAAAAGCTCCAGGAGGACACGAGGAGAGGGCGCTGCGCGGGCAGCTGGGCCCACCAGCCGGGGCGAGTGGGCGCTGGAGTCCCTGAATTGAACCCCGATTGATTCGACACAGAGCCGCTCTCCATTTCTGAATCATCCTTATGATACTACGGAATGCTGCATCTGTCAATTTTCTCGTTCCGCCATTTCCATTGCAGTGTCGCCTCACACCATCTGAACCGCCCGATAGGGGCAGACCTGAGCGCATTTACCACAACCGACGCACACGGCCGGACTCGGATCTGGCATCTCATAAGGGGCTTCCTGCCTGAGCACCTTATGGGGACAGGCCAGCACCGCCAGGCAGATCCCCTGTTCGCATGTCTCAGGGCGACATTCCCCATAGTCGATCACGACCATCTTCTTGGACATGCTATGGCTCCTCGGCGCTTTCCGTTAATTCTCCTGAATTCCTGCTTTAGGCCCTCTAGTTGCTCAACATAGCCTACCCCCGTATGGTACTCAATTTGTCGAGCATCGTCAAATTTCCTATTTCCCAAGGAGTAGCCATGCCCGGCGGGGCACCACGACGGATGAAAGTGCCCAGGGGCCAGCGGCTGGGGCCTCGACTCCGGGTGGGGGGAGTGGAGCCTTCAGGCGGTGGACCGGCTGAAGCCTTGACTCCCGCGCGAGAAGAGCAGTCTATTTTCAAAGTGCGAGCCCGGTTGATTGGTGACCTGTGGCTGGGGAATAGACAGGCGGATGAAGCCGTGGTATACTTTTTGTAGAGTTTGAATGGGACCTCTGTACTGAGCAGACAATCGGATATAAAATCTTGCTCAAGGAGGAGCGTATGAACTCCCATGAGCTGAATCAGGAGTTGCTCCGCCGTCGGGAACAGGTACGTCAGGGAGAAGGGATGGACGCGGCCGCCCGGCAACACGCCAAAGGGAAATTGACCGCCCGGGAGCGCATTGACCGCCTGTTGGACCGCGGCAGTTTTCAGGAGGTGGACCCGTATATCGTCCATCGGCACTCCGCATTCGGCATTGACGAGAGACGGGTCCCCGGTGACAGCGTCGTCGTCGGCCTGGGCCGGATCATGGGCCGCAAGGTAGCGATTGCCGCCCAGGATTTTACCATCATCGGCGGCTCGTTCTCGGAGGCTCACGCCCAAAAGGTATGCAAGGTGTTGGACCTGGCCATCAGTTCCGGGATCCCCTTTATTTTTCTGAACGACTCGGTCGGGGCGCGCATCCAGGAGGGCGTCTGGAGTCTGGCCGGCTACGCGGAACTCTTTTGGCGGAATAGCCAGGCCAGCGGGGTGATCCCCCAGATCAGCATCATGCTCGGCCCGTGCGCCGGCGGTTCGGTCTATTCTCCTGGCCTGACCGATTTTGTGATCATGACCGAGGGCATCAGCCATATGTTCATCACCGGGCCCGAGGTCATCAAAACCGTGACCGGGGAGGAGGTGGACCTGGAGACCTTGGGCGGGGCGCACACCCACGCTTCCATCAGCGGCGTGGCACACCTGGTTGCGGCGGATGAGGACGAGGCGTTTGCCATCACCCGGCGGTTGCTGAGTTACCTGCCGTCGAACAATGCGGCTCCTCCGGCTCGTCTCCCACCGGATGACGATCCAACGCGGGCTGATCCAGTGCTGGACACATTGGTGCCGTTGGAGGATACCCAATCCTATGACATTCGGGAAGCCATCGTCCGCATCTTTGATCTGGGCAGCTTTTTCGAAGTACACGCCCGCTTTGCGCCCAATGCAGTCGTGGGGTTTGCCCGACTGCATGGCGAGGTGGTGGGGGTGATCGCCAATCAACCGGCCTGGCTGGCCGGGGTGCTGGATATTGACGCTTCGGACAAGATCGCCCGCTTTGTCCGCTTCTGCGATGCCTTTCATATCCCCTTGATCACCTTCGTGGATTGCCCAGGTTTCATGCCGGGGACTGTGCAAGAGCATGGGGGCATCATCCGCCATGGAGCCAAGATCGTCTATGCCTACTCGGAAGCCACCGTGCCCAAGGTGTGCGTCATCACCCGAAAAGCCTATGGCGGCGCCTATATCGTCATGAGCAGCAAACAGATCCGCACCGACCTGGTCTATGCCTGGCCGACGGCGGAAATCGCAGTGATGGGGGCCGAGGGCGCGGTGAATATCCTCTATCGCAAGCAACTGGCTGAGGCGGAGCATCCCGAAGAGGTGCGGGCCCAGTTTATCGCCGAGTATCGGGAGCGATTTGGCAGCCCCTATTCGGCGGCCGCCAGCGGGCACGTGGATGACGTGATCTTGCCCAGTGAGACAAGAGCCCGGCTGATCGCAGCGTTGGACTTTTTGCGGGATAAGCAGGCCCCCTCACTGCCCAAAAAGCACGGCTGCATGCCGCTGTAGAACTGGTCCCTGAGGGGTTGACTTGAGAGGTTGTTTGCGGAGGATGAAAGCATGGAGAACGGGCTAAATGCGGCCCTGCTCATCACTGCGATTGGGATGACGCTGTTGTTCCTGGCGCTCGCCCTGTTTTATGGACTGATGTCAGCGTTGACCGCCGTGATCCGGGACCGCGTCGGAGGCGATTTCCCTCAAGCGGAAGGAAGCGAGAGGGCTGAAGATCCAATGCTTCAGGCAGCCGCCGTCGCGGTAGCTCTGGCTCGCGCCGAAGTCGAAGGTGGATTCGAGGGCGCGGGCCGTTCCTGGCAAGAAGAAGAGGTCTGGGGCCGCCAGGTGAGTTCCTGGTGGCTGCTGCATCACCAACGTCACATGATCGTCAATGCGAATCGGCGGAGGGCCGTATGAAACGGTACCAGATCACCCTGGACGGTCGCACCTTTGACGTTCGGGTGCTCAGTGATCCCCGTCAAGAACAGGTGCAGGTAGAAGTCAACGGCCGACCATTCACGGTAGAGATCAGACGTCCCTCTCCGGGTGGAGAACCGACGGGCACCATGCCATCCCCTTCAGCCATCCCACCCCAAGGGCCAGGCATTGCCTCGATCGGTTCGAAGCTGGTCACCGCTCCCTTGCCGGGGTTGATCAAGTCAGTGACGGTCCAGCCCGGTCAGCGGGTGGCGCCCGGTGAGGAATTGCTGGTGATCGAGGCGATGAAGATGGATAACGTGATCCGCGCCGGTCGCGAAGGCACGATCGGCGCCGTCTATGTCGCCGAAGGGCGCCGTGTGGCCCACGGCGAACGTTTGTTGGAGTATCAGGACTAGAAAAACACCGTGCGCCGAGGGCCAGCCCGATGTCGCCAGAATGGGCAGAAGCAGGTAGATCCGTCAGCGGTCGCGCTCTTGGATAGTCGGAACTTCCTAAGCCTTCACAATCTCGCCGACTACGTTGTCCACGATGACCGGCGTCTCAAAAAACTGGCTTTCTGGCTCGGCGCCGTACAGCTCTTTGACCCTCTTCCGAAATTCGGCGCCATGCCATTTCTCCGCATGGGCCTTCTCCTTCCAGAGATAGACGCCTCCGGCGATCCCTTTCTCCCTATCCAGCAGATAGTATTTCCGGACCAGATCCGGATTCTCTCCCCACGTCACCGCAGTCTTTTCAAAATTGGCAATGACTTGTTCTGGGGTGAATCCAGGCGGCAGTTTGATGATTACTATCTCCGTGATCATGGTTCCTCCTTTTTCATCATTCAGTCATCAATGATGAGAGTTCATCCCTTCCAATGACCTCTACCTCATCCGCAGGGGAGCCGCGTCCCCAGTATACCAGGGAAGACCTTTTTTGTCTATCTTCCACTTCTTGTGGGCATCCCTGATCCCGACCTTGCCTTGTGCTCGCTGAAAGCCAGAGAGAGGATCGGTCAGGGAAGCGGTCGTTGTTGACGCGACTGCACCATCCGCCAGATCGCCTGAGGTTCAGGCGAGTTGAGCAGCAGGGAGGCCCCCAGATAGACGATCAGGCCGGCAGCAACCGCGATCCCACATGTGACCCAGGCACTGGCTCCAGACAAAAGCCGCGCCAACCCCCCGGTGACCACCCCCATGAGCAAGGCTGAACCGGTAATGCGGAGCAGCGAGACCGCGATCCGGCGGCTCTCGAGACCGCCAAGCCGACGACGGATGATGTTCAACAGCACTGCCATCTCGACGGTGGTCGCGACCGAGTTGCTCAGAGCCAGTCCACCGTGGGGCATCCAACCGATGGCTTGAAAGCCGTTCATAAAAGCCAGGCTGAGGGCAATGTTCAGGGCCATGGCGGCGATACCGACCAGCACCGGGGTTTTGGTGTCGTGCATGGCATAGAAGGCGCGGACCACGATCTCCACCACCGAGTGAGCCGGCAGCCCCAGGGTAAAGAGCACCAACGCCCAGGTGACCATCTGGGTCGAGGCGGCGGTGAATGCCCCGCGCTCGAAGAGGAGCTGGACCAACGGCAGGCGAAGGGTCAGGAGTCCCACGGTGGCGGGTACGGCCAGATAGAGGATGGCCCGCAAGGTCGAAGCCAGAGTGCTGCGCATCTCCGCATATTGCCCCCGGGCCACCTGGGTGGAGAAGGTCGGGAAGGCTACAGTCGCCACGGCCTGGGCAAAAATGCCCTGAGGCAAGAGCATCAGCAACCAGGCATAGTTCAGAGCAGCCAGGCTCCCGGCCGCCAGACCCGAAGCCAGAAAGGTATTGACCAGGAAGTTGAGCTGCACGGCGGCCAGGCCCAACATCCGGGGCGCCATGAGCCGTCCTACTTCATAGACGCCCGGGCTGCGCAACCCGACGGGGGTATACCGCATCCCCTGACGTACCAACCCCGGAATCTGGATCAACAGATGGCCCAGAGCCCCCACCACCACACCCACGGCCAGCCGCCGGACCCCTGTGGCCGGGTTCAAGAGCACAGCTCCGCCAATGATGCCTAGATTGTAGACAATGGGGGCCAGGGCCGGCAGCAGGAAGTGCTGTCGGGCATTGAGAATGCCCATAAAGATTCCGCTGACGCCAAAGACCACCGGCGTAATCAGCATCAGGCGCATCAGTTCGGTGGTCAGGGCCTGCCCCTCTGGCGGAAAGCCCGGCGCGATCACGCGGCGCACCAGCCATGGAGCCAGCCAGCCCGAGAGGAGAGCCAGGATGGCCGTGATAAGCAGCACCCAGTGGATGACGGCGCTGGCCAGGCGCCAGGCGCTCTCTTCATCATCCCGGGCTAGAAAGCTGGCAAAGGTAGGAATGAAAGCCGAGGCCAGCGCTCCGCCGGCAATGATCTGAAACAGGAGGTCCGGCAAGCGGAAGGCGGCAAGGTAGGCATCCAACTCGCGGCTGGTCCCGAACTGGTGGCTGATCACCATTTCACGCACCAGCCCCAGGGCCCGACTGACGACAAAAAGGACCATCACCAGCCCCACCGCGCGGGCCATCTGGGCTTTGACCGCGGTACCTTCCGGCTGGTTTCCGCTCATACTCTCTGAGAAGCTGAAGGAGCCCCCTTCCACGACTCCAGACCAACAGGGCTTCCCATCAGGCAGACCGGAGCGCCTGAGCCACGAGCCGATGGAGGGTGGCGTCCTGATCTGGCAGGACGGTGCGCGGATCGAGGACCAGCCGGTCGTCCTCCACCCGAGCGATGACTGGCGGATCACCGCTTCGCAGCCGCGCCGCGATGGCGTTGGGCGATTCAGCCTCTAGCGCGACCAAATAGGTTGGCAGCGTCTGGCCGGGCAGGCTGCCTCCTCCCACCGCCGAGCGCCCGGGCACAACCTGGGCAGCCACGCCCAATTCATGCAATTCACGCACCCAGGCATCGGCCCGCGCTCTGAGCGATGCCTCATCCTGGCTGATCATCTGCCAGATCGGCACCTTTTCCGCTGCTTCCCCGAGCAGGTAATGGCGCAGAGTAGCCTGGAGTCCGGCCAGCGTTGTTTTGTCCACCCGCAGGGCGCGGGTCAGCGGAAACTTTTTGAGGCGGGCTATCAACTCGGCGCGTCCCACAATGATCCCTGCCTGAGGGCCACCCAGTAGCTTGTCGCCGCTGCACGACACCAGTGAAGCTCCGGCGGCCAAGCTCTCCTGGATCGTTGGCTCGTGGGCCAGGCCATAGGCTGCCGTATCCAGGAGGGTGCCACTCCCGAGGTCATCCAGGAGGAGAAGACCTCGTTTGGTCGCCAACTCTGCCAGTTCTGACAATGAGGGTTCATGGACAAAGCCGAGCAACTGAAAGTTGCTGCGATGGACACGCATCAGAGCAGCGGTTGCTTCGGTAATGGCTGCCTCATAGTCATGCAAATAGGTGCGGTTGGTTGTACCCACCTCCACCAGGACTGCTCCGCTCTGGCGCATGACATCGGGGATGCGGAAGCCTCCCCCAATTTCGACCAACTGCCCCCGCGAGATAATCACTTCTCGTCCACGGGCAAAGCACATCAGGATCAGCAGTACGGCCGCCGCGTTATTATTGACGACCAGGGCCGCCTCGGCCCCGGTGAGGCGGCAGAGCAATTCCTCGGCATGGACGTAGCGCGAACCCCGCTGTCCAGTTTTCAAATCATACTCTAGATTGGAATAACCTACGGCGACCGCGTCCATCGCCGCCCGTGCTTCGGCGCTCAGTGGAGCGCGTCCCAGGTTCGTGTGGATGATCACACCGGTGGCATTGATGACCGGCCGTAAGGTGGGACGCAGATGAGCGGTCAGGCGCTCGGCGATTTGCCGCGCCAGACCAGGAAGAGGGGGACAGATTCCCCCTTCTCGGATCATCTGCCGCGTTTCTTCCAACGTTTCTCGGATGGCATGGACGGTCAAATCATGCCCCCATTGGACAGCTAACGAAGCGATGGCTTCCTCCTGGAGCAAGCGGTCTACACTGGGGAGTTTGCGAAGTTCATCGGCCTCCATCGAGTTCCTCTATCTTTCAGGTCGGTCACTAGGTTGTGGTGAGCAAATGCCACCCGTAGCGGTGTCGCTATTTCACATCTTCTCGCTTCTCAGGCGCGAGATCAACACCTCAATGGCAATCAAAATCATAAGGATGATGACCGCAAAGCCGACGTTGAGCGCCCGGTGCATCTGGAGCCAGGCCCAGGCAGTAATACACAGCCCACCCCATGCACTGTGGCGAAAGAAACGCCAGGGATCGCGGGTAGCGGTCTGAGGAGCGATGCGCCGGTTCAGGTAGGCCATGGCTGGGGCCAGTGTGGCGGTCATGGTCAAGAACAGGAGCGCAAAAAAGAAAGGCAGCGCTCCCGACTGATCCGGGGTGACTCTACCGGTGAGTTCGTACAGGCTCCACCAGCCAATCCCCGCCACCAGGATCGCCGCTATCGAGATCAGTCTGGACCCCATCCACTTTTCTCCGCGCGATTTTTGTCATTATACCCCAAAACGGCCCAGGAGACCAATGCGACGGTCGTGTGGTGATTGTTTCATGGCTGGTGGAGACGGGTGCAACTCCTTGAGTGCGCTTATTGTATGGACTGGACCTGAGCTATGGAGCGGCTTCAGACGCGTCGGAGGGCTAGAGGTTCTCCTCTGCCGGCCTCTGTACCTAAGCAAAAGCAACGTCTATGGTGGCAGCGTGAACATGAGTCGGTCCAAGTCCCCGATCGTGCCCTGCACGATCTGAACCCGGCTCTCGGACCAGTCTTGCACTCGTGCGATATCAGGTCGGTGCCCCGTTGCACCCCAGCTAACCGTTTCCTGATCCCTCTCCGGCCTGACCCCCATCACGGTACAGTGCATCGATGATCTCGGTGACACGATAGCCATCTTCGGCAGGAACTACTGACGGCTTGCCCTCTACCACCGCGTCGATAAAGAGACGATCCTCCTCGACATACCCCCAGCGGTAGGGCTGGGGATATTGTGTGTAGTCGTGGGTGATGACCTCTTGACCCAGGCCGGTCGTGTACCTGACCCGGTCCATTTCCTCCGTCAACAGGGTGGCATGATCTCCAAAGATCTCGATCGCGCCGGCCGGATACAACCAACTGGCGTGTGCGCATGAATCCAGGGTGGCAATGCTCCCGTTGGAGAACTCGAACAGCAGGGCAAAGTCATCCAGTTCCGGATACAAATTCGAGCGAGACACAACCTTGTACGTTTTGATCTCGCCCAGCAAGTACTGGATGAGATCCAGCGTGTGGATGGTTGATTCGTACAGATACCCGCCCGTCAGCTTGGGGTTTCCTACCCAGGGCGGATCGATCAACTCGCCGCGGTTGTCTTTGATGTGCACATGAAAGGGGCGCAGGCTGCCATTGTCGATCAGCTTCTTGGCAAACTGATGGACCGGAGCAAAGCGATAATTGAACCCAAGCTGATAAATGCCTTTTGACCTTCTAGCCGCATGCAAAACCTCTGCTGCTTCCGCGAGGGTCGTAGCCATTGGCTTCTCGGAGAATACGTGTACTCCGGCGTCCAGTGCTTTCAGAACGGGTTCTCGGTGCAGCGTATTCGGGGTCGTCACGTAGAGCGCATCGATCCTCTCATTCAAGAGCGCATCCAGTGATGGCCAAGTCCGCGATCCGATCTCGTCCGCCAGGCGGATCGCATTCTGAGGCACGATGTCTACAATGCCAACGACCTCTACCCGCTTGTCTTGAACGAGTATTCTTGCATGAGTCCTTCCCATATGGCCGGCGCCAATAATCCCAACTCGTACTGTCATGCTATATTGTCTCCTTTATCATCGCTGGTTTCCTAGATTTCCTGCAAGAGCATCACCATGCTGTGCCGGGCTTCCCGGGCCAGATGTGCCGGATCCCACTCCCAGTACTCCGGGCGGAAGAGCTCGATCGAATATACACCGCTGTAGCCGATTGCCTTGACGCCAGCCAGGATTTCCTGCAAGGGGATGACTCCCTGGCCAGGCAACAGCCGGTGCTCGTCCCTCAGGCTGGCTTTTGGCAAGTCCTCCGCGTCATTCATGTGAACGACAAACAGCTTGTCGGGATCCACCTTGCGGAGATCCTCCAATTGGGAACCCCCGGCGTAGAAATGAAACGTATCGAGCACCAGGCCCAGATCAGGGTCGTTGATTTGCTCGATGATCTCATAGCACAAAGCCAGGTCCGGGACAGAACAGTTGGGCTCACCCAGGAACTCGAAGGCCAACCCGACCCCGTGGCGCTTGGCGATCGCCAGGTAAGACTGGAGCTTCTCGATGCTCTCGCACTTGATCTCGTCGCGGCTGGCGCCACCGGGTGGTAGGGGGCTGGGTACTACCACCAAGAAACGGCAGCCCAGGGAACTGGCCTGTTCGCACAAAAGAGCGCACTCCGCCTGGAGCTCCCTGTACCTCTGGGGCGACTGAAATGTGATATTCTCAAGGGCGTTGATGCTGAGCGGCCTGAGGTCATGCCTGGCGAGTAGGTCCCTCAGGTCACCAAGAGACCGATCCTCCAAAAAGTCTCTCAACTTTGCCGCCCAGATTTCCAGATATTGGTAGCCAGCTCCAGCGGCAATCCGGATGTCCGTTTCCAGGTCAGCTTTCATCGTTGTGGCGCCGTTCAGGCCCAGTAACATATTCTCGACTCCTTTCGCGTTGGTTATGTTATGCTTTCTCACGGACCACGCCAAATGTCAGGGCAGCCAGTAAGTACCGTCGTACAAAGACCAGAAGGAGGATCGGAATCATCGTGGCGATGACCGCAGCCGCAGCCATCTCGTTCCATAGGATCTGGAATTGGCTCACCAGCCGCCATACGCCGATCGAGAACGTCTGGGCAGCCGGCGTGGCAGTGAGGATGAGGGCAAACAGAAAGTCGTTCCATGACAGAGCAAAGGTAATGACGGCGATGGCCAGGATGGCCGGCGAAAGTTGGGGAAGGGTGATAGCCAAAAAGGCGTAGCGACGAGTGGCGCCATCAACCAGCGCTGCCTCTTCCAGTTCGATCGGGATCTCCCTCAGGAACCCGTTCAGCATGTACACGGCCAGAGGAAGGTTAAAGACAGTGTAGATCAGCACTAAGGACCAGATCGTATCGTACAGGCCAACCGTGAGGATAATGGCATAAAAGGGGATGACCATGATAATGCCAGGGATGAAGCGGATGGCGAGAATCCCATTCAAGATTGCCCGCCCTGCGCGAGCCGAAACTCGTAATCTGGCCAATGGATAGTTGATCAGCAGGGCCAACGTCAGGGTGAGGACGATGGTCAGGAGATTAATGACCAAGCTATTCCGGATGAGCTGGCCATATCCCTTCTCCATCAACAGAGAGCGGTAGGGCTGGAGGGTTGGCCGCAACGGTACCAAGGTCGGGGGGTATCCGTACAACTCGCCCGTTGATTTAAGTGAGGTCGTGACCATCCAAAACACAGGAAAGAGATACAGCAGCGCCACAGCGCCCAGAAAGAGGCCCACCAGGAACCGGCTCGATTTCCAGCTATGCTTCATTGGCTTCCCCCCCTTCCGCTATGCGGAGCAAACGGTTCAGAGCCATGAAGATCAGGATCACAACGGCAATCACCATGATAGAAGCTGCAGCCGCATAGTTCAGATTCAGGAATTTGAACCCGACTTTGTAGATGTACACGCTGAGGAATTGGGTGACTGTGCCAGGTCCGCCTTGGGTCAAGACCATCACGTGGTCAAAGACCTGGAAAGTATCCGCCAGGCGCAGGATCAAAACCAACAACATCAGAGGCCTCAGGTAAGGCAACTCGATCAATCGAAAGCGCTGAAACCCAGAGGCTCCGTCCACAGCGGCAGCCTCGAGCGTGTCCTTGGGTACAGCCTGAAGTCCGGCAAAGAGCACAAAAAAGACAAAAGGCGTCCACTGCCAGACATCAACGCTGATGACTGCGAACATGGCCGGCGCTGGCTGGGAGAGCCATAGGATTTCTTTCTGGATCAAACCGGTCATTTGGAGCAAGTAGTTGATGATCCCGTAGCTGGGTGTGTACATCAGCCGAAATAGCACGCCAGCGGCGACCGGTGGCGTCACCAAAGGGATCAGAAAGAGAAAATAGAAGAGGGCTTTAAGCCACCCACTCTTGATATTGTGGTAAATGACCAGGGCCAGGACCAAACCCAGAAGGAATTCGATGACGATGACAACGGTCACGTAGATGGCGATCGCCTTCACCGCATCGGAAAACAGCGAGTCCTGAGTAGCCCGCACGAAATTGTGGAAATTGTTCCACTGTCCGGTCTTGTAATCAGTCAGGCTCATCCGAATTCCGAACAGCAGGGGATATACGACCATAGACAGCAGGAACAACAAAGGGGGGGCGAGCAACACGACGCGAAGGAGCGAGTCTCCTCGTCTACGAACGTACACTGGATATCCTCCCCACCAACCAGACAGCACCCCCACCGTGGTGGGGGTGCTGTCCTCACTCCAGGTTGCGCCTACTTGTAATACCCGGCCTCACGCAGGTGCGCGGTCATTTCCTCCTGCGCTTTGGCCACTCCCTCTTCGATGGTTTCAATCCCAGCCACCATTGCATTCAAGTGGTTGCCCCAGATGGTAATGAGTGGAATATATTCTGGGGTGCGTGGCAGGACAATGGGCGGAACCTCGTAGGCTTCGGCTACCGCCGGAAAGTAGGGGAATTTCTTGGCCAGTTCGGGATCGGTAAAGACTGACTTGCGCATGGGGATCCCGCCAGCCAGAGCGTAGGTTTTCTGAACCTCGGCGCTGGTGGCCCAGGTTAGAAAGTCAAAGGCCCATTCTTGGTTCTTGGAAGTGACCGGGATGGCCAGCATCCAGTTGCCGAGAAACGGGAATGAACCCTTCGGTCCCTTGGGTGGGGCAGAATAGGTCACCTTCCCCACTACCTGGGAGACTTCGGGGTTTTCCATAAAATCGGCGGCCTCCGCCGGCCAGGTGATGATCTGCGCCGCCCGCCCAGAGGCCATTTCTCGAGCACGCTCGGCGGCGTCGTAATTGGCGACGCCGGGTGGGCTTAGCTCGGCCAGTTGCTGGCGTACTTTCAGCGCTTCGATCACTTCCGGGGTGTTGACGGTCACGTTCCAATTGTCGTCGAACAGTCGGCCTCCCCAGCCGTACATCAGGGGGAAGAACTCCATTCCCGACGGCTCCCCGGCTGCCGCGCGTAGCGCGAACCCATAAAGTGGCTTATTGGGATCCGCTACTTTCTTTGCATTGGCGATCACATCCTCCCAAGTCTCTGGCTTGGGAACCAGATCCCCTCGGAAGGCAAAGAACTGAACGTTGCCTAAAATGGTAATCCCATAGAGATGTCGGGGCTTGTTCTCCTCCCCAGGGATGATGGGCCCCGATGGCGGCGGCCAGGTGGCTGCATCGTACATCACCGGGAAGATGTCGGGGTCCTTCTGATAGTTGAATTTCTCATCCAGCGCCGTAAGCCAGCCTTCCGATTCGAACTTGGGCAGCCAAATGTCGTCGGCCATGATCAGGTCAAATGTCTCTTGCTTGGCCTGCATGGTGGTGACAATCTTTTCGAAAAGGGTGGAATAGGGAAATTCGACGAAATTGATCTTGATCCCTGTCTTCTTCTCATACTCGGGGATGATCGCCTTGATCCCCTTCGCTTCATTCCCGGCCACACCCGCGATCGTCAAAGACGCTGGCTTGGCTACCGGACCTGAGGTGACGGTAGCAGGGACTGCAGTGCCCCTGCACCCCACGCCCATCATTGCCACAAGTGTCAGCAAGACAAGGACGGCAAGACCCTTTGTGTGGAAGTTGCTCATTGTTCAATTCCTCCTTTTTCCAGGTGACTGAAATCTACGACGACCTCTAGATAGGGCCCTAGTGAGAACCTTTACTCTAAGCCGGATCACCTCCTTTCCGGGAGTTTGGTTAAGATGCTCCCATCTGCCTGACGAATAACCGGGCAACCATTAGCATCTCCCAGACACCGGGTTGAAGCGGCGAGGAGCGGTCGAACCGCGTATCACGAGTTCCACAGGCAGGATCCTGGTCCAGGGTCCAGGTAGATCATTGCCCCTGACCAATGCCAACACCGTTTCGGCTGCCAACCTGCCCACTTCTTGTTTAGGGTAACGCACCGTAGTCAGCGGCGGGTAGAAATAGGCGGAGCTACTAATGTCATCAAAGCCGATGACTGACACGTCACCCGGAACCGACAGCCCGGCGCTCTGAACGGCATGTAGGACGCCCAGCGCTTGTACGTCGTTATGGGTAAAAACGGCGGTCGGTGGATTATCAAGAGCCAAGAGCCGTTTCATGGCCTGATAAGCAGCCTCGTGGCCCGACTCACACTCCACTAGTAGTTCGGCATCAAAGGGGATCCCGGCCTCCTCAAGCACCTGTCGATACCCGGTAACGCGTAAAGCGCTGGTGCCACTGTGACGGGTGCGGCTGATCATGGCGATGCGGCGATGGCCCAAATCCAAAAGATACTGCGTTCCCAGCCGACCGCCAGCCAAGTCGTCCACAATAACGCAATACTCCCCAGGGACATCATGTTCGAGGATCACGGTCGGAATATGCGCGCGGCGCAGTGGCTCAACAAGCCGCAAAGGATCCTGGCCCGGGATCATCACGATGCCATCGACCCGCTTGGCGCGCAGCATATGCACCAAAGTATCCTCTCGCCGAGGGTCCCGGCCGCTGTTGCACAGGATCACAAGGTATCCCTCGCTGGTGCAAACGTTCTCAAGGCTGGAGGCAATCTCCGCGTAGACCTGGTTGTGGATATTCGGGATAACAAGGCCCACCGTAGAGCTCTGTTGTAGCTTCAGGCCGCGGGCCAACTCATTCGGGGAGTAGCCAAGTTCCTCAATGGCTCGCAGGATCCGCTTGCGCGTCTCGGCTGAGACCCCGGGTTTGTTGTTCCTGGCCCGCGAGACTGTACTGGGACTGACATCAAGCGCCCGCGCAATGTCCTTGATCGACACTGCCATACTACTTCCTCCTCCCGAGGGCTACGCAAACGATTGCGTAATCGAATTATAGCACGAACGCAAACGTTTGTCAATCCCCCGTTTGGCCACATTATCGCTTGAAGGTCAGGGGCTCAAAGGCATCCCCAAGCAGATTCGCCAGGTCTACGGCTTTTAGAGGCATTTTTCTGGGTGTCGTTACCCGATCCGCAACCCAGGCGGGCGCATCCGCCCCTACAGTTTGTCAAACCACATCAGCACGCCCATCCCCACAAACATCACCGCCGCGATCTTGCGCAGAATGTGTTCCGGGATTAACCGGGTCAGCAGGTCGCCCCCCAGCACGCCGAGACCGGTCACGGCCGTCAGGGCCAATACCGCGCCGCAGAAAACCCATAGGGGCATCTTGTGTTTGGTGGTCATGCTGAGGACGGCCAACTGCGTTTTGTCGCCCAGTTCCGCGACAAACAGCAACGCAAACGTGCTGAGGAAAACTTTGATTCCTTCGGACATCCTTGTCTCCCTGGTCTTCCTGGCCAGCTCGTGGCCGGCCGAACTCAATCTCTAGCGGACCCACCAGCGAAGTTGATAGCGGGCCGGGTAGATATGGTCCAATTCACTGCCTGGAAAAGGCTCGCCATGGCCCACATATACCATCCGCGGTCGAAGGGCCCGCGCTCGCTCGAAGCTCTGCTGCCAGGCCCGTCGATCGGAGAGGTAGATCGGCTGGCTTGGTACGGTATAGTTGACGAACAGATCGCCGACAAACAGGTCTCCCTCGGCCGTGAACACCCCCAGCGAACCAGGCGAATGGCCGGGCAGGAGCACCGTCGTTCCGCGAAGGCCATACATGGCAAGATCGGTCCCCTCGTCCAACAAGAGGTCAGCCTGGAGTGGCGCAAAACGGACCCATGGCGAGAACAACAGATAGAACCAGCGTACAACACTCCCCTGAAGGGTCTGGGCGGGAGGCAGGGCGTTGCGTCGGTCCTGGCTAAAGGCTGGCTCGCTGAGATAGGCCGCGACCGGTGCCCCGCACCACGTCTTGACTTCAGGAGTTGCGCCATAGTGGTCGAGATGACCGTGGGTGATCAGGATCAGCCGGATATCCTCTGGGCGAACTCCGGCCGCCGTCAGCGCAACCGTCACTTTGGCTGCACCACCGGGAGGTCCGGGATCGATGAGTACCGCCCTTTCACCGTCCCGCACCAGGTAGCAATTGGTCTCACGGACTCGGATCGTCTGGGTTTCCATCCTTCCCTTGCCTATCTAAAAGTATCCGTGGCTCCAGGCCATACATTCCGGCGACATCCACCTTTCGCATGTTTCTCGACCGGCCCACCATCCCCCGGCAGGCTCTCCACCGAAGGGATAGAGAGGATTCCGCCGCTCCCAGCGGTGCCATTGTACCACAGGTCTACAAGGCTGCAAGGTTGCTCAACGGGATGGCTCTGTCTTGTAAGCGGCCCAAGCAGCCTGGGCAAAGAGTCTTTGAGGTTCATGAGTTCAGCGTACGGAGCGGGCCTGGGTTCCTGACGCGATCCCGACCGCCGACGGCACTCTATGGAGGCACGTACAGGGGCACGATCAGGGCATCAGGAGCGAAATGCTCCGTTCCACTGCCTTCCGGCTGCACCGGGAGCCGCGCGCCCGTGGCCGGATCGTAGAGTCCTACCCGCAGTTGGTATTGGCCGCTGCTCAGGCCCTCCGGCAACACCAGTTTATGCCGGTCGATCAATAGCGCCCCGGCCGGCCATTGCGACGTGGGGAGCAATCCCTGCAATGGCGGTGCGTCAAATTGGGCCACCATCGTCCCCCGATCGTCCACCAGGTGGATGAAGGTGGTCAGGGCGAGCTGCGGGGGGCGCTTGACCTCCCAGAAGAGGCGCAGGATCGGGCCTCCTGGGTCCGGGATCAGGTCGTAGCCCTGCAGCCAGAGGCACTGTCCAAAGGCAGCCGACGCGGCTACCGCCGGACGAAGCCGCTGGCGCCAGCCGGCGCGGATCGGTTCGATCCGCACTTCGCCCAGAAATACCAGATTGTCCGGCTGTCCGGCGACCTCCAGCCGCTGCCCTTCGTCGTCCACCATCCCGACCGCCAGAGTGTAGGTGGCCGGCGGCAGGTCCTCAGGCAATGGCAGAACTAACTCGTCCACGTAATAGAGGTCGCGATGCCAACTGCTGGTAGGAATCCTCCCCGGCGCCTCGTTCTGCACGCCGGCCCAGCCCCTTCGCTGCGAGGGCGTATAGAGCTGGAGCAGGCTGTGAAGGTCCTGTTTGATGCGTCCTTGGCCTTGCCAGGCCAGTCGTAGCCGCAGGGTGGAGCCAGCTTTGAGCGAACCGGGCAGCAGTTCCCAGCCCAGGAGCATGACCTTAGGCTGCCCATCGCCCCCCAAGGTCTGGTTGATTCGGTGAGCGATTCGACTCACTTCGCCCGGTGGTGAGCGAAGTTGGAACCAACCCGGAGCCAGTCGTTGGATGGTCGCCCGCGCCAGGATGAGTAGGACCAGCAAGGCCAGCGGTGCCAGCCACTGCCGGCCCAGTCCGGCGCGATCCGGCATGGCGACATCCCTTCGCGTTCCGCCGCGCCGGACCGCCCATCCCATCCAGACCAACCACGCTGCCAGGAACCCCATGCTGATCCACGTCCCCACTCTCTGCCAGGCTGTGCCTGCCCAGCGGAGGACCACCTCGCCGGCGGGCCGGGCCAGTGCCACGCCCAGCCGGCCATCCGCCGTCGGCCCAACGCTCAAGACCTCTCCATCGGCCGTACCCTGCCAGGCGGGGAAATAGTGAACCGGCAACACCAACACCCCGGCCGGGAAGAATGAACCGGTGGCAGCTTGGAGCACCGCCCGATGCGGCGTCTCCCAGAGCCACCGCGCTTTGTCCGGCAGATCGGCCTGGGCAGCCAGTCCGGCATTTTTCTCAGGCAGGCCGGCCCAGCGTGGCAGGAAGGGATTGGCGCTGGTCATCCCCCAGACGTGCGCCTGGCGCTCATACGCCTGCGTATCGGCGGCAGACAGGGAAGAGATCGACAAGAAGGGTCCTTGAGGAAAGAGGAAGACACTGCTGGTCAAGACCACGGCTGTGATCGACCCAAGCGCCATGGGCAAGCGCCTGTGTTCGCGGAACGTAGCAACAGAAGCAGCGGCGGTCAGGGCCACCCCCAGCGCCGCCGGTCCCAGGAAACGGCTGGGGAAGAGGACCAGCGGCAAGAGTGGCACCGTTTCCCACAGCGGCGCCGTCCACGACTGGGTGAGGGCCAGGCAGATAGCCGCGATCCCCAACCCGGTGGCGATCCAGCCCCTGTTCGCGCCGCTGCCGGAGCGGGTCGCCAGGCTGACCAGGAGAGCCAGGACTCCTACGCCCAGCGCCAGCCAGGCCGCCCAGCCCAACAGATGAGGGAAGGGCGGATTGGCTGCCCGGCTGTCGAGCAACGGCGGCGCGGCGAACAGGTCCGGCCAGGGGATAAAGTTGCGATGATAGTCAAACATGCCCTGGGGGAGGTTCTCAGCGTGGACCAAGCCCATGTCGGCGATGGAGGGGAGCCAGAAAAAGGCGCTCAACCCCAGCCCGCAGACAACTGCCAGCGCCGCGCGCAGACAGCCGGCCCGACTCCGCTGCCAGATCCACAGCCCCAGGCTATACAGGAGCAGAACTCCCGTACCGAGCAAGGCGGTGATGTTGTGCGTGACAATCACCAGTGCCAGACTCGTTGGAGCTAGCAGCCAGTTGAGCCACCTGCCCTCCTGGTAGAGCCGGGTAAAGGCCCACAACACCGCCGGCAGCAGGAACAGGGCCGTCAGTTGTGGATAGTCACCCTGGACATAGTACTCGCGAAAGAGCGCGGCCTGGCCCAGATAGAGCGGGACGCCGGCCAGGGCTGCCCTCGGTCCGAAGAGCCGTCGCAGCCAGGCCCAGCTCGCCAGTCCCGAAAGGACGAACCCGCCGGAAATGAGGACCTTGGCCGACAAGTCAAGCGGCAGACCGAACAGATGCAGGGGGGCCATCAGCAGGTAGAAAAGCGGCCCATAGTAGTGAAAGGTGGGTGCCCCCAGGCCCTGGTACACATCAGGAAACCACCGCGGCCAAAACACGCCAACTGCCCATGAACGCGCCATGGCCGCGCTGCGGTGCAGGTGCAAGAGACCGTCAGCGGTGTTGGGGATGCCCGGCCGGGCCCACAGCGGGCCGATCAGCAGGACGGCAAGGAGGAGGGTATAGGCTAGCGGCAGGAAACTGTCTGTTGTCTTGCCTGATTTCACACCCGCCGCTCTGCCAGTCTCTTCAAGTTACGCATCATCTTGCGTCCCATGACAAAATCCACCGGCTCCACCATCCGCCACATCAGGGCCATGTCGCGGCTGTAAACCAGGCGTTGACGGGTGATGAGACGTGTCGTGCCATCGCCGCGTTCTTCCAGGAAGAACTGCCAGGTAGCCGCAGAGAAGCCCTTCTCTTTAGGCGTTGGGTCAACGGCCTGCTCTGTCTTGGGGTCGGCAGCCACCAGGACAAGCGCCCGTTCTGGCTCGATGTTCCAGACGCGAAAGCAGGGATAACCTTTCGGACCCAGGTGGATCAGATCGCCAACCTTGAGGTCTTGGAATTCCGGTACGATCCGCTCCACGTTGCGGATACGGCAGCCGACGAGGTTCTGAAGCCCCTCGTAGCTGTAAAGCCCGCCGCGCCCCTGTCCCATTTGGACCAGCCACGGCCACAGATCCGCCGCGCGGGCGCGGATGGTGATCGCCCGCGTATAGCCCTGAATGGGATGGGGGATCAGTTCATCGCCGGGTAATGAACGGATAACTTCTGCGTCGGTCGCCCCCCAGCGGTTGTACCTCGCGCGCAACAACGGGGAAAAGAGAAGCAGCCCAGCGATCTGGACCGCTCCCTCAACCGATTCAGCGAGGATCTTCAGCCGCCCGTCTGACATATCTGTTGCCTCTTTTATTGCCCATGCCTCTAGTCTGCTGGTCTATCCGCCAGTACACGGCGACGGGATGGAACGGGTGCATGGTTGAGGCTAGGACTTCAGCAGTCGGTCCTCATCCCGCTCCCGATGCGCCGCCTCCGGAAGCGCCCGCCGCACCAACTGCACCGGAACCGCTGAACGACGCGGAGGAAGCGGCCATGACCGCGACCACTGACCCAAAGTCGCTGCTCTCGGCTTCCAGAGCATGGAACCAGGCTGGGATGGTGGTATAGCCCTGCTTGTGGAAATGCTTGGCCCAGGCTGTCCCCAACCCGAATCCTGCGGCGAAGGGCAGGTAGCGTTCGAACACCTCCTCGCCGGCGACGAATTCATCCCCGCGGACAACCCCTTTCAGGAAGGTGGCAAAGCTCTTCCAGGCAGCGGCTGCTTCTTCTCCTTGCCCCGAAAGCGGTGAAATAGCAGCGCCTGCGATCAGGGTGACAAATCCCAGCAGCATCAGGGCCCCTCCCACCCCGACAGCGATGGCCGCCAGCGTCAGAACGGACCCGGCTTCCCGCGCCACCGCCCCTCCCCCGGCGATCAGGCCGATGGTCAAGACCCCACTGCCCATCAGGAAGGCGACCGTAGCTCCAACCATCCACCATGTGCGGGTTGCCTTGCGCTGTGGATCGAGCCAGCCAGCAGTCTCCATCTCCTGGTCCAACGGTTCCAGGTACCATCGGCTGCGGCGCGAGAGTCTGGCGGCGACCTCTGAGAGTGGCAGGCAATCCCCCATCTTTCCGCCCCTTTGCTCAAACAAGGCGCGCAGCAACCCCTGCTCGTGCGGACGTAGTTCCTGGTCTGAGGGGGAAAGGCGCAAGTTAAACCGTTTTCTGCTGAGCCAGCCCTTTTCCCTCTCTTCGATCTGGATCACTCCCCGGCCGGCAAGGTCAAAGAGGGTTGCCAGAGCCGGCATACGACCCCGTACCAGTCGAACCGCCAGCCCCGGAGGGATCCGGTCTGGGGGCGCCTGTACGCGCACGGCTGGCCCGAGAACCGTCCCGCGTGTTCGACGCTGCCGGATCAGAAAACCGGACAGGGCGGCCAGACCCACGCCGAGAGTCAACAATCCTGCTGCTACTCCCACCGGCGCCGCTCTGGAGCTCTGCTGTCGTCGGGCATTCTGACGGGCTTGCCACTGCGGTGGTGCCTCAATCAGGCTGCCCGGTGCAAAGCGGGCGGTGACCACGAGTGATTCGTCAGCCTTGATGCCGATGATGGTCCACTGAACCTGGCCGTCGCTCTGCTCGCTCGAGACCGCTGCCTTCGATAGTTCTGGAACGCTTTGCAACGAGACGGAGCCAGGGTAGCGGAGGGTGACGGTACTGCGCTCGATGGGATAGTTGTGATCTTCGGGGATAGCGCGCCAGATGAGCGCGTCCGCGTCAGCCTCCTGGCGGATCGCTCCTTGCACCCGGTAGATCAGAACAAACTCGTGAACTGAGTCGGAGGTGGGTGTGAAATGCCAGGTCACCTGGAGCGGGCGGCCGGGAACGATCTCCACTTGACCGGGGCCGGTACCCTGGGGCAACACAGCGCCATCCATGCTGGCTTGCAGGCGATCGATCTCGTCGATCTGGGTGTAGGTCAAGTCACGGAAGGCGTAGGTGAAAGGCCCACCCTCGAACCGGAATCGGACGGTTTCGGTCACCAGGAGTGAGCCGTCGGTCTGCACCTCCAAGGTCACGTCAAAACGCTCGGCATGGTACCGCTTGGCTGCCAGGGCGGGACTGGTCCATCCCAGGCAGGCCAGCAGCGCCAGGACAGCTACCAGGATTTTGCCTTTCATACTCAAATTATTATACATGAAAAACTCACAATTACCCAGCGGGGAGCGGGTGAGTGCATCTGGGTGCAGGATACGGCGCCGCGCGACGGGTTCATGGCGGTGGGACACGGGATTTGAGCGGATCGCCTCTTCCCTCACGCAGGACCAGGACCCGCCCGGCAATGACCAGATGCCCGATCAGCGCCGCCAGGGCCAACATGGCCAGTCCAGAACTGACCAACTCTCGAACTGGCAGGAAGGAGATGCCCGGCGGCCACGTAAGCAGAACCGATAGGCCGCTCAAGGGTCTCAATCGGCCCAGACCGAGCAGCCAGGCCGGCACCTGCACAGCCAGCATCAGACCGTAGACCACGCCTCCCCACCGTCCCGGGCCGGCGCGGCGGTTCAGCCAGGCCGTCAGCCCCGCTACACTCAAGAGGGAGGCCAGCCCTGCGCCCAGGACGCGGATTCTCGGGTCTTCCCAGGGCGAGGCCCATACCCAGTGCGGTTGCGGCGAGGTCAGGATCTCGTCCGCCACCGCCCCGGTGAGTAACAGGGCATAACTGACCGCCAGGGCCAGGAGCCAGCGGCGCACCCGGCCTGGGATGGAGGGGGTCGCTCCCTGAGCTCTGTCCATCAGTTGCCAGACCTGGAGTGTGATAGTCAGGAGCACCAGCCAGGGGGCGCTGGCGGCCAACACCCGGGCGATGGGTAAGAGCACGGTCCAGGCGTTGAGGGGCACCTGGAAATCGGCGCTGCGCCAGGGCATGGCGGCGCCGCTCTCCGGCAGGTGAGAGGGGGCGAGCAGTGACGGCATGATCAGCGCCGCCAGTCCCACCAGGAGGATGGTTGCTGCCAGTGGCGTGATCAGAGGCAACCGTCCCGTCGCTGCCCGCCGGACATGCCACTGATACGCCCCACTGAGGACCCCCATCGCCAGCAGCAACGGGATCAATATCAGGTTGTTCAGCCAATCGAAGAAGGCCGGCGCTGAGGAGTCCACCCAGGTGAATCCAAGGATGAACTGGAGCGTGCCGCCGGCAACGAACAAGCTCAGCAACAGGGCCAGCACACCCCAGTAGGTCGGCTGCCGTACCGGACGGGCGGCCAACAGGCTCAACGTGTAGAGGATGACCAGATAAGGCAGCGGCGAGGGGGGCAGCGCGACCGCGTACACCTGCCACGGCTCAAAGCCATCGCGCAGGGCGTATGCCAGGGAATTCCCGCCCATGACCCCAAAGACCAACGCCAGATGAACGCCGGCCATCACGGCCAACCAGCGGGGTCGGCGGTACAGCACTCCGGCCAGGCAGAAAGCCATCGCCACCCCGAGGTTGGCCATCAAGGCGATCTCCCCCTCATAATCGCGGTAGGTTGCATACTCGGCGCCCACCAGATCGGTGAGCAGGTGAGCCTGCATCAAGGTCAGGGAGACGAGCAGCGGTAGCGCCAGCCGGGTAAGGCTACTCACACCGGGTTTGAAAAAGACCAGCGTTGCCAGCAGGGCCAGCGCGGCATAGCCCCATACCCCCCCGCGATGGAGAGGGTAGCCCCCGACGCGCAACCTAAAGCCGATCAGGTCGGCGGCGGCCAGCAGGTGGACCACCAAGAGCAGGGCAGCGACGACAAAGGGCAGCAGGGCGGCCCACTGGCGGGCCCATGTCGCCGGAGCACGGTCCAGACGGCGCACCCGCCAGGCAGCGATGCTCAACAACGCCGCCCCGGCCAACAGCCCCAACAGCCAGGGTCGCAGCCGCCGCGCCTGCCGGGCCTCCCGCGATTCGTAGGCCCAGGGTGCATACTTGACCTCGATCTGGTTGACCCTCTCCAGTACTTCGGCGAGAATGCCGCGTACCGCCTGATAGCGCGCTGGATCGGGTTCAGCCTCCAGCCCGGCCAACTGCTCTCTTGCCTCGGCGATTCGCGTGCGCAGGGCCGTTACCTGATCGGCAAGGACCTGCCGCTCATCCTCGTGGGGAGCCGCCCAGGCAATTCGCTCTGGGGTCCAGGCACTCAGCCGCTCCTCCAGTTGCATGATCCCCTCATGCAGGGCGCCTTTCCGTTCCTCCCAGAGAATCGCTTCCACATCCAGCCCGGAGGGTGCGCCGGTCAGCTCCTCGACCACAGCAACGAGGAAGGCCAGGTTGTCCGCCGTGAAGAGCGGAGCCGGCTGGCCCTGGTCCGCCGTCGGAGGGACCAGCCGCATTCCGTTGACCAGGAATGGCAATCCCAGTACAACCACCCGGCCCTGGCCAATCGGCTCCACCGCGAGGGCATCCTGTCCATCGAGTCGCGCCCACGCCTCCCCGGATAACGACCGCACCGGCTGGAAGCGGTGTTGACCCGCGAGGAGGAACGACCGGTTGTTGAGCCGACCTTCTGCGGAGTGGAACCCCTCGTCGTCCCAAACGACGGCCCGCGTCACCTCAGCCTCAATGCCAAGGAGCGACAGCGCTCCAAAGTCGCATTGATAGGTGGGATCGAGGACGAACAATGCCTGTCCGCCGCCGGCGACGTACTCGCGGACGACCTTGGCCTCCTCGACGGTCAGGTTGAAATCATAGGTGACCATCCGCCCCCCGGCATTCCCTCCGGCTGCATAACAACTCGTCCAGGGGACGATGAGCAGAGCGACGCCATCCAGTTCCTCGGCAGTGAGGGGCGGTGACTCGAGCCGGCTCATCGGTTCCATGCCTTCCGTATCGAAGCGGTAGCGCAGCCGGTAATCACCCTGGCCAAGGATAGTGTACAGGTCACGGTGGGCATACGGTTCCGGGGGACTCATTCCGCTGCGGGGACCGTTGTCCACCAGGATGAGGGGGTCGGTCGATCTGTGGTTGGCAGGCGGCGTTGACCGGGGGGCAGCGGTCGGAGCTGGTGTAGTTGCCACGGACCACAATTCAGGAGTGGCGGTCGGGGGCGTGACAGCGATCAAGGCGCGCCGTGGGAGCGCCGAAACAGTGAGCCCCAGGAACAGGGCAAGGAGAACGCCGGCTGCCATCGCCAGAGCATTGGACAGCCGCATCCGCCACCGCAGCCAGCCCGCCTCACGCCGGACCCGGGCCAGCACCGCCTCTTCCCGCTCCGGTGAGAGGCCGGGGCGGGGCAGACTGGCGATCCTTCGCTCCTGGGACACATACTCGCGGGCCAGTTCCGCACAGCGCGGGCAGGCTGCCAGGTGAGCCTCCACCAGGGCGCGCTCGGCGGCGCTCCATTCGCGCGGTGACACGGCCAACAGCAACCGGATCTGCTTACACTTCATTGCTCGTCTCCTCGATCTCCTGGCCGTTGATCGCTCGAAATATCTGCCGGAACTGTTCCCGGGCCCGGTACAGGCGCATTTTGACTGCATCCCGGCTGATCCCCAATATAAGGCCGATCTCGGCCGTGGACAGGCCTTCGGACAGGTGCAGGAGCAAGGGGATCCGGTACTCGGGTGCTAGCCGGACCAACACCGATCGGACTACCAGCCGGTCGGCGAGTGCCTCCGAGGGGTTGGACTGGTGCAAGGCCGGGTCACGGTCATCGTCCAGCAGAGGCAGCCACTGCACCCGCCGCGCCCGTCGGATGTGGTCGCGTGCCGCGTTGGTGGCAATGCGATAGAGCCAGGCCCTCGGATGCTCCACCCGCGCGCCGCGCGCCAGAGCACAGTATGCCCGCAAAAAAGTCTCCTGCGCCAGTTCCTGGGCCCGGTCCGTGTCATCCAGCAGGTTGCTCAAATAACCAGTGATGGCGTGCTGATAGGTGCTGAATAGGGCCTGGAACTCTTCTTCGAGCGTCAACAGCTTCGTTCCTTCCTGATCTGGAGACGAACGGAAAACACAATGGGTAACAGACCCCCAGGCATGGCGCCTCACTCCCAAAGGCGCGATTGGCCTCCTGAAGCGGAAGGTGCTATAATGGGGTTCCGGGTTCGACCTGAAGGGCGCAGCGGACGGGAGGCGCGGTCTGATCCGATCACTGGATGCGGACGACCGTTCGCGCCGCTTTCCAGAGTTCTTCCAGCTTATAGTAGGCGCGAAGTTCGGGATCAAAGATATGGACGACGACCACTCCATAGTCGAGCAGGATCCAGCCCGAATCGGGCTCCCCCTCGATGTGCAGGCAATGGCCGCCGACCGCCCTGGCCTGTTTCTCGATCTCCTCGACGATGGCCTTGAATTGGGGGATGCTCTCTGCATTGCACAGGATGAAATAGTCAGCCAGGATAGAGACCCCCTGCATGTCCAGCATCAGAATGTTGGATCCAAGTCGTTCCGTGATGGCATCCACAATCGTGTGAGCGAGTTCGAGCGAGTTCAGATTCTACCCTCCGTTTTGTTCAGTTCGGTCAGATGCCTCTTCGAGCACCGAAGAAGCGTCCAGCCCGAGTTGGCTCAGCCAGTCACCCATCCGCTGCCAGTGAGTGCCTCGCCAGTAGACACGTTGGCAGATGGGACAGTAGCGAAAGGTCTGGTGGGTCTTGAAAATGTACGCTGGCACCCGGGAACGAACAGCCTGCGGTTCTATGCCCTCCAGCATCTCATTACATACCGGGCACCGCGAGAAAGACCGAGCGTCCCTCAGATCCAGGTCGGCCCATACCTGCTGGATCTGATCGTTCAGGCGCTCACTGGTGATCAACAAGGTCCGCACTCCCCGCCGGCCGGCCAGTTCTCGATCTCGAGTGAGGAGGATGCGATCGTCCGCCCGGGCCAGCCGCACGAGCTGATGGTCGTTCCAAGAGGGATCAAACAGGGTATCATACCCCAGGATCCGCAACCATTTGGCTAATGTGCCAAGCATTGCATCGGCGATAAATCGTATGGACAATTCAGCGTTCTCAACACTCAATGTGCAATCGGCAATCCTGGCCTTCCTGGTGCCGGCCGGTCTGATCCTCGTTGCCGGAGGTGCGTTGGCCGGCCGCCGTCCGGCCAGGTCGGCGGTGGCCGGTCTCGGGGCCCTGGCCTTGACGGTCATCAGCTATTGGGCCTGCGGGTTCGCCTTTCACCTGGGTGGAGTGGGTCTGACGTCTGACCTGCCTGGGCTGGAAGGGCTGGTATGGGAGTGGGCTTCGCCTCTGAACCTGGAATGGGGTGTGTTGGGCCTGCGCGGTTTTCTTCTCCAAGGGGAAGCCACGACTCCGGCAGCCATGAGCCTTTACCTGAGCGCTGTGC
Source organism: Chloroflexota bacterium (assembly GCA_018606645.1). Lineage (GTDB taxonomy): Bacteria > Chloroflexota > Anaerolineae > JAAYZQ01 > JAAYZQ01 > TumbabinsA96. Next base: position 255,945 of record JAGVRI010000004.1, read on the forward strand.
CGGCCGCAGCAGTTGCTACCCTCCTGCTGATGCTCTCCCTGCGGGAGCGCACGCCTGGCTGGATGGCAGCGATGGGCGGCCTGTGGATGGCGACCCTGGTCTACCCCATGGCCGCCAACTGGTTCTCCGGCGGCGGATGGCTGATGCACATCGGCCACACGCTGGGTCTGGGCCACGGCTATGTGGACCTGACCGGCGCCAGCACGGCGGCCTATGTCGGCGGATTGGCTGCCCTGTTGGGCGTCCTGTTCTTCGGTCGTCGTCTTCCCCCCCTCCCCGAGGGCGAACTGCCGACCCTCCCTCCGGTTCATCTGCCCGTATTGGCCATAGTAGGCAGTCTTCTGGTGACGGTTGGAGCGATCGGACTGGCCACGGTGAATCCGATCCATCTCCGGGCCGGGATCATCACCCCCCGGCTCGGCGTGAACCTGGTCCTGGCTGCGGCCGGAGGGGCGTTTCTCCCGTGCCTGTACACCTGGTTTACTACCGGAGCCCCGGACCCGCTCATGGCCGCTCGAGCCACTGCGGCGGCCGTGCTGGGCGTGACCGCTGGCCTGGCTTTTATGCCGCCCTGGGCCGCTCTGGCCTTCGGGGCGCTCGCCGGACTGCTCGTGCCCCTGATCACCTTTTTGGTCCGCTACGGCCTGCGCATTGACGATCCGATTGGCGCCGTCCCGGTCGGCATGCTGGGTGGACTGCTGGGCATCCTGGCGGTAGGCTTTTTTGCCGATGGGCTGGCGGGCCAGGGCTGGAACGGCGTCGGCGCCGAGACCTACCTGGGGGTTCCTGGTCAGGGAGTCACTGGCTTTTTCCCTGCTCCCGGCCTTGCGCCGGATTGGCCCGGTCAGCTTCATGCCCAACTCGTTGGCCTGGCAGCGATCACTGCCCTGACAGTTGTCCTCATGGGCGTTCTGTTCATCGCTTTCAAGGTGCTTCTCTTCCTGTGGCGATCGGTGCCGGAGCCGGAGGAGGAAGGCTAACCCTACCGCTCCACCGGCGGTAGCTCGCCCATCACCCTCAGCGTGTCAAAGATCCAGCCGACGCTCTGCTGGGTGTGGATACGCCAGATGGCATGAGCCAGGATGCGGGCAGCCGACAGGATCTCGATCCGGTCATTGTCGATTCGTTCCACGGAAGCGGTCGTATCCGATAGGACCAGGCTCTTGAGCGGTGACTGGATTAACAGCTCCACCGCCCCTGGGGTAAAGTCGGCATGGACCACAGCAGCGTGGACCTCGGTAGCTCCCCGCTCCAGCAGGAGTTTGACCACCTCCAGCAGGGTCTCGCCGGACTGGATCATGTCGTCAAAGATGATGGCCGGATGCCCTTCCACGTTTCCTACCATGTCGATGACGGTAGGTTTGCCTTTCGGCGTGCGCCGCTTGAAGGCGATGGCCATCTCGTCCCGGGCGATATCCTCTGGCAGGTCGCGCTTGAGATGATCACGGAACTCGGTGGCGCGGGCCACGCCGCCGGCGTCAGGCGAGACCACCACCGCTTCGGCCAGTCCCGGCTTGTTCCGAAAGTGAGCGGCCATCTGCAAGGCCAGCCGCATGTGATCGACCGGAATGTCAAAGAATCCTTCGATCGCCGGGGTGTGGAGGTCCACGGTGAGGATGCGATCGGCGCCGGCGGTGGCAATCAGATTGGCTACCAGCTTGGCGGTGATCGGTTCGTGTCCCTTCTTCTTCTTTTCCTGCTTCGCATAGGCCATATAGGGGACCACGGCCGTGATCCGTCCCGCCGAGGCGCGGCGGGCGGCATCAATCATTACCAGCAGTTCCATGAGGTTGTCGTTGATCGACTGGTACGAGCAGACTTCCGGGGCACTCCCCAGCGCACTGTCCGCCAGGCAGGGCCGCTTCATGGGGCTGTGGTGGGACTGACAGATCGGCTGGATAATGAATACATCCGTGCCCCGCACTACGCAGTCGAGGTCCACCTGGACTTCGCTGTCGTCGAAACGGCCCACTTTTGCATCTTCCAGGGGTTGGTCCAGTTCTCTGGCAATCCGTTGAGCCAGAACCGGATTCGCGTTGCCGGCGATCAGTTTCAGCTCCCCAAAGTGCCTCCTGTGTTCCTTCACCCTTTCCTCCTACCCAGGTTCTCCGCGCGCCCGGGACATCGCCAGCTCGACTGCCTGGACCGGTGTGTCGGCTGGGATAATCGCGGCCACCGGTTGCCCATCGCGCCGCAGTTCCCACGTGTGCAAGCCAACCACTGGTTTCCCCATCTTGAGTGCCAGTCCGATCTCGGACAGAGTGCCATACCCGCCGTGGATGGCGATCACCACGTCAGCGGTCCGGGCGATGATCGCATTGCGGGCCTCTCCCATGCCGGTGACGATGGCCACGTCCACGTACGGATTGGCTTCGCGGCGGTCGATGCCGGGCAGAATTCCAACCGTCAGTCCACCCTCGGCCTTGGCGCCCTGGCAGGCTGCTTCCATCACACCGCCCCGCCCTCCGCAGACCAGAATAGCGCCTCTCCTGGCGATCTGTCGTCCCACTTCCCTGGCAAGAGCCGCCACCTCCTCGTCACAACCGGCAGCCCCGATCACGGCCACGAACATGATACTCCGCTCCAATACGGTTCTCTGATTCTCCTGTTCATCCCTTGCGCGGTAGGGTTGTCCTGCCTCGCTCAAGCTTTTCCCAGGTCTGCCCGGAACAGGGTGGTGTACACGGCGCCACTGGGCCGCAAATCGCTCTTGATATAGGATACTTCGGTCACGGTCATTTCGTCAAGAACGCCCACCGCGCTGGCCGACACGACTTCACCGATCTGGCGTACTTCGGAACGGGAAGCGTGGCGCTGCACCCGACCCAGAGTCAGGTGAGGACTGAACGGCCGCCTCTCCGTAGGAAACCCGAGCGGCGCCACGAACTCCTCAACTGCCCGCTGGAGACGGGCTAGCTTCCCGGTCGGTTCCTGGAGGCCCACCCATACCACGCGAGGTTGACGGGGGTTAGGAAAACACCCCAACTCTCCTGCCGTGATGAAAAAGGGGGTCACTTGAGCGGCGGCTCGGGCCAGAGCCGCCTGGATGCCCTCGATCTTGTCCGTGGGCGTATCGCCCAGGAATTTGAGGGTGAGATGGATACTGTCCGGTTGTACCCACCGGATACTGGAGGGTGACAATCGAGAGCGAAGCTGTTCCTGAAGTTCGGCAAGCTTGGCTTTCAGATGAGGATCGAGTTCGATGGCGATAAAGGTTCGCCAGGTGGTCATGGTTCCCCCCATACGTCTCTGTTCTTAGGAAAAGGGCCGGGGTTCTCCCAATTTGAGAACCCGCCAGGCGTTTCCGCCCAGCATTCGTCGCAAGGTGGCGGTGGGCATCCGGGCTGCCTCCATCTGCCGAATGACCCGCTCGTGAGAGATGAGCGGAAAATCGGTGGCAAAGAGCACCTTACCCGGAACCCAACGCGCCGCCAGCTCAAAGATATCGGTCTGGTAGAGAAGGGGAGATGCAGCGGTATCATAGTACACGTGATGCATGATGCGGGCAACTTCTGGCATGAGTTCATAGAAGACGGTCCCTCCGCCCCAGTGGGCACATACCAGCGTGACTTCGGGGAACCGTTGGGCAAAGCGGATGATTTTGTCCGGCGTCACGGCACCTTTGCCAGGGTAGATGTGTCCTACCGGCTCACTGCAATGAGTGAGCAGAACCATGTCATGAGCCATGGCTGCCTCGACAATCGGCGCCATCGTCCTCTCATCATCGAATGAATATCCCTGACCGTCGGGCATCAGCTCTCCCACGCCCCGCAGGCCGCCGGCCGCGCAGCGCTCAATCTCCCGCACCGCTTCATCCCCGGCGCCGGGGTTGACCACCGCAAAACCGATCAGCCTGTCTGGATAGCGAGCCACTGCCTCCATCACATAGTCGTTGTCTTGACGACAGAGGCCTATATCCCGCCAGCCGAAACCAAAAACGACTGCCCGATCGACGTGGTCGCGCTCCATCGCCGCAATCAACTCCTCGACCGGGCAGAGGCGGGCTTTGGGGCTGGCGTATAGCTCCCGGAACCAGGCGTCGCGTTCCAGGTACTCGTCCCGACGAGCAATGACTTCAGGCGCCGTGATGTGAACGTGAAAATCAATAATCACGACCCTCTCCCGCCGCCATTATAGCATAAGCAGGGCAAAAGACCAAGGATATCCGGACGAATCGCCTGCTTCAAGCCCTCCCGTCCGACGTTGGGGGCCAGCTATCTTTTTCGCCTGGGTAGAGCGTAGCCGAGTCGTTGCAGTTCCCTTTCATCCATGCGCCACTTTTCCCGGACCTTGACCCACAGCTCCAGATAGACCCGAGTGCCCAGCAGTTCTTCGATCTCGCGGCGGGCCCTCTGGCCGATGCGTTTGATCATCTCACCGCCCCGGCCCAACACGATCGCTTTTTGGGTATCCCTCTCGACCAGGATTTCGGCGCTGATGTAGGTCAGTTCCTCGCTGCGTTCTTTGAATTCCTGGACGACTACCGCCACCGAATAGGGGACCTCCTCATGCAGGAGGTAGAATGCCTGCTCACGGATCAGTTCGGCGACCATGAACCGGAGGTGTTGATCCGAGGCCTGGTCTTCTGGATAGAATCGCGGGCCCAAGGGGAGTTGCTGAAGGATCGCCTCTAGCAAGGGGTCCAAATCGGTGCCCTGAAGGGCTGAAATGAGGAACCACCGGTCGAAATCGCCCAGGTCCTGGTAGGCCTCCAGCCGCGCCGGGATCTGCTCTTCGGGCAGGAGATCGATCTTGTTCAACACCAGGAATATGGGCATGCGACGTTGTCGACGGAGAATGGCGGCGATCTGCCGGTCCTCATCGCCGGGTGGCTGAGATGCATCGACCATAAAGAGCACCAGGTCCGCGTCGGGAATGGCACGCACGGCGGTCTCAACCATATATTCACCCAGCTTGTGCAGCGGCTGGTGAATACCTGGTGTGTCCACAAAGATGATCTGAGCATCGGCAGGGTCGCCCTGTTCCCGCTGCAAAGTGAGGATGCCCAGCAGTCGATTTCGAGTGGTCTGCGGTTTCGGAGAGACAATAGCGATCTTTTGCTTCAGGTAGGCATTCAGCAGAGTGGATTTCCCTACGTTCGGCTTGCCGATGACCGCTACAAAGCCGGAGCGATGGTCTGGAGGAAGCTCCTCGGGGAGGAGGAGGCTGGACCGCTCAGTCTCATCTGCAGGCGTCATCGTCGGATCGACTCCCTCTCGAACATTCCCGGATTCAGTCATCCACTGCCCCCTTTCAACGGCGGCCGTCGTCGCAACCAGTTCAGATAGCGGGGAATGGCTAGCATACACAGCCAATACAGCACGGGACGGGTCGGGAAATCCCAGGCTCCCAGTCCTTGTGCCAATTGCCCCCCCAGGCCGAGTTTGAAGCGGAACACCCCCCACATCGGATCGGACTCTTGCAGGCGGTCCGGCGCGCCCCATAGATCATACAGGGTGCAGCCGATCTGTTGCGCGTATCGGATCGCTTCCCATTGCAGCAGGTTATTGGGCATCAGAGAGCGGTGGCGGTCGGCCGATGCGCCATAAAAGTACCAGGCGGTTGGGCCAAACGTAAACAGCATCAGACCGGCAATGGCTTCGCCCGCTGCTTCGGCCAGGAAAAGGTGAGCGTGTCCAGCCTGGAGGAAACTGCCCCAGGCATCATGGTAATAGTCTCGGGGGCGAATCGGAAAGCCATCGCGCCGTGCGGTTTCGGCGTACAATCCATAGAATTGTTCCAGGTCAGCCAATGTGCCGGGACGCACGACCACACCCCGCCGCATTGCCAGTTGGACGTTATACCGGAACTTGGATTTCATAGCAGCCAGCAGTTCGCTTTCCGGACGGGCCAGGTTGAGGAGGACGGTATTCCGGAATTGAACCTGTTCGGCGGAGAAGCGCCAGCCCCGGCTGGTCAACAGATGGGCTATGGCAGGGGCGCAAGCCGGTCGGGGCGAAAAAGGAGGGACTCCTTCCGGATAATAGACATCGGGGTCGATCTTGAGGAATGCGGCTTTGCGCGAACGACTCCAGCCTTCTAACGCAGCCAGGACCTGGGCAGCCCATTCCTGGTCGTTCCAATCAAGGGCAGGACCTCTGGGCACATAGAGGAGCGAAACCGGCAGCCAGGGCAGCCGGCGCTGCAAGACGGAGGCGGCCGCCCGGACCTGCTCTCCCTCCAGGAAAAGGAGGCGGGTCGCCTGCCAGCCATGGCGCGATTTGAACTCGCCCCAGGCCCAGCTTTGCAGGATATGGGGATTGGGCAGGTTCAGTAGCGCGGCATCCCAGGTCTCGGGATCGGTGACATGGAGGACCTGCATCAGCCTGTTTGCCTCCGGTTGAGCCAGCGCACCACCTGGGTGTACAGCCAGTACCGAAGCGGGGCGTACACCCGATCCCAGGCGCCAATGGACCGCACCAGCCGCCCGCCAAAACCGCGCTTGAAACGATAGACGCCCCACAGCCCATCATCCCGTTTCGAGAAATCGGCCTCCAGGACCTCTTCATCCTCGTCAGGGACGCCCCATAGATCGTAGGTCCGGCACCCTTGCGTCCTGGCCCAGAGCATCGCTTCCCACTGGAGAAGGTAGGTGGGCATCAGGTTGCGCCGTTCATCGGCCGATGCGCCATACATATAACAGGCAGTCGAACCAAAGGCCAGAACCACCAGGCCGGCCAACAGTTCCCCTTCGTACTCGGCAAGCAACAGACATCCCTGCCCGGTCGGGATGAACAGGCGATGAGCGGTTTCGTAATAGGCCTGACTGTGGATGCCAAAGCGGTCTCGGCGGGCAGTGAGTTCCATCAGGTGGTAGAATTGGGGCAGGTCGGTTTCGTCGCCCATGCGAACCGTCACCCCCTTGCGCTCGGCCAGCCGGATGTTGTAGCGCGTCTTCTGTTTCATCCGTGCGAGGATAACCTCTGGCTCATCGTCCAGGTCCACCTGAAGGGTGCGACGCGGTTGGATCGACTGGGGGCTGGGACGAAAGCCCAGGGCGCCCAGTCGCGCCGCCAGGGCGGGGTCATCGGTCCGGTTCGGTTCGATCTTCAGGCAGAAGGCATGCCGTCGTCGGGCCTGGGCATCCAGGACCTCCAGGAAGGCGCGGAAAGCCGGCTCATCTTCGTAATCGGCCACGGGACCCTTGGGCACGTAGGCGATGGTGCCCAGGCCGAGCGGCAAGCGGCGGTAGAGCACCTGAGCGCAGACCGGACCGACAGCCAGCCGTTGCACCTGCCAGCCAAAGCGAGCCTTCAGTTCCCCCCAGGCCCAGCTTTGCAAGAGATGTCCTGCAGGAGCGGCTGCGACCTGCGCATCCCAGGCGGTCCTGTCCATGGTTAGATCGAGAAACTGCGCTGATAACTGCCTGCCGACGTCTATGCTCATAACCTGTACATCACCGGTCATCGATCCGCGTCAGGGCTTCACGAACCGACGGGAAAGCCACGACCCTCGACCAACATCCGGTAGGTCTTTTCGATCCGATCCCAGTGGCCTTCTCGGTCCAGCGACCAGAAACGGCCGATGACCGTGGCCACCTGCCCCAGGCCCAAGCGCGCCATCTCGCGTTCGACCTGCTCGATATAGACCGCGCCGCTTTCCGGTCGTTCGCCGCGGCGGCCGAGCATGGCGTGAATATACACCTGCGGCACTCCTTCTTGCCGGGCCATCCTGAGCAGCGCCAAGAGGTGATCCACGGACCCATGGGAGCTGTAGAACGAGACAATGCCCAGCAAGTGCAAGCGGGTGCCGTCCCGTTTCGCTCCTCGCATGGCCCAACGGAACGCCTCATTCCGGTAGAAAGAGCCATCCTCCAGGGCCTGATTGATCCGCACCCGGTCAGAGGGCACGACACGCCCGGCCCCCAGGTGTAGATGGCCCGCTTCGGAATTGCCCACCGTGCCCGCCGGCAGGCCCACCGCCAGACCGGAGGCTTCCAGTTGGGTATGAGGCCACGCTGCCAGGAGATGGTTCATCACCGGAGGATGAGCCTGAGTGATCAAGTCTCCCGCGTCGCCATTCCCAATTCCCCAGCCATCCAGGATCACCAGTAACACCCGGCGGTTTCTTGGCGTTCTCCCTCCAGAACTGGCAGGTGGAAGGGTCGGGATCAGGTTGTGCCCGGTCATCACCGCTGGCCGAGACAGCCCCAGCAGATGGAGTACCGTCGGCGCTACATCGGTCAGCGCCCCGCCGGGGCGGAGCTGAAAATTCTGCCCCAGTTCGGGATCGATCGCGATCAACGGCACCGGGCTGGTGGTGTGCCCGGTATCCACCGTGCCATCCGGGTAGTACCAGCATTCTACTGTGCCGTGATCGGCGGTGAGCAGGGTGGTCATCCCCGCTGCTTGTGCGGCCTGAACGATGCGCCCCGTCTGCGTATCCACCGTTTCGATGGCGATCCGGATCGCGTCCCGGTTCTCAATGTGGCCGATGACATCTACGTTGCACAGGTTCACGATGACCAACGCATAGCGGGGATCTCGCACGGCCTCTATCGTTGCGTCCGCTACGGCGCTGGCTCGCATCTCCGGCGGCATCTCCGTAAACCCCATGCCGTGAGGGGACGGTATGATGATCCGCTCTTCGCCTGGAAAGGCTTGCTGAGATTTGCCGTTCAGAAAATAGCCGATGTGGATTGCCTTTTCCGACTCGGCGATCTTGAGTTGTTGAAGCCCGGCTTTACTCACCGTTTCGCACAAGGTGTCCCGGACCGGGCCGAGGGGCGGAAATGCCACCCGAGCATCCAACCGGGGATGGTACTCGATCATGGTCACCAGGTGCACGGTGTGGAGAGACCGGGAAAAGTGGGGGAAATCCCGCTCCACCAGCGCTGCGCTCAATTCAATTTCCCGTTCCCCCCGCAGATCGTAAAAAACGACATAATCACCCTCCTGGATGCAGCCCACCGGTTGTCCGTCCCCGTCCACCCGTACGAGGGGCTCCAGCGTTTCGTCTTCTTGGCCGGCGCGGTAGGCGGCACGCACCGCTTCCGCCATAGGGGTTCTATGAATTACCACGATCCTTCCTATCCTATGTAGTTTCTACGTATGTTCCAGCAAAGAGCGAAGCACGGCCAGGTTCTCTTTGTCCTCGGCCAAATCGGGTCCTTTTTCGGTCTCCAACGTCATGGGGATGCCCCAGAAGCGGGGATCGTTGAGCAGAAAGCGGAACGGCTCCAACCCCAATACTCCCTTGCCGATATGCTCGTGCCGGTCCACCCGGCTGCCCAGTCCTTTCTTCGCATCATTGAGGTGAATGGCCCTCAGCCGATCCAGGCCCAGGACCGCCTGAAACCGTTCCCAGGTTTCTTCATACCCTTCCCGGCTGCGGAGTTCGTATCCCGCCGCAAAGGCATGGGCGGTATCAAAGCAGACCCCCAGCCGTTCTGGCATTCTCACCCCATCGATCATGGCCCGAAGCTGCTCGAAAGAGTATCCAAGGTGATCGCCCTGTCCGGCCGTAATCTCCAGCCAGATCTGCGCTTGGCAGCCGGGTAGGCGAGCGTGCACCTCATCCAGCGCCGCCACGATCCGGCTCAGGCCTGCTTCTTCGCCAGCGCCCATATGGGAACCGGGATGGAGCACCAGGCCGGGCAATCCCAGTTGTTCGCACCGCTGCAGATCATCGGTCAGGGCATCTACCGACTTGTGCCAGAGGGTGTCATCGGGCGTGGCCGGGTTAATCAGATAGATGGAATGGGCGAACACCGGCCAGATTCCGGTCTCGTCCACCGCTCTTTTGAACGCGACGACATCGCTCTCCTCTAGGGCCTTGGACGCCCAGCGGTTTGGAGTTTTGACAAAGATCTGCACCGTATCGCAGCCAACTTCCTGACCGCGTTCCAGCGCCTTTTCCACTCCGCCGGCGATCGATTCATGGGCGCCCAGCAACACCCGCTTTTCTGTCATACCCACCTCCTCGCTGCCTGACACAGGTCTGTTCTGTTCATCCACCTCCCCCTTCGATAGCCTATGGGACCGGTTGTTCCTTCTCCTCAGCGGACGCATGGCCGGCAGTTGTCTGGTCTTCATAGAGGGCCAGCACAAACAGCAAGGATGAAAGTCGGTTCAGGTATTGGAGCACCCGAGGGTTACTCAACAAGCCCTCGTGAGTCAGACGAGCGGCCAGCCGTTCTGCCCGACGGACCACCGTCCGCGCCAGGTGTAATGCTGCACCCGGCTGGCTATCGCCGGGGACCACGAACTCACGAGGCATCTGAACGCGCGCTTCGCACTCGGCGATCCAATCCTCCAGACGGCGCAGGTGGTCGACAGTCATGCGTCCGGCAAAGGGAGAGTCCGCGTCTCCGGCGGCTGCCATTTCGGCCATCAGCGTAACCAGATCTCGCTGGATGGTCCGCAGGATTTCCGCCGTGTAGGGGGTACAGGCGCCAGCGCGAGCCAACCCCAGGATGGCCTGAGCCTCGTCCACTGCCCCGTAGGCTTCCGGGCGCGGATCATATTTCGGCACACGCTCTGGACCCAACAGGTTAGTGTACCCGTCATCGCCTTGCCGCGTATAGAATGAAGCGGGCATCGGCTATTCGGTGAGCGCTTCGATGATGGTTCGACAAAAGGCCGGCAGGTCCGATGGCATTCGCGAGGTGATCAGATTCCCATCGCGGACCACTTCGGCATCGATATAGATCGCGCCGGCGTTGACCAGATCGTCCTTGATGGCGAAAAAGCAAGTGGCCTTTTTGCCTCTGAGCACGTTCGCCGAGACCAACATCCAGCCGGCATGGCAGATTGCGGCGACCACTTTGCCTTGCTCGAATGCCTCTCGGACCAGGTTGACCATAGCCGGGTAGCGACGCATCAGGTCTGGCGCGTAGCCGCCCGGGATCACGATCGCGTCCAGGTCAGCGGCGCGCACCTGGTCAGCCGCGACATCCACCTGCACCGGATAGCCGCACTTGCTGGTGTAGGTATCGGCGCTGCCCGAGCCCACGACGAACGTCTCCGCGCCGGCTTCTCGGAGCCGTAACAGCGGGTACCACACCTCCAGTTCCTGATAGAGGTTCTCCGCCAACACTGCAATTCGCTTGCCCTTGAGTTCCATTTTGCCTCCCTCATTGAAATAATCGGATTTGCTCCTCCTGCTCACCCTATCCCTCCGGATCATCGGGGTGATTTACTCTCGATCGGTCAGAACAAAGGAATCTGGACCTGCTCCTGTTCGACAATTGGATCCAGACCGACAATGGCCTGCAAGGCGTACCGATCGACTTCCGGCTGTTCCACCAACTGACGCACATGTCGGTACTTGATGAATTGCCACCGGGCTTCGTTCACCTGGTGCTGCCACACTGGGTTATGAGCCAGTTTATAGCTCAACAGAGCAGCCCGTCCTCCCGGGATCACCAGGTACTTTTCAGTATCGGGTGCGTGACTACTCAGTGCCAGCACGCGTCCCAACGTTGCCTGCCAGACTATTACAAAGACGGCCTGAACCTGCTTCTCTTGGAACCAAGCCACATCGAAGGGCGCCCAGGTCTCAGCTCGATATCCCAGTCGGTGTCCCAGTCTGAGGAGATGGCCGATCATGATCTGGCGCTCGGCCTGGCGCGCTTCCAGTTGATCCTCCGGGCGCAGGTGCCAGTGTCCGGGGCTTGCCTCCCACCCATAAGCCCGCAGAAGCAGCGACACCAATGGTGCGGGTGGAGTGAGCCAACCTGGGAACTGGGCGTACACGGCCCTGGCGAACTCCAGTTCAGTCCAACTTGCGGGTTCGTGCAAGATCTGATAGGCGGCTTCCTCAACCCGATCCGAGAGAGGGGGAGCCATGTCGGATGGATCGGCCAACCACCATTGCTGCTGGCCTGCTTCTTCCCCCAACCGCACAAAGGCAGGATCGTCCAACCCCACCGTGACCTGTTCCGCGAGCAAGTCCAGGGGATCGATGCCCTCCTTCTCCCATATGCTGGTCAGCAGTCCTTTCTCAGCCAGGCGCTTCAGGATCGCTGCGTGCAGAGTGGTCCATGGGACCGGTTCTCCCCGGGCGCGGATCACTTCAGTGGCTGCATCCGCAGCCGCGCGCTGGATCTGGACAGTCAAGGGAAGGTCGGGAGCCGGGGCCGGTTGACGCGAGGCAGGGGTCAGCTCCAGGCGATAATCGCTATCGCTGTGGAGGCAGGCCGCTATCTCCCATCGAGCCCGGCTGGCAGCCGTGAGCAGGGCTTCGACCATCACCGGTCGTTGTCTACTCAATACCAGCACCAGTCGCCCCCTCGCATCCAACAGGTCCAGCAGCGTATGAAACGAACCGGCCATGACTCGAGCATACCAGGAGGGATCGGGCGTGCGCTGGCGCAGGAGGGGGCGCAGCGGAATGACAGCCTCCGCCCCCAGCAACCAGGCTCCCCACAGGTAGGAGAGGGACCAGGCGGCTGAATCGAGAGGAGGTGGGCTGGTCAGGATCAATTGGATACGCCGCGGTGGTACAAACTGCGGCAGGTCTCGCACCAGGGCTTGCCCGACGAACCCGGCCGCCTGCGTTCCAGACGCTGAAAATGTCTCAAGGGTCTCGGCCAGGTTCCGGACAGGAGCGCTGGCCGCCGCCTGAAAGCGGGGCACAGCCTCCTCGAAAGCGTACCAGACATTCCGTTCCAGAAAGCGAGCCGGGCGGGCCAGGCTCCGTCGCTGCGCCTTGCTGCCCGGCGGGGGAGCGATCGAAGAACATCGGTCCAGGCAATCCAGGAGCAAGACCTTGAGGGCCCGCTGGATGGTTCCCGTTGGAAAAAGGCTTTCGATTTTGATGGTGAGTTCGGCCAGCGCATACAGATTGCGCGGCGTGTACAGCTCCAACAGAGCCTGCACGCGAGCGCGGAGAATTTCGGCCGGCAGACTGGCAGCCATCCGGTCCAACAGGTAATGATAGTGCATCCCTCGCGTGGGGACCTGGGCCAGGCGTTCGCGGTCTTCCGCGTCGGCGGCAGCCCGGCCGTTCCAGGAACAGGCAGGACAGTGCAGTTGTTTGGCCACCGGGGTCCCCTGCTCCCGGTCCCAGATGAAATATTCAGCCACCACAGGGCGCATGCAGGCGGGGCAGGTAGTGGCATACAGTTCGGACAAGTAGCGGCGGAGAGCCATGCCATGCTTGGGGCTATCTCCCAGGCGCGCGACCGCGGCATCCAGCTCTCGAGCGGATGGGGGCATCAACACGCTCTGGATCACCAGGATGAGCACCGGGTCAAAGTTGAGGGCCATCACCTGTCGTCCCGCCGCCAAGACTTCACGGATAGCGACGGTCCCCTGGCAGTAGGGGATCAGCACCATCCCCCCAGGTTCGGTGTAGCTCTGGACATACACCGACGACACACCGGCCGGGATGGGCCACTGTAAACAGGATGCGATCCCCTCCTCCGGCCACGACTCTCCGGGGACAAAATACTCGATCTGCCTCATTTCACTGCGAAGGATACCATAAACAGCCGAAACCGACAAGGCAGAGCGCGCCGCTTGGAGCCTATCGGTTCCTATCCGTTTCGTTTCAGCTTACCGGTGCGCTTGGCATAGCGCTCCGCCTGGCCGAATATGAACACGCCGGTCGGGATCAACACCAACCCTGCACCGAGCAGCGGCCAGATGTAGGTCCACAATTCCCCGGTAGGGCGGCCCTTCAACAGACCTTCCCGAACCCCCTCAAGTACATAGGTGGCCGGCGAAAACCGGGCGACGATCTGCATCCATTTCGGCAACACGCTGACCGGATAGTACACACCGGAGAACAACAGCAGTGTCGCCTGCAGGACATGGGTCATCTGCGCGCCCCGCTCCGGGAAAAGCAGAGGCATGATCGAGGCGACGATCCCCAGACCGATGAAGGACAGGCTGCCGGCCAGCAAGACCAACAGGCTGCCCCCCAGGTTAGCCCCACTCAGGTCCAGGCGGAAGAACAGAGCCACGACTGCCAGGATCACCGCCGTGTGGAGCAGACCGTAGACCAGAGAAAAGGCGGTCTGGCCTAACATGTGGGTGAGCCGTCGCACCGGCGCCATGAAGGTGTACTCGATCGTCCCTTCCCACCGTTCCCATGCGATGACCTCGCTGATGGCGTCGAACACAATGGACAGAAAGTGCCAGATGATCGTCCCGGCCAGCAGGAACAGGATCAGGTAACCGGTGTTCACCGTCTGGCCGCTGATGGCCTCCATGCCCGCACCAATAAAGGTGATGGCCAGGGCATTGGCGATGCTGTAGGTCAACCACACGACCTCCCAACCCCAGTAACGGCGGACCAGGTTAAAGTTCCGTTCGATGAAGCCGTACGATGCTCGCATCTGAGCGATGAACTGTGTCATAATGACCTCCTTCTCACACTCCCTCAACTAGGGATCAGGTCCAAATCCAGACAACGAAAAAAGCCGTAGGACTCCCCACGGCTCATGGACCGAGACAAAGAAAAAGGCCGTGGGGGTGTAGTGCCCCCACGGCCTCTAGTTAACCATAACTAACGGTCTATGGGCGCACTACGACGCGGGCAAGCAACTCCGCTGCCGAGCGGATTGATGCGAACGATAAACCGGTCGTAGAGCATCCCGTTCTTCTCCTTTTCAAAAGTGTTCTTATTCTATTCAGTTTGCCCAAAATGTCAAATCACGCGCGCCCCTCTGCCCCGCCAGCCGGTCGCTATAGTTTTTCGGCAATGGCCCGGGCCATGTCCAGAGTGCTCGCGTTGCCGCCCATGTCGTAGGTGCGGACCTTGCCCTCGGCGATGACGGCAGCCACGGCTCCCTCCAGTTGCGCTGCTTTGTCCGTTTCGCCCAGCCAGTCCAGCATCATCTTGGCCGCCAGAATCGTCGCAATGGGGTTGACCTTGTACTGGCCGGCGTATTTCGGCGCCGAGCCGTGGGTTGGTTCAAACACCGCATAGTTCCGGCCGATATTGCCGCTGCAGCCGAATCCCATCCCGCCCACCATCTGAGCGCACAGGTCGGAGATGATGTCGCCGAACAGGTTAGTGGTGACGATGACGTCGTAATTGAAGGGATTCTTGAGCAGCCACATGCACATCGCGTCAATGTTGGCATCGTCGAACGCGATCTCGGGGTACTCGGCAGCGACCTTGCGCGCCGCCTCCATAAACACGGCATCGGTCTGGCGGAGGACGTTTGCCTTGTGCACGGCGGTCACCTTCTTGCGGTTGTACTTGCGGGCATATTCAAACGCGGCCCGGACAATCCGCTCCGATCCCTCCGGGGTGATGGCCCGGAACGAGATGGCGGCGTGGCGAGGGATCTTTTCCATGCCCTTCACCGCATAGAATTCTTCCGGTACCCTGGGGTACTCTACGCCAATGTACATCCCTTCGGTATTTTCGCGGAACACCACCAGGTCAATCCCGTCCTTATAGTTCAATGGGTTACCCGGGTACGCCTTGCACGGTCGCAAGCAGATGTACAGATCCAGGAGTTGGCGCATGCGGACAATCGGGCTCCGGTAACTGTAGCCTTTGCCCTGGAGCTCCGGAGCCAATTCCTTTTCGGCCTTATCCTGTCCTTTGGAGGTGATGGCGCCAAAAAAGGCGCAATCGGTTTCTTTCATCATGTCCAGGGTGCGCTGGGGCAGGGCGTCCCCCTCTTTGCACCAGAACTCCCAGCCGATGTCCCCCGGGATATATTCGGCATCGAGGGCCAGTCGGTCCAACACAATTCTCGCGGCCTCGGTTACATCCTTGCCGATGCCATCACCCGGTAACCACGCGATCCTGTATTTCGCCATATTGATTCCTCCCTAATTTTCGGTTTGCTTGTGCACCATCCTGCGGAAACCCTCGCGTTGGAGGGCCTATGCCAGTCCCAACTTTTTCCTGACATACGGTACCAATCCACCGGAGCTCAGAATCTCCATGACCGAGGGATCGAGAGGGGGGAAGGTGTATTCACCGCGAGGTGTAAAAACCTTCCCGGCGGCGAAATCAATGGTCACCTCATCGCCGGTTTCCACGCTGTCGACTGCGTCGCAGGTGACAATCGGCAACCCCTCGTTGATACAGTTCCGGAAATAGATGCGGGCGAAGCTGCGAGCAATGATGGCGCCGACGCCGGCTTCTTTCAGACAGATCACCGCCTGCTCCCGCGAGCTTCCACACCCCCAGTTTTTGCCGGCGACAATCAGGTCCCCGGGTTTGACGTTCTTGGCGAAGGTGGGATCCAGGTCTTCCAGGGCGTGTTGGGCCATCTCCTTCCGATCGGTGATGCTGTAGGTGTATTTCCCGGGAAAGATCACATCGGTATTGACATCGTCTCCATATTTCCACACACGGCCAGTGATTCTCGTTTCCAAGGTATCCCTCCTGTCAGAAAAATCAAAACCACCTATGAATCAAGGTCCCGCTTATCGGTTCCAGGTGACGGTAATCCGTTGATATTGCCATCCGCGGACCGGATCGGTGCCGGCGCTGGTGGCGATGATCTTGCGCGGATTGGAGCCATCGGCATTCATGACCATGACCGCCCATCCCTTGCCGTTTTGATCGCTCAGATAGTATATGTACTTGCCATCTGGGGTCCAGGCAGGGAGGGCATCGTTGCCCTGGTTATGGGTGAGTTGCTTCATGCCGGAGCCATCGGCGTTCACCACGTATATCTCGAAATCGCCGTCGGCTCGGCTCCAATAGGCGATCCTCTTGCCGTCGGGCGAGACGGCGGGACCTCCCCCTCCATCGCTGGTGAGCTGGCGTTTCCCTTTCCCATCGGGGTTGATGCGAAAGATGCCGCACTGGTTCTGTTCGCAGGTGTCGTAGGCGATGAACCCTCCCTGCAGGCTCCAGTAGGGTCTCATGCCGGGCGTCAACTGCTGTACGCCTGAGCCATCGGCGTTGACCAGGTAGATCCAACGTTGGCCGGCGGCGACGAAATAGGCGAGGCGCTGACCGTTGGGCGACCAGGTCGGGAACGAAGCATTGCCATCGTGGACGATCTGCCTCGACGTTTTCTTGTTCAGGTCCCAGACATAGATGCCATCGGTCCAATGGTAGAATGCGAACAGGTTCCCGTCAGGGGAAAAGGCGGGCTCACTCGCCGGCCCTGCTCCCTCGATCCGGAAGGCCTCGCTCCCATCCCCATTCATGCCCCACAGGCTATAGTCCTGCAGGTCCGGCCCTTTGTAGGCCGTATATACGACGAAATAGGATCGAAGGGAAGGCGGAGGCGTGGTCGGCTTGGGGGCCGAGGTCTGTGTGGGCGGAGGAGGAGTCGCCGTGGGAGGCTCAGGGGTCGCGGTGGGCAAAGGGGTGTCCGTCGGCGGAGGAGCCATCGGGGTCTCGGCGGGCGGCTGGGTGGGTAACGGCGCCGGGCTGGCGGGAGGAGGCAAGGAAGAGGACGGTGGTTCGGTCGCCGGCAGCTCGGGGGTAGGGGTAAAAGTCGCCGTGACCACCAGGATGACGGGAGCGGGTGTAAAGGTAGCGGTCACATACACGATCTGAGGGGTTGGGGAAGGGCCACCGCATGCACTCAACAACACGACAAGCCAGGCGATGGCCAGGATTGTCCTCATCGGTCGTGCGTGGAAAGAATGTACGCGCATCACAAATCTACCCCCTGCCTGAAAATGGACACCCCTGACGGATAAAGCTCCGTCTTTGAGGTCGTATGCGGATCCTACACTGTCCGCGGATCGGTGATCACCCCCTTGAGGGCCGAAGCCGCGACCGTCGCTGGGCTGGCCAGGTAGATCTCCGCTTCCGGACTTCCCATGCGTCCCTTGAAATTGCGGTTAGCCGTGGAGATCGTCCGTTCCCCCGGGGCCATGCAGCCTTCGTGCGCCCCCAGACATGGACCACAACCCGGGTTGAGGAGCGTTGCCCCGGCGGCGACCAGATCGGTGATGATGCCAGCCTGGATCGCTTCCAACAACACCTCCCGTGAGGCCGGCAGGACCAGCAAGCGCACCCACGGAGCGATTTTTTTGCCCCGCAGGATATCGGCCGCAGCCTGCAGGTCTTCCAGCCGGCCATTGGTGCAGGTCCCGATGAGAGCCTGGTTGATTTCCAGGCCCGCTACCTCGGTGACCGGCACGACATTGTCCACACGGTGGGGTTTGGCCACCTGGGGGACCAGAGTGCTCACGTCATAGGTCAATACCTGCGCGTAGGTCGCGTCGGGATCGGGCAGGACCTCCTGATAGGAGGCCTGGGTCCGGCCTGCCAGCCAAGCGCGTGTTTTGTCGTCCGGGGCGACGTAGGCGTTCTTGGCTCCCATCTCGGCGGCCATGTTACACAGCACCATTCGACTTCCCACGCTCATCGCCTCAACGGCCGGCCCGGCAAATTCCACCGACTTGTAATCGGCCCCATCGGCGCCAATGTCGCCAATGATGCGCAAGATCAGGTCCTTGGCCGATACCCGATCCGGCATCTGGCCCACTACGACAATGCGCATACTTTCCGGGACGCGCAGCCAGATCTCACCGGTGGCCATTACGGCTGCGGCTTCGGTGCGGCCAATGCCTGTGGCAAAGGCTCCCAACGCTCCATGGAGGGGGGTGTGAGAGTCGCTGCCGACGATGAGCATCCCGGGCAGGGCATGTCCATGCTCTGGTAATACCTGGTGGCAGATCCCCTCTCCAATGTCATAAAAAGCCGAGATGCCCTGCTCCCGGACAAACTCGCGGGTCTCCTTATGGCTCTGAGCATAGGTCTCGTTGGCGGCCGGGGTGACGTGGTCCAGGATGACCACGTTCATGTCGGGGTTGGCCACCCGCTTGACGCCGATCTTGCGGAAGGTCTTGGCGATGGCGGATGTGTTATCGTGAGTCAGCAGTTTGTCGGGTCGGACGGTTACGATTTGACCGGGGACCACCTCATCCAGGCCTGCCTTCAGGGCCAGGATCTTTTCGGCAAAAGTCTTACCCATCTATCATGCACCTCCTTTGTGGCATCCAGCATCCCATAGGTGCGCACCCATTCCCTTGGGGATGCGCCGTTGAGCAAGTCCATTGTATTGATTTTCTGCTGGTCTGTCAACTCATTGCCTTCATGGGGTGATGTACGCCGCAGAGGCAATGGTTAGTGCGTACTCCTCATATCAGGCCCACGGGAAGTCGAGCCTTCGGAAGGGCGTATCTTGTGGCACTCACCGGTTGAAGCCTCGACTCCTAGTAGTGCTCATGCCGTATGTGTGACCCGCAACTACCGATCCAACGCAATGCTTGAGTGAGCGACGCTCCGCTCCTCAAGAAAAAAAAACCAGATGCCCGAAAGCACCTGGTTCAGCGGGGGGCCACTCGACCTATGGTCCCTGGTGCGACGATTACTGCCCGGTACCCCCCTTCTCTGGAGCAGCAGAGCGTTAGGCAGGGAGGATGCGACTCTTTTCCAGATATTCGTTTAGCATGTCCAGGCTATAGCGGCGATGGCCACCGGGCGTCCGGTACGGAACGATCAACCCCTGCTGTTCGATCTTGCGCAGGGTAAAAAGGCTGATGCGGAGGTATGTCGCCGCCTCTTTAGCCGTAAGAAGTCTCTTTTCTTCCATTTAATTCCCTCCTATCAGTATATATCCATTTAACTATGAGTAGAATTGATTGTAAACCTCTCAATTTGTCAAAACCAGTCTAACATATTCTGTCGGTGCTCGCAATCATCCATACGGAGTATTTTAGGGATGATCCAACCTGGACCCGGGGAGGATGACCTTTTCTGGGTTGACCGATCCACGACGACCGAGTACAATATGATCAACTTGATGACCGACGGAAGAAACGCATGGATGAATCGGACAACGAACTACGGGCAAAGGCCCGCCAAGTGCACTGTCTTCTCCTCCAGGTCTACGGCCTCCCTGACTGGCGGCCGCAGTTGGATCCTGTTTCGCAACTGGTGAGTACCATCCTCAGTCAGAATACCAACGACAAGAACCGCGACCTCGCCTTTGCCCGGTTGCGGCAACGGTACACCACCTGGGAAGAGGTCCGGGATGCCGACCCGGCCGAGGTGATCAATGCCATTCGGCCTGCCGGCCTGGCCAATCAGAAAGGGCCGCGCATCCAAGAGGCCTTGCGCACACTCACCCAGGAGCGGGGTGAGTTAGACCTGAACTTCCTGGCCGATTGGCCGATAGACGCGGCCAAGGAATGGCTTTCCTCCCTGAACGGCGTAGGCCCCAAAACAGCGGCCATTGTGCTGCTATTCGCGCTGGGCAAGCCGGCTTTCCCGGTGGACACCCATATTCACCGCGTGACCAAACGGTTGGGGCTCATCGGTCCGAATGTCTCTCGAGAAAAGGCACACGCGGTCCTCGAAGCATTACTGCCGCCTGAGGACTATCTTGCCTTCCATCTTAATGTAATCCGGCATGGCCGGGAGATATGTGTCAGCCGCAGGCCACGCTGTCCGCTCTGCTCGTTACGCCCCTTGTGCACTTACTACCAGACCACCGTCGATCGACTGCCCTGACCTCCCGATCGAACTCGCCCGACCGACACGTTCGACGCTGCCGCCGTCCTCGGCACGAAGAACCTCACCTGACCTCAACCTTGCGCGTCCGCTGCTCAACCATAATTTATGTTAAAAATTCGCGGCAGCGGCAATTTCAGGTCTTGACATAGAACATATGTTCTGCTATAATCATAATCGAACAGATGTTCTACAGACTCGGGCAACCGGGAGGTGTTATGATTCCATGTATGCAGTTGCCGAAGCCGATACAGGTCCAGGACGTCGGACTGAGTCCCTGCGAGCACCGCAGCGTGTCAACGGATGGACGGATCGTGTGCAAGAAGATTGTCGAGGGGGACCCTGAGGTCTCACCCTCTCTCTGTCGGTCGTGTCCTTTCAAATTGGTGAACTGCGCTCATTTTCGTTTCTCGTTGCGCCTCAAGTCAGCATCGCCCCTGCTGGTGCGGTTCAACGGCCGGACTGAGATATGGGACGACGGTCCGCCCGAGCTCACGCTGCTACGTGCTGCGTGCGCGGCCCGCGTTGGTCCCGTTCCGGACACAATGACCTGCGTCGGCTGTCCGTTACGCATGCCTGTCCAGGAAATTACGTCCGATCGGACCCGTAACGCACAGCGCGCCAATCGGCCGGGAAAGGTGGTGCCTTTTCCCACGCGGGAGGCCGTCGCCGCCGTGGGATAGTCGCGTCGCACGGAACGAGGGTCCATGAAGCACCTGCTGCACTTTCAGGCAGATCGGATTGAACTGGTGTTGGCTAGCCACCGAGTGCCGGCGCAGGTCACGGGCGGTACGGTCACGCCACGGTTCGTGCGATACCGCCTGGCGACGCCTCTCGGAGTGCGCGTCCGGCAGGTGGCGGGACTCGCTGAAGAGATCGCCCTGAGCCTGGGCGCTCCCTCGTGCCGCATCTACCGGGAAGAAGGCGCGTTGCAGATCGAGGTGCCTCGGACGAACGGGCAACTGGTCGGGCTATTGGACCTGTGTCAGCGATTAGCGGGTGATAGTTCCGCTGGGCAGTTAATGGTGCCGCCGGCGACGGCTGTCCTTGGGCTGGATCAAGATGGCATCCCCCTCCTGCTGCGGCTGCCGAGCCCGGACGTAGCCCATGTGCTCATCGCCGGCACCACCGGTTCGGGGAAGACAGCGCTGGCCCGGGCGATTGCCTGCTCACTGGCGATGTTCAACAGTCGGCGAATGCTGCAACTCGTGCTCATTGATCCGAAAGGTAGAGGTTTCCTCCCGTTTGCCGGGCTGCCTCACCTCCTTGTGCCTGTGGTAGTGCGGGTAGATGAGGCGGCGGCCGTTCTGGCCCGTCTCGTCTCGGAGATGGAGCGACGTGACCGGGAGCAGCGTTCGGAGCCGCGATTGGTGGTGATCCTGGATGAACTGGCGGATCTGGTGCAGTTGGGAGGGGCAGAGATGGAGCGGCTGCTTACTCGCCTCACCCAGCGGGGTCGCGAGGCCGGCATTCACCTCGTGGCTTGCACCCAGAAACCAACGGCAGCAGTCATCGGCAGCCTGATCAAAAGTAACTTCCCGGTGCGGGTCGTGGGCAGTGTCACCAGCCCGGAGGACGCCAAGGTGGCCAGCGGCTTGCCCAGGACTGGCGCGGAGCGGCTCCTGGGCCGTGGGGATTTTCTGGTTATCGCCAAGGGACGGGTCACCAGGATGCAGGCCGCTTACGTCAGCGACGATGAAGTCAAAGAAGTCGTTGCACGAGCCGGCCGGTCATCGCGGCCAGGGCTTCTGTCGGCCACTGGCACGGAGGGGATGCCGGAGAGGCAGTCGGGTCTGGTGGCACGCCTCAAGCTTCTGAGCCGAGTTAAATAGACCGGGGCGGTACGGGGCTGTCTGGAGGAATGATGGATTCGGGCTCCGGGCCAGACATTCAAGCGGAAGGGGAAAGTAGAACGATGCTCAAGCAGGTTTGCGTGGTCAGCGGATTGATCCTGGTGGTGGCGATGGCAGTGATCATCGGCACTCAGATGAGTCCGGAGGCGATGGCCGTGGTCGTCGGCGTGGTGTGTGGTGTGGTGGCCAGTATTCCGACGTCGCTCCTGCTGCTGGTCGTTTTGAACCGATGGGAGAAGCAGAGAGAGGCCGATTCACGGCGCGTTCAGACCGGCAGTTTCCCGCCGGTAGTGGTGATTCAGGGGGGAAGCGCCTCGCCTCTGCCAGCGTGGCCGCCCATGGGCTATGGCGTCCCGTCAGGTCCCCATCTGGCCGGCCATCGGGAGTTCCATGTAGTCGGAGAGGACGCGCTTCTGTCCGACGGACAGAGCCATAGGAGATGGTGATCTCGCGCCAGTTGCGGGAGGGGAACCAGATGGGATGGAGGGTCTATGATGAAGCAGTGGAGATGCTGGAACTGCGGTTCCAGTACCTGCCCTGCTGTTTTCGATGGCGAGGTCACCGATTCCGGGCCACAGCGGTCATGGCGGTCTGGGTGAGGCGCAAGCAGCCATGGCATCGTCAGGGAGGGCGTCGTTTCTTCCAGGTTCGATGTGCAGAAGGAGACCTGGAGTTGTATCAGGATCTGCGAACGGGCGCCTGGTTTCTACGCCGGGCGAAGCTCTTGCCCATTAAGGCGGTTGGGGCAGGGAATCGATGGCCGACATGGTCATATGTCTGGGGCCAGGAAGGGGGACCCGGTGCAGGTTGGACTGCTGTGGTACGATAACGACCCGCGTCGGACATTGGAGGACAAGGTCGGGAGGGCAGCGCAGCGCTATTACGAGAAGTATGGACATTGGCCCGATACCTGCTATGTCCATCCGACGGCGGTGGTCGGCTGTACGGGATCGGACCTGGTAGTGAGTCTGGTGCAGAACCCCAGGGCGGTCATCCGGGTAAGGCCGGCCTCCAATGTCCTGGTCCATCATCTGTGGCTGGGGATCAGCCTGGACACCGCTCGTGAACCTCAGAAAGAGGCGGTGCGTTAAGGCGGTCTGCTACCCGGCTGTTAGGTTAATCACTAACAATTCCAGCGCCAGCCTTTCCTCCATGGCGCCAGTCTTGAGCATCCAGTCGGTGTCCACGAGATATTGGTGTGCGGCTTCCAACTGGGCCATGGTAAAGTTTCGGGCCTGATGCAGGCCTTTTTCGACGACATACGGATGCAGCCCGAGCCGTTCGCTGATCTCCGGTGGGGTAAGGCCTTTGGATTGGAGTTCCTTGACCTGAATGAGAATCCGGATCTGCCGGGCCAGCATCGCCAGCAAGGAAAGAGGGTCTTCGCCCTCTTCGAGTAGGCGGTGAAGGAGCAGCAGCGCTTTATTGGTCTGCCGTTGGCCCACACAGTCGACCAGGTCAAAGACCCTGGTCTCGCGAGCGCGACTGACCAAGGTTTGAACATCCTCCAGGCAGATTTGCCTGCCGTCGGCATAGAGGAGCAGTTTTTCGATCTCTTGTTCCAACTGCCGCAGATCGTCGCCGATCAGTACAGCCAGCAGCGAGGCGGCTTCGCGGCTGATGCTGCCTTTCTGAGAGCGCACTCGCTCCTCGATCCAGCGGGGTAGTTCCGAGTCTTTGGGTTTGGCGAATAGTTTGACAAAGGCCTGCCGCTCTCTTTCTTTGGCCCTGGCCAGTTGCAGGATGGGATGGGATGCAGGAAGGGTTTTGTTTTCGACAAAGACCAGCCGGGTCGTGGGAGGCAAGGTGGACAGGTACGCCGTCAGCCCCTCCAGGAAGCGGCGCTTCTGGCCAGCCTCTTCACCTTCCCTCTCCTTCGCACTCTGGCTCAGCCGGCTGAGGAGATTATAGACGATCACCAGGCGACGATCGGACAAGAAAGGGATCGAATTGCAGACGTGAACCAGTTCATCGAGGGTCAGGCGGTTGCCATCCAAGAGATTGGTGTTCAGCTCGGCCATGGCCGGGTCGCCGGCGGCCAGTCTGTGTCGCAGACTGAGCAGTTCCTCTGCCTGACCGAACTCGTCTTCCCCGTGAAAGATATAGAACATCCGTTTACTGTCGTCCTATTGTGACTTTGTGAATGACAATCCGACCCTTCTCCTGTCGGCAGATTTCAGAGATGTACAGGCCCTCGACCTTGGAGTCGGTCGTGACCCGCTCCTGGATCTTGTGAGCCAGAGGCTGGGCCAGGATGGCGGCCAAGGTGGCGGCAATCAGAGCCCAGGGAAGCCGTTCGAGTCTGGAACGAGGACGACCCAGGGTGGTACCAAAGGCGGCAGCGCCGGCCAGTACGCTGGTCACTGCCAGGTTTGTCCCACAACGGGGATGGATCGCCAGGTGCGTTTCTCCCTGCTGGAGGCGCAGGAGCGCCTCAGAAGCGGCATCGGCCAGTTCCTGGGTATCCAACGCTCCATAGAGATAAAAGCCGGAGAGCGAACTACGGCCCATCAAACGCAGATAGGGATGACGACGGTTCAGTATGTGCATGGTGGCGTGCTCGAGGGCGTGGTTTTGTCGAACCGCATCGATCACGGTCTTCATCGAGTGTGCGTCCTTTCTATGTGGTGCCGCCATTATACCATAGCCGGGCCGGGTGGGCAATTGCCGGCGAGGCACAAGGCACAAACCGTTTGACGAAAGATGAAATTAGAGGTATGATCGCGTCACTACCAGGCGAGGAGAATGCGGTTGGAAGGGAGAAAGCAGGTAACCCGGCTGTTGTTTGTTGCCTTTCTCCTGGGGATCGGGTATGTGGCATGGTTGGCCCATTGGATGCAGAGTGAGGGGGCTCCGCAAGGCCCTGAGCCCACCGGCCAGCCATCCGTTGTCCGCCCCACTCGCACGCCGCGCCCCACCCGCACCCCGCGTCCCACGCGTACACCCAGGCCCAGCCCGACTGTCAGCCCTTCGCCCAGACCCTTGCGAGTCGGTATTGTCGCCGGGCATTGGCAGAATGATTCCGGGGCCATCTGCCCTGACGGGTTGCAGGAAGTGACCATTAACCTGGATGTAGCTTCTCGGGTGGTGGCTATCCTGCAATATGAAGGATACATGGCGGAGCTCTTGCCCGAGTTTTCAGACAGGCTGAACGGTTACAAGGCGGATGCCTTTGTTTCAATCCATACCGATTCGTGCAGCGTTCCAGAGGCTTCTGGTTTCAAAGTGGCCCGTGTGGCCGGCAGCGCCATCCCGGAAAAAGAGGATCGCCTCGTCGCCTGCCTGATCCAGAAATATGGAGAGGTCACCGGACTGACATTCCATGAGAATAGCATCACCTTCGATATGACCGGGTATCACGCTTTCAGCGAAATCGATCCGGAAACGCCGGCCGCGATCATCGAACTGGGCTTTATGGCGGCGGACCGGGAGCTATTGACCGAGCACGGCTACGAGCTGGCACAGGCGGTGGCTCAGGGGATCGCCTGCTTTCTTGAGGGGGAGTAATCACTGTCACGGACGGTGGGCGAGGCGCCAGGCGTGGAGGGCGGCGCCCAACGCTCCCACAATTTGGGGGTTCTCTGGCACGGTGAGGGGTACCCCTAGGGTCTCGGCAAAGAGCTGCTGCAGACACGGGTTGTAGGCCACACCGCCGGCAAACACAAAGCGTTCCTCTACGCCCACCCGTCGGACCATCCCTCCCACCCGGTCCACAATCGCCTGGTGCAACCCAAGGGCGACCCGATGACTGTCCTCTCCGCGGGCGATCAGGGACACCACCTCCGACTCGGCAAAGACGGTGCACATGCTGGAGATCCGAACTGCCTGGCCTTTCGCCGCCAGTGCATGAGGCCCCAGTTCCTCCACCCTCATTCCCAGGGCGTTTGCCATGTTTTCCAGGAAACGCCCGGTACCGGCAGCACAGCGGTCGTTCATTTCGAAACGGAGCACCTGTCCGCCCGGCCCCACCCGGATCACTTTGCTATCCTGTCCTCCGATGTCCAACACGGTAGCGACGTCGGGATAGAGGTGGTGGGCACCCAGACTGTAGGCCTTGATCTCTGAGATTACCTCGTTGGCCAGTTCCCGCTCCACTGCGAGGTGACGCCCATAGCCGGTGGCCACCAGGCAACGATAGGCGCCCTCCCGGATCAGGGCGCGGGCATTGCCCATCGGATCGGTACCGGTATCTACCACTTCCATCCGGGCGGGGCGGGTGCCATCCCACTCCACGAGGGCAATGGTCCGCGACCCGATGTCAAGTCCCGCTACCAGCGTCATGGGGCTCCTTCGGGTTCTACACTCAGGTAAATGGTCAGTTGAGGAAACACCAGCCGATACGCCGTGCCCCCGACCAGGACCGTGCTTTCCCCCTGGCTGACATGGATCGCCTGGCCGGCTGAGTCATGGACTTCTGCATATCCATCCAGGACCCAGATCAAGCGGTCGTGGGGGACCGCCTGTGGCGTCTTGCTGAGTGACCCGTAGCCGGCGACGATACAGGTTCGGCAGCCCTTGATCTCGCCCAAAGGGAGGGACACGTGGGCCTCTCCTCCGGCCAGCACCTGGCTGGCCGCCATCTTGCGCGCTTTCTTTTTGATCTGTTCCACATCGGTGACTGTGGGTCGCATCATGCCCTCTCGACAATTTGCCAGGGTGGTGCATGCCCTCGCAAGATCTTACCGGGCGACAGGTAGATCGAGTGCCCTGTGATTAGTATAGCACACCTACTATGCTCATGGCAACCCATTGCTCTCGAGCGGTTGGCGCTGTGTTGTCATGAAGGAATGCGCGTTATTGACACCCCCGGTCGCTGATGCTATAATGGCGGCGCGCACAAGGCGCAGGATCGAAGCACTTCCTCCGGCGGAAGCGATCCAGGAGGAGTCTCCGATCAGGAACCCGTGGGGAGAAGGCTTCTTGGATATTTCGATCGTCGTGCCGGTATTAAATGAGGAAGAGAGCCTGCCCCTCCTGTATGAGCGCCTCACCGAGGTGCTGGCTGGGAGCGGGTATCGCTACGAGATCATCATTGTCGATGACGGCAGCACCGACCGCAGCTTTGAGGTCATGCGTGAGCTGTACGAGCGCGATGAACATCTGCGGCTGATTCGTTTTCGGCGTAACTATGGGCAGACGGCTGCCTTTGCCGCCGGCTTTGACCGGGCGCGCGGTGACGTCGTCATCACCTTGGACGCCGACCTGCAGAACGATCCGGCGGATATCCCGGCCTTGATGGCCAAGATCGCCGAGGGCTATGATGTGGTCAGCGGCTGGCGCGTGAACCGGCAGGACCGTTTCCTAGACCGGCGGCTGCCGTCGGCGATTGCCAACTGCCTGATCGGCTGGGCGACCGGCGTGCGGATCCACGATTACGGCTGTTCCCTCAAGGCCTACCGCCGTGATATCCTGGCTGATGTGCAGTTGTACGGCGAATTGCACCGTTTCATCCCCGCTCTGGCCCATGCCGCTGGCGGCCGGGTGACCGAAATCCCGGTGCGCCACCATCCCCGGCGCTTTGGCAAAGCCAAATATGGCCTGTCCCGCACTCTCAAGGTGATCCTCGATATCCTGGCCGTCCGTTTTCTGATGAGCTATTCCACCCGACCGATCCATATCTTTGGCCTGTTGGGCTTGTTCTCCCTGGGGATTGGTAGCATCGTGCTCCTCTATCTGGCGGTGGTGCGGTTGCTGTTGCTCCGGCCGATCGGCGACCGTCCGTTGACGCTGCTGGGCATCTTGCTGACCATGCTGGGCGTGCAGTTGATCACCAGTGGTTTGCTGGCCGAGCTGGTCACCCGTACCTATTACGAAAGCCAGGGAAAACCGATCTACACCGTCCGGGAAGAACTGAGCCGGGAGTGAAGCCGGTGAGTCCTGCCAACCTCGGCGCGGATCGTCAAAGCCTGCGGGTACTCATGATCGCCCCTACCCCCTTCTTTGCCGACCGGGGGTGCCACGTCCGCATCTATGAAGAGACCCGCGCCCTCCAGACGATGGGCTGCCAGGTCGAGATCTGCACTTATCATCTCGGTTCTAATCGGCCGGGACTGGTGATCCATCGCACCGTCCGCGTGCCGTGGTACACCAAGACCTCAGCCGGACCGTCGTGGCATAAACTATATATTGACGTATTACTGTTGTTCAAAGCATGGGCGGTGGCTCGCCGCTTCCGACCGCACGTGATCCACGGTCATTTGCACGAGGGTGCGGCCATTGGTTGGGTCGTGGGGCAACTCCTGGGCGCGCCGGTGGTCGGGGATATTCAAGGCAGCCTGTCCGGCGAACTGAAGGCCCACCAGTTTATCCCCGGTCACGGTTGGATGTATCGCTTTTGGGCGCGCAATGAACGATGGATCAACCGCCTGCCTGAAGTCATGGTCGCCTCGTGCAGCGATGTGGCCCGGGAACTACGGGAGAGGTTCGGTGTGCGCCGGGTGGTTCTGGCGCTGGACGGAGTAGATACCGATGCCTTTCGGCCTGATGTCGAGATTGGAGAACTGCGGAGCCTGGTGCCTCCAGGGCGGCGCGCGGTGGTCTACCTGGGATTGCTCAATGCCTACCAGGGGATCGATCATCTGCTGGCGGCGATTCCCCTCGTCCTGGAGCGCGTGCCCGAGGCCCATTTCCTGATCATGGGCTATCCCAACGAGGACCGTTACCGACAAAAGGCTCGCGAGCTGGGTGTGGCCGACCATGTCACCTTCCCGGGGCGGATTGACTATACCCAGGCCGCTCGCTATCTGGCATTGGGCGAGGTGGCAGTGGGTCCCAAACTCTCCGAGACCGAGTCCAACGGCAAGCTCTACAACTATATGGCCTGTGCCCTGCCCACGGTCGCCTTTGACACCCCGCCCAGCCGCGAGATCCTGGGGGAACTGGGGGTCTACGCCCCTCGTGGCGATGTGACCGCCCTGGCCGATGCCGTTGCCCGCCTGTTGAAGCACCCCGAGGAGGCACGCCAACTGGGCCGGCAGTTGCGCCAGCGCGTGGTCGAACATTTCTCGTGGCAGAACACGGCACGACAGCTCCTGACCGCCTATGACCTCGCCCGGGAGCAACGAAGGGGAGCGCGGCGTTGAGCATGCAAGGTTTCTGGCTAGGGACGTCATCTCGTTGAGGAAAGGCGTGGACGATCGGAACAGGCGTCGAAACCGCATCCTGAACCTTCTCAAGGTCCTCGTCAGCCTTGGGGCGTTGATCTATGTGGTCCGCCGCGTAGACCTGGCGCAGGTGCTCCAGCTTTTCCAGGAAATGGACTGGGGTCCCTTCCTGGCGGCTCTACTTCTCTTTCTCTCCGGGTCGCTGGTCCGCGCCTATCGGTGGGGGGCACTGGTGTGGTCGTTGGATGTCTCGGTCAGTTGGTGGCGTCTGGTGATGCTCTATTTTGTCGGGTCATTCTTCAGCCTGTTTTTACCCACCGGCGTCGGCGGCGATGCGGTCAAGATGTACGAACTGTCGCGCAATGATCACAAAGTGTCGGCCGCCATCAGTTCGGTGGTGGTAGACCGTTTCCTGGGCCTCTTTGTCCTCTTTGCCATGGCGTTGCTGGCGTTGCTCATGGGCCATCGGCTCATCCAACCTCAGGTGCAGCTCCTGATCGCGGGCATCTTTAGCGCGATTGTGGTCCTGGTTGCCCTGGTGTGGCAACGCTCCTGGCTGGAGCGATGGGGGCGACGGTTCGGCCTGGACCGGTTGCTGGGTCGGATCAAGGTCTTGCGCGAGTTGTATGAATCGCTCCACCTCTACCGCCCGACGGCGTTGTTGTACGCCACCCTCGCTTCCATCGTCTGGAATTTGATCCTGATCCTGGGGTATTATTTGTTGGGCCGGGCCGTCGGGATCGAGCTTTCGGCATGGTACTATTTCCTCCTGGTGCCGATCATCTCGGCCCTGTTGATGATCCCTTCCGTGGGGGGGCTGGGTATCCGCGAGGGAGGCACCGTGCTGCTCTTTAGCCAGGTGGGAGCCAGCGAGCACCAGGCCCTCGCCCTGGCCCTGGCCTACGACCTCACCCTGCTGGTCATTGCCTTGATCGGCGCCGGGACCTATATCATCCAGGGGGTCTGGGAGGCGCAGCAATAGTTCCTGACCGAGAAGATCTTCATGGGGAGGGATAATTTTCACCGCATTTGAATGTATGCTATACTCACTATATCACCATGACGAAAGAGGGAATTTAGCAGCGGAGGATATGAGATGGGTAGAAACAAGAAACTGGGAATTCTCACCGGCGGCGGTGACGTCCCCGGCCTGAACGTGGCCATCAAGGCGGTGGTCGAATCGGCCATTGACAAAGGTTGGGATGTGATCGGCATCCGCAAGGGTTGGGCCGGTCTGTTGCACTGTAATCTGGATAGCCCGCAGTCACGCAAGAACCTGTTTATGCCGTTGCTGCGCAATACGGTGCGAACCATCGACCGGACCGGTGGCACTTTTTTGCACACATCCCGCACTAACCCGCAACGGGTGAAGGCGAGCGAGGTACCCGATTTCTTGAAAGGAACAGCAGAGCCAATAGAGGGTGAGGGGGACAAGGCCATCTATGATTTCACCCCTCATGTGCTCAAGGTCCTGGACGCTCTGGAGTTGGACGCCTTGGTACCCATCGGTGGGGATGATACCCTTTCCTACGCCGCCCGCTTGCATGAAGAGGGGTTCCCGGTGGTCGCCATCCCCAAGACCATGGACAACGACGTGTACGGCACCGACTACTGCATCGGCTTTTCGACCGCCGTCACCCGCAGCGTGGACTTTATCACCAACCTGCGGACCCCGAGCGGTTCGCATGAGCGGATCGCGATTGTTGAGCTTTTTGGTCGGAATTCGGGGGAGACTTCTCTGATTTCTGCCTATCTGGCCGATGTGGACCGGGCCATCATCTCCGAGGTGCCGTTTGACATTCAAAAGCTGGCATTGCTGTTGGTGCAGGACAAGTATAGCAACCCCAGCAACTATGCCATCATGACCATCTCCGAGGGGGCGCGGGAGATCGAAGGCGACCTGGTCCATTATGATGGGGATGAGGATGCCTACGGCCACAAGAAGCTGGGGGGGATCGGCGCGGTCACCGGCGAAAAGATCAAGAAACTGACGGGCGAGAACATCATCTATCAGCAGTTGGGATATCTGATGCGCAGCGGCGCCCCCGATTCCCTGGACCGAATGGTGGCTGTCAGTTATGGCCTGCTGGCGATGGACCTGGTAGCTCAAGGACGGTCAGGCCGGATGGTTGCCTTGCGGGATGGCGTGTACACCCACGTGCCGCTCAAGTATGTCATTTCTGGCACTAAACGGGTGGACGTGGACGAGATGTACGATGTGGAGCAGTACCGCCCCAAGATCGCCAACATGATGGGCAAGCCCATGTTCTTGTATTGATGGGCACCCTGTTTCTGGTAGGCACCCCGATCGGCAATCTAGAAGATATCAGTGAGCGGGCGCTCCAGGTCTTACGCCAGGTTCGCCTCATTGCTGCCGAAGATCCAGAGCGCACCCAACGGCTGCTGAGTCGCTATGAGATCCATACGCCGATGATGCGCTTCACCGATGCCTACCATCGGCGTAAGCAGAGTCGGATGCAGGCTGTCCTCGATGCCCTGATGCAGGGCGATGTGGCGCTGGTCACCGAGGCGGGCATGCCCGGCCTGGCCGATCCCGGCTACGAACTGGTCGGCGCTGCCCTGGAGCGGGGGATCCCCCTCGTCGGAGTGCCCGGCCCCACCGCCATCTCGGCCGCTCTGGCCGTTGCCGGCATCCCTGGCGATCGCTTTTACTTCGTTGGTTTCCTGCCCAGGGCAGCCGGCGCCCGTCGCGCTTTGTTGGCCTCCCTGGTGGACTGCCCGTTTACGGTAGTCGCCTATGAGGTCCCACACCGCCTGCTGGAGGCATTGACCGACCTGGAGCAATGCTTCGGAGACCGGTTCACGGCCGTGTGTGGAGAGTTGACCAAGCTCCATGAACAGGTGCAGAGGGGCGCTGCCGGCGAGTTGTTGGCCCACTTTCGGGCGCGGCCGCCGCGGGGTGAATTCACCCTGGTGATCAGCGGGGCCGCCGGGGGCCGCGCCCTCAACCCCTTGGAACCGTGAGTCGGGTCTTCTACTGACAGGGATCGTAATCCTCTCCAAGGATCACCTGAATGTCCACCGACTGCCCGGGATCGGACTGTTGGATCACATTTTCCGGCTTAACCTTGAGCAACTGCATCAACAGTTCTAGGGCTTTCGGCTTTTGGCTGTAGACGATGATCCGGGTCTGCTTGTAACCCGGCTGGTCAGCCGGCCCGGTCTCGGTCACGGTGAGCCCGTGCCACCGCAATTGGTCGGCGGCGATCAGGGCCAGTTGCGGACGGAATGTGCCGTTTCGCACCCCGATGCGCGCTGCCTCATTGGCCACCTGTTCCTCGCCCGCCGAAGGCGGGGCGTAGAGTCCCGCCACCACCTGTTGAATCTTCTCATAGTCGGGCAGCAACACACTCCAACCCTCAGCCGTCGTCCAGTTGGTGACCTGGGCCGGGCCAATGTAGCGGCTGCGGATGCGCTGGGGTTTGATATCCAGGGCCAGCGGAGCCAGCGACAGGACATCGCCCAGGTTCAGGTCTGTCTCAAAGCTATCCTTGAGCGCGGACCACAGCCCTGGGATGCGCAGGATAATGTTGGTGTTCTTGAGTTGATGCCACATCGCCTTCAGGAACTGGTGTTGGCGCCGTGCCCGGTCAAAATCGGTGCCGCCCCGCCGGGTGCGCACATAGTGCAATGCAGTGGATCCATCCATGTGGTACACCCCGGGCTCCAGGATCATTTCCTCTTCCGTCTCGGACGTCGGCGGGGTATACCGCAGGTTTACCCGGCACGGCACGACCATGTCCACCCCACCCAGTTCGTCCACCACCCGGATAAAGCCCTGAAAATCCACCCTGGCCCAGTGATCGATGGGGATGCCAAAGTTCACCTCGATCGTACGCATCAGCAGCGCTGGCCCCCCGCCGGGATATTGGGTGGCATATCCCCGCCGATGAGCGGTGTTGATCCGACTCCAGCCTTGGGTCGGGATATAGACCCACAGATCGCGGGGGATAGACAGCAAGGAAACCTGCTTGGTGGCCTTGTTGAGGGCAGCGACGATGATCACGTCGGTGTTCTGGGCGCGCAGGTTGTGGGTCGAATCCAGGCCGATCAGTAGCACATGCATAATATCCTTTGAAACAGCTACGGTCGGCAGGGGAGTGGGGCTGAAGATCGGGGTCGGGGTCAGGGTTGGCGTCGGAGTTGGGGTGATTGTCTCGGTGGGCGTGATCGTGGGACCCGACGGCCGGGGAGTAAAAGTCCAGGTAGCCGTAGCCGAGGGGGTGAGGGTCGGAGAAGGCGAAGGGGTAAAGGTCGGGGTGAGGGTCTGGCTGGGTGTGATGGATGGCGTCGCCGTGGGATGCCGGCTCCCGGCCACCGAGGTCCTGGCCGCCGGGACGGTGGGCAAAGCCACAAGGGTCGGAGTGGGCGTGTCGGTGGCCGGCCTTGGACTGGCGGTGGGAGAGACGGTAGCGAAGGACGCCGGTGTCGGGTTGGGGCTACAGCCGATCAAAAGACTCAGTAGGCACAACAATACGAGAAGGGTTCGCATGTTATTTCCCTACGCAGAAATGGCTAAAGATGGTTTCCAGCAGGTCCTCACTGGCGGTCTGGCCGGTAATTTCTCCCAGGGCATGGATCGCTGCCGTCAGGTCAATCGCCACCAGATCGGCCACGACTCCCTCCTGGTAGGCTGCCTGGGCCGCACGAACATGATCCAGAGCGCGGCTCAACGCTTCTTTGTGTCTGGGGCTGGTCACCATCGGGGTCTCGGAGGCGGTAACCCGCCCCGAGAATACGGCCTCGAGGATGGCTTCTTCCAATGACTCTAACCCTTCGCCAGTCAAGGCCGAGATGGGGACAGCCGGGAAGGAATCAAACGGACTCGTGGGCGTCTGGAGGATCCTCGCCCTGGCCTCAGGCTCCAACAAGTCGATCTTGTTCAGCGCAACGATGGCCGGCCTCTTTCCGATCAGAGCGGCAATCGCCCGGTCCGCCTCGCTGAACGGCTGGCTGGCATCAACGACGAACAGGGCCAGATCGGCCTGGGCCAGCGCGTTTCGGCTGCGCTCGATCCCCAATTGTTCGATCGGATCCTGGGGTTTAGCCTGGATGCCGGCCGTGTCTACCAGCACCACCGGCACTCCGCGCAGGTTCAGTGTCTCTTCGAGCGTGTCGCGGGTTGTGCCAGGGATATTGGTGACGATGGCCCGGCTGGTACGCAGCAGGCGATTCAGCAGGCTCGACTTGCCCACATTGGGCCGGCCGACGATGGCCGCCCGCACGCCCTGACGGTAGATGATGCCCCGATCGGCATCGGCCAGGAGCCGAGAAAGGCCGGCGACAGCCAGGGCCAGATCCTGGGAGATGTCTCGTTCGGGGATCTCGTCCTCGGCAAAGTCAATGCTGGCCTCCAGATAGGCCAGCGCTGGCAGCAGGGCATCCCGTATTTGCCGCACCTGTTCCGACAGGCAGCCAGTCAACTGCCCCATCGCCGCTCGCAGTGAGGCTTCTGTTCTGGCCCGTACAATATCCAGCACCGCTTCCGCCTGGGCCAGGTCCAGGCGGCCGTTTAGAAAGGCCCTCGCGGTGAATTCGCCGGGTTCGGCCAGGCGCGCCCCCAGCCGCAGGCAGAGCGTCAAAATCCGTCGCAAGGCCACGATCCCGCCGTGGCCGTGGACCTCCACCATGTCCTGTCGAGTGTAGGTGCGAGGAGCAGGCATGACCACCGCCAACACCTCGTCAATCCGTTCCTCCGTCAGCGGGTCGATGATGTAGCCGTAGTGGAGCCGGCGCGGTTCGAATTCAAACTCGTCCGACCTCGAACCGGGACGAAAGATCCGATACAAAATGCTGGCGGCGTCCGGACCCGTCATCCGCACGATACCGATCCCTCCCTCGCCGATGGGGGTGGAGATGGCAGCGATGGTATCATCCAGGCTGAACACGGTGGTTAAACGTCTCCTACCTCGACTCCCGGAACAGAGGTTCCCTTTCCATGCGGCCCATCGCCGGGATGGCCGGCGCATAGGGCCTGGACAGAGCCTGGGATAGATCATCCCCTTCGCGGACCAGATAGGTGCTGATGCCGCTCATGGACAGCTCAGGTACCAGCTTCTCGTTGCTATACAATTGACCAAAACTCCGGGATTCCATAAGCACAGCCACCAGCCTGACCCCCCGCTGGCTGACGGCCTGCGCAGCCACGATCCAATCCTTCTGGTCGGTGGGGGTGATGACAATGGCGGTGGTGTTGCGCCGTAAATGAGTGCCTTCTGCGGCAAGGATCTCGGCCAGAGGGATATGTCCCTCCGCGCGGATGATCGCCAGCGTTTCCAGGATCTTGGTCAACTGCCGCTCGCCCCGGTCAGGCGGGATCATCTCCCGACGGTGGCTGTACGCAATCAACCCCACGGCTCGATCGCGGGTGATAAAGTGCTTGGCCAGAGAAGCGGCGATCGTCGTCCCGTACTCCACGGTCGAAGGCGCCAGCGGCAGCCGCGAGCTGGCCCGTTCCCAAGGCAAGGGGGCCTCAAGTTGACCAACCAGCCTGGCCCAGAATGACCGGGCGCGCATGTTGTGATCCAATTCCGAGGCTCCACCGAATTTCCAAGGCCAGGACTCTTCCGAGGGGCTCACGCTCCGGGACAACTCGGCCTGGGCGGCTCGTTCCAGATCGAGCAAGATCCAGATATCTGCCGTAGGATCGAGTTCAAATTCCTTCGAGATCAGCCGTCCCGTCCGTGCCGTGGATGGCCAATGAATGCGGTTGAAGGCGTCGCCCGGCACATACTCGCGGATGCCAGAGACGTTGGTGGTCACATACGGCGTGCGGCGGTGGATGGTGTCACCGCCGGGGAGCAGCCCCACCAGGGGGGCAAAGGCGGGTACTTCGACGGTGGCCGGGTAGACAATGACCGTCGTTGCGGCCGGTTTGTCCAATCGGCGAGAAACCTGAAACAGACCAAAGGGATCGCCGCTGATCAGCGTTGTCGGTCCCAAGGTGAAGGATCCCCGTTGCAGGCAGCGAGTTTTGATCGTCCGCGAATACACCTTGTTCGGCCCAAGAGGGCTGATGACACGGCTCACGGCATGATGGGGCAACGTTGAATGGTCCAATACTTCCAGCCACAACTTGGGAAGCCGGCCCCGGTTCTTGACGACCAGCCGTTCCTCTATCATCTTGCCTACCTGAGAACGAGTCGTCCGCACCTGTCGCTCTACCTCGACCCACCGGACGCCACTCCAGGCCCACAAGAACGAAAAAACGAGCAGCGAGGTCAGAAGGTACCAGAGGTTGTAGAACAACTCACGACCGGTGCCGATGGCCCCGACCCCGATGACTAACCACAGCAGCAACACCAGACGGCTGCGTTTCATCACGGATGCTCTCCGGGAATTGGCGTGGTAAGGGCTTGGCGGGTTAGCTGTACGATCAACCGGGAGGCCAGAATATCTCATCGGCCCCAACCCTGTCATCAGGGCAAGGCCGTTTTCGTGGGAATCTGTCACCCGCCCGAGACCTCTCGCGGAGGATCAGGTTGGGTTCCCAGGCTTCTATTTCAGTACGATCGTGACTTTTCTCTTTTCGCCCTCACCCACACTCCTGGTCGTCACTTTTGGGTGGTTGCGCAACGCCATGTGCACCCACCGTCGTTCATAGGCCGGCATCGGTTCCAGAGCCTGGCCTCGTCCGGTACGAACGACCCGGTCCGCCGTGCGGAGAGCCAGGCTTTCCAGAACCTGCCGCCGCCGCGACAAGTAGTCTTCCACATCCACGACCAGATTGGACCACTGTTTCAGCCGATGGCTGACCATCAGCCGAACTAGATATTGCAGGGCCTTGAGGGTTTCGGCACGTCGCCCGATGAGAATTCCCAGGTCCTCACCGACGATGTTCAACACTAAAGGGGGAACCTGGCCTTCCTCGGCCAGTTCATGCCCCAATTTGGGCTCCACCGAGGCCCGAATGCCCATCAGCTTGAGAAGCTCGGAGAGTACCTCCTGACCTACCTGCTGTTCTGGGGATGCAATTTGGCGTTCGAGCTCCGCCGGTGGGCCTGATGGTGGGAGCGGAGACGGTTTCTTTGGCCCTGCATCGGGTGGCAACATCGGTTCTGGAATTGGTTCTGGCGTGGGAGGCGACTTGATCGTCAGTCTGACCTCAGCATCTTCGGCACCAAACCCCAGCAGTCCCCGACTCCCTTCGGTCAGGACCTCAATCTCCACTTCGTCTTGCCTGAGCCCCAGTATCGCCAGTCCGCGGGAGATGGCGTCCTTCACCGATTTACCTCTTGCGACGACGCTTTTTCCTCTGTTTTGCGCTTCCACTCTGCGCTCCCTTTTCCATCGCAGCCGGTTCGACCGTTGGTTTAGCTTCCTTTTGTGGGGAGGGTCTCCCTCCACCGGATAGCAGCCTGGAGAGGCTGAACCCTCGCCAGAACAACAGCCCTTCCCAGCCGGAGATAAAGCCTTGCGTCACAATGCCAATGATGTTGGAGATGATAAAGTACAGAGACAGTCCGGTGGCAAAACTCAGGCTGAAAAAGCCGAACATCAACGGCATCATCAGCATCATGCTCTGGTTCATGGAGGCGGCCTGGCTATCGGAACCGGGTGGGGTGGTCATCTTGGATTGCAGCCAGGAGGTGAACGCCACCAGGATCGGCAGGGCATAGGTCAGTCCGCCCAGTTGTTGGGGTGTCAGGGCCAGGTCCATGCCCAGGAAATACCGGTTCAGGGGGACCTCGGACCACAGGGTTTGCAAAAAGGGGAAGGAGTAGATGTTCTCGGACAAGCCCAGCAGTTGCAGAGGTTGGTAGCCGAGGGCCTGAATGATGGACTGGTACAGCCCGATCCAGATCGGGAACTGGATCAACAGCGGCAGACAGCCACCCATGGGATTGACCCCTGCCTCACGATAGAGCTTCATCTGTTCTTGTGCCAGCTTTTCCCGGTCTTTGGCATACTTTTTCTGCAATTCCTGGAGCCGGGGTTGAAGCTCTTGCATCTTTTTGGCCGAACGTTGCTGAGGTAACATCAAAGGCGTCATCAAGATGCGCACGATGATGGTAAAGATAATGATGGCCAGCCAGAACTGCCCGCCTAAAACGCTATAGAGCCCCAGCAGAGTATTGAGCATGGGCCGCAAAATGAACACGGTCCAGATATCCGTAATACCCAAGTGAACCCTCCTCCCAAAACCTTACCGATGCGTGTCCTGTTCGAGTCTGCTGCTCATAACTGGAATTCGAGTACTCCTATTCTTTCACCTGCCCGGCGGTGAAAAGCCCCAACCCGGGACCCCCGTTTCCGCATTCAGGGTCTGCACGTTCCCATTCATCAAGATGACATAGACCGTTCCTTCGTAAAGAACGGGAGTGGTCAGAATGCTGGCCTGGGGGGTCCCGCTGGGCCAGTACCACTGGCGCTGACCCTCTTTGACAGCGATGACCCGCCCCGATTTGGTGGCCACAATCACCAGCTCTCCGGCCTTGATAGGCGCCGCCCGGATCGAGTCTTTCCTGCCGTCTATCTCTCCACTGTCGTAGGGATAGGGAGAGAGAACGGCTCCGCTGGATGGATCGAGGGCATAGAGTTTGCCGTTCAGCGAGGTTACATACAGCCGGTCCTCAGCCACCAGCACCTCGGACCAGATCCAACCGTTCGCCTTGAACTGGAACCCCTCGACGATCTCGCCCGAATCAGCCCGGATGGCGTATACCTGGCCGTTGAAGGCTCCCACATAGAGAACTCCTCGGGCTGCATCCAGAGTGGGCTGGGCGGCAATCGCGCCGCCAAGTTCCGTTTCCCACAGTTTCTCACCCGTGTCAGCATCCAGGCAATAGAGGCGGTGGTCCATCGAGCTGACATAGACCCGACCACCCACAACTAAGGGGGAGGCCCAAATCGCTTCCTTGGCCTGGAAAGGCCAACCCGGTTTGACGCTCCGGCTTTCCACTGCTACCGCGTACACCCGTCCACTGGAATCGCCAAAGTATACGACCCCATCGGCGTAGGTTGGAGCGGGCAAGATCAGATCGTTCGCCGGTACACGCCATAGCTCCTGGCCGGTGTTCGGATCAAACGCGTACAGGTTGGCCGCCCGAGGCTGAAGGGTGCCAAAGCCAACAAAAGCCAGCTCACCGCTGACGGTGACCGGGCTCCAGTAGACGGTCCCTCGTACTTCTCCCTGGGGCTTGAAGGCGAACTTTTGAACCCCTGTCTTGGCGTCCAACAGATACACCTGCTGGGGCGACCCGCTGATCGCCGCCACCATCCCTTCGGCCACGGTCAATCCCGGCCAGTTCTCGGCGACGGGAGTAGCCCCACAAGCGGTCAGGGCTACGCTGAACAAGAGCAGGCTGATTGCTGCTCCAATCATGCGACTCTGAGTCAACGCAGATTCCTCCTTGATGTGCACGTGATCGGCGTGCCTTAGGGCACCGGATCAAAGCCGCCGGGATGGTATGGATGGCAGCGGGCCAGCCGTTTCACGGCAAGCCAGCTCCCCTTGATAGCTCCATACTTGCGGATGGCTTCGTATCCGTAATGAGAACAGGAAGGCGTGAAACGGCAGGAGGGAGGCAGCATCCTCGAAATTGTCATCTGATACAGCCGGATCAGAGCCAACAACAAATACTTCATCTTCCCTCACTGGCCAGCCCCGCTCGCTGCAACAAGATACCAACCGCCTCGTCGATCTGTGAAAATGTAGCCTGTTGAATAGGGTAGCGAGCCACAAAGACGAGATCCCATCCGGCTGCGATTTCGCCTTTTTGCATCCTCAGCCGCACCGCTTCGCGCATCCGACGTTTGATCCGGTTGCGTTGGGCCGCCTTTCCCAACCGTCGTCCGACAATGAAACCGAACCGGCTGGTTGGCAGGCCATTGGGCAATGTCGAAAGGATCAGAAGGGGATGAAGCCACGTCTGCCCCTCCTGGCGTAACCGTTCAAAATCGGCACTCGTCCGCAGACGATATTTCTTGCGCATCCGATGGCTGAGGCGTAGACGATGCACCGCACGCCGGGCATAGACTCTACACCGTCAGTTGGTGGCGACCCTTAAGCCGTCTCGCTTTGAGGACCTTTCGCCCTCCCTGTGTTTTCATCCGCGCCCGAAATCCATGCACCCGGGCTCGCCGGCGCACGTTGGGCTGCCACGTTCGTTTCGGCATTCCATACCCTCTTCTGTCAAATTCGCAAGATACTATTATATCGCCTTTCCCCGTTCCCTGCAAATTCGGGTCCGGCGGGGGAGCTATCAACCCGGTGGGAATAGAACCCTCTGTCTAGCTCCCCGCTGGCAACTCGGCGGCAGCCTCTTCTCTTGCCCGCATGACAAAAGTCATGGACTGGGCGCAGATTCCGGTGTATCATCAGGTCGTCACGATGCAATTCACATTCTGGAGACATGAGATACTCGAGAGGGGGCGTAATGGCTGTCAGTAGCTTGATTGAGGCCTGGGTCAGCGATCTGGTTCGCGTCCTGGAAGGCAAGACGGTGGCCGTCTCGGATGTGCGCATTGGCGTTTTCTACACGGCGACTCTGCTCAGCAATGGGTACACCGGCGTCGCTTTTACCCCACGGGGCCTGACCGATACGGTGTGCTGCCCCCGGTCAGCCTCGGCGGCACCGCCGGCCGGTCACCTGGCCGGACAGGATGCCTGGCGCCTGGCTGATTATGCTCTTTCGCCCGTACCGCTGCGCCGCGCGGTCGGCGTGGCGGTGCTGAATGCCCTGTCGGCCATGGCCATGGCCGAGCGGGGCATCCCTGGCGGCCGACTGGTGCCGGGGATGGATGCGCTGGAAGCGGCCGAGGTCCAGGCAGATGACCGGGTGGCAATGGTCGGCGGCTTTTTGCCCTTTATCAAGGCGCTCAAGGGTCGGGTTCAGGCGTTGTGGGTGGTGGATAAACATCCGGAGGCACTCAAGGAGGATGAACTGGCCCTCTGGCGCGGACCGGAACAGGCTGCAGAGACGCTATCGCAGGCCAGCGTGGTGCTCATCACCGGTTCGGCTTTGGTTGAGGGCGGGATCGATTCGCTCCTGGAATCGGCCCGCAACGCGCGGCGGACCATCCTGGCCGGGCCGACGGCCTCGCCCTGGGCGCCTCCCTTCTTTGAGCGGGGCGTGGACGTGCTGGGGGGCATTCGTGTCCTGGATGGTCCGCGGATATTGCAGGTGGTGGGCGAGGGCGGTTCCGGTTACTTTTTTCAGGATGGCGCGGAGAAGGTATGCATCATCAAGGAATCGTGATGATGGCGCGGGAGGATGCTGTATTAGAGGCACTTTTGCACAACAGGGGGTTGACCATGAGACCGACAGACACTCTCAAGCATGAGCATCAGATCATCCTGCTGGCCTTGGGTGCCGTCGAGCGTGAGATGCGGCAGGCCCAGAAGGGTGGACCGTTATCCGAAGAACGTGTTGGACAGATGATCGACTTTATCAGGAACTTTGCCGATCGCTGCCACCACGCCAAGGAAGAGAAGCTGCTCTTCCTGCGCATGCAGGAACGCGGGATGCCGCTTCATGCGGGACCGCTGGCCGTGATGCTGCAGGAACACGACGAAGGGCGGCGTCTGGTGCGGGTTGCTGCCGAGGCGCTCCCCAGGGCAGCGCTAGGGGACACAGCCGCCACGACCACTCTGACGACGAGCCTGTTGACCTACGTCCAGTTGCTTCGGGCGCATATTGACAAGGAGGACAATATCCTGTATCCTATGGCTGATCAGATGTTGACCGCCGCCGATCAGGCAGACCTGGCTGCGGCCTTTGATCGGGTCGAAGCCGAGGAGATGGGGGAAGGAACGCACGAACGGTACCACCAACTGGTCCACGAATGGGCCGGTCAATCATAGATACGGAGGTGAACCATGGCTCACGTAATTACAAGCTTGTGCATCCGCGCCGGCGACTGTGTCGAGGTCTGCCCGGTGGATTGTATCGTGCCGGGTCCAAAGGGCAACGCAGATTGGCCCTATTTCTATATTGATCCCGATACTTGCATTGACTGTGGGGCCTGCGCCGCCGCCTGTCCGGCCGACGCTATCTTTCCCGAAGACGACGTGCCCTCCCAGTACGCCGAGGACATTCGGCGCAATGCCGAGTTTTTCCAGCGAGGCCCCGGTTACTGGGACTTTGACCTGGAGGCCGAGCGGGTACGCACCTAGTGACAGCCGTCAGAGCTCGGACCTGGCGGGGGTGAACCCAGGTTCGCCCTACGCCTTGTCCGGCTGCCTGTTGTCTGGTACGCCAGAGCGTTCGCGCCTACGCCTTCTCCAGGACCAGCAGCCCGGCATCGACCAGGCTTCGGGTCAGTTCCGGCGATGGTACGATCCGCAGCCCGTGAGTCCACCGCAAAAAGCGCTCAAAGTGGATGAATAGATCGCTGCGGGTCAGGTTCATCTTCTGGCCTCGGTCCAGGTCGTAAAGCGCCAGCC
This sequence comes from Chloroflexota bacterium, assembly GCA_018606645.1. Taxonomy (GTDB): domain Bacteria; phylum Chloroflexota; class Anaerolineae; order JAAYZQ01; family JAAYZQ01; genus TumbabinsA96. Next base: position 298,709 of record JAGVRI010000004.1, read on the forward strand.
GCTGTCGCAGGGAGGGGTGTTGGATAAACGGATCGGTGATCGCGCCGACCCTATCCTGAGGCAGTTGACAGATCATCAGCACATATAGCTCCGGGTGGGCCTGGAGCCGCAGGGGGTAGGGCCGCAGTAGCAGCAGATGCGTCCGTCCGGCGGAGGCATAGGCCGCGCCTCCCCAGGTGGAAGGATGACCCTCGGCCGGCCTGGGCCCGCTCAGTTCCTGAAGACAATAGGCGTCAAAAGCGGTCAGCAGTTCGGCCAGACTCCCGGTCCACCTGGGCAGCGAAAGCTTCTCTCGACCCAGTATGGTAGAAAGGATGCCGGCCAATGGCTCGATCAGGCCATTCGGCACCTTGGTTCGTTGACCTGGGCCCATGGTCAGCAATCCTTTCTCCTGGAGTTGGCGCATGGTCTCGAACAGCGAGCGATCCGGCCACCATACCCGGAAGAGCGATTCGAGGTCGCCGGCCGCAAGCCCCTCTTCCTGAAACAACAGGTGGTTGTCTAACAAAGCGCTCAAGACACTGATTGGTGCCCAGTCTGGCTCGTGGAGCCAGGGGCGCAGAAGGTCCAGGAGTTCCTGATACTTATCAGGCGGATGCGATTCAATCACCGGATGCCTCCTTTTGCGATTCACATGGGGCTTCATCCACCCCAACCGGCCTGAGGACAGCCCGGCCGGTGACTGCCTCTTCGATCCGTTCGCGGGACAGCAACGACAGTGGCAGATAAGTCCCGCCGCTGAGATGGGCCATCTCCCGGCAATTGCAATGCGCTGCTGCCGGGCCCGATGGTTCGGTGTCGACCACGATGGTGACAATCCCCTCCCAACGTAGATGCCGGCACAATGTCCTGACCTCCTCATAGGGATCGTCTCCCTGACGGATGGCTACGTTGGGCAGACCGTCGCTGACGATGACCATCACCGGGATGGCGTTATGGTACTTGACCCGTTCACGGTGCAGGAGGTGGTAGGCCTTGCGGATGCCGTCGGGCAGCGGCGTGGAGCCGCTCAGGGGAACTTGTCGCAGGCGCTCGAACGCCAGAGCATAACTGGTCGTCGGCGGCAGGCACACCGTGGCATCCGGGCGGCGACTATGGCGAAAAGCCACCAAGGCGACTTTGTCGTGGTGGATCCGCGCGTTCTTGAGCAGTTCCAGAACGATGCCCTTCGTCCGCTCCAGGGTGGTTTCGACGTGCATTGACCAACTGTTGTCCAGGACAAAGGCGATGACAAAGGGCGAACGGCTGCGGCGGACCTTCTCGCGCAAATCCTCGGGTTGGACGATCATCTGCCGATCGGGCCGGCTGATAAGTCGGGCTGCCGCTGCCCGCAGCGAGGCATCCAGCGCCACGTCACCCACGCTGCCCTGAGGCATCCGCGGCCGAGAGTACTTGCCCCGCCGGCGGCTGATGACCACCTGATCCCGGCGGCCAGTCATTGAACGGATGAACGGGGTTCTCCGTCGCGCCAGTTCAAAGGCGCGTCTGGCATCGAGATCCGCTTCGGTCAGCTCTGCAGCGGGCTGGAGGACCGAAGCGATCAACTCGACCGACTCGTCGTCAGAATGGTCCGTTTTTTTTTCGGGTCGATCTGAATCTCGAGAATTTCCTCGAGTTGTCGCCGCAGCGTGAGGGCGTCGAGTTGTGGCCCAGTGACAAAAGGATCGTATGGCAGCCGATGGCCCAATGCCAGCGTAGCCGCTTCGAGGACGTCGGCCGGCTCCACCTCAGTACGACCCTCCAGCGCGGCCATTGCCTTGGCGCAGTTCACGATGGCAATATCGGCGCGGTGGCTCGGCACATTCGATTTCAGGGTCAACTGGGCGATGGCCCCGTACAGCGGCTCCGGCACGCTGACGCGTGGCAACAGCGCGATCGCATTCTGAATGGCCCGTCGAAGGGCTTCCTGCTCTTCAGCGTAACGAGCGGTAAAGCCGGCGGGATCGGATAGGAATGCTTCCCGCCGTTTCATGACCTCCACCCGCTGCGCCTGATCGGTCAGGGCGGTGACCTCGACCTGCAACCCAATCCGGTCGGCAATCTGGGGCCGGAGTTCCCCTTCCTCAGGATTCATGGTGCCGATCAACAGGAATCGGGCCGGGTGGCTGACCGATATTCCTTCCCTCTCGACTACGTTCACCCCCAGGGCTGCCGCGTCGAGCAGGATATCGGTGATGTGGTCATCCAGGAGGTTGATCTCGTCGATATAGAGGATGCCCCGGTTCGCCTCGGCAAGCAGGCCCGGTTCCAGGGCTTTGATCCCCTCTCGCAGGGCGCGGCTGAGGTCCAGCGTGCCGGCGACCCGGTCTTCCGTGGCGTTGAGGGGCAGGTTCACCAACGCCCGGGGCCGCGTGATCACCGGCAGTTTCTCGCCGCGGGCTACCCGTTCCTGGCAGGTGGCACACTGGGTACGCGGATCAGCCGGGTCGCAGTGAAACGGACAATCGGTCACTACATCAATCGCCGGCAGCAGCGCGGCCAGTCCCCGCACGGCGGTCGATTTGGCCGTACCACTCGTGCCCCGGATCAGCACCCCGCCGATCTCGGGATTGATGGCGTTCAAAACCAGGGCGGTGCGCATGGCCTCCTGGTTGACAATCGCGGTGAAGGGGTAGAGATAGCTATCTGTGCTGAACAATCTTATCCTCTCAGTGTCAGATGACGGGCAGCGGGGCTCCCCGCTGCCCGTCCATAGCGTACCATGGTCCAGAACAAACCAGCGGTTACTTCCGGACTTTGCGTTTGCCGAAGGTCGGCTCGGCGGCCGGAATCGGCGGCATCTGCCAGGTGGAGGTCAACGGCACCGGCGTATCGCGGTTGATGATCACATCCAGGAGAGTGGGCACTTCCGACTTGAGCGCCGCCTCAAAGGCCGGTGCAAAGTCGCCGGGCTTTTCGATGCGCACCCCTCGAGCCCCCATCGACTCAGCCATCTTGGCAAAATCGGGATTCCACAGTTCGCCGGTCTTGACCTTGCGGAAGCTCGTCCCGATCTCGCGGCCGTCCAGGTAGAACCGCTGCAGGTCGCGGATGCAGCCGATGGAGTAGTTGTTGAACAGGACCCACACCACCGGCAGGTCGTACTCAACAGCCGTCGCCACGGCGTGGGGCGTCATCATAAAGCCGCCATCGCTGCACACGTTGACGCACGGCGATTCAGGCCGGGCCAGCTTGGCTCCCAACACGCCACACACGCCAAAGCCCATCGCCGCAAAACCGCCAGGCGATATATGGGTCTTGGGTTGCGGTGTGTCCCAATATTGCTCCACCCACGCCTGGTTGTTGCCCACGTCTACCACCATAATAGTGTCCTTGGGCGCGATGCGGCGCATGTCCAGCAAGATGCGGCGCGGATCGATAGGCACTTCGTTGTTCTCGGCATACGGTGTCACAAAATTGCGCCATTCGGTCTTGTAGCCATACACCTCATTTACCCAGGCCTGGCCGTCGCGTTTGACGCCCTTGGCCTTGGCCGCCTCGAGCATCTGGGCCAGGAAGGACTTGGCGTCGGCCACGATCCCCAGCTCCACCGGATAGTTGCGCCCGATCTCCGAGGCGTCAATATCAACCTGGATCAGTTTGGTGGGCGGGATGTTATACGTATATCCCGGCAACCACGAAGCGCAATGCAGGTCGGAGAAGCGGGCGCCAATCGCCAGGATCAGATCGGCGTTGCGCGCCGCCTCGGCCGCCGGATAGTCACCCCAACAGCCGGCCACGCCCAGGTACAGCGCGTCGTCCTCAGACATTACGCCCTTGCCCATGAGGGTGGTGTATACCGGGATGTTGAGGTAATTGGCCAGCGCCTTGAGTTCCTCGGTGGCCCCCGAGATCATGACGCCGCCGCCGGCCAGGATGAGCGCGCGAGGCGTCTTGACCAGCATCTCCAGCGCCTTGTCCACCGCCTCCGGCGACGCCGAAGTGCGCCACGAAAGCGTCGTCGCCCATTGTTCCGGTTCGGGGATTTCCACATCGGCGCGGTGAATATACAGGTCGTAGGGAATGTCGAGGTGGCACGGACCAGGCCGACCGCTGCGCATCAGCTTATACGCCTTGGGCAGGTAGCGGACCAAATCCTCCACTTTTCGCACCTGCCAGGAGTGCTTGACAATCGGCTTGATCACCGACGGAAAATCGCCGGGGAAATAGCGGTACTCTTCCTGGAGAGCGCCGGTGTCGAACTGATCGGTTGTGACCTGACCGGTGATGGCCAGGAAGGCGGACGAATCGTAAAATGCATTGGCCACAGCGATGGTCAGGTTCATCGGGCCTGGACCGGTTGACGCATAGACCGGCAGGGGGACGCCTGTCAGCCGGAAATAGACATCCGCCATAAAGCCGGCTGCCTGCTCGACCCGCGGCCAGATGACCTTGATCTTGTCGGTCCTGTCGTAAATGCCGTCCAACAGGCCGATCGCCCCGTGGCCGGCATATCCCATAATATACGGGATCTTTTCCTTGATCAGGTACTCGGCAATAATCTCATTGCCCCGATATTCGGCCATTCCTCCTTACCTCCTTCTTGGTGATAGTCCATTGTGCAAAGAGCGATGAACCAGACACCGGGTCGGCCACTGCCCCGCCGACCCGCCCTCCAGGCGACGCAACCAGGCTGGCAACCTGGGGGATGCCGCGTCCACCAAAGGCTGGCCGGGTTCCTCCTTTCTCCTGCCCGACACGGCAGATTCCACTTGACGGCTCGGATCGAAGGGCGAGTAACTCAATTATAATTATAACACAACTTCGGTCTCCAGTCAAACAGCTCTGGCTGCATTTGACAAGCCCTCGGTTCTATGCTAACGTGGACTCGGTGTCAGGCCTTCTGACAGACTACTTGAGGGTTAGACAGTGAAATTTTGGTTTCCACGAGAATTACAGCGGCGGGTTGAACGAGCAATTATCAGTGGAGAATACGCCCCGGGTGAGCACGTCACCGCAGCGGATGTGGCCCATCGGTTTCAGACCACCCTGGAAGAGGCCAGACAGATCCTCGACGCTGCCTACCGCAAGGGGTTAGTAGACCGGGAAGGGGCGACGCTCGATCAATTCCGGGTGTTGGGCTTGCCCCGCACCGAGCGGGAGAGCGTGTTTACCCACACCGCTCGATCGGGATGGAAGCCCCGATCCCAGGTGCGGGAGGTGGTGTTGGAACCGGCTACGGCCGAGGTGGCCGACCGATTACAGGTAAAAGTGGGCAGTCCGGTATATCGCTATGTGCGAACCCGCTACGTAGAAGAAGAGGCCTTGGCCAACCAGATCAACTATATGCCGTTTGAGGTCTGTCCCGGCCTCGAGGAAGATGATGTCAGCCGGTACTCCTTCCAGAAACTGCTGGAGGAAAAGTACAGCGCCGTCTTGACCGAGATGAAGGAACGCTTTGCCATCGTTCCTGCCACCGAGGAGGACCGAGAGATCCTGGATTTGCCCGAAGGCTCGTCCGTTTTGGTGGTAGACCGGGTGGCCCTGGGTGCGACCGGGCAGCCCCTGGTCTGGGCGAACATCCGCATTCGCCCCGACCGCTATTCCTATGTTGCTGAGCTCTGGCCCGAGGCGGCCAGACTTCTCGAAAAGTAACAAAATCTACACTCTCTTCCATGGCGGAGGTTCAGATGACAGGGAAAAAGGTGCGCATTTATCCGATCAACACCGGTTGGTGCCAGGTCGATCTCGGCACCTATATGTTTTTCAAGGGGGAAGCAGGCAAAAAGATCGAAATCCCGGTCATTTGCTTCTTTGTGGACACCGGGGATCACAAGATCATGGTGGATACCGGCCTGCCCGATGCCGAACGGGCCACCCGATACCACCATGATTGCCAGAAGAAAGATTGCCTGGACAGCCCGGACGCCTTGCGCAAGATGGGGGTGGACCCTAGCGAAATTGACATCTGCATCTTTACCCATCTCCATTGGGACCACACCCACAACATGAAGAAATTCCCGAATGCTCGCTACATCGCTCACGCCGCCGAGATCCAGTGGGCCTACAATCCCCTGCCGTTGTACTATCGCTCTTACGAAGCGCCGATCCTCGGCATCGAAGCCCCCTTCATCGGCTGTCACTTTGAGCTGGTCGAAGGGGAAGCCGAGATCGTGCCCGGTGTCCGTGTCTTTCCGACCCCAGGTCACACGCCAGGGCATCAGTCGGTTCAGGTGGAGACGGAGGCAGGGAGCATTGTCCTGGTGGGCGATGCTATCTTCCGGTACCGGAATTTCGAACCGAAGGTGGAGGAACACTGGCGCTATTGGGTCCAGCAGCGCTTTGTGAACATGATCGATGGCTGGCGGAGTATGGAGGAGATCGACCGGCGCGCCGACTTTATCTTGCCCTGCCATGATGAACTGGTGTTGGAGCATCCGGTCTATCCCTATGACGGCATGCCTCTCCGCGAAAGACGCAAACCGATCCCTGGTGCGCCCTTTTACTTTAGCGGGATATAACCCGACCTCTGGTTCATTTCCGCAGGGAACAAGGCGCTGTTTGCTTGGCAGGAGGGGACCATGGAGCCAACTCGGACAGTGGTGATTGTCGCCACCCTCGATACCAAAGGGCAGGAGGCGGCCTTTGTTCGAGACCAGATCGCTGCCTGGGGGTTAAACACGATCCTGATCGACCCCGGCATCCTGGGCACTCCCTCGGTGGAGCCCGACATCAGCCGCTACCAGGTGGCGGAGGCGGCTGGCACCACTCTGGAAGCCCTGTTGGCCCAGGGCAAGAAGGGAGTGGCCATCGCCAAACAGACCGAGGGCCTGTGCCGGATTGTCCAGGAGCTGTACGCCCAGGGCAAACTGGACGGGATCATCAGCATCGGCGGTGGACAGGGGACGTCCATTGGAACGGCAGCGATGCGCGCCCTGCCCGTGGGCGTTCCCAAGTTGATGCTTTCGACGGTGGCCAGCGGCAATTTCCAGTTCGGACCCTACGTGGGGACCAAAGACCTGTGCATGATGTATTCCGTCACCGATGTCCTGGGGTTGAATGTCATCAGCCGGCCGATTCTACGCAATGCGGCGAACGCCATCGCCGGCATGGCGCTGCGCCGCCAGGTGGAAGAGGAGGTCTCCCGGCCAGCCATCGCCGTCACCATGTTGGGGATCACCACTCCGTGCGTGATGCGCATCAAGGAGCGGCTGGAACGCCTGGGCTATGATGTTGTGCCGTTTCACGCCAACGGTACCAGCGGCCCGGCGATGGAACAACTAATTGAGCAGAACAAGTTCAAGGGCGTCATTGACCTCAGCGTCCATGAGGTGATCGATCACCAGCATGGGGGCCTGGCCGGGGCTCCGCATCGCCTTGAGGTTCTCACCCGGGTCCCGATCCCGGCGGTGGTCTCGGTGGGAGGCCTGGATTATCTGCTCTTTGAGTCGGTCCAGAAAGCGCCGGAACAATACCGCGCTCGAGCGCACATGGTGCACAATGCCCAGATGACCTGCTTTGCCCCGACCCCCGACGAGATGCGGGCGGCGGCGCAGGAGATGATCGAACGGTTGAATCGCGCCCTGGGGCCGACCATTGTCGTCCTGCCGCGCCGGGGTTTTTCCCAACCCAACCGCGAAGGCAGCGAACTGTATGTACCGGAAGGCAATCAGGCGGTGATCAAAGAGTTTCAGACGGCCTTGGATCCCAGAATCCCACTGCTGGTGACCGATCTCCACCTTAACGACCCCGAATTCGCCGATATCGTGAGCGATTGCCTGGTCCAGCTCCTTCAAGGCGAGGCTCCCGACGAGATAACCGGCCGGTTCCGCGCCAGTGGGGCGGCGGGATAAATGAGGCAGAATCCTATGATCCTGGGTAAGGAAATCCGGATGCAGAGGTTGCGCCACCCGGTTTCGGGGCGCATCCTGACTGTGGCGATCGATCATGCGCCCAGTTATGGCATCCTCGCCGGTCTGGAGAGGATCCAGGAGTTGGTCGATTGTATTGCGGGTGCCGGGCCCGATGCCATGGTGATGATGAAGGGCATCGCTGAGCGCTGTTTTCCTCCCCACGCCGGACGGGTGGCCTTGATCCTGAAGTGTTCCACTCTCTCTCCCTACCATCCTCAGGTTGATGTCTGGGTCAGCCAGGTGGAGGACGCGGTTCGCCTTGGGGCCGATGCCATCGCCATGGCATTGACGGTGGGCAGCCCGCAGCAGGCCCAGTTGGTTGCCAACCTGGGTGCCCTGGTGCGCGAGGCGGATCGGGCCGGCATGCCGGTCATTGTCCATGCTTATCCCAACGGCGAGTTGGTCCCTCGCGACGAGGTCTATAGCGTCGAGCGGGTGGGCTATGCCTCCCGGCTGGCGATGGAACTGGGGGTAGATATTGTCAAGACCTTCTACACTGGATCGGCCGAGAGTTTTGCCCGGGTGGTCGAAATGGCCTCTCCAGCGGTGGTGGTCGCTGCCGGTGGACCGCGCCTGGAGTCCGACGCCGACGTGCTGCGGATGGCCTATGACGTGGTCCAGGCTGGGGCCGGTGGGATCACCTTTGGCCGGAACGTCTGGCAGTGTGCCAAGATACCGGCCATGATCCAGGCCTTGAAGCAGATCGTGCACCACCGGGGCACGGTCGAAGAGGGCCTGGCCCTGCTCACGGCCGGATAAAACGGCGTATAATGAAACTCTGGCTTTGGGGTCGTGATTTCTAGAGAAGGTGCAACCGTGCAGATCGTGATTATCGGTACATTAGACACCAAAGGAGTCGAAGTAGGCTTTATCCGGGATAAGATCCTCCGGCTGGGTCACTCGCCCTTGGTGGTTGATCCGGGGATTCTGGGTCAACCGGCCATTCCAGCGGATATCAGTCGCGAAGAGATAGCCGAGATGGGGGGCAGTGAACTGCCGGTCCTCATTGCCTCCGGAGACAAGCAACTGTGCCAGCAAGTCATGATCGACGGACTGGTCCGGGTGATCAGCCAACTCTATCGGCAAGGGCGGGTAGATGGGGTCGTGGCTGTGGGAGGCGCCCAGGGGACGGCGATGGCCACCGCCGCCATGCGCGCCTTGCCGGTCGGCGTGCCCAAGGTGATGGTCTCGACCGTTGCCTGTGGGCAGACGACCTTTGGTCCCTATGTGGGCACCAAAGATATTGCCATGATCCATTCTGTGGCCGATGTCCTAGGCTTGAACCGGGTGACCCGCCGCCTGCTGGCCCAGGCAGCGGCCGCCGTCGTCGCCATGGCCTCGGTGCCCACCGAGACGGCAGTAGGGGAGAAAGAACTGGTGGCCATCACCCAGGCCGGCATCACCACGCCAGGGGTCATGGCCATCAAGGAGCGGCTGGAGGAGCTGGGCTTTGAGGTCATTGCCTTCCACTGCAACGGGATCGGGGGGCAGGCCATGGAAGGGCTCATCCGCGAAGGGGTGATCAAGGGGGTGATTGACTTCTCACCCCACGAGATCACCGACCTCCTCTTTGGCGGGTTGATGCCGGCTGCGCCAGATCGGATGCAGGCCGCGGGAGCAATGGGCATCCCGCAGGTGGTCGCTCCCGGCGCGACCGATATCCGCCTCCATGGACGCCCTGACGAACTGCCAGCGGAGCTACGGAACCGGGCCTGCGTCCAACACACCCCTACCCACACCCACGTGCGCACCAGCCCGGAGGAGATGGCCGCCGTGGCCCGCTTTATCGCCGAGCGGCTCAACCAAGCCGGTGGCCTGCGGGCTGTCCTGATCCCGCTCCACGGCTTTAGCATGCTCAACCGCCCCGGTAAGGTCCTGTATGATGAGGCAGCGAATCGCGCCTTCTGGGAGACGTTGGAGCCGTTGCTTTCGCCGGACGTTGAGTTGATCAAAGTGGAGGCCCATATCAACGATCGCCCCTTCGCCGATGCGGTAGTAGAAACCTTCTTGCGCTTGCGAGGATGAGCGCAGAGATGGCCGAGACGATGACCCCTCGCCAACGGGTGCTGGCTGCTATCGAGCGCCGCCAGCCGGACCGGGTGCCGATCGACATCGGCGGTAGCTCATTCACCACCATCATCGGCCAGGCCTACGAACGGCTCAAGAGCTACCTGGGGGTCGACAGCGAAACGCGCTACATGAAGCGAAAATCGCGCAGCGTCCTCCTCGATGAGGGCATTGCCCGGCGGCTCCATACCGATACACGTCCCCTGGTGGTGGGCAACCCGGATGGCTGGCAGGATATCTATTATCCGGATGGTTCCTTCCAGGATGAGTTCCGAGTCATCTGGCGTAGCGCGCCAGGAGGACATTACAACCCGGTCGGTAACCCGTTGAGCGCGGCGGATCTGGCGGACCTGAATGACTTCCCCTGGCCCGATCCCCTGGATCCGGGTCGGACTCGGGGGCTCCGTTCCCAGGCCCAGCGTCTCCATCAAGAAACGGACTATGCCGTGGTGCTCTCTCTGCCGGTGGGTTTTGTCCATTTGAGCCAGTACCTGCGGGGCTATGAGCAGTGGCTGATGGACATCATCCTCAACCCGGTCTTCCTCGAGGCGCTGATGGACCGCGCCCTCGAATGGTGGCTCCAACTGACCGACAAGGTCCTCGATGAGGTGGGACCCTATGTGGATGTCGTCGCCTTTGGGGACGACGTCGCCTTTCACGATCGGCCGATAGTGGACGTGGGTCGGTATCGGAAACTCTTTAAACCGCGCCACGAACAGATGGTCGATCTAATCAAACGCAAATCGCCGGCCAAGGTGTTGTATCATTGCTGCGGCGCGGTGCGCACGCTGATCGACGAGTTCATCGACATCGGCGTCGATGCCTTGAATCCGGTTCAGGTTTCATCGGCCGGGATGGACACGGCGGAATTGAAGGCTGCCTTTGGCGACCGGATCTGCTTCTGGGGGGCGATAGACACCAGCCGTGTCCTGCCCATGGGGACTCCGGACGAGGTACGGGCTGAAGTGCAGCGGCGGATCCAGGATCTGGCCGCCGGAGGCGGGTATGTGTTGGCGTCGGTTCATAACATCCAGGAGGATGTTCCGCCCGAGAACATCCTGGCCATGGTGGATGCGGCCCTCGAATTTGGAGGGGGCACCATGTCCGGCGGCACGCTACGGTGAACGAAAATATCCACGAACTGGCGGCTGAAGCCGCGCCGATGGGGCCTGCATGCAGGTGTCCCCGGCGGAGACGTGTTCCGTCGGCGCAGGCCGACGGCCAGCCGAAGGCTCTTCAAGGGCGATTTCAATCGCGGTCTATTTTCGGAAGAGTTCCCTTCCGAACCGGTGAATGAGCGAGGGTGGTTCTGTGAATGACCTGGCTTTTGCCTACGCCGAGGAGTTGTTCGGCAAGGAATATATTGTTGCCACCTATTATCTGGAAGCCGACCCCGATGTGGATATAGTGGCCAAGGCGGCTTCTTTCGCCGTGGGGCAAAGCGTGGGGACCTGGACGCCGGTGCCGGGCATCACCCCTGAGATGCTGGAGCGCCACATGGCCCGGGTGGTAGCCATCTATGACGCGCCGCCGGTCGAACTCAGGAGCGATCTACCGGCCGGGAAGCGGGCCTTCTTTGTGCAGATCGCGTTCCCCCAGGTCAACTTTGGGCCCCAGTTCCCGATGTTGTTCACTACCCTGCTGGGGAACGATGTATCCACGGCGACCCAGCTCAAGTTGGTGGATCTGACTTTGTCACCTTCCTTTGTCGCCGGGTTTGGCGGTCCCAAATTCGGGCTGGCCGGTCTGCGCCAGTACCTGGGCATCTCCAAACACCCCATCCTGCTGAATATGATCAAACCCTGCACCGGTTTCGGCCCCGAGGAAGGAGCGGCTCTCTTCGCCGAGGCAGCCCGGGGTGGAGTGGATATTATCAAGGATGATGAACTCCTGGGTAATCCCTCATTTAACGCGATGCTGGACCGGGTCAAGGCGTATCGCCGTGCGGCGGAGCGGGTCTTTGAAGAAACAGGCCATCGGACCCGGTACTGTCCGAACATCACCGACCGCCCCGAAAAGATCATCGAGAACGCGCGCCGTGCGCAGGAACTGGGGGCCGACATGGTCATGATCAACGGAATTGCCGCCGGATTAGGGGTCGTTCAGGCCGTCGCCGAAGATCCGACGTTTACCCTGCCCGTCTTTAGCCATTATGCCGGCACCGGATCGCTGACCGAGAACCCCCGGGCCGGCATCAGCTCACCTTTGCTGTTAGGCAAGCTCACGCGCCTGGCCGGGGCCGATGCAGCCATGTTCGGTTCGGCCTATAGCTCCTATCCGTTGCTGCGCGAAAAGTATATCCGCACCGCCCATTTCTTGCGTATGCCACTGTTCAATCTCAAGCCGTCGTTGCCGGTCGTCGGCGGCGGCATCCATCCAGGCAACGTGGGGTGCATCATCGCCGATCTCGGCCTGGATGTGATGCTGGGCGTAGGCGGCGCCATTCAGGGCCATCCCGACGGTGCAGCGGCCGGGGCGCGGGCGATCCGCCAGGCAATCGATGCTGCCGTGGAAGGAATCCCTCTCTCCGAACAGGCAAAGAAGTATCCAGAGCTGCGGAAAGCTCTGGAGCGATGGGGAGGGTTGAAGAGTTAAACTATCGCAGAACAGGGAGGACCGATGATCCAATTCGAGGATGTGCAGCAAATGGCGATGATCGGCGCCGGTACGATGGGCGCCGGTATCGGTATGTGCTTCGCCCAGGCGGGCTATCAGGTCAACCTCTATAGCATGACGGCTGAACGGCTGGACCGGGCTCTGGCCCGCATCCGCAACAGCCAGCAACTGTTTATTGAAGAAGGGCTGATCTCTGCCGAGGAAGCCCAAGCTGCCCGGGAGAGGATCCGGACCACCACCCGGCTGGATGAAGCCCTGGCCGGGGTCCAGTATGTGGTAGAGTCCGTCCCCGAGAAACTGGAGCTGAAGCAAAACCTCTTTCGGCAGATGGAGGACTGTTGTTCCGAGGATACCATCCTGACTACCAACACCTCAGGCCTGAGTATCACCGCCATCGCTTCCGCCTGTCGTCACCCGGAACGGGTGGGCGGCATGCATTGGGCGAATCCGGCCGAGATCGTGCCCCTCGTCGAAGTGATCCGGGGGGAGCAGACCTCTGATCATACGGTGGAGGTGATCTATCGGATCACCGAGCGGTTGGGCAAAGTGCCGGTGCGGGTCCGGAAGGATGTGCCCGGTTTTGCCAGCAACCGGCTGCAATATGCCGTGCTGCGGGAAGCATTCCACCTGGTCGAGGCGGGGATTGTCAGCCCAGAGGATGTGGACCGCACCCTGAAGTGTGGGGTGGGTTTTCGCTATCCCTGGCTTGGCCCATTGGAAACGGCTGACCTGGGGGGTCTGGATGTGTTTCACAGCGTGGCCCAGTACCTCTTCCCGGCGCTGAGTACCGCGCAAAGCCCGCCAGAGTTTCTCGACCGTCTCATCGCGGAGGGCAAACTGGGGATCAAGACCGGCCAAGGCTTTTACCGGTACGAAGAGGACAAGCGAGACGAAATCCTGCGCAAGCGGGATCTCTATTTCATCCGCCAGTGGAAGCTCATCCGACAGGTCCAGCAAGAATGATCATCCCAGGGAATGGGGGGAGGGAGAATGGCTGAGAAGGTAATCATTACGGCGGCGTTGGCCGGCAGTGTGACGATGAAGGAGCACAACCCCAATGTGCCTTACACGCCCGAGGAATTTGTGCGCGAGGCGGTGCGGGCGGAGGAGGCGGGAGCGGCCATCGCCCACATCCATTTCCGGGACCCGGTGACCGGCTTGCCGACGACCGATCCGGCGATCATGCAGGAGGTGGTACAAGGGCTCCGCGAGAATACTCGATTGCTCCTCAACCTGAGCACGGGGGTCAGCCTGGAATCCACCCTCGAAGAGCGCCGACGGCCGATCGAGTTCCACGATCCGGAGCTGGCGTCCCTGAACCCAGGGACGATGAACTTTTGTACGGTCAACTACAAAGACGGAACGATCATCCACGACAAGACCTACTACAATCCCCTGCACGCGACTCTCGAATTCGGCACGCTCATGCACAAGAAGGGGATCAAACCCGAGATCGAATGTTTCGGCCTGTCTCACGTCCATAATGCCCTCTTTTTCTTCGAGTATTACGACTTTTTGGTCCCACCGCTGCACTTTTCTTTCGTGTTTGGGGTGATGGGCGGCGTGCGCTTTAACTCGGACATCCTGAATAGCTACATCCACGCCATTCCTCCCGGTTCGACCTGGCAGGGCATTGGGGCCGGACCGCTCTGTTTTCAGGTGGCCATGGCCAGCGCCATCTTTGGCGGACACATTCGGGTGGGACTGGAAGACAATATCTACCTCGATCCGGCGACCAAAACCAAATCCAAAGGCAGTTGGGATCAGGTAGAAAAGGCAGTCCAGATCGCCCGCATCGCCGGGCGCGAGCCGGCCACACCGGATGAAGCGCGGCAAATCTTGAATCTAAGGCCAAAGAAGGTATAAACCATACTTCCGCATGGACTTGGAGAAACTCCGATGCGCAGCGATGAAATGAAACGAGGGCTGAAGCGCGCCCAACATCGGGCCCTGTTCTACTCGATGGGATACACGAAAGACGAATTGGACCGACCTTTGGTAGGTGTGGTCAACTCGTTCAACCAGATCATCCCCGGTCACATCCATCTCAACACCCTGGTGGAGGCGGTGGTCCGGGGAGTGGCAATGGCCGGCGGTACGCCGGTGATCTTTCCGTCCATCGGCATCTGCGACGGTCTGACGATGGGGCATGCCGGGATGCGCTATGTGCTGGCCAGTCGGGAACTGATCGCCGATTCGGTCGAGGTGATGGCCATGGCCCATCCCTTTGACGCGCTGGTCATGGTCACCAACTGCGACAAGATCACCCCCGGCATGCTCATGGCCGCCTTGCGGCTCAACATCCCCACCATCATGCTGAGCGGCGGACCGATGCTGGCCGGCGAGTGGGAGGGCCGCGAAACCGATCTGACCACGGTCTGGGAGGGGGTGGGACAGGTGGCGGCGGGAGCGCTGACCGAGGAACAGTTGTCCGACCTGGAAGAGCGCTGCTGTCCTGGCTGCGGATCGTGCGCCGGGATGTTTACCGCCAACACGATGAACTGCATGGCTGAGGCGCTGGGTCTCGCCCTGCCGGGCAATGGCACCGTGCCGGCGGTGAGCGCGGCCCGGGTGCGGATGGCCAAGCGGGCCGGCGTCGAAGTGATGGAGTTGCTGGAAAAGGGCATCCGGCCGGCTGACATCGCGACGCGAGAGGCATTCCTCAACGCCATCGCCGTGGATATGGCCCTGGGCGGCTCCACCAATACCTTGCTCCATCTGCCGGCCATCGCTCACGAGGCGGGCATCTCCCTCTCCCAGTCTCTGTTTCAGGAGATCAGCGACCGGGTCCCCCACCTGTGCAGCATGAGCCCGGCCGGGCCGCATCACCTGGATGATCTGGACCGCGCGGGCGGGGTGCAGGGAGTCATGCTCCGCCTGGCAGAGCGCGGTCTGGTGAAGCTGGACGTCATGACGGTCACCGGCCAGACCGTAGGGCAGAATCTACAGGCAGCCTCCATCCGTGACCCGGAGATCATCCGACCCTTTGACCGACCGATCCATACTGAAGGCGGCATCGCCATTCTCACCGGGAACCTGGCTCCCGACGGGGCGGTGGTCAAACAGGTGGCGGTCGCTCCGGCCATGCGCGATCGGCGGGGTCGTGCCCGGGTGTTTGACGGCGAGGAGGAGGCGGTGGATGCCATCCTGGGCGGGCGCATTCAACCCGGCGATATTGTCGTCGTCCGCTATGAAGGACCGAAGGGCGGGCCGGGGATGCGCGAGATGCTGGCGCCAACCTCGGCCATCGTCGGCATGGGACTGGGCGAATCGGTGGCGCTCATCACCGACGGGCGCTTTAGCGGGGTGACGCGCGGCGCGGCCATTGGTCACATCTCGCCCGAAGCGGCGGAGGGCGGCCCGCTGGCCCTGGTGGAGGAAGGGGATACGATCCATATTGACATCCCCCACCGGAGGCTCACGCTGGAGGTCCCGGAAGAGGAGATCGCCCGCCGTCGCGCCCGATGGACGCCTCCAGAGCCCAAGGTCCGACGCGGCTATCTGTACCGGTATGCCCGGATGGTGACTTCGGCCAGCACCGGCGCGATCTTGCGGTGTGAGTAAACGAACCATCTCTGGATATGGGCCTCTCTGGAGGCTGAGTATAGAGATAAATTGAACATAAAAAGTCATAGAGAGAAGGAGGCAACAGATGAGCGAAGAAAGCGTCGTCAAGTATGATGAGATGGGGGTGATGGATGGCGGGACCATCGGCCTGCCGCGCAAGATGACCCGTGATATCTGGCTCCAGGAGGTGTTTCCGGAGTGGGGCACGTTCCTGAACTACGAGATCGAGCATTTTCAGGTCAAACCAGGCACCGGCGTGATGTGGTACTTTGGCGGGCCGTCGTTCGCCCTCAAGTCGCGGGCCGGGGCGGTCTTTACCGTGGACCTGTACGCCGGCCCCAGCATCTTTACCGACTATTCCTATTGCGGGGTGTGCAAGACCAGCGGCGCGGACAAGCTGTGGTGGATGCGGCTCAACCCTCACGTCATTGATCCCTGGAAGTTCAGCCGCCTGGATGCGGTCTGCGTGACCCACCATCATCAGGACCACATGGACTTTTACACCATCAGCGCGGCGCTGCAGACCACCCAGTGCAAGTTCATTGCCCCGCCCGAAGCTGCTCGACGGATGAAAAAGAATATGGGTGTCCCCGACGACCGATTGATCGTCGCCAGGGTGGGCGAACATGTCCAGATCGAGGACATGCGCATTGACTTTGCGCCCAACTTTGATGTGATCGCCACCAAGACCGGCTTTGAGCAACCGGTTCCCTTCTCCGAGGTGGCGGTAAGCTTTATCTTTAACACCGAGGGG
Organism: Chloroflexota bacterium; assembly: GCA_018606645.1. Taxonomy (GTDB): domain Bacteria; phylum Chloroflexota; class Anaerolineae; order JAAYZQ01; family JAAYZQ01; genus TumbabinsA96. The sequence continues at coordinate 315,545 of JAGVRI010000004.1, forward strand.
GGCAATATCGCCTTCCTGGGCGACACTCTCTACCACAATGGCTACCGCATGGTCGGCCAGCGCTACAAGATTGATGTGGTATGCATGGACATGGGCAACAACGCTCCTGGCTATACGGACAAGATGTCGCCCTGGGACGTATGGCGCATCGCCGAGGCGCTGAATGCCAAGGTGGTCATCCCGGATCACCATGACAACTGGGCCAACTGCTACGAAGATCCCTCCTACCTGGAGTACATCGTTGCCCGGAAGGCCAAGGAGAAGCGGCTGGACCTGCGGACGGTCATCCTGCTGCCCGGCGCTCGTTATGAGCATCCGACCGACAAGGATATTGGACGGTATGTCTATCCCGACTGGCGGGAGCGGACCGACTGGACCAAGAGCGTCGAGTACGGGCCGGACCAGTGGTGAGTGCAAGTAGCAACCCCCTTCCCGTCTCCGCTGGCGGAGACGGGAAGGGGGTGAACCGATAAGGCTCCTCGAACAGAGAACCCCAACTACCCCTTGAGCGCTCCCACGGTCAACCCCTTGGTCACCTGCTCCTGCAACAGCGCAAACACGATCAGCACCGGGACGATGCTGATCATCATGCCGGCAAACAGGTCCACCCATTTGGCCGTGTACTGGGCGGTCTGATCCAGATAGAAGAGCCCCAAAGGCATGGTCTGGGCGTACTTTTCCTTGGTAAACACCAGGGCGTAAAGGAATTCGTTCCACCCGCTCAAGAAGTTCAGGATCAGTCTCTTCTCCTTACCGAAAACACAATCATCACGCAGCAACCGCGAGCCTTTTTGCCCGTGACCTTCACCTCCTTTCAGTCACTGATCCGGCACTCCCACAGGTATGATGAACGGGTTACATTGTCATTCTCTCCGGCATAGATCACCAGGTCTTCGGTGATGGCCATGTCGTGGATGCGAGCCGGCCCGGTGTTGAGTTCCGGATCGTAGATCACCCCGTGGTGAATGAATTCCCCCGAATTCCGGTCATAGGCAAAAATGCTGGTCTCGTCGAGGGTTCCGCACGCCATGTAAATCCGTCCGTCGCTCCCCTCGGCCAGCCCGGCCATGCGGGCCTTCGGACCCGGTCGGCCCAGCAGTTCCACTTCCGCCGTCCGGGGGTTCAATCGGACCAGGCTGGCGGCGGCGGTGCCAATGTAGATCATGCCGTCGCTGCCCAGCAACATCCCGTCTACCGACCCACGGTCCGCCTCACTCACCCGCGGCAACCCAAAAGGGAACCAGGTGAATTGGTCGGTATCGGGATGGTACTTGAACAGTTGGATCTTGATCGCTGGCGTGTCTTCAAAGGCCCGGGTCTGGCCCCAGGTACCCCACACGTAGCCGTCATTGTCCACGACGAAATAATGGGGCTGGCACATCGCAATGCCATTGCCGATAAAGGCCAGGATGCGGCTCTGGCCGGTTTCGATATCGTATCGGAAGAAATACTCGCCCGGGTAGGTAAAGCCGTAGATGATGCGCCGCTGGCGGTCCAACGTGATGGACTGGATATAGTGATGGGGTACCGGCACGGCGAGCAGACGGTACGTCTCGGTGAAGGGGTCAAAATGCAGCAACTTGCCTCCGCCGGCTTCGAATTGCACGTCCTGGTCATGTAATAGCGCCGTTGCGCAATAGAAACTGCCGTCGCCCAGTTCCATACTGCGGTGGAACTTGGCGTCAAAACGATCACCGATAGCCTGAAAGCCCAGGGAGCGGAACTCCCCGGTCGCCGGATCAAAGACGTAAAAGATGTCGTTATCGAGCGCGGTAAGGCCACAGTACACGCGCTTCAGGGTCGGATGCCAGGCCACCCCATCGAAGGAAATCCAATCGTGGTAGTATCCAGGGTCTGCCCTCAGATCGTGCCAAGTCCAACGCCCAAACACCTCGCTCTCCCAGTTGTTGAACCGGCGGTCTTTCAGGATGTGTGCCTTGACCTTCATCGATGCCTCCAGTATGTTCTTTTAGACACCATATTAAGTGCCTATATATCATACCTTTCAATCTTTGTCAAATCATATTCCTTCGCGCTTCCACAGATCGTCGGCGATATCCTCCAACCCCAAACGTTCCAGCACCTCCCGCCGGGGCAGGGCTCTATCCTGCGTCCATCCCATTTCATCCAGATGTTCTTTCAGCATCTCTTCTATCTGGACCGTGATCCCGGCCGTCGGGCCGTCGGGCAGAGGCGGGATGCCGTACGCTCTCTTTGGGATCGGCCAGGTGACAGCGTTGATTCCCTCCCGCACGTTGAACGCCTGGCGAACGTTCGCAATCCGCTCTCCCACCTGGAGCATATCGTCCACCGTAAATGGCCGGCCGCTGACGGCGCTCAGGAACTCGGGCACGAAAGTGACGTGCGTCGAGAGATAACCGAAGAGGCAGACCCCAGCCGCGTTCATGGTGTGACACAGACAACTGGCCTCTTTGATCCAGCGTCCCCGACCTTTCTGCTCTTCTCGATTCACCCCAAAGTTGGGTCGTTTCGATGGAAAACCGGGGGCGACCAGATATTGGCAGGCTTGAGTATGACGGCCGGGAGTCGCGTCGATCTGGTAAATCACCCCCAAGGCCGGCTCGAAACGGGGATCGTGCATGGGCAGTTCCTGCCCTCCGATATGAATGGCAAAAGGCTCAGCCGCCGGCCCGAGCCGTTCGGCCGCTCGCATTACCCCATCCGCCAGCAGATCGCCAAAATCCTCGCGCCGGGCCAGCTTTTCCAGAAAGGCATTCATCGCCTGGTGATCGCCCCACCTCAGCTCGATCCCGCCCGTGTCGCTCGGGCCAATCAGCCCGTGCTCATAGCACTCCATGGCAAAAGCTACACAGGCCCCTGCCGAGATGGTGTCCAGGCCGTAGCGATTGCAGAGGTCGTTAGCCCTGATGAGCGAAGGGTAGTGGTTGTTCAGGGTCATGCTGCCAAAGGCCGAAGCGGTCTCATATTCTGGCTGATGCGCCTCTATCATCTGACCGCCATATTCAACCCGGCTCGTACCCCAGCAGGCGATGGGACATTGCCAACAGGATTCCCGCGAGAGCCGATGCTTGAGTAGTTCCCCAAACTCCAAGGCTTCAGCGCCGGGGAAGGATGCCACACTGGCTCCCCAGTTGCGGGTGGGGGAATCGCCATTCAGCACGCCCAGCGGCGTATAGCCAGGGGTTCCGGTTTCGCGATAAAAATTGGCAAAGCCAACCCCGGAGGTGATTTCTTTGACATACTTTTGGCGGAGATCCTTTGTTGCACCCGGATCGGCTAGGGGCACGGTTCTGGTTCCCCGGGCAGCAATCATTTTGAGCCGCTTCGAGCCCATCACTGCTCCCAGTCCGGAGCGAGCCGCCGCGCGGCCTTTGTAATGGATCACGGCGGCGATCCGGGCCAGCTTCTCCCCGGCCGGGCCGATGCCGGCTGCTTCGACATCCTTGCCCAATTCGGCTTTGACCCAATCCTCCATCTGGTAGCAATCCTGTCCCCATAGATGGCTGGCGTCCCGCAGTTCGGCCCGGCCATCTTCCAGGTAGAGATAGACCGGCCGTGCGGCAATGCCGGTGAAAAAGACGGCGTCATAGCCAGCTCTTTTGAGAGCCACGCCAAAGAATCCACTGGCGTTGGCATCACCCCAGGTGCCGGTCAGGGGTGACTTGCCGACCACTGCCCAGCGGGTGCCGGTGGGGGCCGGCGTGCCGGTCAAGGGGCCGGTGATAAAGCCCAGCACATTGTCCGGCCCCAAGGGTTCAACCCCCGGCCGCATCCGCGTATAGAGCAGTCGGGCTCCCACGCCATAGCCGCCAACGAAATCCCGCCACAAAGCCTCGTCCGGCACCTCTTCCTGCATCGTGCCATCGGAGAGATTGACCCACAGAAACCGGTCCATGTAACCACCCGTCATCGTGTCCTCCTTCCGTTTGTCAGTGCGCCGTCCAACCGAGATCGATCGTCCAGGCGGCGCCGGTGATGGCCGCCGCCTGATCAGAGCACAGGTATGCAACAAGGCCAGCCACTTCTTCGGGCTCGATGAGCCGCTTGATGGCCGCCGGTTCCAGCATCACCTTCTCCACCACTTCTTCGGGCGAGAGTCCCCGCGTGCGGGCCTGGTCGGTGATCTGGTTTTCGACCAGGGGGGTACGCACATACGCCGGGCAGATGGCGTTCACGGTGATGCCGTGCGGGCCGCCCTCCAGGGCCGCTGTCCGCGTCAGGCCGATCAGACCATGCTTGGCGGCGACGTAGGCGCACTTGAAGGGCGACGCCACGAGGCTATGGATGGAGCCAATGTTGACCACGCGCCCCCACCGCTGAGCTTTCATGGACGGCCAGACGTACTTGGTCAGCAAGAAGGGAGCAGTGAGCATCACTGCCAGCAGTTGGTCCCACGTATCTTCGGGAAACGCCTCGATGGGATCAATGTGCTGAAAGCCTGCGTTGTTGACCAGGATATGCACCGTGCCAAACGCTTCCAGCGTGCGATCGATCAGCGCCCGGCAGTCAGACCGTCGGCTCAGGTCGCCGGCCACAAAGAGAGCACCCAACCGTTCGGCCACCAGGCTTCCGGCCTCGGCCTGCATATCACCGATGACTACCTGAGCACCGTCAGCGGCCAAGCGCTCGGCAATGGCCCGCCCGATGCCGCTGGCCGCGCCGGTCACCACTGCTACCTTATCCTTCAAAGGTTTGTCTAGCATGTTAACATCCCCCTACGATACCTTACCGAACTTGTACGGTCCTATCACGACGTGGACCGCGCCGGTTTGAATCTCTTCAACGACCTCCTGCCTGATCTTTGGGTCGGGCACGCCGATGGTCGCCGCCGGATGCCGCACCTGCATCCAGGTCACGGGTCGAGCGTTGCATCAGTTCATCAAAGGAGGCAATACCGTGAAGGTCCATAAAGCGCTTCCAATGGCTGCCCTCAGCGTATTCTGGGATCGGCCGCCAGACGATCTCGCCGCCGCTTCTAAAGCGCTGCACAAGCCCCCTTGGAATTTCAGGATAGCCCGTACAGGGTTTGGCCCTCCACCCCGATGTCCAGCCGCACCACCTGACCTTTCTCCACCTCGGTCACGTACAGGCTGGATCCCCAAAAGGCGACGTTGGTCGGCTTCATTCCGCCAGCCGGCAACTCGGCGATCACCTGCCCTTGGGGATTGACCACCGCCACGACCCCTTTGCCAAAGTGGGCCACATATAGATTCCTCTCCTTTGTTCAGTTCGCACCAGGGCTCCGTGTGCGTTGACATGCTAACTCGACGGTGCCGGCCGGGCCAAGGCGTACAGACCAGAGCCAAAGTTGAGCAGCCGACCTGGCGCGTTATCCTCTATATGGGCGGCGACCACCTCGCCAACAAAGATCGTGTGGTCCCCGGTCTCCAGCTCGGCCGCCAGACGGCACTCTAGGTTGACGACTGCCCCCTCCACCAGCGGCGGTTTGATCCGGGTGGCCGGCCGCAACCGTAACCCGGAACCGCTTACCTTGTCTTCTTCCCGGCCCGAACGGGTGCCGCAGTACTGGATGGCCTTTTCCATCCCCGGGCTGGGAAAGGCAACCGTGAATTCCCTTCCGGTGCGAATCAACGCGTGCGTGTAACGGTCATGGCCCACGGAAACGGCATACATGGGCGGCTCGTGGGAAGTAAACATGGACCAACCTGCCGGCATGATGTTGACCCGGCCTGTACCATCGGCAGAGACGATCCACACAATCCATTCCGGGTACTTGAGCAAACTGGCTTCTCGAACCTCGACCTCTCTCATTGGTCGTACCCCCGTCCGTTACCCGTAGCCACACCAGTCCATCACTGCCAGGGCCAGCGTCTTGACGTAGGGGATTAACTCACCGTCAATATCAATCCGCTCGTTGGGCTCGTGGGCCGAACCAGAGCCGCGTAGGACATCTCCCACACCAAACGAAACAGCCGGCACCCCGCCATGCAGCGCCAGCATGTACAGGTCGGAGCGGACACCGCCGATAGCCTGGGTTGTTCCGCCGCTCACCCGCTGATAGGCCTGGCTCAACGTGGTCACAATAGGCTCATCAGGCGAGACTTCACAGGCATCCATAAAGCGATAGGTCCACTCCACCCGTGGCGGGTAGACGCTGGAACATCCGCAGCCGGCATAGGCCTCCTCCACGGCGGCGATGATCTCTGCTTTTGCCCGATCCCGGTCTTGCCCCGGCAGTGTAGTCACATAGCCGCTCACGCCGCAGGCCGGGCCGTGATTCTGCCAGCTCCACCCTTCCAGGCCCTCCTCCCAATCCTTAACCTCGATGGGCTCTCGGCGCAGGATCCACGGGGTACCCGCCGGGTAGAGGGGGTGCTGCCAGTATGCCATCCAGCGTTGACTGAGCGCAGCCAGCGCCTCTCGATAGGCAGCCTGTACTCGGCGCATGGCCGGAGTGGGGTAAGGGGCATCAACCCGACTCTGGATCAGTACTCGGAAAGGGCCGCCGCCGGTATTGGCCACCCACAGCAAAAAGCCGACGCCATCACAATTGATCGCTGCATCGCCACGATACCCCTTGCGCACGATGGCCAGTAACCCGTTGCCGCCGGCAAACTCTTCATCTACATAGCTACTCAGGATGAGATCGCCTCGCAAGCGATAACCGGCGCGCCGGATCGCCACCAAGGCAGATAGCATGGCCGCGAGACCATCCTTATCGTCCACGGCGCCGCGACCGTAGATCTTGCCGTCGATGATCGCTGCACCGAATGGCTCGACCGTCCACTCTTCTGGCTTTCCAATTGGCACGACGTCCGCATGAGCCGCCAGATGAAGGCTCCGTCCCCCGCCGATGCCCTTCAGTGTACCAACGACGTTGGGGCGGTTGGTATAGTCCCGGCCATGTAAATAGGCTGGATCCTCTTGGATCCCTGGCACCTCATCCGGCGTGAAACAGTCCACTCCCAACCCCAATTCCCTCATCCACTTGGCCACAAAATCCTGACAGGGGCCTTCGTTCCCCCAGGGAGGCTGGTTGACGCTGTCAAAGCGGATCAGGGCTCGTTCCAGCTCGACGATCTCGTCCCGCATCTCCTCTACCGCGTCCAAGACCCGCTTCGCATCATTCTCGTCGATCGACACGATGAACTGGCCCTCTCTATCTTCTCGGTGCTACAATAACCACAATATAGCATGTCTTCCTTGCTCCGTCAAATTGGGCAGAAACTTGCAAACTGAGCCCTGATCCAGTATACTGCAGGGCGAATTATTTGTGATCCTATAAGAATTGGCGAGGATAGACCATGAAGAGCATCGATGTCCACTGCTATTATGGCAAATGGGGATTTCCGATCCCGGACCTGAGCATTCGCGACATTCTGATCTGGATGGAGCGCGCCGAGGTAGAAAAGGCAATCCTGATGTCAGCCCAGGCGATCCAATACGATTTCGTGGCCGGCAACGCCGAACTGGCCGAGGCCATCGCCCCGCATCCAGA
>JAGVRI010000005.1:0-179613 GCA_018606645.1 Chloroflexota bacterium
GCACGCAGAGGTGAGGGCAGCGAGGTGGAGTGGGTCGGGGTGCGGGTCAGGGTCGGGGTGCGGGTCGGGGTCGGGGTGCGGGTCAGGGTGGGGGTGCGAGTCGGGGTGAGCGTGCGCGTAGGCGTTGAGGTGCGCGTCGGGGTCGGGGTGCGGGTCAGGGTGGGGGTGCGAGTCGGGGTGAGCGTGCGCGTAGGCGTTGAGGTGCGCGTCGGGGTCGGCTCCATCGGCGTCGCCGAAACGCTCAGGGTGTACGGGCGGTCGGACGTCTGGCTCGTATATTGCGGAACCACCCGCACGTAGTAGGCGGCGTTCCCGCGGACCGTCGCCGTCAGCTCCAGAGACTGCCCGGACGAGGAAGCGTACTGAGAGGCGACGAAATCGCGGTTGCCGTCGTACAGGGCCAGGCTGGGCCGGACGTTCGGCGGGACGTCCTGGAGACGGATGGTGAGCAGCGCGCTGGGCATCTCCGGCGGGATCTCGATCCGGTAATAGTCAGCCGGTCCGGTGACCTGCTCCCAGAAGTAACCCTGGATGGGGCCGGAGCGCCAGTCCCACGGCGTGGCCGTGTCAAAGGAGTCGTTCGGCTCGTGTGGGTCCGACAGGGCGGTCGCCACCAGGGTGTAGGGCTGGTCGGAGACCTGGGAAGAGTACTCGGGTTTCACCCGGACGTAGAACGCCTCGCCGGGGTTGACGTCAATGGTCAGGCTGAGCCCGGCGCCCTTGCTGCTGGCGTACTCGGAGGCCACCCAATCGCGGTTCTGGCGATAGAGGGCCAGGCTGGGCCGGACGTTCGGGGGGACGTCCTGGAGGCGGATGGTCAGCAGCGCGCCGGGCATCTCCGGCGGGATCTCGATGCGGTAATAGTCGCCGGGCCCGGTGACCTGCTCCCAGAAGTAGCCCTGGATCGGGCCGGAACGCCAGTCCCATGGCGTGGCTGCGTCAAAGGAGTCGTTCGGCTCGTGCGGGTCCGACAGGGTGGTCGCCACCAGGGTGTAGGGCTGGTCGGAGACTTGAGACGAGTACTCCGGTTTCACGCGGACGTAGAACGCCTCGCCGGGGTTGACGTCAATGGTCAGGCTGAGCCCGGCGCCCTTGCTGCTGGCGTACTCGGAGGCCACCCAATCGCGGTTCTGGCGATAGAGGGCCAGGCTGGGCCGGACGTTCTGGGGGACGTCCTGGAGGCGGACGGTCAGGTGGGCGGCCGGTATGTCCGGGGGGATCTCGATCCGGTAATAGTCGGCCGGTCCAGTGACCTGCTCCCAGAAGTAGCCCTGGATCGGGCCGGAGCGCCAGTCCCACGGCGTGGCCGCGTCAAAGGAGTCGTTCGGCTCGTCCGGGTCCGGTCGGGCGGTGAGCCACAACTGGTAGTACCCCGTGGCCGTCTGCCGGCTGCTGGCCGCCTTGATCCGGACGTAGAATACCTGGCCGGGGTTGCCGTCAAAGGAGAGGCTGGCCCCCTGCCCGGCCGGGATCGCGGACTCGGCGGTGATGGTGTTGCAGTTGGCGTCGTACAGCGCCATCTGGGGCGCGATCTCGGCGGGCACGTTGGTCAGCGTGAGGGTATAGATGGCCGGTTCGCCCGTGACAAACCGGTAATAGTCCCGATCGCCCTCCGCGCCGATCCGGCCGCGCATCGGGCGAGAGGACGACCATTGGGTCGCCGTGTCACAACTCTCGTTCGGCTCGGTCTCGGTCTCTCCTCCCCACGGCGTGGGCGAGGGCGCCGGGGTGCGGGTGGGCGTCGGCGTGTGGACCGGGGTGGGGGTCCCCTGGGCGAAAAACACCCGCAGCGTATACGTCCCCCAGCCGCTGGTGCGGTCCACATAGACCTGGTAGGCGCCCGGCGGCGGGTCGAGGAAGAAACAGGCCTGTTCGGTCTCGGACCCATAATGGTCCGGCGCACAGGAGAACTTGTTCGCCGGCAATGGCTGGCTGGGTTGGACGGTCAGGTCCAGGTCGCGATAGCCCCCTTCCCAGGGAAAGTACAGCCGCAGGTCCAACAGGCGCAGGCCGGAGGGCACCTGGAGCGTATAGACATGGCGATCCTCGCCCGGGCAGAACGCGCCGTCCGTGTCGCCCTGGGTGAGCATCTCCGTCCGCTGGCCGAGGCAGGGCGTGCCCGTGACCGGCGGAGGCGTGGGAGTGGGCGGGAGCGGCTCGGACACGGTAAAGTCGCACCGGGCGGTATTGTCCGAGGTGTCTTTGTCATGGCGCAGCCGCGCCTCGACCTGGAGGGTGTAATCTCCGGGCAGGAGGTACTGGGACGGGCCGTGGGTGACAAAGACGATCGTATCGCGATCGGTCCGGTTCCAGTATACGGCGACATTCGACTCGCTGTTGGTAATGGTATAGTCGCCGCCGGAGGCATCCCACCGTTCTACCGTATCGGTCCAGCCGCTCCAATGGGCAAACCAGCCGCTCTTGGTGCGCGTCCGCTGCCAGACCCATCCGGAGACATCGCCCTGGGCAATAGTGACCGAGTCGCCGTTGCTCATCAGCTTGACATATCCTTCTGAGGGCGAGCCAGACATGCCATCGCTGGCGGAGATGAGCGACCGCATATCGTACAACCCGTCTCCCCAATCCACCGCAAAGGAGATGGAGGTGGGCTGGAGGAAGAGGCTCAGCAACTCGCACCGCCTGTCGTCCGAGGGTTCAGCCATGCACTGCTCATAACCGCCAGAGATCACCCAGTTGGGATAGGCGAGGGAGGTCACCGCTTCACGGTGCAGCAGCAGCGGCTCACCATCCCCGCGCTGGAGGTAGAGAAAGGTATCAAAGGCGCGGGTGTAGGCCGTGGGGGTGTATTCGGGCAGCGTTTCTCCCCGCTGGTTGTCCACCGTGACGCTGGCCCCGCCCTGGCCGCATGCGGTGAACCTCACCCGGGCATTGGGCGCATAGCGACATGGGTTGCTCTTGCAATCGGTGTTGGCGCAGGCAACATATTGCCCGGCCATCATCGAACGGCAATCCATGGTATATCCGCCGGGCGCCCCCACCAGCTCGGCGGCAATGGTCACCAGGTACTGGAAGGCCGTCCACCAGTCGGGGTCCTCACAGCCGGCGTTGATGAAGGCGCTCCGATAGATGCGCACAAATCCATCCAGGTTGTGGCGGCCCAGCACATAGACGTCGTCCACGCAGTTGGCCGCGCACGCCTCTTTAATGCACGCCGGCTGAGGGCCCTGCGCCTGCCCGACGCGGACCAGAGCCGCTTTTTCCAGCAAGAGGATCACTGCCAGTCCCGCGACAATTCCCGCGATCGCTTTGAGATGCTTCATTGTTGCCTCCTCGGAGAATCGTGATCGCGATCTCACCCTGGGCTTGGGCGCAGCACCGCTGCGCCCCTACGCCGGGCTGGGGTGATGGGGATAGACGCCCACCCTCTGAACCGATTTATCACGGTCAACCCCCTCCCATGGGCCGGATTCAGTATATCTACTTCCGGTGAAGCACGCAAGTCGTATCGGTGGACCTTTTGGGCGGCGCTCTCGGGCTTTTCTCGCGTTCATCATCCGCGCTCTGAGACGAGGCACGTCTCCGATGGACCCTGCGCCAACAGATGGCGCGCCGGTCTACCGGTGTACGCAGTCTCGCGTCAGCCGTTCTTTCTCGCGTACTTGTCGGAATACACCGGCAGATTTGATGTGTCGTATCAGCCCGGATTCCTTGTTGCACGCTGTTTTCGTCCTCAGGAATGCCATGAGCAGACCCGGGACGCCAAACAGTGCAGCCATCAGAAGGGTCACAACCATCCCCGGTAAGGCGGAGAGTATGTCTCGCCATGTGCCGAACAAGAAATACTCAACCACGGCCCTTCCCAGCCAGTAAAGAGGGTAACCGGAGAACAACAGCAGGAGGCCACCGAAGAGTTTGGACACGAGTCCCGGCCGTTCCACGATTCTAAAAGTCCCGTCATCTGCGATTTGCCAGCTCGTGGCCATCGCTTGATCTCTCCATTCATTGGGCAGTCTGTGGCGACCGAGCCGAGCGAAGCGAGCGACAGAACAGTCGGCTCCAGCCAGTGGTTGGGCGGCCTCATAATCTCGGGAGAACGAATGAGTCCACCGAAAAGAGGCTTCTACCCTCCTCAAATTGGCAAGACTGTGGTGACCCCATGAAACTGGACAGTTTTGGAGCCGTTTTTAGTGAACAGCGACAGGCTGCTCATGTCCGTGGCGCCACTCTGCCTCGAACTCAGCCGGCGTGAGGTAGCCCCACGAGGGGTGGATCCGCTTGTGCATGTAGACGTCGTTCAGGAACCGGCCCAACTGAGACACGGCATCCGTATAGCATTCGTACTCCGACAGGTCAACCTCCTCCTCTTTGATCGTCCGGATGAGCCGCTCGGCGTAGCCGTTCTGCCACGCCTGGCCGATCTCGGCCATACTGATTTCGGCGCCGACGGCCCAAAGCATCTCGATTTACTGGATGCCTTGGTCCGAGTGGTGAATCTCCGGCCTATGGTCGGCCAGCGCCCGGTCCAGGGCGATCAGGGTCAACGTCTGATCCAGGCTGCGCCCCAGGTGCCAGCCCCGGATGCTGCGCGTGAACACGTCCATGATCACCGCCAGGTAGACGAACTCGTCGCGCAAGCGGATGTAGGTAATGTCAGACACCCAGACCTGATCATGGCGCACGATTTCCATGCCCTGCACCAGGTTGGGATAGCGCGGGAAATCGTGCTCGCTATTGGTCGTTTTCTTGGCCTTTCGCCTGGTTTTGACCTGCAAGCCCAGTTCCCGCATCAGACGCTGCACCCGTTTCTTGTTCACCTCCCACCCATGGCGCTGCAACTGTTTGGTGACGCGGCGGTACCCGTAGGTCGGCCATTCGACGACCACGTCCTCGATCGCGCTCTTGACCTCGTTCTCATCTTGCCGCTTGGCTTGGTAGTAGTAGCTGCTCCTGGGACAGCCAAGCAGATCGCACAGCAGGCTCAGCGCATAGTCGTGAGCCAGCCTCTGGATCACCTGCCGTTTCTGCTCAAGGGAGAGGTCAAGATGTCGGAGGCTTTTTTTGCCGCCTCCAGCTCCATGGTCAGACGCCCGACCATGCGCTCCAGCTCGGCGATGCGCTGTGGCTCGTCGCCTCGGCCTGGTTGGGTGGCAAAGATCTCGGGCGCCCGTTTCAGGAACTCGGCTTTCCAACGACAGAAGACGGGTGCTCTCAATTGGTGCTCCCGGCAAATTTCTGCTACCATCTTGACTCCGGTGAGTTCTTCGATCACGAGGCGGGCTTTGAACTCCGGTTTGAAGTTTCGTCGCTTGGCCATGGTGTTTCCCCCTTCCTGGACTCATTGTACATTAACTGTCGCACCTGTCCAGTTTCTGGGGGTCAGTACAGTTCCTGTACGATCGTTGCAAGCACTGTTTTGTTCTGAAGGTGAAGCGCGGTATTACCCAACCCTCCGTTCCAATCCCCGCTATCTTTACCACCATTGCCAGCCTTCAGAAGGATCATTATTCAGGCAGGCGAACGGAGGATTTTTGCCAGCAATTACCGCCGGGCACCGTCACCCTTGCTGAAAAGCAAGTTCGCTCCGCACCGCTCAGGTTTGACGGTCTGCAAAGTACCTGTTATATCAGCGGGCGACTGGACGCAGTAGTGCAGTTTGACGACGGTTCCTACGGGGTGATCGACTTCAAGACGGGCGATCCGAGTGATGACAAGACTGCGATATACAGCCGACAGCTCCAGGCATATGCACTGGCTCTTGAGAATCCCGCACCGGGGGCCCATAGCCTTGGCCCCGTCTCAAGGTTAGGGCTCTTGTACTTCACCCCCGACGTGTGCCGTTATGTCGGAAATGGCCGGCAAGAGATGTCCGGTCCAATGACATGGATTGAGATCCCCAAAGACGATCGGGCATTTCGGAATTTCCTGAAGGAGGTCATATTGTTGCTCGACGGTCCCCTCCCGGACCCGGAACGGCAGAACTGCGACTGGTGCCAATACCGCTCAAAGTACGAGAGACTCGCGAACGGCTGAGCAGAAGGTACTCCGGATCAGCCAACCGCTACCGCGTTGTCCAAATGCCCGCGTTGCGGAGGTCCGAGGAGATAAGGAGCGGCAAGCCTGGAGAGTTCTGAGGATGTTCGGGCTATCCCGACTGCCGGGGCACGCGACCCGCTTGACGTCACCTGAGCCTGCCGGTCTGCGGATTGTACTCCGTGCTGCCGCCAATGCCGGCCGATTCGTGTGCCTCCGAGTCCTCAAGGTCAGGGAGTGCCAAGAATGACCATTGTTATTAACAGATCTGCCCACCTTAGCAAACCGCTGCGGCAACCGGCGTGCCCTCAAAAACTCGCCATACGTCTCGAGGTCCAACAAAGAAGCCGCTGCCACACGGTAGCGACTTGGTCACGGGTCGAACCCGCTCCGATTCAATTGTACATCCGGTCGGTGTCTCTATCTACTACGCCGCTTCTGCCGGCTGCTTGCGAAATTTATACCCATAGATGATCAGCCCGTCCTCGCCCTCCTCGCGCAGCTTGCGGGTGACCATCTCCACCGGCATCCCGATCTGGATCTCGTCCTGGTCCACATCGGTGAGCTGGGCCGTGACCAGCGGCCCCTCGTCGAGTTGGACCAGGGCTACCGTGTATGGCACAAACTGTTCATAGCCGGCCGGGGCCTGGTAGAGAGTGGAATAGGAATAGACCTTCCCCTTGCCGCTGAACTGAAACGGCTCATAGGCCGGCTGGCTGCATTGCGGACAAACATCACGCGGTGGAAAGAGCCGGGCTCCGCACTTTTTGCAGACTTCGCCGACCAGAGCATATCGCTGGCGCTGCAAGCGCCAATGTCGCGGAATATCCATCGTTAATCCTCCGATTTCTGTATTGTACCAATTCGAATCCTAGACTGCGATCCCCCAAAGGTCCTGTTCACTGCAGCTTCAACCGCCGGCCTCAGGAATATCAATCCTGAGCCTCCAGAATATGGGTAATCACCGTCGCCCCGCTGCCGCCGATATTCTGGGCCATCCCCAACCGGGCGTTCGGGATCTGATTGGGGCCGGCCTCCCCGCGCAACTGGAGGGCCACTTCCACCACCTGATAGACGCCGGTGGCGCCGACCGGGTGGCCGCGGGCTTTTAATCCCCCCATGGTGCAGATCGGGATCCGCCCTTCGCGGGCGATCTCGCCGGCCTGAGCAAGCCGCACCCCCTTGCCCCGTTCGGCAAAACCGGCCGCTTCCAGGCTCAACGCTGACATGATGGTAAACGCATCGTGCAACTCAAACAGATCGATGTCCCGAGGCCCGACGCCCGCCTGCTGGTAGGCTTTGAAGGCCGACGCCTCCGCCGCCGAGAGCCACAGCGGATCGGGTCGATCGTGCACGGCCACGGCATCCGTCGCCATCGCCGACGCCCGAATCCGCACCACCCCCTCCCTGCGGTACTCGCCGGCCATGGTGGAGGGACATAGCACCACCGCCGCCGCCCCATCGCCGATGCCGGAGGAGTCCAGGAGGTTGATCGGATCGGCGATCATCCGCGCCCGGCTGAACTGCTCCACGGTCACCCGCTCCCGAAACATGGCGTAGGGGTTGCTGGCGGCGTTGCGGTGGGCATTCACCGTAAAGGGCGCAAAGTCCTCGTGTTTCACCCCATATTCGTACATGTAGCGGCGCATCAGCAGGGCGTTGATGCCGACGAACGTGACACCGTGGATCGATTCATAGTCGGCGTCGGCGGCCATTGCCAGGCCCGTGGTCGTCTCGGCATTGACGGTATCGGTCATCTTTTCCACGCCGCAGACCACCACCAGATCATGGATGCCGCCGGCTACCATCGCATATCCCAGGCGCAGCGCCGCCGCTCCTGAGCCACACGCCGCCTCGACCTTGAGCGCCTCAATGCCGCGCAACCCAACAAAGTCGGCGATCAACGCTCCCAGGTGTTCCTGTCCGTTCAGAAGGCCAGAGAGCATATTGCCCACATAGAGGGCATCCACCGCCGCCGGTTCAATGTGGGCGTCCTTCATCGCTGCCAGAATCGCCTCGCCGGCCAGATGCCGGAGCGATCGGTCCCAGTGCTCGGCAACCTTGGTTTGTCCTACGCCGATGATACTCACATCCCGCATCTTCATTCACCGCTGCGCCGCGTCAGATGGGCGACAGGCGATCCCCTGCCGCTCTCTAGTGCATGTGCAGTTTCTGACGGTAGCGCACATAGATCCCATAATCAATTGGTTTACGCCGTTCGATATAGGCTCGGGTGCGAGGGGCGCGGTCCCGGCATTCGTCAATCTTGTCCGTCACGCGCAAGGAAATGGCATCGCTGCCCGCCCCCGAACCGTAGGACACCAGCAACACCCGGTCGCCGGGTTGAGCCTCGTCTAAAATGGCCGTAAGACCCAGCAGCGCCGAGCTGGCGTAGGCATTGCCCACCACCGGGCAGAGCAGCCCGATGCGGGTCTGCTCTGGCTTGAACCCCAATGCCCGGGCCGCCTGTTCCGGGAACTTGGGGTTGGGTTGATGGAACACGGCGGCGGCATAGTCGCCGGCATCCGCACCCAGCGACTCCAGCAACTGGCGGGCAGCGGCCAGGATATGCTTGAAATAGGCCGGTTCGCCGGTAAACCGATGGCCGTGCTGGGGGTAGTGTTGATAGGGGCGCCGGAAAAAGTCCGGCGTGTCGGTGACGTAGGAACAGGAAGCCTCGATCGTGGCCAGGGCTTCCTCCGCCGGACCCAGGATAAAGGCGGTGCTCGCCGCCCCGGCGGTGTACTCTAGGGCGTCGCCTGGGCGGCCCTGCGCCGTATCCGCCCCGATGGCCAGCGCATAGTCGGCCATCCCTGAACCGACCAATGCCATGGCCGCCTGGAACGCCTCCGTACCAGCCTTGCAGGCGAACTCCCAATCGGCGGCCAGGGTGTTCGGCACCGCGCCAATGGCTTCCGCTACAATTGTTGAGGTGGGCTTGACCGCATAGGGATGGGATTCGCTGCCGACCCACACCGCGCGGATCTCGGTCGGGTTCACTCGGGCGCGGGCCAACGCGTTGCGAGCTGCCTCGATGGACATAGTTGCCGTATCTTCGTCCGGACCGGGTACAGCCTTTTCTTTGATCGGGGAACCGCCCCGTCCGTCGGTCCAGACGCGGTCCACCTCAGTGCCCGGTAGACGATAGCGCGGGACGTAGGCTCCATAGCCCACGATGCCCACTTCGCGGATCGGTTTGAAATTCCCTCGTTCCGTATGACTCTCCTCAAGCATTCTCATAAGCCAAAATAGGAGCTCAACCGAGCTCCTATTTTCCTACGGAGCACCCCTACTATAGCACACCAGGCCTGTCAAAACCTATCAGAATCGGGGGAAGAGGCTATCAAACTCTATCACGCACTGATTCGCTCATCTGCGTGAGCGAATCATCTGGCCGAGAGGCTGTTCGACAGGACGCGACTCTGCTTCCACCAGGATCTTGTACAGGTATTGGCCGGTGTACGAGTTCTTGTTCCGCGCGACCTCTTCCGGTGTACCCTCGGCGATCACCCAGCCCCCCTGCTCGCCACCTTCCGGTCCCAGATCGATGACCCAGTCGGCGGATTTGATCACATCCAGGTTGTGTTCGATCACAACCACCGTGTTCCCCTGGTCCACCAGGCGGTGCAGCACCTGTAACAGCCGCTCGATATCGGCAAAATGGAGCCCGGTGGTCGGCTCGTCGAGGATATAGAAGGTGCGACCCGTCGCCCGTCGCGATAGCTCTTTGGACAGCTTGACCCGTTGCGCCTCGCCGCCGGAGAGGGTGGTGGCCGGCTGGCCCAGCCGGATGTAGCCCAACCCGACGTCCGACAGCGTCTGGAGCTTGTTGCGGATGCGCGGTATATTGGAGAAGAAGGCCAGGGCCTCATCCACCGTCATATCCAGGACATCGGCGATGTTCTTGCCCTTGTAGCGGATCTCCAGCGCTTCGCGGTTGTAGCGCTTGCCGTGGCACACCTCGCACGGCACGTAAACGTCAGGCAGAAACTGCATCTCGATGCGGATAATGCCATCGCCCTGGCAGGCCTCGCAGCGCCCGCCCTTGACGTTAAAGCTAAAGCGGCCCGGCTGATAGCCCCGCGCCTTGGCCTCGGGCAAACGGGCAAACAAATCGCGGATATCGGAAAAGACGTTCGTGTAGGTGGCCGGATTCGAGCGCGGGGTGCGCCCGATAGGGCTCTGATCCACATTGACCACCTTGTCAATGAACTCCAGTCCCACGATCATGTCGTGTTTGCCCGGCTTGTCTTTGGCCCGGTAAAAGTATTGATTCAGCCGCTTGTACAGCACCTCGACCACCAGACTGCTCTTCCCCGAACCCGACACCCCGGTCACGGCGATGAATTTGTTCAACGGAAAGTGGACGGTGATCGACTTGAGGTTGTTCTCGGCCGCGCCCACGACGGTCAATACCTTTCCGCTGCCGGGACGGCGGGTCTTGGGCATGGGAATGCGCCGCTCGCCGCGCAGGTAGGCAGCGGTGAGTGATTCCCGGCATTGGAGGAACTCGTCCAGCGGGGCAGAACAGACCACTCGACCCCCATGCTCGCCGGCCCCGGGACCCAGGTCGAGGATCCAGTCGGCGGCGCGCATCATCTCCGCGTCGTGTTCCACGACGATGACGGTGTTGCCCAGATCCCGCATCTCCTGCAAGGTGCGGATCAGTCGGCCGTTGTCGCGGGGATGGAGGCCGATGCTCGGTTCGTCCAGGATGTAGAGCACTCCCATGAGCCGCGAGCCGATCTGCGTCGCCAATCGGATGCGTTGCGACTCGCCTCCTGACAAAGTCGTTGCCCGGCGGTCAATGGTCAGGTAGTCCAGCCCGACATTCACCATGAACGACAACCGGGCATGAAGCTCCTTCAAAATCTGATAGGCGATCGCCCGCTGTCGCTTGGTCAGGGGAGAAGAGGACGGGACAGTTCCGCCATCCTGACTCTCGGACTCTTCCGTTCCCTGCAATTCCTCGATCCAGCGCAACATCTCGCTGACCGACATGGCGGTGACCTGATCGATCGATTTGCCGGCCACGGTCACGGCCAGCGCCTCCGGTTTCAGGCGGCGACCTTGGCACACCGGGCAGGGCCGCTCGGCCATGTAGCGTTCTAGCTCTTCTCGGACATAGTCCGAGGTGGCCTCGCGGTAGCGGCGTTGTAGATTGGGGATCACCCCCTCAAAGTGGGCGGTGTAGGTGCGTGACAGGCCCTGCGAGGTCTTGTAATGCAAGGTCACCTGCTCACCATGTCGTCCGCCATACAGGATGAAATTCAACTGACTGGGCAGCAGTTCCCGCACCGGCACGTCCAGGGGGATGCCCTGCTGTCTGGCAGCCGCCTCCAGCAACTGGCGGTAGTAGCCGTCCCCGGAACGCTCTCGGGTCCAGGGTTCGATCGCCCCCTGGCTCAGCGTTTTGCTCCGGTCAGGGATGACCAGATCGGGATCGATCTCCAGTTCGGTGCCGAGGCCGGTACAGGCTGGGCAGGCGCCATGGGGACTGTTGAACGAAAAGGTGCGCGGCTCGATCTCAGGCAGGCTAATGCCACAGTGGACGCAGGCGAACTTTTCGGAAAATAGGTAGTCGTGAGGTGCCTGCGCGTCGGTCACGTCACTCACGATCATGACCCCGTTACCCAATTTAAGGGCCGTTTCCACCGAATCGGCTAGGCGAAGCCGATCCATGCCCCGCCCATCCCCCTCGCCATGCCGCACGATCAGCCGGTCGACCACCGCCTCGATGGTGTGCATCTTGTAGCGGTCCAGTTCGATCTCTTCGTCCACTTCGCGGACCTCGCCGTTGACCCGCACCCGAACAAAGCCCATCTTGCGCACATCCTCGAATACCTTACGGTGCTCCCCTTTGCGGTCCTTGATCAGCGGCGCCAGGATCAGGATGCGGCTGCCTTCGGCCATCTCCTCGATGGCCTCCACAATCTGTCCGACCGTCTGCTGATGGACCGGGCGGCCGCAGCGAGGGCAGTGAGGCTCGCCGATGCGCGCATAGAGAAGGCGCAGATAGTCATAGACCTCGGTCACGGTGCCAACCGTCGAACGCGGATTGCGGCTGGTCCCTTTCTGGTCAATGCTGATCGCCGGGCTCAGGCCCTCGATCTGGTCCACGTCCGGCTTTTGCATCTCGCCCAGGAACTGCCGGGCGTATGCCGAAAGAGATTCGACGTACCGTCGTTGCCCCTCGGCGTACAGGGTGTCAAAAGCCAGCGACGACTTGCCCGAACCCGAGAGCCCGGTGATGACGATCAGCTTGTCCCGGGGCAACTCCACGTCAATATTCCTCAGGTTGTGTTCCCGCGCCCCGCGGATGATGATCTTTTTCGGTTCTGCGCTTTTGGCCCCGACGGGATTCTGGTTGGATGGTATAGGTTTTTCCTCAGACATCCGACCGCTCATTCCTCCATACCTCTGGTTGTGCCAGAGGGCAACAAACCATTATAACATGGAAAACAGAGCGGGCAAAAATAGAGGAATCTGATGACCGGATACAGGGAGACGCTGAAGGTCTTGGACCTTCAGGTTCTCCCCAGAACTACCGCCAGCCGGCCAGGCGCGCCCGGAGGCGGTCGGTGGGGATCAGACGGCGCAATAGCTCCATATCGGTTTGGCGAAAGCCGCCGATCAGGCCGAGGGTGACCAGATACACCACGCCGCCCACCGGGATCAGGAGCGGCCAGAAAATGCCTCTCAGCCACCACAACACGGCGCCCATGACGGCCGAGGCCACTGTTGGCTGCCAGAAGAGGGAGACCCAGGGCAGGGGACCCAGGTGCCTGCGGACCGCGTAATAGAAGGGGATCAGCAATGCCAGCTCAGACAGGATGGTCACGACTGCCGCCCCTCGATAACTGAAGAGAGGGATGGCAATCAGATTGGCAATGATGTTGAAGCCCACCCCGATCAAGAACGCTTTGGTCAGAAACCGCTGTTGATCGATGGCGATGAGCACATATTGGGTGACGCTGTTGATAAAACTAAAGGGCAGGAACCAGATGATGAGTTGCAGGGCAATCCGCGAATCGGGCAGATAGGCGCCGCCGCCGAGGACCAGGATCAGGCCCTCGGCAATGAAGAAGGTGCCCACTGCCATGGGCAGGGCGATGATCAGCAACAGACGCAAGGAGAGTACATATGCCCGCATCAGCGAGTCTCGCGCCGAGGCAGCGTAGCGACTCATGAGAGGGAAGATGGCCTGGGTAAAGTAGGCGGGGATGATATTCAACCCGTCAATATATTTGTATGCCGCCCCATAATACCCCACCACGCTATCGCCCTTCATCGGCTTGAGCAACAGGACGTCAATGCGGAAAAAGATGGTAGCCAACAGCAGGTTGATCATCAACGGGAACGAGGTTTTGATCATTTCCCGGCCCCTCTGGCCATCCCACTCCATATGGGGCCGGAAACAGTGACGGATCATCAGCGTCCCCAGGGCGCCGGCGCTGACCAGGTTCGCCACCACCGACACCGCGGCCAATCCGACAAAGCCCCAGCCGATCAGCAGGACCAGCACCCCCAGGCTCACCCGGGTGAGGGCCGTCACGGTCGAGATGGCCGCCGGATATTCCATCTTTTCGTAGGCGTAGAACACCGCACTGAAGCCGTCGGCCAGGGTGCTAAAGACCAGCCCCCCGGCGAAAAAGGCGATGGCGACCACGATATCGGGGGTCATCTGCCCCAGCCAGGTATAGACACAGATCACCAGGGCCATCAATGGCAGGGATCCAAGCCACAGCATCCCGCGCAGGCCGGTGATGATACTCAGATAGGGGTTCGCCTGGCTGCGGTCCTTGGCCACTTCGCGGGTGAGCAAGGTGCCCAACCCAAAGCGCACCAGGATGTCAAAATAGCCGATAAAGGCGACGGCAAAGGTATAGCGGCCGGCCATCTCCGGAGCCAGGATGCGCAGCATGAGCATGGCGAATGCAAAGTCGATCACTTTGTTCAACAGTTGCAGGCCCATGGGCAGGAGGCTGTTCTTGGCCACCCGCTTGACCGCCGGATCCTGGTCGCTCTCGCGGTAATAGCGCCCCCATAGCCAGTAGAGGGTGAGCAAAAAGAGGACGATGAGGGCCATAAAGCTGCCATACAGCCCCAGCTTGAAACTCATCGGCGTATACTTGAAGCGGACCCGATGCGCCCCCGATGGCAGCCATACCGCCCGAAAGTTCCCGTCAGCTCGAACGATCTGGAGTTCCGTTTCACCCGCCGGCTCATCCTTGGGCCTGGGGACCCGGTCGGTGGGATCGGAGCGGTATGCCTTCCAACCAGGGAAGTAGCTGTCGGCCAGCACCAGCCAGCCTGGACCGGGCATCTCGACATCCACCCAGACGACGTTCGGGGAATAGACGATCACCGACGCCGGCTGCAAGGGCCAGTCCCCGGTGGTCCAGGGATCGGGCTTCTCGTCCAGGAGGATCGTCTGTCGGGGATCAAAGGTGCGCAGGCGGGCCGGGAACTCGGCCTCGGCGACCACCTCCGCATTGGGCAGGGCAAAGGCGCGGGGCAGGGCATCGGTGTTCTCATAGATGCGGATTTCGCCCTCATACACCAGGCGGTAGTCGGGATTCCCGATCTCCCCTTCGGTCGCGACATAGCGGACCCCCAGCAGGTCCAGCAGGGGCGAGCTGAGGTGCGCCGCGTCATAAATGGGAGCGATGCGATTATACAGCAACTCCCCCTGCTCCTCAATGGCGCTCATATAGGTCACATACTGGCGCGGGATGATCGAATCGTACCCTCGCACATCCTGCAACCCATGGAGCCAGGGAATGTTGGCGTTGAGCGTCTTGGTCGCTCCCTCGACCTGGTAGGTGGTCAGTCGCCACGGTGGGTCCTTGGCCGCGTGTTCCTGAAGGAACTCGATGGCAGGTGGAGTGAAGGTCAGCCAGCCTGGCTCGGCAGCGGGATTGAACCCCCAGCCGGCGATCAGCAGGTCCACGGCCAGGACCGCGATGGCCAACACCTGCCAGAGGGGGACCCGCCACCCGGCGATCGGGAGGGCAATGGAGCAGCGGCTCAGCCGTAACACCAGGCCGCTGGCCAATAGCATCAGCGCCAAGATGAACAGCTTAGGCCACTCGTACGAAAGCCACATTTCGCCGCCGGTGAACGCTTCCCGGGCCTTGTCCACCGTCGCCAGGAAACGGTCGGCCAGCGGGATGAAGGGTTGAGGGGCCGCATAGATGGCGATCAGAATTCCCATCAACACCGCGCCGGCACCCAGAGCGCCCCAGCTCAGGAAGCTCTGGAGCCCCGACGGCCGAGGCGAGGTGGCGGGAAGCGTCGGTTCAGAAGTCTGCTTGCCCAACTGCTGAACGCCCAGGCCGGCCAGGAGGGCGACGCTCAGGGTGTAAGGAAAGACCCAGCGGAAGGGAGAGTGGAGTTGGCGCACGCCGGGCAAGCCGTAGTAGAGGAGGGCATAGAGAGGCGTGCCGAACACAAACAACAGCGAGACCACCGCCAGAGCAGCAAAAACCCAGACCGAACGCCGATAGGGGGCAGGACATCCGGCCCTCGGTTTCACTGCTCCCCAAACGGCGATAGCCGCCAGGAGCAGGGGCAGGATGCCCACATAGCTGCCGGCCTCGACGTAGTTCTTGATGCCCCAGAAGATGCGCTCCGCTTCGACCCACTGGCGGGTCACCAGGCTCCAGTAGCCGTGGTCGGCGGGGTTTCCGAAAAAGTCGGGCACCAGGAAGGTGAGGACCTGACGGGTGGGGTAGGCCCAGCCGACAATATCGGAATAGGTCACCGAGCCCTCGCGGAAGCTGCGGGTGACCAATTCGATCAATGGGATGAGTTGCACCGAACCGAGACCCAGGCCCAGGCCCACCATGAAACCCAGCCAGAGACCCAGGCGCACGACCACTGCCCCGGAACCCACCCGCCGCCACAAGAGGAACAGCCGCACCAGGATGTAGTAGGCCAGGACCAGCAACGTATAGACCAGGATCTCGGGGTGGCCGGCCAGCACATGAGTGCCTAACCCGAGCGCCCCCACGACGACATAGACGATCGGCACAAACGGGCCGGTTCCTTTCTCCTCTTGTTTGCGGACCATGATCTCGACCACGGCCAGCAGCAGCGGCAACCAGACGGCGGCGGCGATGATCATGGAAAACACAACACTGACCACGAAAAAAGTGCTGAGTTGATAGGTGATGCCGGCAACCAGGGCCGGCACCCGTCCCAGGCGCAGCGCCCGGCTCAGCAGGTACATGAACCACCCGGCCAGGAAGAATTGCAGCACCGTGAACCACCCATAGGCGCGGGGGATGGGCAGCAGGTAGAACAGGATGCTGAACGGATAGAGGGCCGAGTGCTGCCCTGCGGCCAGAAAGGGCACGCCGGCAAACAGATACGGATTCCAGAGCGGCAACTCCCGGGCGCGGAGCGATTCGACGATGAACTGTTTCCAGACCAGGTTCTCCAGCACCAGGTCGCTGAGCAGTTCATTATGGGGCGGAAGAGCCACCCCCTGCTGGGCGGCAAAGGACCGATACGGTTCCCATTGGTAGAGGTTATCGGCCGGTAGCAGGGTCCTGGGACCGAGGGTAACCGGCCAAAACAGGGTCAGGGGCAGGATGAGAAAGACCAGCGGGACGCCCAGAACCAGAAGCCGCCTGGGGGAAGGGGCCAATCGTTCCTCCCCGCTCTCAAGAACCGGCGGTAGACCGCCTGGCAGCCCGGTGCCGCCAGCGGATCTGCCAGGTGCGCAACGCAGCCTCCACTTTGACCCGGCCGGTCATCTTGGAACGGCCAATCCGCCGGTCCTCAAAGTAGATGGGAATTTCGAGAAAACGATACCCGAGCTTCTCGGTCAGGTAGGCCATTTCCACCTGGAACACATACCCGTTGGACCGTATCCGGTCCAGGCCGATCCCCTCCAGCGTCGCCCGCCGCCAGCATTTAAAGCCCGCCGTCGCATCTTTCACTTTCAATCCCAGGATCAGCCGGGTGTAGATGCTGTTGGCCCACCAACTGAGGAAGTACCGCCACCACCCCCACCGCTCATCCAATCGGCCGCCGACCACATAGCGCGACCCGACCACGACGTCATACCCCTCGATCGCCTGCAAGAATTGGGGAATATAAGCGGGGGAATGGGAAAAGTCGGCATCCATCTGGATGATATATTCCGCCCCATGCTGCAGGGCGTATCGGAAGCCGGTGATATAGGCCGTGCCCAGGCCCAACTTGCCGGCGCGGTGGAGGACATGGACCCGGTCCGGGTGCTGGCTGGCCAGTTCGTCGGCGATCTGTCCCGTCCCGTCCGGTGAATTATCGTCCACCACCAGGATCTCCAGAGTCGGGATATCGAGGGCGAACAACTCTGTCACCAGTCTCGGCAGGTTTTCTGCCTCATTATAGGTGGGGATGACGGTCATGACCTTAGCCGTATCCATATCCCTCGCTCGTTCAGTCCCTTGGTTGCCATCGCCGTCGCTCTCTACCCGGGTCTGGCCGATTGGATTATACTATGATCCACGACAAAGGTCAACAACCTGCCGAGCGAAAAGTGGGAGTGGGAGTTTTGTGGGATCGCCACACTGAATGGAGCAAGGAGCCCGAACACCGATGCGCGGGTGCGGCTTGCCTTCCTGACATGAAGCAAGTATACTCCATGGTAGTGGCGTCGCGCCACTGTTTCATCCGGTTCGGAAAGCCGGCACGCCAGTGCGGGTCTGCATTCGAACGGCGGCAAGGTTTCTAACCCAAGTAAGAGGAGATTGCTATGAACCCAAAGCAAGTCAGGCCCAAGTCCGCCAGGAGCGCTGCCGGGACCGACATGAAGGCCAAAGGATTCACCGACGAAGAAAAAGCGGCGATGAAGGAGCGCGCCCGAGAGTTAACGGCGGCCAGGAGCAAGGCGGACGGGGAGGACGCCGTGCTGGCCAAGATCGCTGAGATGCCGGAGCCGGACCGTTCCATGGCCAAGCGACTCCATGAGATCATCCAAGCCAGCGCGCCGGTTCTCACGCCGAGAACCTGGTACGGGATGCCGGCGTATGCCGACCAGGACGGCAAGGTAGTTTGCTTCTTTCAAAGCGCCAAAAAGTTCAATACGAGGTATGCGACGCTTGGCTTCAGCGACGCAGCGCACCTCGACGAAGGCGCCATGTGGCCGACCGCCTTTGCGCTGAAGGAGTTGACTGCCGCCGAAGAGGCAATCATTGGCGCGCTCGTGAAGAAAGCGGTGAGCTAAGGACTGAGGTCGCCACCAGCTCCCGCCCCAGGAGGGATCGGGGGGCAGAACGAGGCCGTCATTCACCAGGTTATGGCTCTTTGCAATCTTCGCGAGATGGTTGAGATCGTTCCGTACCAAGCAAGCTGGCCGGCTGAATTCCGAGAGATCGCCTCAGGCCTTCGGCGGGATCTGCGGGGTCTTGCCCTGCGGATTGATCACATCGGCTCCACTTCAGTGCCAGGATTGCCAGCCAAAGACATCATTGACATCCAGATTACAGTGGCCCGACTCGATGCTCAAGTGGTAGCGGCCATGACCACCCTCGGCTATCATCAGTCCGAAGGTGCGTGGCGCGATCATTGTCCACCGGGGTTCGCAGGGTCCGATGCCGAATGGGAGAAGTTGCTGTTCCAGCCGCCACCGGGGCAGCGGCGCACCAATATCCACGTGCGGGTGCAAGGGCGGGCCAATCAGCGCTATGCGCTCTTGTTCCGGGATTATCTGCGAGCGCACCCTGCTGTCGCCAAGGCCTATGCGGAGCTAAAGCGTCGCCTGGCCCAGCACCTGGCTGACCCCCAGACTTATCCTGACGTGAAAGACCCGGCCGTGGATTTGATATACCTGGCTGCGGAGGAGTGGGCCGCAGTGACGCGCTGGCAACCAGGGCCGTCGGACGCCTAGGCATGTGGAGGGCTATGACGTGCGTCAGCGGATTCGAGTGAATCTGACAGATGTGCCCTACCTGACGATTGACCTCAGCCACGAACCGACCGAAGTCGTCGTCAAACCCGCGGTGGGCTATCGCATCGGACGGCCCGATCGTCTGGGTCCTGGCACGGAAGCGCTGCACGGCCGCAACCTGTTCCATCACGAGAAGCGGCTGCGCTGGGTGCGGGCGGTCCCAAAAGCCTAAGATCCTGCATAGGAGGCTTTGGAGCAAGTCATGATCTGGGTCACGTTGTTGATTATCCTCCTGGCCGCTGTGTTGGCGGTCGGTCTGGCGCTGTCGTTCTACATGACCCGGCGCCACGGCCTGACCGAGACGCACAGCCCCGCTGAATTCGGCCTTCCCTTTGAAGAAGTCAGGTTCCAGGCGACCGATGGTCTGACGCTCTCCGGTTGGTGGATCCCAGCATCTGGCTCGGACCGGGCGGTGATTATCCTCCACGGTCATGGGGGCAGCATGGACTATGACGTACATCGGGCTCCTGCCCTGCACTCGGCCGGGTTCAACGTGCTGCTGTTCGATTTCCGGGCGCAGGGACGCAGCCCGGGGCGCACTATCACCTTCGGGTATCGGGAGCGGTACGATCTGCTGGGCGCGGTCGAGTTTCTGCGCCAGCGGGGCATGAAGCGGATCGGCGTCTTGGGGTTCTCCTTCGGCGGGATCGTGGCCATGCTCACCACTCCCATCTGCCCGGATATCCTCGCTGTGGTGACCGACGGTGGACCGGCCCGGATGCGCACCGCGATGACGGGTTGGGGTGTGGAACGGGGAACTCCCCGGTGGCTGGCCTCGGCTCTGGCCTGGCTGACCATCTCCCTGACTTCGGTGCGGTTGAGGGCCAATCTCTTCCGGTATGAGCCTGTGCGCTGGGTGGGTCGCATCAGCCCGCGTCCGATCCTGTTCATCCACGGGGACCGGGACCAGTACTGCCCCGATTTCGATGACCTCTATACCGCCGCTCAGCCACCGAAGGAACTGTGGCGTGTGCCCGAGGCGGGTCATACTCAAGTCAGCGAGATCTGGCCCGAAGAATATGAACGCCGGGTCATCGCCTTTTTTGACCGCTTTCTGTAGTGCGATTGGGGCGAAACAGGCCTCACCAGCGCAGTGGGGAAGGCCATCTGACGCAATGCCCTCAACTCCGGCAGCCCCCCTCACGATCGGTGCAGGATGCGGAAGCGCCAGGTGCGCTCGCGTTCTTCTGCAGAACGGGGCCGCATAAGACCTCCCGGTTGGAGCTCAAACTCCTCGCCTCGCCAGACGATCCGCCGCCCGATGCCGCCCACACACCAGGTGAGGGCGGTGAGCATATCCCGGACCGGCAGCCACAGCAGCCACCGCCGAGATTCCCGATCTCCGGTCCGGCCGCTTACCAGCCAGGCCACGGTCCACCGCACGACCAAGGATACCAGCAAGGCCTGCCAGCTCTCGGGCTCAAAGCCGCTGGCCAGAGTCCACACCACGGCCAGGGGAGTGCTAAAACTGAGGAGCAGGCCCGGGTACTCGCGCGGCCGGCTCACCCGCGAACATCGCATCCACCGCACCTCGCGGTGCCACTGCTCGCGAAAGGAAGAAGCCCCCAGCACGCAGGCCATTACATACGAGGACAAATGGACCTTCAGTCCCAGGCCAGCGATCCGCGCTCCCAGTTGATAATCGTCGGCCAGATAGTCAGCCATGGAGGCAAATCCCCCCAGGCGCGCCAGGTCCTGCCGACGCAGGACCACCGTCGCCCCCATGGCAAACCGCATGTCCAGAAACTTGCGGGCCACGACCACCGAGGGGAGAAAGGTCACGCCCATGTGCAACGCTTCCAGTCCAGCGGCCAGGTTCAAAGCAGAGACACCCCGGTAGGGGCAGGTCACCAGTCCGATTCGTTCATCGGCCAGCGGGCTGACGACTCGCTGCAGATACTCCGGCGTGGCCCGCATGTCGCTGTCGCTGACAACCAGGGTCTCATAGCGAGCCTCCTGTTCCATCTGATGGAGGAGGCTGGCCTTGCGGTTCGCGCCAAAGGCCTCGGCCACGATAAGCCGGATGCGCTCTTTTGGAAAATCCCGCCTGAGACGCTCGATCACCGGCAAGATCGGATCGTCGGGGTCGGCCACGCCAAAGATCAGTTCATACTCCGGATATTGCTGCTGGCAAAAGCTGGCAAAGTTCTGATAAGCCTGGGCATCCACCCCCTTGACCGGCTTGAGGATCGACACGGGCGGGGTGAAGGGGTGCTGCTCCTCACGTCTGGGCCGGAAAAAGTCAAACACTAACCACAGAGCGACCAGCCAATAGATCCAACTGGCAGCAATGCACAGCAACAATGCCATCTTGAGCACAGGTATATCTCCCTGGCTGCTAACCACGATCCAGGATCGACCGGACCTGGGCGGCGTAGGCCGCGCTCTCCTCGTCGCCGGTCACCAGTTCGATCTGTTCCGGGCTGCCCACCCCCAGGCCCAGTTCCACCGCGCGGGCGATCTGCTCCTGTCCAAAGATCGGACCCTGGCTCACCTCCGGAGTCGTCCCCAGGTGGCGGAGCAAGGCCACGCCCACTGCGTCCACCGCCACCCGGTCGGTGCTGGCCAGGACTATCCCGGCCTGGACCCGCTTGCCCTGATCTGGCCCGCCCTCGACAAACGCCTCCACACCATCGAGGACCACCAAGGCGGGTCGGTAGGCCGCGTTGATCTCGGCGATCATCAGTCGCTGATAAGGGGAACGGTGTAGCTCTTTCATGTACTGATAGCCCTCCCCTGGCACCTGGGCGGCCACCAGGCCGACCGAGTTCTTTAGCGACAGGGTGAAATGTCCGCCAAAGCGGTGCGTCTTCAGGCAGCAGGCCAGGACAATCCCGTCCGCTTCCAGAGCCGGGCGGGCGAAGGCGAAGCCCTGTTGCCAGTGGCTGCCAGGGACCTGCACACGTTCCCAACCGTCCGCGTCCAGCTCGTTGAACACCACCAGGTCGAACCCCAGTTCCTCGGCCAGGCGGAAGAGGCCCTTGCGGTGCATCACCGCCCGCGTGTCGCCCATCCCACTGCGGTCCCCGACCGTGATCCGGCTCGCTCCCAGCGAGCGCAAGGCCTGGATCAGGGTCCGCAGCGTATCCATGTGGGTCGAACCGGGTGGAGGATCGGCGCTGTTGAGGTTGGGTTTCAGGAACAGATGCTTCCCCTGAAAAGAGCCAGGGTTCAGGAGTTCTAACGCCCGGTTCACGCCGCCTACGCGGTCCGTGGTTTTCACCAGAGCTACTCGAGCCATGGGTCTCCTCCGCATTCGTGCTTTGGACATTGTACCTGTGACTAACGATCTGTGCAAATCACCCTTCCGTTCTTTTGCGGTAGATCTGGACCAGCCGGGCATAGATCTCTTCCGCACCCTCGATCTCCTGGGCCAAGGAGCGTTCCCGTGCCGGAAAGGCGAGAAAGGGCCAATTCTGAGCCCCGCCCAGTCCTCCGTGCGAGGCAACCTGCTCTTCAAAGCTGACCACCCGATCTCCATCCCACGCGCCGAGCAGGATCAGATCCCCGGCGTGGGGAAACCGCGCCAGTCGGCTCACCTGTTCGGCTGCCCATTCTGGATCCGGCAACCCGGTCAACGGGTTCCTGCCCACCACGCGCCAGCCCGCGGGTCCAAGGTGCAGGGTGCCGGACCGGCCGACGATGACTACGTCGTCCCCCTCACGTCCCACCACCGCCCCGATTCCCTCGTGGTTGACCAGCGCCTCCAACAGCGACGGATAGAGGACCGCGATCTCGCTCAAATCCATCTGCCGGGGCGTGACGTTCAGGTAGACATGCGATAGCGACCCTGAATTTCGCACCTGAATGTCGTGATGGCGATCCAGATCCCATTGCGATTCCGGAGCCCCAGCCAGAAGATGTTCTTCCAACCGGCGGCGTGTGGCTTGCCACATCCGCGCCGACAGCATGGTGTGCGGGCGGGATTCTAACCCTCGCACTTCGTCCAGCAGAAAGCGAATCCCTCTCTCCGGGAACCCTTCCGCTTCCTCGATGCGGCCGGGCGGATCTGACTCATGCCCCGTATGGTGAGCGATCAGTTGTTGCAGAGTCTGACGGTAAGCCCAGCGGAAGGGGACCGAGGGGGTCATCCCGTGGTCCGACAGAATATATAGATCGTACTCGCGCCGCCGATAGAGCTGGCGCATTCGGTCAATCTGCCGGATCTGCTTGTCCAGGCTGCGCAGAGCTCGAAACGCCTCTTTGCTGTCGGCTCCAAAATGGTGCGCAATCTCGTCATAGCCGGTGTAGGCCGCATAAATGGCCGGCATCCCGCGATAGATGTCAATCAAGACGCAAAAGGTCGTCACTTCGCGAAAGATGATGTTGTTCGCGATCTCAAAGAGAGGGCCCAGGAAAGTAAAATGGGAGCTCTTACGCCTGAGTCTCAGCCACGAAGCCAGCCGTTTGACCACATACGCCAGCCAGGTCCATAGGGATAGACCGATGACCTTGATCACCCGAAGAGGGCTCAGGGCGAACAAGATCAGAAACCCGAATCCCCGGACATTCTCAAAGAGACGATCCTTGCCCAGGGCCGAGAGGGTAAAGAGGGCAAGACGAGCGTCGCCGTCGAACAGATTGGTGTAGCTCGAACCTCCGGACAAGAGGCCGACACGTCCGGTCGAGATCTGCTCCTGGATGACCCGCGTAGCGCCCGGTAGCTTGCACAGGATCGAATCGCCGGTCGCCTTGTCGTACCAGCGAAAGCCGGGGATATCCCAGTTGTTCCCGAAGAGAATGCCAGCCTGAGCGGCCG
The DNA here is from genome assembly GCA_018606645.1 of Chloroflexota bacterium. Taxonomy (GTDB): domain Bacteria; phylum Chloroflexota; class Anaerolineae; order JAAYZQ01; family JAAYZQ01; genus TumbabinsA96. The sequence goes on from JAGVRI010000005.1 coordinate 23,694, forward strand.
GGGTGGTGCTGGGCAGTCCACACCGCCACCGTCCCAGCCGCAGTTTGCGGCTCAGCAGCAGACGGGATAGATAGGGCATGTACCCCTGTTTCAAGGCTTGCCGCAGATACGGATAGCCGAGTCCGTCGATCTCAAGGATGATGAACCCGCGCCGTCCATCAGGTTCCTCGTGCAGTTCACGACCGAGTTGTCGGGCCGCCGCCCCATATTTGTGCCGGTAATACCAGGCGGCGAGGGCGTTGAACAGGTCCACGATCCAGCGGTGGAAGCGGGTCATGGCTCAATTCCTGAGTCTAACCACCTAAAGGCGCCGAGGCAAGCGGGGGCTGGATAGGAGGAAGACGCGGCCGAACTGATAGGTCACCACCATCATACCACCAGGGCAATACCCAGTGTGGTCAACGCGATGCCAGCCAAGGTCCACGGCGTGGGACGTTCGTGAAGCCAGAGGACCGAGAAAGGGACGGCCAACAGTGGAGACACGGTTGTTAATACCGACGCGCGCCCGGCACCGGCCAGTTGGATCGCGGTGATGAAAAGCAGCGTCCCGATCCCCGTGCCGATCAGGCTGGCCGCGATCAGGATGAACCACGACTTGCGGTCCAACTGGCCCAGTTCGCGCCAACGCCCGCCGAGGAGCGAGGGTCCCACCAACAGGAACATCCCCATCGGTTGTCGAATGCAGTTGGCAACGACCGAATGGATGCCAGCCGTACCCGGTTTCAGGGCCAACTGGCCGATCGCCCATAGAAAGGAGGTACACAGCGCCAACCATAACCCCCGGCGGCGCTCCTGGCTGCTCCGGGGGATTCCGGTCTCGCCTTTTCCGGACCGGCTCACCAGAGCCACGCCCAGTACAACTAATACCGCCCCCAGGAACAGAGACCAGGTCAACGGTTCGCCGATCACCAGACCAGCTAATAGTACGACCCACAGAGGGGTAATGCTGGCTAACGGCATGGCCCACGACACGCCGGCCAGGTCCATCGCCCGGAAATAGAAGCTATCGCCGACCACCAGCAATCCCATCACCGAAACTGCCAGCCACAACCAGGTAGAGAGTGGGACCTCGGTCAGAGCCTGGAGCCCTCCATAGAACGGCAAGAGGCTCCAGAAAAAGACCGACGCGACGGCGCACCGGATCAGGTTGAGGGGCAGCACGTGCAATCGCCGCGCGCTCCGCGCGAGCAATACGCTGGCCACAGCCCAGAAAAAGGCGCTGATCAGAGCGATCGCTTCGCCACTCACTCACTTGCCTCCATTATCGGATACCTTTGTGTCTTTGGTTCCTCTTTCACCACTAAGCCACGAAGACCCAAAGATCACAGAATAACTCTTTTGATGCCATACTTGATCAACCGGCTAGTTGGGCACCTTTGTGTCTTGGTGTCTTGGTGGTTTCTTGACCACTAAGCCACGAAGACCCAAAGATCACAGAATAACTCTTTTGATGCCATACTTGATCAACCGGCCAGTTGGGCACCTTTGTGTCTTGGTGTCTTGGTGGTTTCTTGACCACCAAGCCACGAAGACCCAAAGATCACAGAATAACTCTTTTGATGCCATGCTTGATCAATGGCACGTTAAAGTTTATCAAAAAGCCAAGCCGCTTTCCGGTCAGCTTCAGTTGGGTCAAGAGTTGCGCAGTAAAAACCGGGTGCATCGTCTCGACCGCCTTCAGCTCGCAGATAACCAGATCTTCCACCAACACATCCAATCGCAATCCCTCGTCGAACCTGATGCCGTCGTACACGATGGGTACGACAACTTGCCGACGGTAGGATAGGCCCTGTTTGCCCAGTTCGTGGCAAAAGCAGGCTTCATACACATTCTCCAACAGACCTGGACCGAGAGCGGAGTGAACCGCATATGCAGCGTCCACGATGGCTCGCGCGATCCGTTCTTCTTCACTCGAAGTAGGAGCATAATTCATTGGGCACCTTTGTGTCTTGGTGTCTTGGTGGTTCGATCTGTACCAGGCGGCAGATGGTCAGGCACGCGCTTCGAGCAGGTCGAGAAAGGCCTGGACACGGTTCTTGATCGGCTCTTCGGCGTAGAGACGACTATCACACATGTCGGCTTCCAGGATCAGCCCGGGGACTCCGGTGCGTTGGCCGATCTGATCCAGCAACCTGTATTGTCCCAACGAATAAGGCTTGCAGGAACGGTTCGAGTGCATCACCACCCCATCTACCTGAAATCGCTGGATGAGATCAACCATTAATTCAGCGCGCGCGGCCAAACTCTGGTTGATATACACGGTCGAGTAAGTGCGAGCCAGGCCCAGGATCGGGTCGTCGGGGACCACGGCCACCGACCAGGCATTCGTGTAGGTATCGACGACAAAGCAAGCTCCGGCTTCGGTAAAGAGGTTGAACAGACGGAAAAGCTGATACCAGATGGCGATGTTGTCCCACAGCAGGCGATAACGCTCCTCAAGGATCGCTCCTTCGCCCCGCTCCACCCGCTCTTCGACCTCGGCCTTGAGCTTGCGATAGAAGGCGACGGCCTCTTTGGTGCCTCTCAAAACGACAATCGGGGCCATGGTCAAAAAGAGATCGGGAGCATTGAGAGGGGAAGGCCGCGTCTGGCACAGTTCTCGGATTTCACGCCACAAGGTGACCGTCTGGTTGGACAGTTCGAGGGCCTGGTGAAACCGTTTCTGGTTCAGCTTGCGGCCGGTGTGTCGGGTGATCCAGGCGATCAGCTCTTCCAGTTGAGCGGCCACATATTGGACCGCGTGGTCGGTCAGACTCGACTCGTGTTGATACGGGGTGTCCAGCACAAAGAGGGGCACGTTCAGTTCCTGCGCCAGGGCCTGATACCATTTGACTACCGTGCCACAAATGTTGTTGCAGGCGATCAACAGGTCGGGTTTCGGCAGGCCGCCCTGCGGCGCGTTTCGGGGATCCAACACCGAGCCAATGTGCGCCCGGGCGTACGAACACAGGTCCGGACTGAACCCTCTTTCTTCGGCCACCTGAGCGAGGGCGACCGCCGCCCGCTGCGCCCCAAGCAGCGCCCCGTAATTCTCCGGATAAACCGTTGCCACCCCCATGCCGATCAGGATCTCCACCGGTGCCCCGCTGGACACCCAGGCCAGGGGCTGGATCTTGCCGACCAGCTTGCGGGTGGCATAGTAGCGCGTCATCAGGTGCGTCAGGTCTTTGGATGTCGCAAGTTTGCGGTATTTTCGGGACATGGTTCCCTCGCTCATAAAGTGCTGCGCCCTGGAGTCACGCCCGCACGGGAATCGCAGGCCGATTATACCACGCTTCTTTCGCCCACCCAAAACAACGATGATGTCAAGGGCTAATGTTCAAAGGAGAACACCGGAACGCATCGGTTCACTGTGGAGAGCGCGGCATCAAGAGTAGAAACGGCACTCCCAATAAAGGGATCAACGCGCTGACGGTAAAGGCGGTGCGCATCCCCCAGAAGTCGCCGATCGCCCCCAGGACCACGACTGCCCCAGCGCGGAGGCCGAAGCTCAAGGCCATGTAGGCCCCGTTGGCCAGCGCCCGGTTCTCGGGGAAGCTCTCCTGCACCAATGCCATGATCACCGGGGTCAGGGAGAGAGCGGTAAAACCTAACAACAGTAGCAGGGGAAAGCGGCTCCAGCCGTCTGCGGCCAGAAAGGCAAACATCAGCGCTGGGGTCAGGATCAGGGAAGCCAGGAGAACCGTGCGACGGCCCAGGCGATCGCTCAATCCGCCGCCCAACAGCGCGCCCAGCACCCCTGCCGCCTCCAGGACTGACAGCGAGATGCTGGCGAACCACAAGGCGGCGCCTTCCTCGGTCAGAAAGACCGGCAGGTAGGTGCTCAGCGCAGCGAGCATAAACGCTCTCACCGTGATAATCCCCACTAACGGAACCAGCAACGGCCTCATGACCTGCAACACCTGACGCCAGGCGGGCCTCTCTCCTTGGCTGACGGGGCGTCCGGGCGCATCCTGGAGGCGCACGTAGAGCAGGATCGAGGTCAGAAATCCGCCAAACACCAGCCAAGGGGTGCCCTTGAGCGTCAGCCACTGGACCGCAGCGGCAATCACAACCGGTCCCAAAGTGCGGCCCAGCTCGCCGCCCACCATCCACACCCCCATTCCCTGGCCCAGGCTCTTTCCCGACAGACGGCCCGCCATCACCGGTCCGATTGAATGAAAGATGGCCGAATTGAGGCCCGCCACGGTGAGGAACAAGGCCAACAAGCCGTAAGCAGGCATGACGCCTAACAGGCTCATCGCCACGCCGGCCACCGTTGGAGCCAGGATCACCCCATACCGCACGCGATGACCCGGCATCTGATCGGAGAGATGACCAATAAGAGGCTGCAGCAGGGACGGTCCCTGGTAAAACACCGACAACAGGCCGGCTGCTGTCTTGGACAGGTCCAGGGTTTCGATGAATATGGGCAGGAGAGGTGACAGAAAAGCGGCATAGGTATCGTGGACGGTGTGTCCCACGGTAAGGGTGAGCACCCGGCCAACCTGAAACTGCTCAGTTTCAGGGGAGGCCGTGGAGGTCATCGCTTCAGCCGACATGGAGTGGCTCGATGGCCCTGTTACCAGACAATGTCCACCGGTGTACCGACCGAAGCCCAGTTGTAGAGGGTGGCTGCGTTCTCTGTACTCAGGATCACGCACCCGTAGGATACCCGCTGCCCCAGGTAGCCCTCCCACAACCGTTGGCCGTTGGGCAGGATCGGAAGAGCATGGATACCGTTCTGAAGTCGGCCGGCCCAATAGATGCCCAGCCAGTAGGGCATCTTCAGGCTCCAGGTGTAGGCATAGGCCATGGGGAGTTTGTTCAATACCTGATAGTGCCCCACGACCGTCTCCTGTCCCGGCCGACCTGTAGACACCACCCAGTTCCAGATTAACTGCCCGTTCTGGTAGACATACATCCGCTGCTCGGAGAGGTCCACGACAATGCGCCGACTCTTTTCCGACGGAGGGGGTGGAGCAGACTGTCCACCGCCGGGGATGCGCAGTCGTTGACCCGGGTAGATGTAATTGGGGTTGGCCAATCCATTGGCGCTGACGATGGCCGAAACGGTTGTGCCGTGTCGGGAGGCAATAGAGGCCAGCGTATCCCCCGCGCGCACCACATAGATTGAACCACTACCCTGGCTTCCGCCGGAGCCTGTGGTCCCTCCTGGAATGGTGAGCCGCTGTCCGACATAGATGGAATTCGCGTTCGTCAGTCCGTTGGCCTGCATGAGCATGGCCACAGTCGTGCCATGCCGCACAGCGATGGACCATAACGTATCCCCGGCTCGGACGGTGTAGGTGCTGCCTGCCGCTGTCGTACTGCCGCTTCCGGACGGGATCACCAACCGCTGGCCGACGTACACCAGATTGAGATTGCTCAGGCCGTTGGCCTGCGCAATCGCCTGAACGGTGGTGCCATAGCGAGCGGCAATGGAATACAGTGTCTCTCCCGGCTGCACCACGTGAACAGTCCCCTGGGCATACACGGGCACCGCGATCGCCATGAGAACCAGGCCGCAGAGAACCATCGCAACTGTTATCATTTGGCCAAACCTGTTCATCATCGGGCCCTCTCTCAATCGGTGTCGGATGCATCAATCATACACGAATCTGGTCTATTTGTCAAGAATTCAGCATAGTTCTCATAAAATCTATCCCTTCGAGATGACCGAACCGAGAAGTTGACAGAAACGGCCCTTATCCGTATCATATGGAAGGAAGGAGGGTGTGGATGGGGACGATCCGTGAACCCCAGCCGGTCAAATTGATCGTGAGCCTTCTGACCGGAGACCCAGGCTGGTTGGCCGACGCCAAAGCCCGGCTGGTGTCCCTCTTTGGCCCAATCGACTGGGAGAGCCGCTTGCTGCCTTTTGCACATACCGAATACTACACGGCGGAATTTGGGCCGGGCCTCCAGCGGCAGATAGTCTCCTTTGACCGACTCATCGGTCCGGGGGACCTGGCAACCATCAAACGACAGACCAATGAAATAGAACAGTCGTTAGCCAGCGGTAGAAAGCGTCGGGTGAACATCGATCCCGGCTATGTGGCGCTGGGCAAGTTGGTATTGGCCTCTACCAAGGACCATGGACACCGTCTCTACCTGGGCCAGGGGATCTATGGAGAGGTGACGCTGACTTACCAGCGAGGTCACTTCCGTCCCTGGCCGTGGACCTATCCCGATTACGCCAGCGAGGAATATCGTGCTCTATTCGAGCAGATTCGGGAGAGGTACAAGGTCCAGTTGAGACAACACGTGGGGTAGCCCGCCGGTCCTATTCGGCGACGAGCTGGATTTCGGTCACCAGGCTATCATAATTCCAGCCCGAAGCATACACAGTCAGACCGGTGACATGCACCGGCCCGCTCTCGCCCAGCAACTCCAGCAGGTTGCCTGATTCGTAGGGATACCACACGTCTCGAGGAATCCGCTCTCCGGTGGGCCGCCCCCAGGGGTCGAGGGCGATGGGGTACCCCGCTTGATTTTGATAGTAAAAGCCGTGGGTCCAGAACTGATTATTTCCCCACCGATCCTTGTAATCGAGGCGGACGATGACCGGGAATTCGGAGCTCAGCATCCCCCCGCCCGATAGACTCTGGAAGTTCAGCTTGACGTCAAGCAATACCTCCAGCCGCACAAAGTCACGGACGTCCTGGTCCAGCTTTTGCTGGATCGAGACCTCGCTGTGGATGCCGTCGTCTGGTTCGCGACGCACCAGCCGCACCGATCGACGCCCCCCATCCTCTACCACCTCGATCCGGGGCGGCTTGGCCGACGAATCGAGGATCAGGGTGTTGGTGATCCAGGTGGTCTCCAACGGTTGCTGGAAGTTGCCATTGACGATCAGGTTTCGGGCAGCGGGCAGCGGGGTGGCCGGTTCCCCATTCAGATCGACGAGCGTGCGCGTCCCCTGCGGAACTGTCATCTGGACTCCGTTCCCCTGTACCCTTGCCTGTCCACGCACCACGGTGACCTGCGTCCCTTCGTTGCTCACCTCGATCCGGTAACTCCCTTCATCGAGGAGAAGGCTCGTATGCGGGGTGATCACCTCAAAGCGAGTAGGCCGTTCTCCGGGCATGGCCACGCCCACCCGTAGCAGCCCGCCGGTCATGTTCAGCCGGATCTGGTTGGGGTGAGGGCTCAGGTCAAAACGAGGGGTTCGGACCTGTTCTAATTTGAGTTTCGTGTTACTATACAGAGTCAGATGGCTGCGCTCGAAGAGATCGAGAGAAGCCATGGACGTACTGTCGGTCAGCACTTCATCGCCGGGCGAGAGAGTGGCTTCCTCAATCACGGCGGTCAGGTCCTGCTTCCTGGCCCCCTGGACCAGAATCGTTCCCTCGATGACCCGGAGTTTGCTGTCCTGGACGACCGTGGAATTCAACAAATAGGAACGGATCCCGAATGGGATACCGATCGCCAGGATACAAAAGATCACAAACGCAGTGGTTAGGACGATCCAGGCAACACGTTCAGGATTTTTGCGCATTCAGTGTCGTACCTCGAAGCGGCTGAACTCATGGGTGGGGGCTGACCATTGGACATCCACCCGGGTGACAAAGGCGGACCGTGGTCCGACATGCAGGAAGGCCAACAACTCCTCGACGTTGCCACGCGGCCCCTCGGCGACGACCTCAACCGTCCCATCCCACCGATTGCGCACATAGCCGGTCAACCCCAGGTTCCTGGCCTGTTGGAGGGTATAGTAGCGGAAACTCACCCCCTGTACCCGGCCATGGACAACGGCATACAGGCGAATGTCGGAGGATCCTTGCTCTTCCATTGGCCTCATTATAGCATGGCTTGGGCAAGAAGCAAAAAACCCAAGGCCCTTCCTGATTTCACCGGACCGTGCCGAACTATGGCCGGATCGAGTGAGCGCCCGGTCCTACGCCGGCCACAGTCTCGGCCCACAGGTGGATGCGGGCCTCCCCGAACAGTTCCACATATTCTACCTGGAAGGTATGCACCCCTTCCTCGACCTGGACCTGGGCCTCGTAGGTTTCGCTGATCACCGCTGGCCACGCCTCCAGGATGAGTCGCCCATCCAGCCAGAGCCGGGCTCCATCGTCCACCGTGAGCAGACAGCGGTAGGTCCCGGCCGGGAGCCAGGCCTGTCCGGTCCAGCGTGCCGAAAAGCCGTCCGCCGGAACCCCCTCGCTTGGCGAGTCGGTTCCCCACTCGAAGTGAATCTGGGCCTCCTCCCGCACCAGTACCGGTTCTCCTAGCAGCGCCGGATTGGCATAGTACTCGGCATACCACCGATCGGGCAGCAAAGTCGAGGGGGGAGGCGGTGGCGGTGGGGTCTCGGTCGGCGGCGGCGTAGGGGTAGCCGGTTTCACCCGTTCCCGGCTGAACTGGATCATCGCACCGCCCAACCCTTCGTAATACTCGATCTGAAGGTAATGATGGCCTTCACTCGTCTGAACCGTTACCGAATAGGTGGTCAGACTGGTATCGTGCCACTCATCAATCAGCAGTTGGCCATCCATCCACAGGCGCACCCCATCATCCACCGTCACCCTGAGCTCGTAGAGTCCTTCGCGAAAGCGCAAAGCACGCGTCCACCGCACCGAGAATCGATCGGCCGGGATGCGGGGGTCGGGCGAACCCGCTCCCCAGTTAAAGTCGATGGCCACATCGTTTCGCACCAGCACTGGCGTGCCGGCCAGAGAGGGATTGGCAAAGTATTCGCCGCGCCAGTCGGTGATCACCACCTCCGGGGTGGGAGTGGCCGTTGGCAACGGGGTGTTGGTCGGAAGCGGGGTATCGGTTGGGAGGGGAGTATTGGTCGGGGGCAGGGTTGGGTACGGGGTCGAGGTGGGGGTTGCCGTTGGGGCAACCAGGAGGAACCGGGCGCTGGCCTGCACGCCTGAACGAGTGCCTCGGGCGATCACTTCTGCCGAATCTTGTCCGATCCAACGTGCCTCATTGGGAAAAGTAAACGCGGTGCGGAAGGCTCCTCTCTCATCGGCTACCGCTGCCGCATAGGCATATTCGGATCCATCTCCCTCTCGAGGCGAACGGAGCAGGACAAAAACCGGTTCCCCTGTCCACCAGCCTTCACCACTGACCACCACCAACGTGCCAATATACCCCTGTCCCGGATCCAGAGCTATCCGGACTGGACCTTGTGGACCGACCGATCCCGTTGGACCGATCCCAGGCTGTGAAGGAAAAGGGGATGGAGTCAGGCCGGCAACGGGAGGCAGGGACGGCGAGGGGTGGGCGACAAAGATGCGAGCGACCAGAAACCCGGTGACGCACAATACAGCCACCGCCAGGAGCGCCAAGAAAGCGGCACCGTAGCCGACGCTGCGTTCGGTCCGCTTTCGTGGAGTCCTCAACCTTCTTGTTTCGCTGGACGCGGCATTCGTCCCGGGCAAGGGCACGTCAGTGCGGGCCACCCCCCGGCGGGGGGTAGGCAGAGACGATCCGTCATTTCGGTTGTACACTCCATACTCGACTGGACCCCAGCTACGCTCTGGCGGGCCAGAACGTGGCCCCGAACGTCCCGACTCTCCGCTCAATGTGTTTCCTCCCTTCCAACGTCTATGGATCAGACGGTAAACTGCGTGGCCGGGTTCCATACAAAGAGCTATCCTTTGGGCCTGCCTGGAAGCGAACTATGGCGTGTCAGGAAATGTGCGTCAACGAACAATTCGGCGTCTCCTCCCCGGATAACAAATCACTGTCCTGCGCCTTGGGACGCAGGACAGTGATTTGTGGTAGCGGATACGGGATTCGAACCCGTGTCTCTGCCTTGAGAGGGCAGTATCCTAGGCCCCTAGACGAATCCGCCTGGAAAGTAATCAAATTATAGCGTAGGGCAGAACCTCTGTCAAATCTTGCAGTTTACTCTACACACCGAGATAGCGAGGAGGGCAGGTAGACGACGGCAATGTCTCGCCCGCCCACCCCATTTGCGGAATGTTCAGCCGGAGCCTCGGGCGATCAAGGTACCCAAGCGCCTCCAGGTGCGGGGGATGATGATGTGGTGGATCCCCGCTGCCCGGCAATGCGTTGTGCGCTTTGTAGCGATACGATCACCGGTTTGGCACGCTGAGCAAGTTGCCAGAGCGCGCGATCTGGTTATAATAAGATCGTAGCAAGATTCTTGAATCACCCTGTGTGGGCAAAAGGGACGGGAGAGGAACGTGGATCCGAGGGAGATTCCAACCATTGATGATCTGGAGAGAATTCTTTTTGAGCACGCATATGTGGCAGACCGGGTGCTGGCCACCGTGCTTTTCTTGGCGCTGAAACTGCGCAAGCCGCTTTTGTTAGAAGGAGAAGCCGGCGTCGGTAAGACCCAGGTGGCCAAGACGCTGGCCCAAGTATTGGGCGCCCCGCTGATTCGCCTTCAGTGCTACGAGGGCCTGGATGTAAACAGCACGATCTATGAATGGAACTATACGCGCCAATTGCTTCATATCCGGATGCTGGAAGCGCAAAGCTGCGATATCACCGATGAGGTCGAACGCGATCTCTTTGGGCCCACTTACCTGATCAAACGTCCCCTTTTGCGGGCGATTGAACTGAGTGAGGATGGGATCGCCCCGGTCCTGCTGATTGACGAACTCGACCGGGCTGACGAAGAGTTCGAGGCCTTTCTGCTCGAGTTACTGAGCGATTTCCAGATCACGATCCCGGAGATCGGCACCATCCGCGCCGTCGAACCTCCGGTGGTGGTCATTACCTCGAATCGCACCCGTGAGATCCATGATGCCCTGAAACGACGGTGCATCTATCATTGGATCGACTACCCCTCTCTGGAGAAGGAGTACCAGATCGTGACCCTCAAGGTCCCCCAGGCACCGGCCAGGCTAGCTCAGCAACTGGTCTATTTCGTCCATGACCTGCGCGATCTGGACCTTTATAAGCTGCCCGGTGTGGCCGAAACCCTTGACTGGGCTGAGGCGTTAGTCGCTCTTGACGCCCAGGAATTGGATTTGCCGGTTGTCCAGGAGACCTTGGGCTTGTTGCTCAAGTACCAGGATGATCTGGAGGTGGTGCGCAAGGGTCACCTGCAGCGATTGCTAGAATTGGCTCAACGGCGGAGTGTAGAGGAGAGGGCGCTGGAACCTCCTCCGGTCGCCTGTGCCTGATGGCCCTAGAAAGATAGAGGGCTGCTTGGAAATCCTCTGGGAAGATTGGCCGCTATCCTCAGACGGCGTGGAACCGTCCAAAGAGACGACCACCAGCAATCGCGGTGGGTATCTGTTGGGGCACCTGTTGCGCTTTGGTCAATTGTTGCGGGTCATGGGCCTGGACGTGAGCACCCGCCAAACCCTGGACCTGATCGAAGCGCTGGAGCATGTTCCCATTACCAACCGTCAGGACTTTTATTACACAGGCCGGGCATTGCTGGTCAACCGCCGCGAGGACTTTATCGTGTATGACCAGGCGTTTCAGATCTTTTGGCAGGCAGAGAGTCCGGAAGCACAAGAAAGCCCCGCTCCTGGCAAAAAGCTCAAACGGTTGCGGCTGCCGTCCGAACCCATGGATGAAGAGATGGCCATGCAGGACGTGACGGGCGTGGGGGAGGGTCGGCGAATCCCTGGCGACGATGGAGAAGGAGATAGCAGCCGCGAACGTCAGATGATCTACAGCCCGAAAGAGGTCCTCCGCCGCAAGGATTTTGGGGAAATGACCTGGGAAGAGATCCAGGAGGCCAAGCAGGCGATTGCTGCTCTCCGGTGGCAATTGGGAGAACGCCGCACCCGCCGCACCCGCTCTGGGCCGAAGGGGCGTCTAGATTTGCGCCGCATGGTCCGGGACAACCTACGACACGGGGGAGAGCCGGTGATCCTGAGTCACCGGAAGCGGGTCTATCGCCCCCGGGCTCTGGTCGTTCTGTGCGACATCAGTGGCTCGATGGATCGATACACGCGCATGCTCCTTCACTTTGTCCATGCCCTCACCCACGGTCTCACCGACACCGAGGTCGAAACCTTTGTCTTTGGCACCCGCCTGACGCGCATTACCCGCTACCTGCGCTATCGGGATGTGGACGAATCTCTCGATGAACTCGGAGAAGCGGTTCGGGATTGGTCTGGCGGTACCCGGATTGGCGAGGCGCTCAAGACCTTTAATTTTCAGTGGGCGCGCCGTGTTCTGGGACGCGGCGCTGTGGTGCTCATCATTAGCGACGGTTGGGACCGAGGCGATATGAACCTCCTTCAGCGCGAGATCGCCCGATTGCAGCGCGCTGCCTACCGCCTCATCTGGCTCAATCCCCTGCTGGGCGCCAACAACTATCAGCCGATCCAGCAGGGGATGTCGGTGGTCCGACCCTATCTGGACGATTTCCTGCCCATTCATAACCTGGCCAGCCTGGAGCAATTGGCTGAACTCCTGAACTCCGTGGCGGAACTGCGGCCTGTGCGCAAGCAACAGGTCCATATGTCGATGTCAGGGTCTCTGGACGGAAGGGAGGCTCTGCGTCTGGACCGGCTGGTGGCGGACGAGTACCCTTTCCTGCAACCGTGGATGGGCCTGGGGTAGTCTGTTGAACCGAACGCCTGTCTTGACGGCCGAAGAAAGCCAGGTTCTGGCAGCAATAGGCAGCGGATGGCCTCGACCGGTGGGCGAGGAGTCGGGTTGGGTTGAGGACGAGGTCTCCTCTATCCCTGAGGATATTCTGGCCCTCGCGCAGCAATACCTCGTCCACCTGTTCCAGAGCTTGCAGGAAGGCAGCGCGGGAGATCTTGCTTCCCGATTGCGCACATCGGTCCGGGAACTGCTGGCCGAGGCGCACTCAGACTTTTACCGGGCCTCCTCCGCGCTCATGGTGGCGCATGACCTTCTCCGTCGGAGGGCCATGGTCCATCAGGGAGATGAGACACAGCAGTCGGCTGGCTTGCAAGCCGTGAGCCGAATTGCCGAGTGCGCCCAGGTGATCCTGGCCGAACTGGCCCTTGCAGAACGGGAAGCAACGCTGGCGGAAGAACGGGAAAGGCTGCGTGTGGCCAGGGCCCACTCGCAGACCTTACGCCGCGTCAACCAGAGACTGAATCGAGCCAGTAGCACGACGGAGGTCCTCCATGCACTGGCTGAGCCGGCGATTGAGGCCGGCGCGGACGTTGCGACCCTCCTATATGTGGACACCGATCCGGCCGGACAACCAATCTGGGCAGAAGTCGCTGCCACCTGGCAGCGTGAGGGCAGCCCCTCGTTCCCGCCGGGCAGCCGCTTCTATTTACCCAATTTCCCCTCGACTTCCCGGCTGGCGAACCATCCGGAAGAGTTGTTCGTGGTGGACCGTGTCGCCGATGATCACCGGCTCGATGATCAACTCAGAGAAATGTTGGGGGAGGAGGGGATCCAAACCCTCGTGCTCATCCCCCTCTCCCGGCCGGGACATTGGATCGGATTCATCTTGTTCGGGTGGACGGAACTTCATTCCTTCACCGAGCCCGAGATTGAGCTCTATCGCGCCCTCATCACCCGGGCTTCCTCTGCTGTGGAGAACCGGCGCTTGTTGCTTCAGACCCAACAGGCACTGGACAGCATTCAACGCTCAGAACGCCTGCTGCGCTCTGTAATTGACACCACGCCGGACTGGATCTTTATCAAAGACCGTCAGCATCGGTTCCAGTTGGTGAACCGCAGTTATGCCGCAGCCTTTCACCGCGAGCCAGAGGACTTTGTGGGCAGAGACAACCTGGAAATGGGATGGCCCGAGGAGCTGGTCAAGGGCAATCCGAAGAAAGGCATCCGCGGCATCTGGACCGATGATCGCGAGGTGTTGGACACGGGTCGGACCAAGCTGATCCGTGATGAACTGGTTGCGGTCAACGGCGAGCTGCGGGTGTTCAATACCCTCAAGATCCCACTTCGCGATGCTGAAGGTCGGGTATGGGGTCTGCTTGGTTTTGCCCGCGATATCACCGAGCTCAAACGGGCAGAGGAAGAGCTCGAGAAGTACCGGGCTCAGCTCGAAGAACTGGTTGAACAGCGTACTGCCCAGTTGATCGAGGTGAACGAGCAACTCCAACGGGAGATCATCGAGCGTCGACAGGCCGAGGCCAGGATCCAGCAGAATGAGCGGTTTCTCCAGGCGGTCTTTGATGGCATCCAGGATGGGATCAGTGTTCTGGACCGGGATTTGAACATCTTGCGCGTTAATCAGGCGATGGAGCGCTGGTATGCTCACATGGTCCCATTGGCCGGGCGCAAATGCTATGAGGCATATCACTTGCGCTCAGAGCCGTGCGAGGTTTGCCCTACCCTCCGCGCCATGGCTTCAGGTATGCCCCAGATGGGCGAAGTCCCACTGACCAGACCTGGACGCAGCGCGGGATGGTTGGAGCTTTATGCGTTTCCTACTTTTGATGACCAAGGGCAGCCCTCCGGCGTGATTGAATACGTTCGCGACATTACAGAGCGAAGACGGATGGAACAATATGCCCTCCGCGCCGAACGCTTGGCTGCCATGGGTCGCCTGGCAGCGGCGCTGGCCCACGAAATCAACAACCCTCTCCACGCCATCGCCAACAGTCTGGAATTGGTACTGGACTTTCCATTGACCAAGAAGCGCCAACGGGTATACCTTGACGCTGTACGCCGTGAAATCGAGCGCCTGAAGACGTTGTCCGGCCGCATCCTCGACTTTGCCCGGCCGCCGCAACTAGAACGACAACTAACCGATGTAGCGGAGGTGGTCGGCCATGCGCTGACTCTGGCCGATAAGCAACTGCAAAGCAGCCATATCCAGGTCAGTGTGGACCTGCCGACCGATCTGCCTTTTGTGCTGGCCTCCGCCGATCATCTGGCCCAGGTATTCCTAAATCTGATCATCAACGCGGCGGAAGAGATGTCGGAAGGCGGAACGTTGCACATTTCCGCTCAACAGACAGGGGAGATGGTGGAACTGGCCTTTACCGACAGCGGACCAGGCATCGCACCGGACGAGATCTCCCTCATCTTTGAACCATTCTACACCACCAAGGAGGATGGTACCGGCCTGGGTCTGGCCATCAGCTACAGCATTATCCAGCAATATGGCGGGACCATCACCGCCGGCAATGCCCCGGAAGGAGGCGCCGTCTTTACCGTGTCGTTACCCGTGGCTCAAGCACGCGTTAGTTCGTAGAGACCAACCCAGATGGAACCCGGCACCCTCCATCAGGCGCGCATTCTGGTTGTCGATGATGAACCGACCCCGCGCATGGCCATCGCCGAAGGGCTGAACCTCATGGGCTACCAGGCGGATGAAGCCGCCTCGGGGGATGAAGCATTGAGGAAATTGGCCGCTCAGCCCTATGATCTCATGCTCCTGGACCTGCGGATGCCGGGGCTGGACGGGGTCGAGGTGATGAGGCGAGCGCGGCAGACCTATACCGACCTCCAGGTGATCGTACTCACGGCCTACGGGTCGCTGGAGAGTGCCATTGAGGCAGTGCGGGCGGGCGCGGCCGACTACCTGCTCAAGCCCTGCAGCCTACGTGATACCGAGATGGCCATCGCCCAGGCCCTGCGGAAGCGTTTCTCCACATCTGATGAGTCCATGAAGCGGCGACCTGATGCGCCTGGCGCATCAGAACCACCGAGGCGCATTCTTCATGGCGGACCTGTAACCCTTGACTGGGAGAAATGTCTAGTTTTTGTATCGAATCAGGGGGAGGTCAACTACGATCCGATCAAGCTGACCAGCAGCGAGGCGGCCTTGTTGGCCTGCCTGATCCAGCATCCGGATCGCGTGCTTTCCTGCCGGGTATTGGCCCGGGAGGCCCTGGGGTACGAGGTGCCTGAGCGGGAAGCCCGGGAACTGGTGCGCCCTCACATCTCTCGCCTGCGGCGCAAGATCAAGATGCTTTTGTCCCGTTCGGCTTTGATCCACACCGTTCGCGGCCAGGGATATCTGTTTTCGGGAGACTGGTCTGTCGTCGGTTGCCGGGTGGTCCCCAACGGTCGCAGGCCGGATGCATGCATGGAAACACCTACCAGGCTGTCCAACCCCCATCCACCAGTACAGTATGTCCGGTGATCAAATCGGCGGCCGGGGAAGCCAGGAACAGGATCGCTCCGAGCACATCTTCTACCTCTCCAATGCGACCGAGCGGGATATTGCGCAATACCTCCTGGGAGAATGCCTCATCTTCGAACATGCGCGCGGTGAACGGTGTCTTGATAAAAGTTGGCGCGACGCCGTTGACATTGACCCCATACCTGGCCCATTCAATGGCCAGCACCTTGGTCAATTGGACCACACCGCCTTTACTGGAACAGTAGGCGGCCCGCAACCGTCCCCCGACAAAGCCCATTTGCGAAGCAATGTTGATTATCTTGCCCCCACCCTGAGCAACCATGACGCGGCCCACTCGCTGCGCGCAGAAAAACAGCCCTTTCAGGTTCGTGTCGAGAACGCGGTCCCAGTGCTCCTCGGTCACATCAAGCGCCGGCTCCGGAATGTTAATCCCGGCATTGTTCACCAGGATATCAATCCGGCCAAAGTGTTCCACGGTCCTCTTGACCATAGCATCGATACTGTCAAGCGAGGTGACTTCTAAGGTGAGGGGCAATGCTCGACGTCCCATTTGTCGGATCTCGGCTGCCACCGGTTCGACGCGCTCCAGAGAACGGCTGGTGACCACCACGTCCGCTCCGGCATGGGCCAGCGCCAGGGCTGATCCATAGCCAATGCCCGTGCTGGCCCCTGTGACGATAGCTACCTTGTCGGTCACGGTAAAATCAGGAAACTTGATAGGCATCCTTGCTTATCCCCCGGCAATTGAGTGACCTAGCCGGACATCTGCTCCATCAGGAATGACATAGGTGGCGTACTCTTGGACAGGAACCACCTTGCCATTGACGACAACCAGGACATGCGGCAGGAAGTGGCGAAGGCGCTCCAACAAGACCAACACAGTCAGCCCCTCTTCCCATTCCATTTCATCCCGATTGTTGATACGGATCATCCTATCCATCACCCCTTATCCAGACCAATCATTGAGCGACCAGATCGACGTGGGTTTACAGCGTCTCACTGGCACTCACGATGGAACACCTCATCCGACCCCATCCATTCTCGATTCCAGGTTTGGGCCCGGCGACGCATCGCGAGCAGATCGTGAAGCTACTCTTCCAAAATGGCCACTGCCCGAACCGGGGAACCGGTTCCCTTCCGGATACGCAGTGGCAACGCGATAAAGGTAAACCGCTTGCCGACTAACTTGTCCAGGTTGCACAGGTTCTCGATGTGCGTCACGCGGCGCTCCGCGCAGACGGTGTGGCAGGGGTAGGTCTTGTCCAACCACATGTCCGGACTGGTGCTGTCCACACCGAAATTCACGGCGCCCTTGTCAATGATGTATTCGGTCGCTTCGCGGGTCAGGCCAGGTTGATGGGTGGCGTATTCAGGCGTACCGTAAAAGCGATCATAGTGCCCGGTATAGAACAGCACCGTGTCTCCTGGCCGGATGTCCAGATTCCATCGTTCGAGCTCGGCGATGATCTTTTCCGGACCGAACTGAGTCTGTCGTGGTACATCGCTCACATCCAGGCAAATGGCGGATGTGATGCAGTGCTCCAGAGGAATTTCATCTACCGATGGGGCATCAGGATCGCGGGACAGATGACTGACCGAATCAATATGCGTCGGGCCATGGTCGCACATCAGAATCCCGCTGGTCTGGTATGAGAACCCCGTGCCAATCTGGCGTTGCACCTCTTCGTGCGTCATATGCGTAAAGATCACAGTCTTGAGGTGTCCGGGATAGACTGGCATACCTGTATAGATTTCCTGGCTCAGATCAATGATCTTACCCTTCAGATTCATCGTTCTCCCTCTTATTGGTTCAGAATGATTCTAACCAGATCACTGTTCACAATTTTCTCAACTGACCAGAATTCTACAGAGATGGTCAGGTCCGACACCGCTTCCCCCAGAGCTTCGCTCTCGCTCATGTCGGACCTGACCACGTGGTGTGTGGGAAGCACGATCGCAGCCTCCCAGCCGTTCATTCTTCAGCGGTTGTCTCCTCGGTCACATCGCCAGCCTAGAAGGGGGGCCACTTGCCGGTGGTGAGCAGGAAGGCCGGGATCATCAGGGTCACCACCGAACCGATCAGCAACAGCCAGCGCACAATCGCCCCGGCCAGCTTGTTGCCCCAGATCAGGTTTACCCACGCCGCCAAAAAGATCGCCGACCAGACAAGGGCAAACACCCCAAAGTACGGGTCCCCTCCATCGGTGAAGAAAAAGAGGGAGGTTAGCGGCACCCACAGGCCACAGCCCAGGCAGTACCACCCCAAGGCCTTCAGATCGTACCCGCCGAGCAGGCACCACGCCAGGATGATGTAGAACAGGGCGAAGGCAATGGCCAGTGAGCAGACGATCATCAGGAACGAATTTCCCCCGGAGGTGAACCCGATGCCCAGGCCCATGGCCAGCATCGTGACCCCGATGCCAACATTGGCCACCCCTGTGCCCTTGGGATCGGCTTTGCCCCACAGGAACAGCGCGTCTACGATAAAGATGAACGCGGCAATCAGCAGTACCATGGCTCCCATCTGTGCTTCCTATCCTCCTTGCGCACAAATTCCAACATTGGGGTTCACAGGTGATAGCTAGCTCGTACTCTTGGCTTCCAGCGCGCGCAAGATCACTTCGGGTGTAGCCGGATAGTCCGTGATCCACACTCCGATCGCATCGTGGATAGCCGAGAGGATGGCAGGAGGAGCAGCACTGGCTGTCATCTCCGAGAATCCCTTGGCTCCGTATGGCCCATTGGGGTGGGGCACTTCGACGATGTCGTAAATCATCTCCTTGGGCATGTCGGCGGCGGTAGTCAAGATGTAATCGGAAAACGTCTCGGGAGCAAAGTCCACGGCCGGATAGTAGGGGAAGAGGTTCTCGGTGAGTGCAAAGCTAATGCCCATCATGGACCCGCCATTGATTTGCCCCTTGCACAGAAGTGGGTTGATCGCGCGGCCTATCTCATACACCTGGACAAGCTTGAGCACATCCACCACCCCAGTCTCTGTATCCACCTCGACCTCAGCGACGCAGGCGCCGAAGGCTAGAGAAGCAATGGCCGTCATCTTGCCGGTTTCGGGGTCAAAGTCCTGCCCGGCGCCAGGGGTGAAAGCCCCGGTGCCTACCAGGATCGCCCCACCCCAGTTCGCCGCCGCTCCGATTGCCGCCATCGACATCCCTTTCTCGGGGTTATCTCGGACAAAGACGCGGTTATCCGCCATCTCCAATTGCTCTGGTTCAACGCCAAGCTGCGAGCCAACAAAGCGCTTGATCTTGTCCTTCAAGTCTCTGGCTGCTCGGATCACCGCGTTGCCATCAATGAAGGTCACCCGACTGGCAAAGGTACCGGTACACATCAGGCCGATGTCAGTGTCAAAATTGCTCAAAGTAATGGCTTCCAGGGGGACACTGAGCTCTTCTGCTGCGATCTGGCGCAGAATGGTCTTGCAACCCTGGCCAATGTCCACCGCACCGATCACCAGGTCCAACGTCCCATCGAGTTTCACCCGAATCAGCGCCTGGCTGGGGTCCCCACCCCCCTTGAGTCCGGCCGGATGGGTGTTGCAGGAAATTCCGATGCCTCTCTTCTTCATGGTCCTTACCTCCCCCGTGAACTCATGGCCTTCAAACGTTCCGGCAGCTCTACTCCTGCCAGTTCAGCGGCTCGTTTCATCGCCTCAATCAGCCCTGCCGCAACGACCGTGAACTGGGTCGCGCCAATGTCTCCATCACGCCAGGCATTGATGAAACGGATCTCCCACGGGTCCATGCCAATCGCCTCGGCAATTCGGTTCATTTGCAGTTGCTCGGCCGAAGTGCCATTAATGATCCCAAAGCCGCGCATCGAACTGGCTGGTGGCTTGTTGGTGTAGACACAGATGCCATCGATCCAGATGTTCGGGATGGCAAACGGACCGGCGACCAGGATCGCATTCTTGTCTACCACATATGGCCCCATCCCGGAGTAGGCTCCGGTATCATGGATGGTGCGGACCTTCCGAGCCACGATGCGCCCATCTTTCTTGACCCCGTCTTTGAACTCGAAGGTCCAGGGCCCGCGTTTGGTCGTGTAGAGCATCTCTTCGTGTCGCGTGAGGCGATATTTGACCGGCTTGCGAATCTTGAGGGCCATGAGACCGGCAACATGGTCACAGTGAATGTCGTTCTTGGCTCCAAAGCCACCACCGACCGTGCCGCCGATGTAGCGGATCTTGTTCATGGGGAGGTTAAAGATAGCACTGAGCATACCTAGATGGAAGTAGAGGTCCTGGCTCACGGTGTGGATCGCCAGCCGGTCTGTCTCGTCAATATAAGCAACCGAGACCTGAGGTTCCATCGGCGCATGGTCATTGGTGGAGTTTGTATAGGTGCCTTCGATGATATAATCCGCCTGCTTAAAGCCTTCCTCCACGTCACCGAGTCGGATCTTGCGGGTCGTACCGCTGTTGAACACCCAGACATTGCCCTCAGGGCGCACCAGCGGCGCATCGGGCTGCATGGCCTCAAAGGGATCAAACACCGGAGTCTGCTCCTCGATCTCCAGCTTGATCTTCTCCAGCGCTTCCATGGCCGTGTCTTCGTCCACTGCCGCCACTGCTGCAATACGCTCGCCCTTGTACCGGATATGCTCCGGGGTAAAGACCGGTTGGTCCGGGATCAGTCCGTAGGCATTCTTCCCTGGGACATCCTTGGCGGTGATGACCCCTGCCACACCAGGCATCCTTTCGGCAGCCGAGACATCCAGATGACGAATGATCCCTTTATGGACTGGGCTCAGCAGAACCTTAATGTAGAGCATTCCAGGGAGGTGGATGTCGTCCACGAAGGTGGTTCTCCCAGTCACATGTCCAATTCCATCGTACCGGGGTATCGGTTTGCCCACATACTCGGTCATGATCCCTACTCCTTTACCTCAGCATACTCGCCGCGAGCTACTGCCTGGACAGCTTCCAGCACTTCTTGATAGGTGCCGCAGCGACAGAGATTGCCTGATATGGCTTCTACAATCTCTTCCCGGGTGGGATGAGGGTTCTTGTCCAACAGCGCCTTGGCCGCGAGAATCATTCCCGGTGTGCAGAAGCCGCACTGCGCGGCATAATGTTCATGGAAGGCGCGTTGGAGCGGATGCAGCTTTCCGTTCTTGCTCAGCCCTTCGACCGTCATCACTTCTTGGCCGGCCACACTCAATGCCAAGGTCAAACAAGAACGCACAGGTTCGCCGTTCAGCAAGACAGTACAGGCGCCGCAGTCTCCCTCATCACATCCGCGTTTAGGACTCATCACACGGAGCTTCTCCCGGAGTACATCGAGGAGAGTGTCGGTAGGCTCTGCCAGAACATCCACGGGCTGGCCATTTAAGACAAACGACAATATGTATTTCATCGTTCCCCTTCCTCCTCGTCTACCCTTCCATGTCAGCCGCCCGCGCCAGTGCTCGGGCGACCAGCACGGTCCCTGCCTTCTTGCGATACCAGCTCGTTGCGCGTTGATCGTCAATCGGGCTGCTCTCGGCCACTGCCTCGGCGGCGCACCGATCGATCAGTGACTTGTCGAGTACTTGACCTTTGATCAGGCTCTCAGCCCTGGTACAGCGCAGCGGCACCGGCGCCATCGCACCCAATGCAATTCGCGCGTCCTTGCACTGAGCTCCCTCCATTTCCAGTCGGACCGCCACGTTCACCACAGATAGCGTCATGGCCTTGCGCCGGCCCAGTTTGAGAAACACGCTCTTGCCCTTCTG
Organism: Chloroflexota bacterium; assembly: GCA_018606645.1. Lineage (GTDB taxonomy): Bacteria > Chloroflexota > Anaerolineae > JAAYZQ01 > JAAYZQ01 > TumbabinsA96. The sequence goes on from JAGVRI010000005.1 coordinate 45,406, forward strand.
ATGTGGGAGGGAGACCTCGATGAGTAGTTCATCCGGTTCCAGTACGGTCTTACCCGGGCCGACAAAGAAATCATTGATCGCCACCTTGCGGTTCCCCCGAGTGCTGGTGAGCAGCAATTCGGCGTCTAGAATCAAGAGCGGGGTAGCCAGATCGGCCGCAGGGGAGGCATTTGCCAGGTTTCCGCCGATGGTTGCGGTGGTTCGAATGGCAGCACTACCGGATTGCCGGGCGGCTTCTGCCAGGGCACTGGCCCTTTCGGCCACCAGCGGGTTGGACGCAAGCTTGCTAGTCGGGGTGGCCGCACCGATGACTAGCTTCCCATCTGCTTCTTTGATGTAATCCAAACCCAGTCTGCCAATGTGCAAAAGCACCTCAGGTTTGAGCTGGTAATAATTGATCTTGGGAAGCAAATCGGTACCACCAGCGACAACGGTAACCTTTTCCCGATACTCAGCCAGCAGTCGGACTGCTTCGCCGATCTCGGTTGGAGCGAAATAGATGCATTCTCCCATTATGATCCCCCTTTCTCCTTGTGCACATCCAACGTCCCTTAGCCAATGATGGTACCCAGATCGCTTTACTGGCTTCTCACCCCCTTTCCACTTGCTGATGAGGGCGCCGGTCCACTGGTCCTCCGCACAATGAGCTCGGGTTCGTAGACCTCAATCATTCCGTCTTGGGGCAGCGCTCTGCCTTCGATCAGGTCCAGAAGAATTTCCAATGCCCGGCGGGCCATTTTGGCCATTGGTTGTTCCATAGTGGTCAGGCTAATAGCCCGAAGCGACGAGAGGGGAATATTGTCAAATCCCACCACTGAGAGGTCCTCAGGCACTCGAACTCCGGCATCCCAGGCCGCATCCAAGGCGCCAAAGGCCATACAGTCGTTTGCGCAAAAGATAGCCGTCGGGGGAACTGGAAGCTGCAGTAAACGGCTAGTAGCTTCGTAGGCTGCCTCTCGGATATAGTCACCCCGTTCGAGGTAGACATTCTCTACTTTGAACCCATGATCCATGAGACTCTGCCGGTATCCCGCTTCGCGATCCTGGCTGGTAGTTGTATTGGGTAAGCCACGGATAAACGCGATCCGCGAATGTCCTAATTCCAACAAATATTGAGTCATCCGGTAGGCACCACCCTCGTTATCGGTCAAGACGCTTGGTACATTCAATCCCTTCAAGTAACGGTTGACAAAGACGAAGGGAATTCCGGCCTGCATCAACTGCTCAGGGGCACCGCTCCGAGGAGTGATCGACGTGAATAGCACCCCGGCTACCCGTTGTTCGATCAAGAAACGTACATAGATTCGATCCTTGGAAGGATCGCGTTGGGTATTACACAACAAAGTCACATAACCACTCTCGCGGGCCAATCCCTCCACACTTTCGACCAGCTCCGGATAAAAAGGGTTGACAATGTCCGACACAATGAGGCCTATCTTGTTGGTTCGTCGCGTTACGAGGCTCCTGGCTTCCGCATTCGGAACATACCCCAGCTCATCGATGACTTTTAGAACGCGGCGTCGAGTTTCCTCGCGAACATTAGGCTTGTTATTGATGACCCGCGATACGGTCGCCTGAGAAACGCCGGCGTGCGCTGCAATCTCCTTGCTGTTCCTCAAGGGCATGATCAAGTCCTTCGTTGGCCAAGATGTATACGTATTCATGACGATATACATGATACCAAATTCCACGGTGATTGTCAAGAGCTTTTTTGGTGGGGTTGGGGCTTTTCAATAATTATACGTCGGGTCATGACCTGGTCGTACCGCTCTCGGGCGGTGCGTTTCGTACCGGCCTGAAAGATGTGATTGATTTTCGTTCGCAGCGCGTGCGCTGGTGGGCAGGTTTGGGCATCGTGGCGGCCGTACACGTATTGGAAGTACTTGCGCAGCTCTTGTAGGGCGTGGAAGATACGTCCAGGAGGCCCTCAGCCGTTATGATGTCGCTGCCATGGTGCAACCGGCGGGAAAAAATCGTGGCATAAAGCCGAACAAAACCCCCCAGGGCACCCAAGGTCCGGGTACCGAGGGGCTCAACCCAGGCTACTGGGGAATGACAACCGGGGCCCCAGTGCCCGATCCGTGTTAGCCATCAACTGCGGCGCAGACGGGGAGGCACACCTCCCAATTGGGCGGAAATGGCCCGCGCTGCCTCCATCACCGCCGCCCCGATCTCGTCAAACCGTTCGCGGGTGACCACCAGGATCGATCCGGAGGCGCTTAACGCCGCAACCACCTTCTCATTATCCCAGATCGGCGCTCCCACACACCTTAACCCAGGCAGCGACTCTTCATCATCAATGGCATATCCGCGCTCTCTGACCCGCTCCAGTTCCTGAACTAATCCCTCGACGGTAGTGATGGTTCGTGGTGTCAGGGGAGTGAGAGGAATCTGGTCCAGGAGGTCCTCCAGTTCATCCGGAGGGAGAAACGCGATCAGCGCCTTCCCGAGGGCGGTATGATGCACACCAAAACGATCTCCAGCCGAGTACGCCATCCGCAACGGTGAACCGGCCGGCTCGACTGTTTCCACGTAGACGATTTCGTATCGATCCCGGATTGCCAGGTTGGCTGACAGGTTGAACTGGGCCGATAACCGCTGCATGATGGGGCGGGCCAGCGCTCCAATGTTCATCATCCGCGTGCGGTGATACAGGCTCCCGATCTCAAAGGTCCTGATGCCCAAACGGTATTTGTCTGTCTCGGGATTCTGTTCGATAAACCCTTCTTCACTCATGCAGCGGAGAAGGCGCACCAGGGTGCTTTTGTGGAAGCCGAGTTTCTCGTGCAACTCGGCAATGGACAGTTCAAAGTCTTTGACCGTAAAACAACCCAGGATCTTCAAGGCCCGGCTCACCGCCTGGGTATGATACGCTGATTCGCCACGTCTTTCTTTTCGCCTGGTCTGACCTGTCTTTCTCATCTCCTGCCTCTTTCTCCATAAGACGCGGAGCTTGCATCAGCCCATCAAGAACCTGAAACTTGCCCCGTGATCGAATCTCTTGCTCGCTTAGAGGATCATTTATAGTACATTATACAACGAAATTCATCTAATGTCCATGTGGTCAGGTGGAGATGATCTCCGCGCTAGCAGACGGTGCGAAGCTCGGTCACCATCGCCTGGCACGCTCGCAGGAAAATGCCTACATCCACACTCACGGCCACAAACTGGACTCCCAAATCTCGCCAACGTCGGGCCTCCTCCACATGATCGGCATAGATCCCTACTGCCTTCCCTCTTGCTCTGGCGGTGGTTACAATCTGTTTGATTTTAGATAGCACGACCGGGGCGTCGATCTGCCCCGGTACACCCAACGATTGCGATAGATCGTATGGGCCAATAAAGACCAGATCGATATGCTCGGTCTCGACAATGTCATCCAGATTTTGGACCGCCAGCATACCTTCGATCTGCACGCCGATCATGGTTCGCTCGTTGGCTTGCGGGAAATAGGTCCCCATTGGCACGGTGCTGTAGCGAGCAGATCGGGCGTAGGGATCCATCCCCCGCTCGCCCCAGGGATGGAACCGACTGCCGCGAACCACTGACTCGGCCTCTGCCCGGGTCTTCAGGTTCGGGACCAGGATCCCCTCGCACCCCGTATCTAGAGCGCGCGACAATATAGAGGGTTGACTATCGTGGGTGCGGATGACGGGTGCGATACCGGCTCCTTGCGCCGCACGCACCATCTCCTCGGCCCGCTCGAAGGTAAAGGGGCTATGCTCGAGATCGATCACACAGAAATCGAATCCGGCATAGGCTGCCAGTTCAACCACAGCCGACGCGGGGATCTTGAGAAACGGACCAAACAGGCATTCACCCGCCATCAGCCTGTGACGGACAGTCGCGCTCTTGGCTGAATTGGCCATCTTATCAAACGCTCCACAACTCAAATCCTTAATGCCACCTCGGCGGCCTGTGCGGTGGCATCGGCGATGCGGGCCACCTGCCGGGCATCCCCGATAAGGTACAATTCCTCAACTTCCCCTTTCAGCTCTTCGGCCAGTTCATTTGCCGGTTTGCTGCCCATGGCCAGCACGACATTGGTAAAGCCCTCAAGTAGCCGGGTTCGGCCGTTCACACTCACCAACACCCCGTGATCAGTGATCGCTTCCGCCCGTGCCCCGGTGACGATCTGGACGCCGAGCTGAGCCAGCCGATGCATCAGGTAGGCGCGCGGCACCTTGGGCATATCCCCGGCAATCTGGTCCAACATCTCGATCAGGGTCACATCCCGATGGCGATCGGCCAGATACTCGGCCGTCTCTGCCCCGACCATCCCTCCCCCCAACACCGCCACCTTGGGGCCGACAAAGGCTCTGCCGGTCAGTACATCCTTGGCCTGCACCACTTCGGGGCGGTCAAATCCGGGCAATGCCGGCCGCCATGGCACCGAACCTGAGGCCAGAATCACCACATCGGGCCTGCCGGCCCGCACCATATCGGATGTCACGGGGCTCCGCAATTGCACCTTCACCCCATACTTCTTGAGCAACGGCACGCGGTTGGTAATGGCGTTCAGCAGCTCGCCCTTGTGGGGAGGAGCCGCCGCAGCGTGGATCTGCCCGCCCAGTTCGGCCTCTTTTTCAAACAGCGTCACCTGATGTCCGCGTTGTGCGGCCAGGAGAGCGGCTTCCATGCCGGCCACCCCGCCCCCGATCACCCACACCACCTTGGGCTTTCGGACGGGGCTCAGGTTCCACTGGAACTCCCGGCCAAGCTCAGGGTTGTTGTTGCAGTGTCGATAGGGCTGGGTGCAGGCATCGGCGCAGCCGAAACATTTGCGGATTTCGTCCCAGCGACCTTCCAGAGCCTTTTTCGGGAACTCTGGATCGGCCAGCGATGCGCGGCCCATCGCCACCAGATCGGCATGTCCATCGCGCACGATCTGATCGGCCAGCCGCACGTCGGTGATCCGACCTACGGTGATGACCGGGATATGGACCACCCGCTTGATAGCCGCTGCGGCGTAAACGTTGAATCCCCAATCTTTGGCCATGGGAGCCAGCACCACGCCCAAAGATGGCCCAATGTTGCCGATGGACACGTGGATCATATCGATCCCGGCCTCGGCCAACCGGACTGCAATGCGCGTGCTGTCCCGTAGCGTGAGTCCAATACCCAACGGCATCTCTTCCCCGACCAAGCGAAAGCCCACTGGGAAATCCGGCCCGACGAGTTCGCGGACCCGTTTCACGACCTCCAGGGGGAAACGAAGGCGATTCTCAAAACTCCCCCCATAGGCATCGTTGCGGCGGTTGTACCATGGCGAAAGAAACTCGTTGATCAGATAGCCGTGGGCGCCGTGGATCTCGACCGCATCAAAGCCCGCCTCACGGGCCCGCCGGGCCGCCTGCCCAAATGCTTCGACCAGCGCTTCGATCTCGGGGATGGTCAGCTCCCTCGGAACCACTCCCACATCTGCGTCGGGAATGGCCGACGGGCCCACGATCTCCCCTCCCGAATGTTCGGGTCTGGCCCTGATCCCTCCGTGGTGGATCTGAAGCGCGATCTTGGCCCCATGTTCGTGGACCGCATCGGTGAGCCGCTTGAAGCCGGGGATAAAGCGATCGTCATAGATGCCAAGCTGGGTGGCTGTGCACCGCCCGCCCGGGTCCACCGAGGTATACTCCACGATGATCAGACCCATCCCCCCTTCTGCGCGACGGCGGTGATAGGCAATGAGCTGATCGGTCACTTCATGATCGGTCGATCCGTAGCCGGTGTCCATAGGCGGCACGACGATCCGATTGCGCAGCGTCATGCCGTTGATAGTGATCGGTTGAAACAGATGCTCCATGGTAGTCTTTCCTTACTGCCCGTCGGTCTGCAACCCGGGCTCAAGCCATTTCCGCCACAGGGTCTGGCTTCCGCCCACTGCCGCCGTCGCCAGGAACGCCTTGATCAGGTCCACCAGGATAAAGGGACGCACCCCCAGATGCCACGCCCCGACCAGGGCATTATCGAACGACCCCAAGCGGGTCGCTTGGAGCCAACCCGCCAGCCACAGCCCTCCTCCGCTGTAGATGACCGCCAGGGCCGCCAACGCTGCGGCCAGCAGGCTCATTCGATGGCCACGTAACGCCTCACTCACTCGGCCGCCGACCCACGCCGCAATGGGGAATGCCATAAGATAACCGCCCGTCGGACCCAGGAGAACGGCCAGCCCGCCGGTTCCACCGGCAAAGACCGGCAACCCCAGCGCTCCGGCGGTCAGGTAGCCTAGCTGACTGCTCAGCCCTCCTCGACTTCCCAGGGCCAGACCACTCATGAGGGCAACTAACACCTGCAAGGTGACCGGCACTGGCGAGAACGGCAGTCGGATGGCAAATTGCGCCCCGAGCGCCGTCAGCGCCGCAAAAAAGATCGTGGGCCCTGCCTCTCGACATAGCGCCTCGATCCGATTTGAGATAGCTGCTCTTATGTACAACGGTCCCTCCTGCAAATGTGATGATGTTCTCTTGTCCGTCAACCTATCCGCTCAATAATCGTGGCGATTCCCAACCCCCCGAAACAGCACATCGTTTGCAGACCCAGCGTCCCATCCCGACGTTCCAGTTCGTGGAGAAGCGTCGTCATGATCCGCGCGCCACTCGCTCCAAGGGGATGCCCGACGGCAATGGCACCTCCGTTTACGTTGACCCGATCCATGGGAGGATCGAGTTCCCGCTGCCAGGCCAGCACCACCGAAGCAAAGGCCTCATTGATCTCGATCAGGTCGATGTCGTTCAGGCGCATCCCGGCCCGTTTCAGAATGCCGAGGGTCGCCGGAATCGGACCGGTCAGGGCGATGACCGGATCGGAACCGACCACCAGTTGGGCGACAATGCGAGCCCGTGGTTTGAGTCCCAACGCCTTGGCTTTCTCCAGGGACATCAACAGCAATGCAGCAGCGCCATCGGAGATGGGGCTGGAATTGCCGGCGGTGACCCGCCCATCATCCTTAAAGGCCGGTTTGAGGTTGCTCAGGGCCTCCATACTGGTGTCGGCGCGGATGGTTTCGTCGGTGTCCATGAGCCCGGTCTGCCCCTCAACAGTCACCGTCAGGGGGAGAATTTCGCGGCGAAAGCGGCCCTGAGCCGTGGCTTGGGCAGCCAGGCGGTGGCTGCGCAGGCTGTACACGTCCAGTTCCGTCCGGGTCAATCCCCATTGCTCGGCGATCATCTCGGCCGCCAGCCCCATACTGGTAATCGGGTATCGGCTCAACAGCTCTTTGGTAAACGGGCTCCCTTGTCCGTTGATCTGCCGCGTGCTGCCCATCGGCACGCGGGTCATACTCTCCACTCCACCGGCAATGACAATGTCGCACGTGCCGGTCTCGATCAGGTTGGCAGCAAAGTGCACGGCTTGCTGCCCGGATCCGCACTGTCGGTCGACGGTGGTGGCCGGCACGGTGACCGGGAACCCGGCCAACAGCGCCGAATTCCGGGCAATGTTCAACCCCTGATCCCCGGCCGGCAACACACACCCCATGACAATATCATCCACCATCGCCGGCTCGATCCCGGCGCGGCGGACCACTTCATTGAGTACGGCAGCGGCCAGTTCGGTCGGGTGGAAATCTTTGAGTTTGCCATTCCGCCTCCCAGAAGGAGTGCGTACGGCCTCGACAATCACCGCTTGGGGCATGGTCGTTTTTCCCTCCGTCTTATATGGCTGTGCTGGGTTCATGGCTCCCGTACACGCGGCGCAGCGCGTCGCAGATCTCGCCCAGGGTAGCGTAGGCCTTCACCGCCTCGATGGTGGCCGGAATGATGTTCTCATCCCGGCGGGCGGCCGCTTCCACGGCGGACAACGTGCGCGCCACCGCCTCCGCATCGCGGGTCGCCCGCAGCTCCCGGAGGCGTTGGACCTGGCGCCGCTCCGATTCCGGATCGACCTTGAATAGTGGGATATTCACTTTTTCGTGTTCATCCTGGTACATGTTGAGTCCGACGATGACTTTATCCCGACTTTCGATAGCCTTCTGTCTTCGATAGGCGGCGTTGAGCAGTTCCTGTTGAAAGAACCCTTGCTCGATGCAGGCGACGGCACCGCCCATCGCTTCCACGCGTTCGATGATCTCACCCACCTCCCGTTCAATGCGGGTGGTCAGGTGCTCCAGGGCGTAAGACCCCCCCAGGGCGTCAACCAGGTTCGTTACCCCGATCTCGTGGGCGATAATCTGTTGCGTACGCAGCGCGACGGTCACCGCTTCTGGGGACGGAAGACAATAGGCCTCGTCGAAGGAAGAAGTAGCGATCGTCTGGACTCCGCCCAGGACCGCCGCCAACGCCTCGACCGTCACCCGCACAATGTTGTTGAGCGGCTGCTGCGCCACCAGGTTGCCGCCCAATGTGTAGGCCAGAATGCGCAGTTTCATCGACTCGGGATTTTGCGCACCGAACCGGGTTCGCATCAGACGCGCCCAGAACCGGCGAGCTGCCCGGAATTTGGCCACCTCTTCCAGGAAATCGATGCTGGCCGACAGGAAGGTAAAGAGCTGGGGGGCAAAATCGTCAATGCCGAGACCACGAGCCAGGGCACTTTCAATGTAGGCCAGGGCATTGGCAAAGGTGAACGCCAGTTCCTGGGACGCCGTGCTGCCGCTGTCCCGGATGTGATACCCGCTCATGGCCAGAGGCACCCACTTGGGCAGATATCTGGCGCAATACTCGATCACGTCCGTAGAGAGCTTGAGGGAGGGCCGTGGAGGAAAGATGTAGGTCCCTCGGCTGATATACTCCTTCAACACGTCGTTCTGGATGAAAATACGGACGTTGGAGGGATCGACTCCCTGCTTTTCAAAAGCAGCCACGCAGAATGCCAGGAAGATAGGCCCGATGGCGTTGGCCGTAGTCCGGATCTGGCGCACCTCTTCCAGGTCGATGCCCTCAAAGAGACGCTCCACATCGGCCAGGGACCCCAAGTGGACGCCGACCTTGCCTACCTCGCCCTCCACCAGCGGATGATCGGCATCGTAGCCCATTTGAGTCGGCAGGTCCAGAGCGATGGAGAAGCCCGTCTGCCCCTGAGCCAGCAGCATCCGGTAGCGCTCATTGGCCTCTTCGGCCGAGCCAAAGCCCGAGTATTGCCCCATGATCCAGAAATCACGACGGTACATGGCCGGGCTGATGCCACGGGTGAACGGATAGAAACCCGGATAGCCAAGGTCTTGCTGGAAATCAAACCCCTGCTCCTCAAGGCTGGCCGGCGTGTACACCGCCTCCAACGGCAGTCCAGAATCGGTGGTAAAGGTCTCTCGTCGCTGTGGCTCTTGAGCAAGAGCCTGTTCATATTGCCGGCGCATATCCTGGTCCACCTGATCGTCATGATGCTTCATCGCAGAACACCTTCAAAACTCCAGAACACCAGTCCGGACTAGATCTCACGGCCAATTTTGGCTCCTTGGTAGATGGCATCAATGGCAAAGCCGGGTTGCGTGCAATCCCCAATTTCATGCATCTCAACGTCCAGTTTCTTGATCTCCTGGGCCAGGTCTCGATTCGGTCTGGCACCAACTGCCAGCACCACCGTGTCCACCGGGCCCAACGATGCCTTCCATGTCAGATCCAGGCCGGGTTCCTGGCGGGTGAGCAGGACCTGATGATCTTGGATCGCCTCCACTTTGGTCGAGGTCAGGATTCTCACTCCCGCTTTGTCCAGGCGCTCCAGCAGAAAATGTTTGGCGTCCGGCAACATGTCAGGACACACAGCGTCCAGCATCTCGACGATGATTACCTTCTTGCCTCGCTCGCTCAAAAAGTCAGCCGTCTCTGCCCCGCACGAACCACCACCAACTACCACAACCCGTTTCCCTGTTTCTACCTTTCCGCTCAATACATCATCCGATGTCACCACGTACTCCTGATCCGCTCCCGGAATGGGTGGGATGATAGGGCTTGCTCCGGTGGCCACAATGACCACATCAGGCTTGAGCGCGGCGACATCGTCTGCGGTGATGGTGCGTCCCATCTCAATCCGGGCGCCATGTTTGACCGCCTGATCGCGCAAATGCTCCACGACCTTGTAGAAATGCTGTTTGCACGGGACCTGAGACCCCAGATACCAACGTCCACCCAGGCGATCCTGCCTTTCGTATACGGTCACTTCATGCCCCCGCAATGAAGCCACCCGCGCCGCCTCCAGTCCGGCTGGTCCACCCCCGATCACCATGACTTTCTTGACCTTCTCGGCTGGCGTGATCGGGAACTCGCCTTCCCGCCCCGCCTCAGCATTGACCAGACAGATGGTATGGCGAACCTTGCGGTTGGGGTCATGGCAGCCCTTGTTGCAACTGATGCAGGGCATGATGTCATCGAGTCGTCCCTCTGCGGCTTTACGAGGCCATTCTGGATCGGCGATCAACGCCCGGCCCAGGTTGATGACATCGGCCTGGCCGTTCTGGAGGATCCGTTCGGCATGCTCGGGATCGGTGATGCGGCCGGCCACCATCACCGGCACGTCCACTTCGGCTTTGATCGCCTCCGCATAGGGCACACTGTGGCCCGGCTCCGAGTAATAGTTGGACACAGTCCAGTAGTACGGAGCAATCCCCCGCGAGACGCTGATGGCCGCCGAACCTGCCTCCACCAGCATCCTGGCAATGACCTTCATATCCTCAAGGGTCAGGCCTCCCTCGACCAGTTCGCTCCCGATAATCCGACACCACACCGGGACGCCGTCGCCGACTTGGGCCTTCACCCGCCGGAGCAGTTCCAAGGGAAACTTCATCCGACCATTCAGGTCGCCGCCGTACTCATCGCTCCGCTTGTTGGAAAAGGGCGACATGAACTGACATGGGAGATAGCCGTGGGCGTAGTGAAGCTCAATGGCATCAAAGCCGGCTTCGATGCAACGGCGCGCCGTCTGGGCATAGGCTTCGATGATCTGCTGGATCTCGGCGACCGATAGCTCCTTGGGTTCGTCGCTGTATTTCCCCCCTCTGGGGATCGGCGACGGCGCGAGTGGTTGTTGCCCTTCAATCGCCGCCCGAGTGGTCTGACGCCCGGCATGGTGCAGTTGAGCCGCGATCTTGGCGCCATGGGCTTTCACTGCCTCCACCAGGCGCCTGTATCCAGGAATCAAACTGTCGTCATAGAGTCCTAGCTGACCCACCCCAAAGCGGGCCTGAGGATGCTGGACGTAGATCGAACCGACAATCAACAGGCCGGCTCCCCCTTTGGCGCGCGCCTCCATAAAGTCGATCTGAGGCTGGGTCACGGTGCCCCGCTCATCTGACATATAGTTCGCCATCGGAGCCAGCGCAATCCGATTGTGCAATTCCATCGGCCCGATCTGGATCGGGCTGAACAAATGCTCAAATGCTTTACTCACACGTGCCTCCAAAAAGTGATAGTTGCGAAATGGAAACAGCGGCTGGCATGGGGGAGATGGCCCACACGTCGAAATGGCCTCATTGGGTCAACCACCCGCCATCCACCACCAATGTGTGTCCGGTTACGTAATCTGCGTCATCGCTGCACAAAAAGATAACCGCGCCGACCAGGTCCTCGGGAGTGCCGGCGCGTCCCATCGGGATTTTGGCCCTGACCCTTGCCTCGAAGGCTTCGGCGCTGGGAAAGTACCCTTCCGTCAGAGGGGTCCTGATCAGGCCAGGCGCGATGGCATTCATATTCACATGATAAGGCGCCAGCTCGGCCGAAGCCGCAGCCGTCAACATCCTGACCCCCGCCTTGGAGATGGCATAAGGTACCTCCGATCGTCCAGCGACGAAGGAAGAGGTCGAAGCCACATTCACGATCTTGCCGCGTCCCTGCTTCACCATGACGCGCGCGACAAACTGGCTGCAAAAAAAGACCGCTTTGAGGTTGATGTCGATGATCCGGTCCCAGACTTCCTCCGTCGTTTCCAAAAATGGGGTGGGGAGCGCGATGCCAGCGTTGTTGACGAGAATGTCAATCCTCCCGAATTCCTGCAGCGTGCGCTCCACCATCCGCGCCAGATCGGAAAGCACCGAAACATCCACCTGAAGCCCCAGCGACCTGCGGCCCATTCTTTGGATCTCGGCGGCCGTCTCGATCGCCTTGTCCTCTTGGATGTCGGCCACGACGACGTGCGCCCCCTCGCCGGCCAGGCCCAGAGCCAGGGCGCGGCCGATCCCCTGGGCGGCTCCGGTCACGATCGCGATTCGATCCTCAAGCTTCATTGAACACCTCGATATTCCGCATGCTGAACGGCAAGTCTATGCATAGCGCAACCGCCGTTCGAGCAGGGCAACGCCTTTGGAAGAAAGCCAGACGATGCACACATAGATCAGGGCCACCGTGGTATAGAACTCAAAGGGCCGCCAGGTCATCGTCGTCTGCACCTGCGCCGTGCGCATCAGTTCCATCACGCCGAGCAGGGAGACCAACGAGGAGTCCTTGATGGCTCCCACCCACATGTTGCCGACCGGAGGGATAATGATCCGGATCGCCTGGGGCAGGATCACATACCGATAGGTCTGGGCAGTGGTCAATCCGATCGTCATCGCTGCTTCGGTCTGGCCCCGACCAATAGCCTGAATCCCCGAGCGAAAGATCTCGGCCAGATATCCCCCGTACTGGGTCGACAGGCAGATTGCGGCGGCCAGAGTCGGCTCAAAATCGACTCCCGTCGCCATGGCGATGCCAAAATAGAGCCAGATCAGGTACACCATTTGCGGGATGCCGCGAAAGAAGTTGATGTAGAGGGCCGCCGGCACGCTCAGGAAGCGATACCTGGAGATGCGCAGTAGGGCGATAAACAGGCCGATCAAACAGCCGAAGGAGAGCGCCAACACCGCCAGCATAAATGTATACCGCAACGAGGCCAACAGCACGTTCCACACTCGCAAGACCGGACCAAAATCAGGGATATAGGGCATCGCCGAGCCTCCTGTTCACCTCTAGCCAACCTTCAATCTTCGCTCAAGAACCTGGTTGCCGTAGAAAAAGACAAAGGTCAGGATGATATACAAAACGGCCGCCGTGGTATAGAACTCAAATGGCCGGAAATAGTCATTGGAATTCAGATACGCCGTGCGCATGATCTCCACCACGCCGATGACCGAGAGCAGGGAGGAATCCTTGACCATGGCGATCCACATATTCCCGATGGAGGGGAGGACAATGCGGATGGCCTGGGGCAGGATCACGTGCCGGTATGACTGCGTGGAGGTCAAGCCGATCGCCATCGCTGCTTCCCTCTGGCCACGGTCAATCGCTTGAATGCCCGACCGATAGATCTCGGCCAGGAACCCCGCATACTGGGTCCCCAGGGAAATGACCCCGGCGACGAACGGCCGAAAGTTCACATTGAGCAACATTGCCAGGCCATAGTACACCCAGAAGATGAGCACGTACTGCGGCGCACCCTGGAAAAAGTTGATGTAGCCCTGGGCCGGCGTGTTCAAAATGCGCGATTTCGAAATGCGCATCAGAGCAATGATCAACCCCAGGATGAGCGCAACGACCATCGCCACGGCAGACACGGACAGGGTCATCCGCACCGCCAGCAGGAATTCATCCATGTTATCCAAGACGACCTTTAAATCCAGCTTATACCCCATCGGAACTCGCTTCGCTCCATCCCCAATACAAATGTGAGAACCACACCAGGTTGATGTCGGTGTTAGAGGCCTGGCTTTCCACCACGACCTGGGAAAGCCAAGCCTCCCCCAGGCGTCCAAGCGATTGACTACCGCCGACGAATCATGGTGCGTACGGCCTATTCCCAGGTGACCTCACCTCTCAGGGTCGGGCCGACGATCTTGTCATACAGGGCCGGCAGAGTGCCCCGATCCCAGTACCAGGCGAGCCAGGAATCCAGGTAGTGTAGGAAGCTATGCTCGCTCTTGCGCACCGGGATGCAACCCCACTCTCGGGCGAGAAGGCCTTTGCTCTCATCGGGATAGCCGAGCACCTTGGTCTTTGGATGTTTGGCCGCAAAGGGCATTGCCAGGTACAATTCAATGACACAGCCATCGGCCCGGCCGGCCTCCACCTCCAGCATTACTTCCGGCACATTCAATGGCACGATCTCGGCCTGAGGGAATGCATCCCGGGCTCGGTACTCGGCCGAAGCTCCGATCTGGGCGGTGATCTTTTTGCCGGGCTTGTTTAGTTCCCGCCAATCGGTGGCCGTCTCGTCTGCTCGCACCAACAGCCACTGGTCATAGGGCACATACCCTCTGGTGAATTCAAAGGTGAGCAGTCGGGAAGGTTTGTTCACAATCCCAACGAGGGCCGTGTCATATTTACCGGCGGCCACACCCGGCAGGATCGCCTCCCACTCGACATCCACCAGGTCGAGCTGCACCTCCAGGTCCTGGGCGAGCATCTTCATGATCTCAACGTCGTAGCCGGCCGGCTCGTTAGTCTGCGGGTCCCGGTACATCTCCGGCGGAAACTTGAGCGTGGTGGCGATGGTGATCTTGCCCCGTTTCCGGATCTGCTCAATGATGTCCCCAAAGGCCCCCGCTGCTGCTTTGACCTCCGCCGCAGGGGCAGCAGCGCCCTCTGTTTCGGCCTTGGGTTTGCAGCCAGCCACCAGCCCTGCCGCCGCTGTCAGACCTACAGCCACCCCGGCCGTCTTGAGAAAATTCCTTCGATCAAGCTGTTCGTCCATCGAAAATCCCCCTCCTCATGTTTCAAGATTGATACCACTGAAAGATCCTTGAATCCTACTGTGAGACGATGCGTAGCGGCCTCTGCGTGGTCCCTGTTTACCTCACCTCCTTCCTGGAACTACCCCCTGACGCTTCTCTGATGGCAGTGGCCCCCAGGTCCTGCGATTGTGCCGCAGCGTCGATCCTCTACTGGCTGGAGAATTGAGGCGCGTCAAGGGAGCCAGAATCCCATCGCTCGGCTCTGTCCGTGTCCTACTCCAGCTCTCGGTCGGAGCCGGGCAAGAACGCCGGCCCGTTCATCACCAGATAGGCCATGTGCCCATCAAACACATAGGGCACGCTGCGGGGGATGAACACCAGGTCCCCGGCCCTGACCTTGAACGGTGCCCCATCGCCTACCTGGAATTCACCATCCCCCTCGATGATATAGTACACCCGGTCACTCAGGTCACAGACCATCTTTTTGTGATGACCCCAGATTTTGACCCAGGTGACACTGATATCCTGGCTGTGTTGGGCGCGGTTCACGGCCGTCTTCATCACCAGTGGGTACCCTTCTTCTCGGATTTCCGGAATATCCTCCAGCCGAATCAGCATTTTGTTCTCCTTGACCAAACGAATCAGTTCCCTGCCAGAGGTTCTACTTCCATGATCACATGGTCCATTCGGACTGTCTGTCCCACAGCCGCCCGGATTTTCTTAACAATCCCCTCCCGGGGTGCCCGGATCACATTCCGGGTCTTCATCGCTTCCAGGATGGCTACCCCGTCACCCGCTTTGACATTTTGGCCTTCTTGGACCAGGAATTCGACCAGCACCCCGGTCATAGGGCTGGTCACGGCACCAGCGCCGGCCTCCTCACGGCCTGGAACTCTGGGCCCGCCGAGAGTTGTCGCCGATATGGCCCGATCCTCTGGACGCCGTCGGTCCTCCCGCCTCAGCCCTTGCGGAATCCGCTCGCCGCTCACCCGGACCTCGTACCGATTCCCCTCGACGATCACCGTGTAGCCGTCTTCCCCAGGCTCCACCAGGACCTCGTACGACCTGGGGCCGATCAACAACGAGAACAAGGATTCGCCAATGCGCTCCAGATGGGCGTCCCGTGGCTGATCGTTCACCATCACTCGGCCGTTTTGCTCGATGCGGATTCGATATTCCTCTCCGGCAAGAGTTGTAACATAGTTCACCGATCTCACGTCTCCTGTCATGTCTCTCACCCCATGGCTGCGGTCCACTTCTCATCACTAACCGGGGATGATCCCACAGCGTCGTTCAATTCTCTTGGCCTCTCTGAGGCTGTAGAATTCGAGGCGGGCAATTAACTCATCCCGCAGTTGGGTGGCCGGAATGATCGCCTCAAAGAAGAACTCGCTGGCCATTGCGTAGGGATCGATATTGTCCTCATACTCGTCTTGCTTCGCCTGAATGAACGCCGGACGCTCCTCGGGCGGCAATTCCATGATCTTGTTATAGTAAATGGCGTTGATGGCTGCGGCTGGCCCCATGAGGGCCGGCTTGGCCGTGGGCAGAGCAATGACCGCATCGGGGTTAATGGGAGCGCCAGACATGGCCAGGTATCCGCCTCCATAGGCCTTGCGCACGATGACACAGATGCGGGGCACCGTGGATTCCGAGACGGCGTAGAGGAATTTGGCGCCGTGGCGGATAATACCCTGTCGCTCCACCTGAGTGCCGATCATAAAGCCGGCAATATCATTCAGGAACAGCAGCGGGATGTTGAAGGCGTTGCAGATCCAGATAAAACGGGCGGCCTTGTCGGCCGAATCGGGAAAGATGACCCCCGCTTTGATCAACGACTGATTGGCGAGGATGCCCACCGAACGACCTCCCAGCCGGGCCAACCCGGTGATCATCTCCGGCGCAAACAGCTTCTTGTACTCCCACCAACTGCCTTCGTCAATGATCGCCTCAATGAACTCATACATGTCAAACGGGATGCTCTCCCGGCTGGGGACGATCTCTTCGATCGGCCGGCCGGGCGCCGGGTCCCGGGGTTCGACCATCGGCGGCTTCTCCCGCCAGTTTTGGGGAAAATAGGAGAGGTATTTGAGGGCCGCATCCATCGCTTCCTTGTCATCAGCGACGAGCATGTCCCCCAGCCCGCTGACCTCGCAGTGCATCCGCGCGCCGCCCATCTCCTCCATCGTCACCTTTTCGCCGATGGCCATTTCGGCCATGCGCGGCGATCCCATATACACCGTGGCATTCTTGTCCACCATGATGGTCACGTCGCACAGCGCCGGAACATACGCCGATCCAGCGGGGGAGGGACCAAAGAGGATGCAGATCTGAGGGATGCGTCCGGAGAAGATGATCTGGTTATAGAAGATATTGCCCCACGCATCCCGTCCTGCGTAGCAGTGGTGCTGGTCGTCAATGCGTGCTCCGGCGGAATCAATGAGATAGAGCAACGGGATGCCCAGTTCGTCCGCCTTGCGCTGCATATAGGTCATCTTCTTGTAGCCAATCCGTCCCCAGGTCCCTGCCTTGACCGTCATGTCGTTGGCGATAATGGCTACCTTCCGCCCCTCGATGGTGCCCAGACCGACGATCATTGCGTCGGCCGGCAGTCCCTCAGCGTAGCGGGCGAACAGCCCATCCTCTACAAAGGAGCCAGGATCCAACATGTATTCAATACGGTCCCGCACAAACATCTTGTTCTGTTCCGCGAGTTGTTTGTGGTACTTTTCCGGGCCGCCTTTATAGAGCGTCTCCATCCGCTGCAGAAGCTCCAGATGCTGAGGCGGTGGATTTTGGGATTGAGTCAGCGGCTTTTTTCTCGGCTCGGGACGCTCCTGGGGTTGGGCGGGCTGGATCTTTTCCATCCGTTCACCCTTCCTTTCACCGGCGGGGGATGGACCGGCCAGAACTTGTTGATGATGGACCAGCGTGGCAGTGAGAGCTGCGACTTCTTCCAGTTCTTTGCTTTCTACTCGGCTCAGCACAAAACTATCAAGAAACGAGGTATCATATACCCCTTGGACAAAGGACGGGGTCTCCATCACCTGCTGGTGGAACGGGATCGAGGTGGGGATGCCGACGATGACATATTCCCGCAACGCCCGACGCATCCGTCGGATGGCCTCCTCACGGCTATCTCCCCAGGCAATCAGCTTGGCCAGCAACGAGTCATAGTGGGGAGACACTTCGCAGCCCTCGTACAGGCCGCTGTCCACCCGAATTCCCGGACCACCGGGCTGGACCAAGGTCGTGATCCGGCCACTATGCGGAATGAAATCGTGAAAGGGGTCTTCGGCTGTGATCCGGCATTCGATGGCCCACCCCCGTGGCTGGATATCCGCTTGCTCGTAACGCAACGGCTCCCCCGCCGCAATGCGGAGTTGTTCGACGACAATGTCCACCCCGGTCACACATTCTGTCACCGGGTGCTCTACCTGGAGCCGGGCGTTCATCTCCAGGAAGTAGAAATTGCCCTCCTGATCCAGCAAGAACTCGACGGTCCCGGCGTTGACATACCCCGCGATCAATGCCGCACGCACCGCAATCTCTCCCATCCGGCTCCGTAGCTCGCTGTCTACGGTGGGGGAGGGGCATTCCTCGATCAGCTTCTGATGCCGTCGCTGGACCGAGCACTCCCGTTCCCCCAGGTAGATGGCGTTGCCATGTCGGTCCACCAGAATCTGGACCTCGACATGATGGGGTTTCTGGATCGCTTTTTCCAGATAGACCCGGTCATCGCCAAAGGCGCTCAATGCCTCGCCGCGAGCAGCGCCCAAGGTGCGGAGCAGCTCATCCTGGTTTTGAACCAGGCGCATGCCCCTGCCGCCTCCCCCGGCTGCGGCCTTGATAAAGAGCGGAAATCCGATACGATCGGCTTCGCTGACCAGTTCCTCATCACTCAGGTCTCGTTCCGTGCCGGGAACAATCGGCACTCCCGCCCGCTGCATGAGCTGCCGCGCCTTTACCTTGTCCCCCAGAGCGGCCATGGCCTGGGCGGGAGGGCCGATGAACACAATTCCTGCCTCCTCGCAGGCGGCAGCAAATTGGGGATTCTCGGCCAGGAACCCATAGCCGGGATGAATGGCCTCCGCCCCGCTCTGGCGGGCGACCTCGATCAGCCGCTCGATGCGCAGATAACTCTCTCGAGCAGGGGCTGGACCGATATGGTAGCTCTCGTCGGCGTAACGGACGTGGAGCGCCGCCCGATCGGCGTCCGAATAGACCGCGACCGTCTGGACGCCCAACTCCCGGCAAGCCCGCATGACGCGGACCGCGATTTCACCCCGATTGGCAATCAGCACTTTTTTGAACATCCGATATCCCATCGTAAAAGAGTCTATCCCTCATCAGGGACAGGAATTTCCATACGCAACAGGGCGGTGGACATGGACTTGCCTGTCTGGTCGAAAAGCAAGGTGCGGGTGGCTCCCCCTCCCAAGGCATTGCGCAACACGATCTCCAGAGCATGGACCTTGGGGAGCGGATAGATCTCCACCGCCCCTTTCACCATATCGCCAAAATGGGCCTTGATCCGTTCGGGCGTCACCTCGCGGCGGATCAGTTCATACGCCTTCTCATCAAAGGCAAGCAAGCCGATGTTGCACACGTCCCCCTTGTCTCCAGAACGTGCATACGCCAGTTCACGAAGTTGTTTGGTGGCCATTGATGTCGCTCCTTAATTGGCAGGTCGCTTACTCATCCATAGCTTGTAGATGCACACGACCACCGGTTGGCCGTGTTGATTGACGATCCGGTAGTCGAATCCGACAACGCCGGTGCCATCCTCCCGCTCTTTCTTTTCCACTGCCTCCATCTCCAGGTGCACCGTATCGCCGATAAAGACAGGCGCGATGAACCGCACCCGATCCAGACCGTACAGAGCCAGGACTGTTTCCCGTTTGGCCGGTACCAGCCCGGTGGAGATGGACAGCACCAGCGCACCATGAGCGATCCGCCGCCCGAAGGAGGTCTGAGCGGCGTACTCCTGGTCCGTATGGATCGAGTGCCAGTCGCCGCTGAGATAGGCAAAGTTCACCACATCCGCTTCGGTGATGGTCCGTCCTTTTGTCACCCACTTCTGGCCGATCTCAATCTCGTCAAAGTATCGGTCTGGCATGATTGCCTCCTATCCCCAGTTTGGTTTGCGCTTGTTGAGAAATGCATCCACCCCTTCGGCCACATCATCGCCCAGCATATAGACCACCCGGATGTTGCGCGCGAATTCGAGCGCTTCGTCATAGCCCATATCCGCCGTGGCGTAAAAGAGCCGCTTGCCCAACGCGATCGCAGCCGGCCCTTTTTCGGCCAGACTGGTTGCCAGTTCCATCGCCTCGTTCGACAGCGCATCGCGGGGCACCACCCGATTCACCAGACCGATCCGCAAGGCCTCTTCGGCATCGAGGATTCGGCCGGTCAAGGCCATCTCTAACGCCATCCGCTCGCCAACCACACGGCGGAGCGCCGGCAAGATGATCATCGGAAAGAGGCCGATCCGGATCTCGGTGGTGCCCAACTTTGCATCATCGGCGGCAATGGCCATGTCACACAGGGCGACCAGACCGCACCCTCCGGCCAGGGCATACCCCTGCACCGCAGCGATGACCGGCGCGCGCATCGCCGGCACCAGGCGAAACAGCTCGATCCACGGTTCGGCGGCCTGCCAGTGGTCAAAGGCCGGAAGTTTCAGTTCCTCAGCAAACTCTTTCAGGTCTCCACCGGCTGAAAAATGGTCCCCTGCCCCCGAGATGACCACGGCGCGCACCTCAGGGTCGGCATCTACGCCCCGCAGCGTCGAGGTCAGGGCATGGACCATCGCATAGTTCATCGCGTTCCGCTTTTCCGGGTGGCAAAGGGTCAAGCGTACGACGCGGCCGATCCTTTCCTGAAGGACCAGAGATTCTCCGCTCATGATTACACTTCTTCCACCACTACCTTGATCTGGATGGCATCGCGGGGGATGAGCGTCGGCCACAGAGAGATCACCGGACGCACCGGGAACGGGACGCCGAACGCGGTGCCAATCCCTCCCAAGGTCCATAGGTGGGTGGCCTCTCGGCGAACCAGGTCGGCCTCCTCAGGAGTGCGGAGCTTGGCGGCGATGCGCAGTCCGACTTCGTTCAGTTCCCCCGTAGGCCGGGGAGCGGTCCGTCCGTGCAAGGCATTCACGCCGACATAATCAAAGCGGATCTCGATCGGCTCCACTTTGATCCGGTGCTTCAGCCGCATGCGCACAATCTCTTCCGCCCGCTGTGCTTTTTCCAGCGCGTCGGGCCAGGAGAAGAGAAGGAGCCCCTCGGCGATATAGCCATCCCGATACCCGATGCAGAGCTTCAAGGTATCAGGTCGGGGCTTCCCCCGAAAGCCTTTCACCCGGACTCGGTTCTCACCCACCTCTTCCACCGTAACGTCACTCAGATCGGCGATGCCGTCCGGCATGTAGTAGTTGTACGGATCGAGGACTTCGTACAACAGTTGTTCTTTGACGGTCCACTGATTGACGATCCCGCCGGTATCCGGCGCCTTGGTAATGATCGCCTCCGGGACCTCGTTCACCTCGGCAATGGGGAAGCCGATCTTCCAGGCATCCTTCGCCTCGCGCCACTGGTTCGACCCTCCCCCCGTGCAAAAGCAGGCACATTCCAGGAGATGGCCGATGACGATGCCTCCCCCGATCTTGTCCCAGTAGCCATCTTCAAAGCGCCAGCCAAATTCGTGCATCAACGCCGCCACAAAAGGCGCACCATCGGAGATGCGGCCGGCGATGATATACTTGGCCCCGGATTGCAGCGCCTCCAGAATGCCGTCCGACCCGATGTAGGCGTTGGCTGCCACAATGTCCTGGCGGATGCGATCGAGCCCTTCTTCCCCTGTATCCATGTTGACAAAGGGCACCCCCTCAGCCGCTAACCGGTCCAACTGGTCGAACACGTCATCGCCGCTGATGGTCGCCACCTTCAGCCCCTTGAACCCCATCTTGCGGGCCAATTCAATGACCTGACGGCCTCCTTCCTCCGGATTGGCTCCCCCGGCATTGGTGATCATGGTGATGCCCTTCTCATAGGTAATGGGCAACAACGCTTCTGTCCAGGGGATCAGGTCGGGGATATAGCCATGTTTGGGGTTCTTGCTCTTGTAGCGCTGCAGAATGGCCAGTGTCAACTCGGCCAGGTGGTCCAGGCCAAGATAGTCAATGTCCCCTTTGGCCGCCACATCGATGGCCGGATCGAGCATGTCGCCCCAGTAGGCCGAACCATTTCCTAAACGTACGGTCTTCATCCACCTCTCCTCAGATACGATGATCTAGGTCCTTTGCGTGTATCAAGCGTCCACATGTACGATGGTTGCTTCCCCTTCGCCGATGCCGCCGCAGATGGCCACCAATCCCCATCCCCCGCCTCGCTTGTGCAAGGCATAGATTAGAGTCATAACCAGGCGCGCTGCGGTAGCCCCGGTCGGGTGACCGATGGCAATGGCGCCGCCGTTGACGTTGGTCTTGTCCCGAATGGCGGCCACCTTGGCCGGGTCCCCATCGCCCAGGATATAGGTAGACACCAGCGGCATAGCAGCAAAGGCTTCATTGATCTCGATCAGGTCCATCTGATCAATGGTCATGCCGACCTGTTTCAAGGCCTTCTGGGCGGCGACCGCCGGAATGCTGGCTAGCTTGTCCGGGTGTCCCGCCGCCATCGCCCAGGTTTTGATCGTGGCCAGCGGTTTGATGCCCCGTCGTTCGGCTTCGCCCCGGGTGGCGAGGACAAGCGCCGCAGCGCCGGTGTTCAGCCCCGGCGCATTGCCGGCCGTCACGGTCGGGCTCCCATACACCGTGGGAAGCTTGGCCAGCTTTTCCAGGGAGGTATCGGGGCGCACGCTTTCATCTTTGTCAAAAAGGATCGGCGGACCCTTGCGCTGCGGGACCTCGACCGGCATGATCTCGGACTGGAAAAAGCCCGCTTCCTGAGCAGCCAGACAGCGTTGATGGCTGCGCAGCGCCCAGAGGTCCTGCTCCTCCCGGCCAATGTTGTAGGCCACGGCCTCTTCACCGGCCTGCACGGCTCGGGCTTTGCCGGTGTACGGACAACTGATCACCAGTTGATCTTTGAGCACAATATCGCCCAATCGGTTCCCCCACCGCGCCGCGTGCAGGAAATAGGGCACCAGGCTCATGTTTTCGGTGCCGCCCGCGACGACCACTTGAGCGTCGCCAAGACGCAGAGACCGGGAAACCACGTTGATGGCAGTCAAGGATGAGCAACATGCTCGATCGACGGTAAAGGCCAACGCCGTATCCGGCAGGCCGGCGCGCAGCGCCACCTGTCGGGCAATGGAGCGGTCAGAACCGGGCAAATTGACCCCCATTGCCAGCTCATCCACCTCTTCTGGCCGAATGTTGGCGCGGCGCAGGGCCTCCGCCACCACCATACCGCCCAGCTCTGGAAGCGTAAAATCTTTGAGGGTCCCCCCAAAGGCGCCAAAGGGAGTGCGAACCGCAGACAATACCACCACCTCGTTCATACGATCCTCCTATATCTCAGTCGCGTAGCATTGGCCCAGTCCAGCTTAGAGCACCCCAGCTTGCCTGAGGTCCTGGATCTGGGCCGGCGTGTAGCCCAATAGTTCCTGCAGAATTTCCTCCGTATGCTCCCCTAGACGTGGGGCAGGCCGGGCAATGGCCGTCATCTGGTTGGACATTTTGATCGGCGGACCCACCAGTTCCACCCGTCCGGCCACCGGATCATCCACTGCGACGAACGCCCGGCGCGCCCGGGCATGGGGGCATTCAAAAATCTCTTTTGCATTCTGAACTGGCCCCACGGGTAGCCCATGCTTCAGTAACCTGTCCACAACCTCCTGGGTCGTGTGGCTGGCAAACCAGCCCTCGACGATCGGCTTCAGAAACCCCTCCCGCATGTTCCTGGCCCGAGCTGGACCGGAATCGGTCTCACCCTC
This sequence comes from Chloroflexota bacterium, assembly GCA_018606645.1. Taxonomy (GTDB): domain Bacteria; phylum Chloroflexota; class Anaerolineae; order JAAYZQ01; family JAAYZQ01; genus TumbabinsA96. The sequence continues at coordinate 68,924 of JAGVRI010000005.1, forward strand.
GATCCCGATGAGATCGGGACGTTCGATGGCTTCGCAGAAACGAGCCCAATCTCGTTCGGTGGGCACGACGATCGCGATCCAGCCATCCTGCGTCTGGAATGGACCCCACGGGGCGATGAACGGCTCCACCCCTCGCTCCAGGACCCGGCCGGTCAGAGAATAGGCAGTAAGCGATCGTTCAGCCAGTGAGAGGATGGCATCGTACATCGATACATCGATATATTGTCCCTTGCCGGTCTTGGTGCGCTCATACAGGGCAAACATGATGCCCTGCACCGCCAGTGCCCCTGAATAGAGGTCGCCCAGGGCAATCCCCAGCCAGGTGGGAGGACCACCGGCCTGGCCACAAGTGTACATCAACCCGCCCATGGCCTGGGCCACAATGTCATACGAGGGCCGGTCGGCATAGATCCCTCTTAACTCTGGCATCGTGCCAAAACCACTGATGGAAACGTAGATCAACCCTGGGTTCAGGGGGGCCAGATCGCGATACCCTAACCCCAGTTTATCGGTCGCGCCGGGGCGCAGGTTATCCACGACCACATCAGAATTCCGGACCAGTTCTTTGTAAATCTCCTTGCCCTTGGGATCCTCCAGATTCAGGGTGATGCTGCGCTTGTTGCGGTTGAAGCGCATGAAATAGCCGCTGACCCGCTCCCCTGCTTCATTCTTGATCATGGGAGCCCCCTCGCGGGCCGAATCGCCGGATTTCGGCCTCTCCACTTTGATCACATCGGCCCCGCGGTCGGCCAGAGTCATGGTGCAATACGGACCTGCGACCTGTACTTCGTTGGCAATCACACGAATACCAGCTAGAGGACCTTTCTGCTCGGTGAATGTCATCTTTCCTCCTCATCGAGTGATGTGTTTACAAATCGATCTGATTCCAAACTGTCCTTTTCCCTACATCGCCGTCAGACCGCCGTCCACCGGCAGCGTAACTCCGGTGATGTAGGAGGACTCATCGGAAGCCAGGAATAGCGCCGCACGGGCGATCTCCTCGGGCTCTGCGACCCGGCCCATCGGAATGCGTGCCACCAATTCCTGCATCTTTTTCTCTGGATCGGGCGCGTGGTTGATAAAGCCCAGAAACATCGGGGTGCGCACTTCGCTGGGCGCGATCCCATTCACCCGAATGTTGTATCGGGCATAATCGATCGCCATCTGCCGCGTCAGGGCCACCACGCCCCCCTTGGCTGCACTATAAGGCGCCTGATTGGGAGATGCGACCAGCCCGCACATCGAGGCCATGTTGATCACTGACCCGCCCCCGCCGTTGATCATATGTGGAATGGCGTACTTGGACAGCAAAAAGACACCTTTTAAATCAATTTCCATCGTCTTATCCCATACCTCTTCGGTGGCGTCCACCACCGAGGCAGGGATGGTAACCGCTGCATTGTTGACCAGGATATCGATCCGGCCATATGCGTCAACGGTTGTCTGCACCAGCCGCTGCATATCCTCTGCGTTGGAAACATCGCTTTCGACAAAGAGGGCTTCCCCGCCATGCTGTTGGATCATGCGGACTGTCTCCTGCCCTCCCTCCGGAGCATAGTCAGCCACGACCACTCGGGCGCCCTCCTGGGCGAAGAGTAGGGCCGTGGCCCGGCCAATGCCGCTTCCTCCTCCGGTGACAATGGCTACCTTTCCTGCCAGTCTCATCTTAACCTCTTCCGGTCACGAGCTCCACGGTGAAGCCAGGATCACTCCTCCGTCCACGTAGAGGATGACGCCGGTGATATAGTCGGCCTCGTCCGAGGCCAAAAAGACCACCGCATGGCCGATATCCCGAGGACTGCCAAAGCGTCGTAAGGGAATGCCGGCCCGGATCTTTTCGGCGGTTACAGGATCGGAAAGACATCCTTTGCTGCTGAGGCCGTTTTTGATCACCCCGGGCCCAATGGCGTTCACATTGATGGAATACGGGGCCAGGTCCAGGGCCAGGGCTTTGGTGAGCATCAGAATACCCCCCTTGGAGGCGGCATAGTGAGGTTCGCCGGGGGCAGGCATTTCAGACATAATCGAGCCGATGTTGATGATCTTGCCCCCGGTTCCCCACTGGGCCATGTGCCGCGCCACCGCCTGGGAACAGAGCCACGCCCCTTTGAGATTGATGTCGAGGGTTTTGTCCCAGTCGGCCTCGCTGATCTCAAATACGGGGCGGATCAACTCGACGCCGGCATTGTTGACCAGGATATCGATCTGCCCGGCCCACGCCAGCGTCCGCTCTACCATCTCGGTCACCGAGTCGGGATTGGACACGTCGGTGCGAACGACTAACGCCCGGCGGCCCAACTTCTGCACTTCCTCGGCTACTGTCTGAGCCCCTTTCTCATCCAGGTCCGCCAGCACCACAGCCGCGCCTTCCTCGGCGAGACGAGTCACAATGCCCTTGCCGATGCCTCCTGCCGCGCCGGTGACGATGGCTACTTTGTCTTTGAGTCTCATGAAATCCCTTTCTTCACTCCAGAGTGAATCCCCCGTCCACGACCAGGTTCACCCCGGTGATCATGGACGCTTCTTCGGAGGCCAGGAACAGAACAGCATGGGCAATGTCCTCAGGCTGGCACATCCTGCCCAGCGGAATCCGTTCGGCAAACGCTTGACGCTTCTCAAAAGCGGCCCGGTCCTGCTGAAGATGGGCCAGACGATGGCGCATCGGCTTTTCCATGGGCCCGGGGCAGACGCTGTTCACCCGGATATTGTATCGGGCATAGTCTCGCGCCATTTGCTGCGTCAGCAAAACCAATCCTCCCTTGGACGCCCCATAAGCAGCCTCCTGGGCCATCGGTCTCAACCCGGCGATCGAGCCGGTGTTGATGATGACTCCGCCGCCGTTCTTGATCATCTCCGGGATCACATATTTTGAACAGAGAAACACACCTTTCAGATTGACATCCAGGATCTGATCCCAGTCCTCTACCTCGGTGGCGACGACGTGGGTCGCCTGAGGCAGGTCAATGCCGGCATTGTTGTGCAGGACGTCGATCCGACCATACCGTTCCACCGCCAGGCGCACCATAGCCTGCACCTCGGTCGGCTGGATAACGTTTGTCTGGATGAACAGCGCCTCGCCGCCTTCCTGGTGGATGAGTCCGGCCGTCTCCTGCCCACTCTCAGCCTCATAGTCCACGACTACTACCCTGGCCCCCTCCCGGGCCAAGAGCAGAGCCGTCGCCCGGCCGATGCCCATGCCGGCGCCGGTGATTAACGCCACCTTCCCGGTAAATCTCACCGGAATGCCTCCCGATCCTTCATCGGAAGCGAGTCCGCTTTCCCTCTCGTCTCGACGGAAAGGCTAGAGCTTGAGGGCCACCGCTGCCGCGTCATGAACCGCCTTCCGATAATCGCCGGGCGCCTGGCAATCGCCGATCAGGTAGACATCGCCCCGCCTCTCCTTCAGGGCCAGGCCCAGGCTGCTGTTCGGGGTCACGCCGACGGCAAGCACCACCGTGTCAAACCCATCAAACACATCTTCCTGCGCGTATCGCCTAACCCGGAGACTGAGTTTACCATCCTGAGGCTCGATGGCTGTCACCAGCGTTGAAGTCAGGTACCGAAAATCCTTCTTGGCCAATTTGTCCAACAAGGCCAGCTCGGCGTCGTGGCTGATGTCCAGGAGGATGTCGTGCAACATCTCGAAGACCAACACCTTCTTGCCTTCCTGCTGCAGGATAAATTCAGCAGTCTCGATCCCCATCGAGCTTCCCCCAATGATAGCCACCGACTGTCCTACCTCCACCTTGCCCAGCAAGACATCATCGGCCGTCACCACACTGGGATGATCCAGGCCCCTGATGCTGGCCGGCAGAAGCGGCTTGCCGCCAGTCGCGACAATGACGACATCCGGGTTGCGCGCTTCAACTTCCTCCACCGTAAGCTCCCGTCCCAATTCCACCTGGACCCCCAGCCGTTTCATCTCGTTCTCATAATAGGTCAGCCAGCGCTTCTGGTTCTCCTTGTCAGGTGGGATCATCGCCAGGTGGATTTTGCCCCCAATCCGATCGTTCTTGTCCACCAGGGTCACCGAATGACCTCGAATGGCTGCCAGGCGTGCCGCCTCCAGGCCGGCCGGGCCGGCGCCAATGACCAACACCTTCTTTGGATCGTCGGTAGGCCATAACCCCTGTTCGAACTCTTTTTCCTTGCCCACGGCGGCGTTGACCGTGCACCGCATGTCTTCGGGCCACACCGCAGCGCTTTTGGAACAGCGCAGACAGGGTCGGATTTCCTCCAACCGTCCTTCGCGCGCCTTGTTGGGCATGTCCGGATCGGCGAACAAGGGCCGGCCGATAGCGACCAGGTCTACCTTGCCCCGTGCCAGCACCTTTTCCGCAAAGATCGGGTCCTCAATCGCTCCCACGGCAATGACCGGTACATCAGGCCCGACCGCCTCCTTGATCCCTTCGGCCAGGTAGACGTTGTAGCCTTGGGGAACGGCGGCGGGCAGAAAGCTATAGTGCCCACTGGGTGCCATCCCCGCCGAGACATGAATAACCTCAGCCCCGGCCCCAACCAGGATCTTGGCGATCTCCTTGGCATCTTCCAGGGTGTTTCCGCCATTCACATAGTCGTGTCCATTGATCCGAACCTGAAGGAGCAACCCGTCGCCGACTACTTCCCGAATGCGGGCCAGGATCTCGCGGACGATGCGCGTTCGCCCCCATACATCACCCCCGTACTCGTCGGTGCGTTTGTTCTGGTACGGGGACAGAAACCCGGAGAGCAGGTATCCGTGAGCGCAATGGATTTCGACGCCGTCAAAGCCAGCTTCTTGAGCCCGTCGGGCGGCCTGAGCATACTCTTCGACCAGCGCATGGATCTCTTCGACGGTGATCGCCCGGGTGGGGTCTTTGCGCACCGGATCCGGGATGCCAGAGGGGCTCAGGGTGGGCGGGCCGGCGATCATGCCGTAGCGCTGCCGGCCGGCATGATAGAGCTGGAGCGATGTCCGCACGTCATACGAATGGATAGCCTCCACCAACTTGCGGAATCCTGGTATATACTTGTCATCGGTGATCCGGGTCTGGTTCGGGTGGGAGCGACCACTGGGCTCGCTGACCACGGTCGCGTTCACCACAATATATCCAACTCCACCTCGAGCCCGGGCTTCGTAATAGTCGATCAACCGTTGGTGGACAAAGCCCTCAGAGCCGGGGATATAAATGGCCATCGGGGGCATGACCATCCGATTCTTCACTTCAAAGGTGCGGAATCGAAACGGCTCAAACAGATATTTGAACTCGGCGTTCATTCAGATTCTCCATTCCAGAATGCTTTAATGTTTGAGTATGGCCGACAAAAACTGTCGCGTTCTTGGCTCCTGGGGATGGGTCAAGATCTGATCGCACGGCCCTTCTTCAATGATTTGACCTTCACACAGAAAGACGATCCGGGAACCGACCTCGCGGGCAAAGCCCATCTCGTGGGTGACCACGATCATCGTCATCCCTTCTTCTGCCAGCCGTTTCATCTCAGCCAGGATACCGCCGATCAACTCCGGGTCTAATGCTGAAGTGACCTCGTCAAACAACATCAATTTGGGTTCCATCACCAGGGAACGGGCAATAGCCACCCGTTGCTTCTGACCACCGGAAAGGGTATCTGGATAGGCGTGAAGTTTGTCCCCCAGTCCAACCCGCTCCAACTGGGCCTTGGCTCTCTGCTCTGCCTCTGCCTTGGGGATCTTGAGCGCCTGTTCTAATCCCAGCGTACAGTTCTGGAGGGCCGTAAGATGAGGGAATAGGTTGAAATGTTGGAAGACCATCCCGATGTGGGTGCGCAGATAGCGCAGGTCTTCCTGCCCACGGCCCCTCAAACGGTCTTGCCACGAGTGTTTGACGGCATAGTTTTTGCCCAGGAAGATCACCTCGCCGGAATCGGGCCACTCCAACAGGTTGACGCACCGGAGCAAGGTGGACTTGCCCTGGCCGCTGGGGCCGATGATGACCACCACTTCCTGGCGATGCACGGTGAGGTTGATGCCTTTCAGGACCTGATGATCGCCAAACGATTTCGTAATGTTGACCAGTTTCAGAATCTCTTCAGCCATAGTTTCTAGATACCCCTCGCTTGTACGTGACGTGAATAATGCCGCTCAATCACACTTACCAGCCGGGAAAACCCAAGAACCAGCAAAAAGTAGATCACTGCCGACGCTGTATAGAACTCGAACGGACGAAAATGGAACTTGGTCAAACGGTCCGCCTGTTTCATCAGGTCCCAAACGCCTACCACTCCGACAATGGCGGCGTCTTTGAGCATGTCCACAAACAGATTCGCTGCCGACGGGATCACGACCCGCAGCGCCTGGGGCAAGACAATGAGGCGAAAGGTGGACAGATTGCTCAGACCCAGCGCTCGGGCGGCCTCGTATTGACCAAAGCCGACCGTGCCCAGACCCGTACGGTACACCTCGGCCATGTAGGCGCTATTCAGCAGCCCCAGACAGAGCACCGCCGCCGTAAAGGGCGGCAGGTTGATATCAAGCGCGATGGCCAGTCCGAAAAAGACCCACAGAATCAGAACATAGAGCGAAGTGCCCCGAAAGAATTGAATGAAGAGAAAGGCGGGCAACCAGAATACCGGCAGGCGAGAGGCACGCAGTAAAGCAACGGGCAGCCCCAGTATCAAAGCCACTCCTAACGCCAGCAACGCCACCTCTATGGTGACCAGCGTTCCGTGCAGGAGAGGCAACCGGGCGTTCCATACAAGGTCCAGGCGGAAAGTCATATGCCCGTCCTTCCTCAGCTCCGTCGCCAGCGGTAACGCGATTCCAGCCAGCCGGCCAGCGCGGCGAATACCAAGGTGCTGGAGATAAAGATCACCCCGGCCGTGGAATAGAACTCGAACGGCTTGAAGGTCAACGCCGCCGAAGTACGGGCAAAATACATCAGATCGAACACCCCAATGATCCCCACAATTGTGGCCCCCTTCAGGATCCCCACGAATTGATTCATCGTCGCCGGCAGAACCGTGCGAAACACCTGGGGCAGCACCACTTTTCGGTAAAGCTGGCTGGTGCTTAATCCGATGGACACCCCGGCCTCATACTGGCCCCGGTCCACTGCCAACAAACCGGACCGATAGATCTCGGACATATAGGCAGCCGCGATCAGCCCCAACGCCAACACCGCTGCTTCAATGGCCTGTAACCCCAGGCCAAAGGCAACCTTGAAGCCGTAATACAACCACAACAGAAACACGTACAACGGCAGCGATCGAAAGAACCCCACATACAACCTCGCCGGGGCCTGTATCATCGGGTTCCTGGAGTTCCGCAGCAGGGCCAGGATGAGCCCCAGTCCCATGGCCACCAGCATTGACCAGGCCGCCACATAATAGGTGATCAGCGTGGCGTTCAGAAAGTTCTGCCAGTTGCTGGTGATGATCTTCCAGTCAAATCTGAATTCCATGTATGGACCCCATCCTGCGGACCATGGGCCTGGACATCGAGTCCGAGGGAGCGAACTGAGGAAATCATTGGATCCCGCGTCCAGCCCGCTCCCTCAGATCCCCCAGACCTGCTGTCTCAAGAATCCCGCTACTTGCCCCAGGCCTCCTGAATGGCCCTGACGCCAGGCAGTTCCCCAATCCAATACTTGAATCGGTTCTGCTGCCAGCCGTGAGCCGCATAGTAGCGGAACCAGGTACCCATCCACTCTTTGGTCCTGTAGTCGCCCAGTGGCACAAAGAAGGTGTTCACATCAGAAAAGAGCGAGCCACCTGGCCAGATATCCACCGTGCCCGGGTTCTCATGAAGATAGGCCGCCGCATTCCAGATGGCGATCAGGCAGGCGTCGGAGCGCCCAGCGGCCACCTCCAGCACCGTTTCCGGCCAGTTGAGCGGTTTGAATGTGGCGTTGGGGAACATCAAACGAGCCGAAGCGTCCTGGGCAGAACCGCTCATGTTGCTAAAGGTCACCTCAGGCTTGTTCAGGTCTTCCAACTTGTCGACGGTGAAGCCCTTCCGGAGGAGTAACACCGAGTCCTCGAAGAAGGTGGGTTCGTCAATGAAAAGGACTTGCTTGGCCCGCTCCGGCGTGGTGGTGAACGCGATCCCGATCCAATCGAATTTGTCGGCCAGCAGCCCGGCAATCAACTCCCCAAACGGCATCTCGACATATTCCAGCTTGACCCCCAGGTCCTGGGCCATCAGAGCATCAATTTCGGGCATCAACCCCTTGGGTTCGTTGGTGCTTGGATCGCGGAACTGAAGGGGCGGGAAGGTGAGGTCCACCCCTACGCGCAACACGCCATTCTTCAGGACGCGGTCAAGTCTGGGCTCAACGGCCTGGGCGGGCGGCGGTGAGGCCTGGGCCACTTTCGTCGGCGGAGTTGTCGGACCCGCCATCGCCACCGTTTCGGCCGGCGTGTTGGTCGCCGGAACCACCACCGTGGGCTCTGTGGCGCCAATGGTGCAGCCTACCGCCAATGTCCCCAGAGCGCCGGCGCTCGCGGCCAGCAGAAAATCACGGCGATTCATTTGCTTATTCATACTGCTCTCCCTCCTCATGACTGGTAGATTTCAAAGCCTTTGCCATTTCCCACAACCGACTTCTCGATCACAGCCTCACGGACATAGACCACCCCCTCTCTGAATGAGTATACCGGTCTTATCCGACATCTATGGGCCCTTCGTCAGCTCTCTTTCGCCACCCGGTCGATAAAGTCGCGCATGCGGCGGATGCCTTCTTCCAGATCTTCTAGGGACGAGGCCAGCGAGATGCGCACATAGTTTCGGGCCGTTTCCCCAAAGGCGGTACCCGGCGCGACGGCCACTCTGGCTTCTTCTAACAGCTTGAAGGCAAAGGTGCGGGAATCCATTCCGCTCCGTGAGACATCGGCCATGGTATAGAATGCGCCGTGCGGCGTCGAAGTCCACATCCCGTACTTGCGCAACAGCCCATCCACCACATCCCGACGGTGCCGATACGCCTCTAGCATCCTGAACACGGGCTCACGCGGTCCCTTCAGGGCCGCCTCGGCACCCTTTTGCGCGAAACTTGTGGCACACGACATGTTCGCTTCCAGGATTTTATTGATGACATCCGCAAGTTCGCGGTTGGTCACCACGTAACCGACCCGATAGCCGGTCATGGCATAGGTTTTCGAAAAGGTAAAGACTGAAATGACGTGGCCATCATCCCAGAAAGAGGCGGGAGAGACATGCTCGCCCTCAAAAACAATTTCATCGTAGCACTCATCCGAGAGCAGGTACAGATCGTATTTCTGGCACAGTTCGACGATCCCCTCAACCACTTGCCGGGGAAAAACCGCTCCGGTCGGGTTGCAGGGAGAGTTGATGATCAGCAACTTGGTGCGCGGGGTGATATAGCGTTCCAACTCCTCTGGATCCGGGGCGAAATCGCGCTCGGCATGAAGGGGATAACGAACGACTCTGGCTGGTGAGTAGCTCAACTCCAGTTGGTAGTTAGGCCAGGCCGGATCGGGGAGCAACACCTCGTCGCCCTGCTCCAACAAAGCCAGGAGCGCTGCCGCAATGCCACCCACTCCGCCGATGGTCACATTGATCAGCGAAGGTTCGGTTCGGATCTTGTTCACCGTGGCCAGTTTCTCCACCAGGAGTTGGCGCAGGCTCAACAGGCCGGCCGTGGCAGTATATTTGGTGACCCCCTCTCGCACCGCTTTTACCGTCGCCTCGACGATATGCTCCGGTGTATCAAAATCCGGCTGCCCCACCTCAAGACGGATGGCATCGGGCATGGTGAGCGCCACATTGACGATCTCCCGGATCCCGGAATGAGCGACTTCACGTGGACCTGCCGCTAATGGTTTCATCTCGTCTCCTCCTTATTGCTCACAGTCGGAACGAACCAGATCCACCGTTGTGCCGAGAAAGACCAGTTCGCCTGATCGTACCACATAAAAGTCAATAATGGGATTTAACCGATCGCCGGTGGAAGAAAAGGTAATCGGCCCACTGGCACCCGGATAGTTTTGTGTCCTGGCCACCTGTTCTCGTACTGTCTCGCGATCCGACGCGCCAGCCCTGCGCAATGCCTCAATGAGGATATTGGCTGCATCGTACGCCTCCGCCGTATAGATCGTATAGTCGGCGAGATCGGGAAAGGAGCGGGCATATGACCGCCGGAAATCGGCCGCCGACGGATATCGTCGGACATCCGCGCAGGCGCTGGTATAGTAGGGGCCCACCACCTCGACTTCGGGCGTTTCCAGATATCGAGAGGGTTTCAGTCCGTCAGCGCCCAAATAGGGAGCCAGAACGCCGCCTGCTCGTAACTCATGGGCCATGGCCGATCCTTCGGCCTCAATCAAACCGAAATAGATGAGGTCGGGGCCTGCGGCCCGAACCCGCTGGACGGCATCCGGAAAGTGACGTTGGCCTCGTTGAATGCCTTCAAACAGCACGATCTCTGCTCCGTGCTTATGGGCTTCGTCAGCAAATATCTCGGCCAGCGGCTGGCCAAAGGCCGAATGGTCATGCAACACAGCGATCCGCCGGGCACCGACGAAGCGGACGGCGCACCTGGCCGCTTCCCGGCCCTGGACTTCGTCGGAAGCCACCACCCGAAAGAAGGTATCCCATCCCTGGCGCGTCAGGTTTGGGTTCGAAGCGGCCGGGCAGATGTGCACTAGACGAGATTGGTGATAAATAGGCGCGGCTGCCTGGGCAGGGGTGCTATTGAACGGCCCGACGACGCCCAAGACCGCCGGGTCCGTACTGAATTGACGGGCAACAGCCTCGCCCCCTTCGCTGGTGCAGGCATCATCGAGAGAGACCAGTTCAATCTGAAAAGGCAGGTCCCCTCGTTCGTTAGCCTGTCTTACGGCCAGTTCCACAGCATGATCGGCCGCTATCCCGTGCACTTTCTCTTCACCCGAGAGCGGCACGGAATGTCCAATCCTGACCGTCTTTTTCATCTATCTAGCTCCTCATCCTGATTCGATCCTTCTCCAGCCAGCGGACGCTATGCATCCATCTGTCGGGGCAAGTCCGGAGACCCGGGTATCTCTGCGCCGTGCCCATGTTGCTGTAAGATCGCCACCAACGCATCCTCGGCAAAGCGCAGGCCGTCGTGTATCCCTTGGCGATACGGACCACTCCCCTTGGCCGCGTTATAGGCTTGCTCTTCCCGGATACGGCGAATCAGGTCCCCTATCATGGTTGCCAAATCATCCGCCACATGCACCGCCATCTCGCCCTGCTCCAATAAGGCAGAGTCCCTTGGCGGCAATGCGCTGATTTTCTTTTCAGTCGCCAACAGAAGCGACTCCAGTTGTTCAGGATCGTAACCGACCACGTAGCGCTCCCCCACGGCGACAACCGGCACGACAAGCTCGCCAGTCAAGGCCAACAACTCGGCCCTGGCCTGAGGGTCGAGGCGGATGTTCCGCTCAACAAACGAGATGTTACGTGCGGAGAGAAACTCTCTCAACCGACAGCACTCCTGTCAAGTCGGCGTACGATAGTCGGTATTGAGCGTATACACGAGAATTTCGGGAACCGTCATTCCGTGTCCCACTTTCTAGCATCGCAGACATTAACGGAGCAGCGTCATTTCGCCGCGAATTACCTGCCAGATCGTCACCCGGGCATTTTGCCGGTTGCCATCGGGTCGAAAAAGAACCGGGCCCGTCACCCCTACAAAGTCGTTCAGGCCCTTCAATTCTGCCAGCACGGCGCCTCGGTCGGGCGCTCCAGTTCGACGGATCGCCTCCAGCAAGATACAGGCCGCGTCATAGGCTTCTGGTCCAAAGATGGGGCAATCACCATACCGGCCCTGGTATCTGTTCAGAAACGTTTGGGCTTTAGGCATGGACCATGCATCCACTCCGGCATAGGTTTCGTACACTCCCTCTGCCGCTTCCCCTGCCAGCCGTGGGAATGGTGAGCCACGGCCGCCATCCGCTCCGAAAAGCTGGGCGCGGACCCCTGCCGCCCGTAAGGCACGGGTCAAGAAGGCGCTCTCGATCTCGGTTAATCCGAAATAGATCAGGTCGCATTCTACCGCCTTGAGGCGGTTCACCGTGTCTCCAAACGCTCTTTGCCCCAGCCGGATCGCTTCCACCAGGACCATTTGTGCTCCACCCTGACGGATGGTTGAGATAAATGCCTCGGCCAGAGGACATCCATAGTCAGTATTGTCATGGACCACCGCCACCCGCTGCACCTGAAGGACATCGAGAGCGTATCGGGCAGCGGCTGCTGCCTGGTCGTCATTGGTGGCACATACCCGAAAAAAGGTCTGCCATCCCTGGCGCGCCAGATCCGAATTGGTAGAAGAGGGAGTGATCTGGGCGAGCCCGCCGGCGGCATACACTGCACCGGCTGCCCGCGACGGGCCGCTGTTTTTGTGCCCTACCACCCCTACTACCTCGCTATCTTTGATCAAAACCTGAGCCAGCTCCCGCGCCTTATGCGGGTCTGCCTGGTCATCCAACGCCAACAGTTCTACAGGAAAGGGAACCTGGCCAGCTTCTCGGGCCTCTTCTATCGCCAGCGCCACGGCGTGCATCATCGGGATGCCTACCACCGATTCAGGACCCGATAATGGGGCCAGGAATGCGATCTTGGCCATCACTCCCCTTCCACCAACTCCGATCGTGCTAAATTCAGCCCACGCCTGTCTAAGAAAAGAGTCGGGTGGTGGCTTCGCACCAGGGAGCCACCACCCGGTCATCTACCTATTTGGCGCACAGATAGGGATCGACCTTCCAGGCTTCGTTGAACACATATCCCTTGACCCACTGGCGAATGGCAATGGCCTTACCAGGCTGGACCAGCGGAACAAAGGGCCCTTTCATCTGCATATAGGCCTGGATATCGCTCCAGATCTCGGCACGTTTCTTGGGGTCCATCTCGACCGCAGCCGCGTCGCGCAGGTCTTTGATTTCTTGATCCGCCCGCTCATCGGTCCACTGCGCCCGCAGACCGACAATCCCTTCTGGCAGGAATTCCAGATAGTCCGAGACGTCGTAATAGTCCGCGCCCCACATCCAGAAGGAGAAGCCTTCCTCGCCAGCTCGATAGCGAGCCAGCACGGTCATCAACTCGCCGGGCTTGAGGGTGACATTGATCCCTACTTCGGCCAGGTCTGCCTGCACCTTCTCGGCGATGATATCAAAATCCACACCGCTGCGGGCAAACTTGGTGGGGTATTCCATCTCGATGTCAAAGCCGTTCGGATAACCTGCCTCGGCCAACAATTGTTTGGCCTTGTCCAGGTCTCGCTTGATGGCTCGATCGGGCCCCCAGGCGCCCATGAAGCCATAGGGTACAATGGTGGCGGGAGTGATGGCCGAACCACCCACTAGCGACAGGATACCCTCATAGTCAATGGCGTACCGGATCGCCATGCGCACCCGTTCATCGCTCATGATGCCGTTAGTCAGGTCAGGGTTCATGTTGCATAGCAAGAAGAACATATCAGTGCCCAGGCCCTCGATCACCTTGATCTGCGGGTTAGCCTCCAGGGCCGGAACCTGATCGCCCTTGATCTCAGTGGCAATATCAATATCCCCAGCTTCCAGGGTAAGTTTCTGGGTTGCCGCATCGGGAATATGGCGATAAATGACCCGATCAAAGAAAGCAGGCCCCCGCCAGTAGTCCGGGAACTTTTCCACGACCACCTCGGTTTCGGGCACCCAGCTCTTGAGGACAAACGGACCGGTCCCGGCCGAGTTCTGGTTCAGCCACTCCTCCGCTTTGTCGGTCTGGTCCGCATCGGGTCCGCTGGTCCCGCCATGCTCCATCACCGTCTTGCTGTCCAGGACGGCAAAGACAAAGAAGGTGGACTTGGCCAGGAAGGCCGGGTCGGGCTTTTCTTTGGTCACAACCACCGTATAGTCGTCCGGAGTGTCAATGCTGACCACCCCATCGAACAGGAAGGAGGGGTTGCCCTTGAGTCCCATCGCCCGTTCCCAGGACCATTTCACATCGGCAGCGGTCATCTCGTTGCCGCTGTGGAATTTGACCCCTTTCCTCAGTTTGAAGGTAAAGACCTTGCCATCCTCGGAGACCGTCCAGCTCTCGGCCAGATCGGGGACGATCTCGCTCACGTTGTCGTCGGCCCAGGTGACCAGCGTATTGTACGTCGCTTTGTGAACCATGCCGGCCACGATCTCAAAGGCCCGGCCTGGGTCCAGCGTGGTCTGGTCAAAACCGGCGCCGATGACCAACTCCTTGGGCTTGGGAGCCACTTCCTGGGGCACCACCACGGTCTCTTTGACCACCACTTCCTGGGTCACGACCTTTTCCACGACCTGGGGAGTGCCGGCCACCACCACCGTTTCCTTGACCACCTGGGGAGTGGGCGTTGGGGCGCACCCGGCCAACGCCAGGCTCGCCAACGCAATGACAGACAAAAGTACCAGCCACTTTCTGGAAATCATCCTTTCCTCCCTTTAATCAAGTTTCTTTCATACGGTTTCCGGATGCACCAGCAACTAGAAGATCAACCCCGATACGATCACCCCCTTCCCAAGGATCACTCCAGAAAAAAATGAATACGCCCTCAGATGCACTACTAACACTAACACTGCGAACGATAGCTGGATCCGGTTGGATTGCGGACGGTTTGGAGTCCAGGCACCGTAACCGAAACTGGTTCAACAAGACAACAGTTGCCCAGGCAGCATATCCTGCATCATTCAGAATACAAAATGCTATTTTGTGTTTGCGCCATTATATCATAGCCGTCGGGGCTTGTCAAGTATGGCGCGATAAAATTTTGGGGACACCCGAACCTCCGTTTCGCACGTCATAGATTTGAGACTTTGACCAAGCCATGCTACAATGAGGGGCGGATCGATACGGATGGGGCAGGGAAAGGTGTTGGACAGACTCGATTGAGAAGGCTTGAGCGGGGATGAATTACTTTAGTTTGGCACAGCGGGTCGCCGAGGGTTCGGTCCTGGAGCCGAAAGCCTTGGCCTGGTTTTACGGTACGCTGACCCAGGCACCTGGGGTGCGCACCATACATCAACGTTGCGTTGTGCATGTACTGGCCCAGGGGATCACCCACGGGGTGGCGCTGGATCTGGGCACAGGGCCGGGCCTGGTGGCTGTCGAGATCGCCCAACGGCTACCGGGACTGCGCGTGATCGGTCTCGATTTGGCCGCCCCCATGGTAAAGGCGGCCCATCGGCGGGCGAAACGGATCGGGGTGGACGGTCGTGGCCTCTGGCCGCAGGCGGATGGACATTTTCTGCCCTTCGCCGATGGCAGTTTTGATCTGGTTTTCAGCACCTTTGCCCTGCACCATTGGTGTGATCCGTTGGCAGTCCTGAACGAAATGGCGCGGGTCCTGAAACCAGGGGGACGCTACTTGATTGCCGATCTGTGCCGCGAGGTCACCCTTTGGCAGCGGCTTTTTGCCTACGCCACAATTCCGGCGGTGAGTCTGCCCCTCGGCAGTTACCGGGGCTATGGCGGCTACTATGAATCGGTGCGGGGCGGATACACACGCGAGGAGGCACGGGCGCTATTGCAGCAGTCGGCTCTGCCCCCGGGAGAGGTCAGGCTGGACTCGACCTGGTTCGTGTCGGTACTGATTATCGCTTCCGGGTGAATTGAGATCTTGGCAGCGAGTGGTTTTGTGGTTCATAAGCGGGAGGGATGGTGAGACGAACAGATTATGACGTGATCATTGTAGGGGCTGGTCCGGCCGGCATTTTTGCCGCCATGGAGATCTCTCAATCAGTGCGTTGTCGGATGTTGATGCTGGACAAGGGGCCTTCTCTGAATAAGCGCCGATGCCCGGCCCGGGAGAAGGGCCGCTGCATGAAGTGCGCCACCTGTGCCCTGGTGACCGGTTGGGGAGGGTCGGGAGCTTTCAGCGACGGGAAACTCACCCTGACCACCCAGGTAGGGGGGTTACTGGCCGAGATCCGGGGAGAAGAAGAGGCAGCACGACTGGTGCATCAGGTGGATGATATCTGGGTGCGCTTTGGAGCCGATGGAGAACCGTACAGCGGTGATCTGGACCGTATCGAAGAGATCGCCCGACGGGCCGCCCTGGCCGGACTGCGGTTGCAGCACTACCCGATCCGCCATCTGGGCACTGAGCGCAGCGGCGACATCCTGGGAGCGATGTATCTGGAATTGATCAGCCGCGGGGTCGAGGTCCGAACCGGTACCGAAGTGACTCATATCTTGCACAGCGATGGAGTAGTCATTGGCGTGGAGACGGCGAACGGCGAGCGGCTGACCAGTTCATATGTGGTGGTGGCTCCCGGTCGGGAGGGGGCCGATTGGCTCACTCAACTGGCCCGGGAACTGAACCTGAGCCTGAGCATCAACCCGGTTGATATTGGCGTCCGGGTGGAGCTTCCCGCTCAGGTCTTTGCCCCACTGACCGATCTGCTCTATGAACCCAAGTTCGTCTACTTTTCCTCCGCGTTCGATGACCGGGTGCGGACCTTTTGCGTCTGCCCCTATGGTGAGGTGGTCACCGAATGGGCCGGCGACGTGATGACCGTGAACGGTCACTCCTACGCCCATCAAAAGACAGAAAATACCAATTTTGCCGTGTTGGTCAGCAAGAACTTTACCGAACCGTTCAAGGAGCCGATCGCCTATGGTCGCTATATTGCCCGGTTGGCGAACCTGCTGTCAGGCGGGATCATCGTCCAGCGCCTGGGTGATCTGCGCGCCGGCCGGCGCACCACCGCCCAACGCCTGGAGCGATGTATCACCCGTCCTACCCTGAAAGAAGCCACCCCTGGAGATCTGAATCTGGTATTGCCCTATCGCTACGTGGTGAACATTCTGGAGATGATCGACGCTCTGGAGAAGGTAGCCCCTGGCGTCGCTTCCAGACATACCTTACTCTACGGCGTCGAGGCCAAATTCTATTCCTCACGTCTCAAATTGACCCGGGACCTGGAGACCGAGGTGCGTAATTTGTTTGCCGCCGGCGATGGGGCCGGGGTCACCCGAGGGTTGGTCCAGGCATCTGCTTCGGGTCTGATCGTGGCTCGCGCGATTTTGGAGCGTCTCAAGGAAGCCGGTTGATCGAGGTAGGCTATGCCTTTCAAGTTCCACCGACTGGAAATCCCGGACCTGATATTGATCGAGGGCCAGCGTTTCGACGACGATCGGGGGTTTTTTGCCGAAACGTACAAGATGTCGCAGTTTGTGTCCTACGGCATTTCGTCACCCTTTGTCCAGGATAACTGGTCCCACTCCATCCGTGGGGTCCTGCGGGGATTGCACTACCAGAAACATCCCAAAGCCCAGGGAAAGTTGGTGATGGTCCTCCGGGGTCAGATCTTTGATGTGGCGGTCGATATCCGCAAAGGTTCGCCGACCTACGGACAATGGACCGGAGTGACCCTCAAAGCGGAAGAGTTCCGCATGTTGTACGTGCCTCCGGGATTTGCCCACGGTTTCTGTGTGCTCAGTAACGAAGCGGACGTCCTGTACAAGGTGACCGCCGAGTACAGTCCGGAGCTCGATCGGGGGATCATCTGGAACGATCCAGAGATCGGCATCCGGTGGCCGATCGCCGATCCCTTGCTCTCGATCAAGGATGCTCAACTGCCTCCATTGCGGGATGCAGACAACAACTTTCTGGTCGATTAGGGAATGCGCTATTACCTGTGGACGATTGGTTGCCAGATGAATGTCGCCGATTCGCGGCGGATCGCCGAAGAATTGGACCGCCTTGGGTTCCGGGAAACGGCTCGTCCGCAGGATGCTGACCTGATCGTGCTCAACACGTGCGTCGTGCGTCGCAGTGCTGAGGACAAGGTACTGGGTCGCTTGACCTCCTTGCAGGGGCTCAAAAGACACAAACCAGAGGTCGGCCTGATAGTGATCGGCTGCTTTGTCCATGACATCCCGTCCCTGCGACGTCGCTATCCATGGGTGGATGCATTCGTGGAACCCTCCAACATCCCAGCGGTGGTTGAATGGGTGCGGCAGAGAATTGGAGACAAAAAGCTTGAAGGCGACTCCTTGTTCGTTCGACAGGTTCCCGTCTCGGTCGGGGTGCCGATTAGCTACGGTTGTGACCACCGGTGTACCTATTGCATCGTCCGCCTGCGGCGCGGGACAGAGATCAGCCGTCCCATGACAGAGATCCTGGCTGAAGTCCAGGCGCTGGTCAACCGAGGTGCTAAGGAGGTCACCCTTTTGGGTCAGAACGTGGACTCGTACGGCCATGACTTGCCCCCTGTTGCATTGCCCATCCACGGGGATGGAGCCACAGAGGTGCGTTCTCCTGATCTGGCCGACCTGTTGGAGGCGGTCCACTCGATCCAGGGATTGGAGCGCATCCGCTTTCTCACTTCCCATCCGGCGGACATGTCGGATCGGCTCATTGAAACGGTGGCGCGACTCCCCAAGGTGTGCGAACATGTGGAGATACCGGTCCAATCCGGGGACGATACCGTGCTGCGACGCATGGGCCGAAACTATACGGTCGCCCAGTATCGGGACCTGGTGCGCCGCATCCGGCAGGCAATGCCCCGGGTCGGGTTGGCGACCGATGTCATCGTCGGCTTCCCGGGCGAAACGGAGGACCAGTTTGAGGCCACCTACCGCCTGCTGGAGGAATTGCGGTTTGACGTAGTCCATGTGGCAGCCTATTCGCCACGGCCCGGCACCCCGGCGGAGCGCCTGCCTGACGACGTGTCCCCCGAAGAAAAGGAGCGTCGTCGCCAGGCCATAGACGATCTGCAGGAACGGATCGCTGCCGAGATCAACGCCCGGTATCTTGATCAAACGGTGGAGGTCCTGGTGGAAGGCCGGCACAAAGGCAAATGGCAGGGCCGGACGCGGACCAACAAGCTGGTTTTCTTTGAGATGGGGGAGAAGGACTGGATGGGGAAACTGGCTCGGGTCCGTATCGTCCGCGCCGGGGCCTGGTCCATGCAAGGCATCGTGGAGGAAGAATGAAACGGTTGATCATCAATGCCGATGATATGGGACTGGACATTGGAGTGGTCCGAGGCATTATTGACCTGCACCAGGCAGGGTTGATCACCAGCACCTCCTGCATGACCAACATGCCGGCCTGGCCTCTGGCCGCCGACTATTTGCGCGAACATCCAGGCCTGGGAGCTGGGGTGCACCTGGTCTTTAACTCCGGCTATCCCGTTCTGCCGAGAGAACGGGTGCCGGCGCTGGTGGACTCGGACGGACGGTTTCTGAACGATCAGCAGATCTTGCGCAGCCTGAGGCCGGGGACCACTGCCCAACTCCGCGCCGAGTTTCGGGCCCAGGTCGAGCGCTTTATTGCTGACGTAGGCCGCCTTCCCGATCATTTGGATAACCACTGTGCCATTTCGTACGTCCGTCCTGACCGCTTCAAGGTGACTCTGGAACTGGCCAGGGAGTATGGATTGGCGATCCGTGCTCCCTTTGGCGATGATCTGGAGGAGCAGGTGGCGGTGTTGGCCCGTCATAATGACCTGCCGCCGTGGCTCATCCGCTGGCAGGGAGCGCGCTACCGGCGGCAGGTAGACCGGGCCGGGATCCGCCGCCCCCATACCTTCATCCAGCACTTTTCGATGCCGGGGCACCGCACGGCTGAGTATCTGCTGGCGGTGCTGGATGCCTTGCGGGATGGCTGGGTCAGCGAGTTATTGATCCATCCCGGTTATGATGACGGCTGGCGGGAACAAGACCTGCGGGCGCTTTTCGATCCCCGGGTCCGGGATCGACTGCGTCAACCCGATATCGAACTGGTCCGTTTTTCCGATTTGTAGAGCGTCTTCAGAGTCTGAGAGAACCGGAGCAGAGGTCTGACCATGGAACTCTCGTCCTTGGGTAAGATGATCGTATTGGTCGGCATCAGTTTGGTGATCGTGGGTGGGCTGTTGTGGCTGCTGGGACGCACCGGATTCCCGCTGGGTCGCCTGCCCGGCGACATCCACATCGAACGCGACGGCTTTTCCTGCTATGTCCCCCTGGTGACCATGCTTGTGTTGAGCATCGTCTTGACGATCTTGTTGAACATCATCATCCGCCTGTTGGCCCGCTGATGATGAGAACCAGCGATTTTGACTATGATCTCCCGCCGGATCGAATCGCCCAGACCCCGGTCGAGCCCCGGGATGCATCCCGGCTGATGGTGGTGCATCGGGCTACGGGTCAGATCGAGCATCGCATCTTTCGCGAGATCGGCCAGTATCTGCACCCCGGCGACTTGTTAGTCCTTAACCAGACGCGCGTCATTCCGGCGCGGCTCTTCGGTCGCAAAATCCCGACCGGCGGACGGGTGGAGTTGCTTCTTCTTTCCCGACGCGACGCGCACACGTGGGAAGCCCTGGTGCGGGGCAAAGGTCTGCGCCCGGGCGTGGAGCTGCAATTGCAAGCGGCCAGAGAACCGTCCCGCACTCCACCCCATCTGCGGGCTAAAATTGTGGCCGAAACCGGCCTGAGCGGTCGCCTGATCCGCTTTGAGCAGCCTGTCGATCCGTTACTTGACGAGTTGGGGACGATCCCGCTCCCCCCGTATATCCACCAACCGCTGGCCGATCCAGAACGGTACCAGACCGTCTATGGTCGGGTCAAGGGTTCGGTGGCCGCCTCCACTGCCGGTCTGCATTTCACCATGGAACTGTTGGATCGATTGCAGGGCATGGGGGTGGAAATCGCCTTTCTGACCCTGCACATTGGCCTGGACACCTTCCAGCCGGTGAAAGAGGAGCAGATCGAACAACACCAGATACACACCGAATGGTACGAACTGACCGAGGCGACGGCAGAACGCGTGAACCGTGCCCGGTTGGACGGACGACGGGTGATCGCAGTGGGCACCACTGTGGTCCGTGCCCTCGAATCGGCGGCCAAGGTCCGTGGCGCAGAGAGCCATGGCGTGGAAGGACAAACCGTGTCCGCCTACGCCGGCCCGACCGACCTGTTCATCTACCCCGGTTATCAGTTCCGGGTGGTGGATGCGATGATCACCAATTTCCACCTGCCGCGCAGCACCCTCTTGATGCTCGTTTCGGCCTTTGCCAGTCGGGAACTGATCTTTCGCGCCTATCAGGAGGCAATCCGCCTTGGCTATCGCTTCTTCTCGTTCGGGGATGCCATGCTGTTGCTATAGAGCCATCTGGTGGCTCGAGCCTTACCGCCGGATCAGGCTGATGAGCAGGACCAGCACGGCGATGGCCGATAATACGTACGTGACCACGCCAGCTCCCTGGGTGATATAGACGGCGACGGCCGCCAGGCCCAGGGTGGCAAAGAGGATCATCCCGGTCAAGCGATGGATGGCCGTCTCGATCCGGTGGAGAGCATGCATGGCTTCGGGAGGCCAGGAAGAGCGAACGGTGAGTTCGCCGGCAGCGGCTTGGCTGAGGACGCGATCGACCCGGACCGGCAGGGAAAAGATGAGCCGGATGGCCTTTTCCAATTCATCCAGCAGCCCACGCCAGCCCAGCCCGGCCTCCTCGGCAGCCATCTGCCGGGCAAATGGCTCAATCGCCTGCCAGGGGTCAAAATCAGGGTCCAATGTGGTGGCCATTCCAAATAGAATCGCGATGGCCCGACCCACGAAGAGCAAGTCCGTGGGCAACTGAAAGGGCATCTCGTAGAGGATGTCCCGATATTCCCGGGCCAGACTCTGCCACTCACTCATCGCCCGCTGTTGTACCTGGCGGAGGGTCAGGCCCGCGTAGCGTTCCAGGATCTCGGCTTCCACCTGTTCCAGGCGGGCCAGGTCAGCGCCTGGCAATAGCACCCCTGCCCCTTGATACGCACGGACCATCCGGCCCGCATCCCGCGCAGCAAAGCCCAGAAGATAATCCCGCAGGTGGCGACGCACCCGCTCAGGAATGGTAGCCACCATCCCAAAATCCACAAACACTAATCGAAAGGGAGTGGGCCGGTCGGAGGCGGGCGACAGAGGTTCGACGAACAGGTTGCCTGGG
Organism: Chloroflexota bacterium; assembly: GCA_018606645.1. Lineage (GTDB taxonomy): Bacteria > Chloroflexota > Anaerolineae > JAAYZQ01 > JAAYZQ01 > TumbabinsA96. Next base: position 90,797 of record JAGVRI010000005.1, read on the forward strand.
TGGGGATCGGCATGGACAAAATTGTGAATGAATACCTGCTTCAGGTAGGTATCAAACAGTCGGCGGGCGACCTCTTTTCGGTCAATGCCGGACTGAGCCATCGCCTCAAAATCGGTGATCTTGATGCTGGCCACATTCTCCATGATTAACACCCGGCGGGTGGATAACTCGCGATAGACCTGGGGAATGCGAACCCCGGCATCTCCGGCAAAATCCGAAGCAAAGCGCTCCGCATGGCGGCTCTCGGCGATGAAATCCAGTTCATTCCGGGTCGTGCGACTGAACTCATCAAACAGGAGGTCGAGATCCACCCGACGGCGGACAGGTCGGTAGCGTTTGAGCCAGCGAGTCGCCGTCTGGATGGCCCGAAGATCGGTTTCGACAACGCTCTCGATCTGCGGGCGCTGGACCTTGACTACTACCTCTTGTCGAGTGAGCAATTGAGCGCGGTGAACCTGCGCCAGGGAAGCAGCCGCCTCCGGGTCTGGAGAAAACCAACTGAAGATGTGATGAAGCGGTCGGCCATATTCGGCCTCAATCACCGCTTGAATGTCGGCCAGACTCTCGGCAGGAACTTCATCCTGCAAGCCGGATAGCTCTGAGGTCACCACGGTGGGCAATACATCCACCCGAACGCTCAGGAATTGTCCGAGCTTGATCAGCACCCCGCCCAATTCAGTCGCCAGGGCCCGATAGCGGCGGGCGATCCGTTGCCAGCGCAAAGCGAACGAGCGCTCCACGACCCCCCGTCCCAGCAGGTGACGCAGGAGGATCTCCCACACGATAAAATGGAGAAACACGCCGGCAAAATAGCGGACCACCCGTCGGTAACGAGCCCGCTGGATGGTTGCCTTGGGCGCTGTTGGATGGGGCATGAGTCACCGTTCTGCAGGAGTGCGCGTCATTCGGGCGGCAGTGGTCTGGTCATTCGGTAATGTCGGCGATCTGACCACGCACGGCGCGGATCAGGTCTTCAGTGGCCAATTCCAGGCCGGCGTCGTGCCGTCCGGCGCTGATGCTCACCCGGGGCTCCTCCAATATATGATGATCCACGTAGATCGGCACATCCGGGCGGCGCAGGCCAAGGGGAGCCACTGCGCCAATCTGATAGCCGGTGATACGCGGGACATCTGCTTCCGGCGCCATCTCCAACGTCTTCACGCCCACAATTCGGGCCAGTTTCTTCAGGCTGAGGCGCTGATCGCCCCGCACCAGAGCCAGGACATGGCGCTTGTCTGGTCGGACGACTAATAACGTTTTGACCACCTGCCGGATCGGCACCCCCCGTTCAGCGGCAGCTTCCTCCACATTCCTGGCCTTGTGGGCGTGGAGGATCGTTCTGTATGGAATCCCCAATTCATCCAGGGCGCGGATGGCATGCGTTCGGATTTTGTCCATGGTACCGATTCCGAGATAAATCGTCCCCTATCGTTGCGCGTTGGTGTGGTTCGTCCTGGCACTCTTCTGGGCCAGGAACCGGGCCACAAAGGCCTTTTCCTCCTCCTCGGTATGGATTTCGCCATCGAGGCGTGCATCGCGCAGCGCACCAAGCACCTGGCTAAAGAGAGGCGAAGGTTTCAATCCCAGGCTCTTGAGGTATTCTCCGTCCACCACCGGTTGTACATGGCGCAACTCCGTTTCATAGCGCCATAGTCGTTCCTGGACTCGCGGCGATGTCGTGCAAAGCCATTGGATCAAGACAGCCGAGGTGGAAAAGTGGCGAAGCAGGGCATAGATCTCCCGGTTGGCAAGGTGAGGTTGATCCAGTTTCTCCTCCCGATCTCGCAGATCGAAAACCTGGCGAAGCAGCGTTAGATCGCTTCGGTAGATCTTCAGGCGATGGATCAACGTCTCCAATTCCGCCCGGCTTAGATGGTAGACCAGCAACGCCAAATAGAGGCCCGGCGGCGGGCGTCCGTTGCTGGTGGATGAGATCTCCCACCCGCCGCTGGCGATCGCCCGACGCAGTCGGCTAAACCGTTCCCGTGTCTCCTCCGTACAGAACAGACGGGGATGGATCTGGGTCAAAACCTTCAGGGCATCGAGTCGAAACAGGGCACGCTCGGGTTCTGGTTCGGACAGGATCAAATACAGCTCATGGCGGATCCGCTCCCCCGAGACGCGGGAAAGCATCGGCAATGCGTTGTCAATCAACTCAGCCGTACGGGGTTCGATGACAAACCCCAGGCGCTGCTCAAAGCGGACGGCGCGCATAATCCGGGTGGGATCCTCGATGAAACTCAGGCTGTGCAGCACCCGGATCACGCCCTCCCTCAGGTCCTGCTCACCGCCGTAAAAGTCCAACAGCTCCCCGTAATGATCCGAATCCAGTCGGATGGCCAGGGTATTGATCGTAAAGTCCCGGCGATGGAGATCGGCCTTGATCGAACTCCGTTCCACTTCCGGCAAGGCAGCCGAGTGAGCATAGAACTCCATCCGGGCGGTGGCGAAATCAAGGGACGACACACCAAACTCGTCTTCGCGGCCTTCGAGAACGATCTTGGCGGTGCCAAACTGTCGGTGGCTTCGAGTGCGCGCTCCCACCCGTCGGGCCACACGCCGAGCCAGTTCGATGGCATCGCCTTCGACGACCAGGTCCATGTCCAGAGTCGGCTGACCCAGCAACAGATCGCGGACAAACCCGCCCACCACATACAACGGATACCCCATCTCCTGGGCCAGTGCGCTGGCTTGCTGGAGTAGATTCAACAGCGGACCAGGGAGAGCCTCTTCGATCTTTTGAGTAATTTCCCGCCGGCGCGAGGGCCGGTAGGGTTCTGCCGCCCATAGCTTGATCAGGTCGGTGCGGGTCACCACACCGATGATCTCGTCATCCTGGACGACCGGTACCTGACCCACGCCATAGCGGGTCATCACCTGTTGGAGTCGCTCCAACGAATCGGTGGGCAGGACATGAATGTTCCCCTTGGTCATGTAATGACTGACCGGCATGTGGCCCAGTCGCAAACGTGCGGCGCGGTCGATCTCGCGACGGGAGAGGATGCCCACGATCTTGCCGGCGTTATCCACCACCGGGAACCCCTCAAATCCATAGCGGAGCATCGCCTCCATCGCCTCGTCGACCGTGGTGTCCGGCGAGAGGGTATGGACGCCGTAGGACATAATCTGAGCCACTGTCTGAGTCGGACGAATATGCTGCGCCAAGATTTCCAGGAGCTCCTGCCGAACGGTCTCCAAATCCATGTCGCGGATCAAGGCCGCAGCCGCCCGCGTGTGCCCTCCTCCTCCAAAATGACCGGCGATTTGGCCGACGTCTATGGTGTCGGTCGTCGAGCGAGCGACCATCTGCAAATACTCGCCCAGGTCCACCAACAGGAACAGACAGGATGGATCATACAGGTCTCGGATCTTGTGGGCCAGAGTGGAAATCTCTTCCACATACCCCTCGGCCACCGCCGAGGCGATCACGATGGTATGTCCGGCCAACTCAAACACCTCGGCGCTGTCGAGTAACGTGTTGTAGAGATTCAGTTGCTGGTCTGTGAGCGGATAGTACAAAAAATCGCTGACCACCGCCAGATTCGCGCCATTTTCGATCAGCCACGCCGTGCAGCGCAGATCGCGGGCGGTGGTGGTGGGATAGATCAGTGAACCGGTATCTTCATAGACGCCCAACGTCAACAGAGTCGCCTCTACTGGTGTTAGTGAAATCCGGTTCTCCACGATCTGCTCCACCAGCAGGGTCACCGTGGCACCTACCGCCTCGCCGGTATAGCTCCAATGGGGTGGTAGATCGCGGCCCAGAGGATGGTGATCGATGATCTGGACGATGGTATTCTCGGTCATGCCTTTGGGCGTGACCAACGTCTGGGTATCGACCAGCGTCACCCGCTCCACCTCCACCCGGCGCGGCAAGTCTTCATACCGGATATACGGCAGTTCATCCCAATACAGGGTCAAGAAATCCCGAAGATTGCGATTCACGCGGCGAGACAGCACCGGCTTGGCCTGGGGATAGAGTTTCCAGGCAGCCAGTTGCGAGGCCAGGCCATCGAAATCGGTGTTTTCGTGGGTCAGTATCAGATGCACCCCCATGAACCCTCCAGCAATCGGATTATACCATTAAGAGCACCGGGGGGCAATCAGAGCTTGGGAAGCGTCACCGGTTGGGGGTCTCGCCATTTGATGCGTGAAGGAATGGCTCTCGCTGGCGAAAACTGACTTAACAATGGTTCTTGCCGCCGGTCCGGCAGCGTTTGGCCGAGAAGTGGCTACGGTCTGTGGCGAAGCTGGCGACCCAAGCGATTCTGGCTAGCCAGTCGCCACAAAGCCTCCTCGGCCTCCGGCTACAAACTGACTGCCTGGGCGGTCGCTCCCTCGCTCCACCCCTCCACGGCCTTCAATGGCTGGTCCAGAGGGAAAACCCCCGCGCCGCAACCGTCACAGGTGAAGTAGGCTCTTCGAACGTCGAATTGCAGATTCCTGGGCCATTCTTTCCCCTCCCATCAGCCATTTCCCCCTATTCTACCTCACCCGACAAGTTTGGGACGCACCCGTTCGGTGTGCGACAGCCTATTTGACAAATCCATACCCCGCTCGTTATAATTTGTATATCATATCTCTTCTTCACAGGGAATGGCATAGGTGCACAATGAAGGCGATGCCGATCTCGTGGTTCTCGGCGGCGGCCTGGCTGGTCTGACCTTCGCTTGGGAAGCGGGTCATCGTGGCCGGCAGGTTTCCATTCTGGAGTGTCAACCGCAGGTCGGCGGGTTGGCCCGGACGTTGGTCTTCAACGGCTACCGTTTCGATCTGGGCGGCCACCGTTTTGTGAGCGCCTGGCCGGAGGTCACCCAGTGGGTGCAAGAAGTGATGGCCGACGACCTGGTGTCAGTAGTTCGACGCAGCCGTATCCATTTGGGTGGACGGTATGTCGATTATCCCCTGCAGTTCCCCAATGCGTTCACTGCGTTCAGCTTCCCCCAGGCCATCCGCATCCTGGCCAGCTATCTGTACGCTTCCCTGCGACGGAACGATCAGCCCGATATCTCGTTCGAAGATTGGGTGGTGCGTCGTTTCGGGCGAGGGCTGTACGACATCTACTTCCGCCCCTACACTGAGAAGGTATGGGGCATACCCTGCGCTGAATTGTCGGCGGACTGGGCCAGTCAACGCATCCAGTTGCCCAGCCTGACGGCTGCGGTCCGCAGCAGCCTCTTCCGCCAGCAGTCCCCTCCGGCCACTCTCGTCTCGCGTTTCCTCTACCCCACCCTGGGCATCGGCTCGTTGCCGGAACGGATCGTTGCTCAGGCCCAGGCCACTGGTCGCGTCACCCTCCATCTAAACAGTACCGTTGAACGCCTGGAGCCGGATGGCAGGGCGTGGCGCGTCTACTACCGGCAGGATGGTCAGGAGAGTACAATCGCTGGACGGCAAGTCATCTCCACCATTCCCCTGGACACGCTCGTGCGCGCGTTGCCGCTGGGCGATGGCGTCGCCGAACTCAGCCGCGCGCTGGCCTACCGGGGAATCATTTGCGTCCTGTTAGCCGTAGACGGCCCCCGGATCAGCCAGGATACCTGGACCTACTTCCCGGATCACCGCCTGATCTTTGGTCGCATCCATGAACCAGTGAACTGGAGCCGCCTGATGGCTCCGCCGGGCAAGACCTCGCTCTGCCTGGAGATCTTTTCTTCGGAAGGCGATGGCGTCTGGCAGGAAACTGACGAGCGGTTGGTGGATTGCGCTCTGGCAGACCTGAACCGGCTGAGGTTATTGACCCCGGACCGCGTCGAGGCAGCGTGGGTGACGCGGGTGACCCATGCCTACCCTATCTACCGGGTGGGCTACGCCCGGGTCCTGCGCCAGGCGCGAGAATTGATCGCCCGCTGGCCCACGCTGCACCTGTTGGGACGCACCGGCGAGTTCGAGTACCTGAACATGGACGCGGTGATCCTTCGAGCATTGCGCCTGGCGGATCGATTGGCCGATGATCGCTGAAACGCAGATCGCCCTGCGTAACTCCGGCTGGGTGCTCGCCCAGCAGGCAGCCCAGATGGTCAGCGGCCTGTTGTTTGCCATGTTGGTGGTGCGACTGATGGGGCCGGAGATGTACGGGCGTTATGCCGTCTTGACCGCCCTGCTGGTCTGGTTCTTTCTCCTCGGCGGGTTGGGCTTTAACCAGGTGATCGCCCGCTATGTGCCAGAGTATCGCCTCGCCGACGATGCAGACGGACTGGCCCGTTTCCTGGGCGGTGTGTTAGGCATCCGCCTGCTGAGCGCCGTCGGGGCTGCTGCCGTGTATCTCACCCTGACTCGACTCTGGTTGCGCGACCTGGACCCGGTGACACTGATGCTGATGGCCGGTGCGCTGTGCCTGCGCTGTATTTCCCAGTTCTTTTACTCCCTGTTTTTGGGACTTAACCGCGCCGGGCGGTGGGGCATGAATCAGGTTCTCCGCGAATGGGTGACGCTGGGGCTCATTATCCCTGGCGTGCGCTGGCTGGGCCTGCGCGGTGCGGGCTGGGCGTTGCTGGGTACAGAGATCATAGTGTTGTTCGTAGCCCTGGTCTGGGCGCGCTCGCATCTGTGCGGCCTGCGCCTGGGTCTAAATGCGTCGGCCCATCTGCGCTTTGCACTGATCTTCTTTGCCGGCAGTGTGCTCTTGACCGCTTTTCAATACAGCGGCGAACCCCTGGTGCGCGCCCTGTCGCTCGACTACACCCAGGTGGCCTATTTCGGGCTGGCGTACAATATTTACCTGACTATTTCGGCGGCGATGGGGCAATTGACCCACTCCTTCGTGCCGTGGTGGACGGCGCTATGGACGCGGGGTCACAGCCAGGACCTCCAGGTGTGGGTTGAGCGGCTGGTCAAGTGGCTGGCCATTGGCGGCGTAGCGATGGTGATGGGCGTGTCATTCCTGGGCGAGGAGGCCGTCGTTCTGGTCTTTGGCGCGGCCTATCGCCCGGTCGCCGTCCACCTGATCCCATTGGCGCTGGCTACGGTGGCCCTGGCGTTGAGCTATGTTGCCTACACGCTGACAGCGGTGTGCGAAAGGCCCGAGGTGGCATGGTGGGCATCGGCCCTGCGGGCGGCCAGTTTTTGGGCGCTGGGCATCCCGCTGATCGCCTGGAAGGGCAGCCTGGGTGGGTGCATCGCCGTCCTGGCGGCCGTGTCGCTGCACGCTGCCTACCTCACCATAGAGATGCGCCGGGCGGCGCTGCCATATTCACTGCGCCCTTGGGGGCTGGCGGTCGCCCTGGGCGCGATCTTTTGGCCGCTGGGCTGGCTGCGCGTCTCATGGACCGTCCGCGCGGTGCTGTGTGGCGCCGCCCTGATCGGGTACGCCGGTCTACTCCTGGCGGTGCGACTGGTCACACCGGTCGAGCTGCGCACCGTCTGGCAAACCGTTCGCAGAAGAGAGGAGGGAGGCGCATGATCGCGGCCCGTCTATATGGGAGTGTGTATCTGGCAGTTCACCTGCGCGGCCAGGCGGGGTACCCGTTCCGGCCGCTGGCGGCCATCGAACGCGATCGGGATCGTCGCGTGCGGGCGATGGTCGCCTATGCGTACCGTCTTGTGCCTTATTACCGCGAGACAATGGACCGCCTGGGCCTGCGCCCGGCCGATTTTCGCACTGCTGCTGACCTGGCCCGCCTCCCCATCCTGGAACGGGATCAGCTCCAGCGCGACCCGGAGTATTTTGTGTCCACCGCGCAACCGCTGGACCGCTACCTGCGGCTGCGCAGCGGCGGTAGCACTGGCGCGCCGCGCACCATCTACCACGACGTGCGGGCTTTGCTCCAGAATCGGGCGCACGCTGAACGGGAAAGCCCGATCATCGCCCGGTTTGTCGGCCGGCGCTGGGGCTACCGCATGGCATCTGTCGGCTCCCCGCTCAGTTCCGGACAGGAGATCGGCCGGTTTTTGGGCGCGCGATCCTTCACCCCGCCCAGCTTGAGGATTGAGCGCCAGGCCCTGTCGCTGTTCGACCCGCCCGAAGAGAATGTGCGCCGGATCAATGTGCTGCGGCCGGATATCCTGCACAGCTATGGCTCCTACCTGGAGGTCCTGTTCGGATACCTGCATGCTTCCGGTGAATCGTTTCACCGTCCGAAGCTGATCACGTACACCTCGGATGGCATGTCCGATTCGGTCAGGCGCCTGATCGAACAGGAATTCCACATTCCGGTGCTGAGCACCTACCAGGCTATCGAGGCGCTTCGGATCGCGTTTGAGTGTGAGCAGCACCTGGGCCTGCATCTGAACGTGGACCTGTACCCGCTGCGCATCGTGGATGAGAACGGGCGGGATCGACCGCTCGGCGAGAGCGGCGACATCGTGATCTCGAACCTGGTCAACCGCGCCACCGTGTTGCTCAACTATCGCCTGGGCGATGTGGCCACGCTGAGGGCGGACCGGTGTCCCTGCGGCCGGTCGCTGCCATTGCTCTCCTTCCCCGAAGGACGCAGCGATGACCTGATCCAACTACCCGGAGGCGGCGTGATGCATCCTCAGGCAATCCGTATTATCTTTACCCACGAGCCCCAGGTCTGGCAGTACCAGGTCATGCAAGAGACGGCAACCCGCTTCCGTATCGCCATCGTCGCCTCCCCCTCCTGCGATCGCGCCCAGACGAGCGTCCGGGTGCGGGAGGGATTCATCCGCACCTTTGGATCGGAGATTCAAGTGGAGATCGAGTTTGTGGATTCGATCCCCCGCACCCGGGGCGGCAAGGTGCGTCCGGTCCTCTCGCTGTGCCAACAGTCGGCGCTCTCCGGACAAGACCATGGTTAGGTCGTGGTCCCGTCTCTTGCGACGCGCCACCGAGGTCCTGCGCACCGAGGGTCTGCGGAGTTTTTTCTTCAAGGTGCTGGGCGAGACGGTGTACCGTCGGGTGGTGGTGGTAGAGCGCGACCTGAGCCAGCCGCCGCCCGTGGTACAGGCCCGCCTGCCGGTAAGTATCGTCCGACTCTGCGACAGCGAGATAGAAGAATATGTGGCCTTTCGACCAGAGACCGACGCCGCCGAGGTGCGCCGGCGTCTTCAGGCCGGACAGGTCTGCTGGCTGGTCCGGTATGAGGGGCGCATCGTCCACTCCTGCTGGGTGACCACTGGCCGCGCCTGGATCGAGTACCTGGGCTGGGACGTCGCATTGCCTCCGGACACAGCCTACTCGTACGAGTCCTTTACCGCTCCCGAGTTGCGCGGACAGAACCTCGCTGTGGCGCGTTCGGTGGTGATGCAACAGGCGCTCCGCCAGGCTGGATATCGGCGGGCGGTGGCGGTTATCATGCCGGAGAACCGGGCCGGCTTTTATCCAGCAGAAAAAGCCGGGTATCGTCGCGTTGGAGTGATGGGCTATCTGCGGATCGGCCCGTGGCGGTGGACCTTTGGCCGGGATGCCTTCTACCGGCCCATCCGCACCGACGAGCCGGCCTATTGGGATCAGGTGGCGCGGCGAAGCAGGGAGCGCCCCCCCTACCTCGACCCGTTCCTCGGCGAGCTCAAGCGGCAGGCGCACCTGGCGCTCATTCGCCGCTGGGGTGGCCTGACCGATGCCGGCTGGGTGATGAAGACGGACCTTTATGAAGAGGCGACCGGCCCCGATGCCTTTCTACCCGACCTGGAGGGAGAGCGACGGCGATTGCTGGGCATCGACCTCTCGCCGGTCATCGTCCAGGAGGCTCAGCGCCGCCATTCATCCACGGCAGCGCATTATGTGGTGGCCGATGTGCGCCGTTTGCCCCTGGCCGACCGAACGATCGCCTGCATCGTATCGCCTTCCACCTTGGACCATTTCCCCGACCCCGCCGACCTGGGCCGCAGCCTGAGCGAACTGCGCCGGGTCCTGGCGACCAGCGGCCGGCTGATCGTGACCGTGGACAATCGGCAGAACATCCTGGACCCGCTGCTGCGCCTGATCGCCCGACTGGGGCGGGCGCCCTATTACCTGGGCCGATCCTATCGCATCGGCGAGTTGGTTCGCGCGCTGGAGGCAGCGGGGTTAACGGTGCGCGACACGACCGCCATCCTTCACAATCCCCGCCTGATGGCCACGGCGGCGGTGGCGGTGGCCGACCGACTGCGCTGGCCGCAGTTCCGCAACGTGGTGCAGCGTGCCCTGATCGCAGCTCAGCGGCTGGAAGGGACGCGGTGGCAATACCTGACCGGAAGCTTTATCGCCGCACTGGCCATCCGCAGCGCCTCGGCGGAGGAGAGGTGATCAAACTCTCGGTCATCATCCCCGTCCATAACGGCGGCGAGGATTTTCGACGCTGTCTTGTTGCGCTGGCGGCCTCCTTCCGTCCGCCGGATGAGCTGATTGTGGTGGATGATGGCTCTAGCGATGGTTCGGGCGACGTAGCGCGACAGTTCGGCGCGCATGTTGTACGGATCGAGGGGGCGCCGCGCGGCCCCGCCTTTGCCCGCAATCGCGGCGCCGAGTGCGCCCACGGCGATCTACTGGTGTTCCTGGATGCCGACGTGGCCGTCCACCCTGACACCCTGGCGCAGATCGAGCAGTCCTGGAAGGACCACCCGGAACTGGACGCACTGTTCGCCTCGTACGACGCCGACCCGCCGGCCCGTGGACTGGCGACGCGCTACAAGAACCTGCTCCACCATTATGTACATCAGCATGGCAGCCGGGAGGCCTCCACTTTCTGGGCCGGCTGCGGCGCCATCGACCGTCAGGTATTTGCGGCGCTAGGCGGCTTTGACGAACGCTACACTCGGCCGGCGGTTGAGGACATCGAGCTTGGCCTCCGGCTGAAACGGGCAGGATACCGCGTCGGGCTGTGCCCTGAGATCCAGGTCACGCATCTCAAACGATGGACCCTGGCCAGTCTGATCCGCACCGATATCTGCAACCGGGCCGTTCCCTGGACGCAGCTCATCCTCCAGCATGGTCACCTCCCGGATGACCTGAACCTGACCATCCGCAGTCGCTGGAGCGCGCTGGCCGCCTGGGTGGCGGCGATCGGTCTGTTCCTCGGCTTTGGCTGGCCCACGGCCTGGCTCGGTGCCCTGGCCGGCACCGTTGCCTTGATCGCGCTGAACGCTGACCTGTACCGCTTCTTCTACCAACGGGGAGGACCAGGCTTTGCGGTCGGCGCAACAGGGTTACATGCCCTCTATCTGCTGTACAGCAGTCTGGTGTTTGGCCTCATGGCGGTCGCCCACGGCCGCGCCGGCCTAGTCAAGTGTTGGCGACGGCTGGCTCCCGCCCGGCGCGCCCTGGTAGGATTGCTGGCGCTGACGCTGGTCAAGGGATGGTTGTGGAGTATCATCGTCCCGGTCTGGCTGGGCGGCGATGAAGATCAACATTTTGGTTACGTCCAGGAGTTCACCCGTCAGCGCGCCTGGCCGGTCCAGCCACCAGAGATGGTCCCCCGGGAGAGGGCATTGCTCTGGGAGTTGCTCCGCCCCGTTGCCATCTCGGTGCAACGCGAGCCGTTTGATTTCTCTCCATCCGGGCTGAGTCAAATCCAGGCGCTGAGGCGCCAACTGGACACGCCGGCGGCGCGCACTGAACTCGTGCCCACCTTCTCGATGCCCTATTTCATCCGCCAGCATCCGCCCCTGTACTATACCCTGCTGGCCCCCGTCCACCACCTGGGGGTCGAACGCAGCATTCTGGTGCGCATCGCCTGGATGCGGCTTGTTTCGGTGCTGATGGCAGTGGCGACCGTGGGCTGCGCCTATGGCGCAGCCCACACGCTCTGGCCAGATCGACCGTGGTTTCCCTGCACCGTGGCCACACTGGTGAGTTTCCATCCCCTGTTCACCTTTTACACGGCGATCATCGGCAACGCAGCGTTGGAAATGCTGGACTGGGCTGCGTTCACGTGGCTGGCCGCTATCATCGTTCGCCGCGGGATGAATGGACGACGAGGGCTGGCGCTCGGTGGGGTCATGGCCGCCGGGTTGCTGACCCGGAGCAGTTTTCTCGCCGCCTGGCTGTTGTTCCTGGTCCTAGGGGGATGGGATATCCTGCGGGCGAAAGGGCGCTTCCATTGGCAAGGGTGGGCGGCGGCGATAGGAACGCCGGTGTTGCTGGCCGGGTGGTGGTACCTGGACTTGATATCCACTGGCGGCGGCGAGATGGTCGAACTCTACCGTTCCTCGGACGCATCCGTAACGGCGGTGCCGCTACTGCCCTACTTGCGCACCTACCCCTGGCTGACCCGCTATCGGCCGCTCTTGCGCGAATGGTGGGGGGCCTTTGGCTTCCGGGATACCTACTATCCCCTTCCCATGTACGGCCTCCTGGAGTTGCTGACGGGGCTGGCCCTCGTGGGTTGGGGGTGGTTGGGTCTGCGGCTGCTGCAGCGCAAGAGGGTGAGCAGCGGCGACCGGTGGATGCTGGCCATCGGCGTCATTTCGACGGTGGGCCTGATCGCCTTTTACACGGCGCTGGACTACCGGATGGCCCAGAGCGGGAGTTGGTTCAAGATCCAAGGGCGTTACTATCTCGCACCCGTCATAGCCCAGATGGCCGCCCTGGCCGTGGGCTGGCGGGCCTGGGGGCGCCGGTGGATGGTGCTGGCGATGTGTGTAGGCATGATCGGGCTGAACAGCTACGCCCTGGCGGGCGTGATCGCGCCGCGCTACTATGGTGAGCAGATCGTGGTGCGCTATGAGCCGACCGGGGACCCAGCGTCGCTTGTCCCCGGGTTGACCGTTTCCCGGACTTTTGAGTTGGAAGGGAAGGGCTTGTCGCGCCTGGATATCTGGTTGAGCCGGGAAAAAGAAGCCGCGCCGGAGGCAACGGTGATCGTGGTAGAAAACGGGCAGGAGGTCGTTCGCCTGTCCATCGCGGCATCGCAGATGACGGCTCCCTACCCCACTGTGCTGCGCTTCCGACCTCAGCCAGAAGGGAGCCATCGGTACACAGTGGAGGTGCGTGGCAGTGGGACGAAAGTAGCTCGATCTGAAGACGGGCAGTTGGCGCTCAAAGCCTACTACCAGGTTCCCCCTCTGGAGATGCTGACACGAATGACGATCATCCAGCCGGCCGGTTACACCGTCGGCCTGATCGTGGTGCTGGGCAGCCTCTACCTGTTGGGGTTGGCAGCGTGGCTCTGGGCCTTTCTGGCTGGTGGCCTCTTGCAGAGGCGATCCGATGGATAGGGCGTGGGGGTCCCCCGGATGGACTCTCCCACGATCGGTTCACTTTTCAACTGGAAACCGTTCGTTTTTCAGCCGGAAATGGTTCACTTTTCAACTTTTAACGACAATAACCACAAATGAGTCTTGACAAACGTTTGTCTTTGTGCTATACTGGAAGACAAACGTTTGTATTCGCCGTGGAGAAGGGAAGCCAATGGCGGTTACCATTAAGGACATCGCCCGGGTGGCCGGCGTTTCCTATGGCACCGTATCACGGGCCCTGAACGACAGCCCGCGGGTCAAACCGGAGACCAGGACTCGCATCCAACGGCTCGCTCAGGAGATGGGCTACGAACCCAGCGCCCTGGGCCGCGGTCTGGCCACCCGACGTAGCAAGTCCCTGGGTGTGGCCGTCCTGGATATCACCGATCCCTTTATCGCTGAACTGGTGCGCGCGATCGATCGGGTGGCCCTCGACCATGGTTACAGCCTGATCCTATCCCACTGCGGCGGGGATCCTGAACGGGAGTTGGCCGCCATTCGTCTCTTACGCCAGCGGCGCGCCGATGCGATCATCGTCCCCGATCCGCGTGTCGCTGACTCACTTCTCCTTCGGGAGCCAGGTGATGCACCGGTCGTGCTGATCAACCGCCGCACTTATCAATACTCGGTTAGTACCGATAACCAGGCCGCTGCCCGGGAGGCGGTGCGCCATCTGCTCTCCCTGGGACACACCCGCATTGCCTATATCGGAAGCCGCCTCAACCTGACTGAGAATCCAGAACGGCTGGCTGGCTACCAGCAGGCGCTGGCCGAGGCAGGCCTGGTACCGCCGGCCGAATACCTTGTTGAGGCGGACGGCTGGCCGGAGGGAGGCCAGCGGGCGATGCGCCGCCTGTTGGCGCTGCCGCACCCGCCCAGTGCCGTCTTCTGCTTCAATGACCTGACTGCCCTGGGGGCCATCGAGGCCATTCGCAGTGCCGGACTCAAGGTCCCCGAAGACCTGTCGGTGGCGGGTTTTGATGACATCTATCTGGCACGTTACAGCTCCCCGCCCCTGACTACGGTAACTCAACAGAGCGATCGGATGGCCCGTCTGGCCGTCGAGATGGCGCTGGCCCTGATTGAAGGCACCCCACTGCCGACCCAGACGACCCTGCCGGGGCGATTGGTGGTCCGTCAATCCACAGCCCCGCCCAGAAAGGAACCATGATTCTGTTAAAGGAGTCCAAGATGCTCATTGGATGGAACGGAGAGACCTTACCGGCATTGCCTCTGGAAGAGGAGATCATCATCGCCGCGGAGGCTGGTTATGACGGACTGGAACTGTTCATTCCCAAGCTGGCGCCGTTCCTGGCGCGCCACACGCCGGATGAACTGGCGCGGCGCTTGCAGGAAAGCAGGCTTCGCCCTCTGACCTTGAACGGCATCGAGAACATCAACCTGCGCACCGCAGAAGCGTTTGCTGAGCTGAAAGCAGAGTGCCGCCGGCTGGCCGATCTGGCACAACAAATCGGCTGTCCATGCATCGTCGTCGTACCCAGTCCCCGGCCGGCCGGAATGTCATGGCCTGAGGTGCGTGACCAGACCGTCCGCGCGCTGCAAGAACTGGCCGACGTGAGCGCTCCGCAAGGCGTGCAGCTTGCCTTCGAGTTTCTGGCGCCGGCCAACTGTTCCGTGCGCACCCTGGCCGAGGCATGGGACATCGTCCAGGCCACCGGTCGGCAGGAGGTGGGGTTGGTGCTCGACACCTACCACTTTATCGTCGGCGGTTCCCGGTGGGAGTCGCTCGATGAGATCGATATGGATCGACTGCTGATCGTGCACATCAACGATGTAGAGGACCGGCCTCTGGAAACGTTGACCGACGCCGACCGTCTGCTGCCCGGTGAGGGCATCCTGCCGTTGACCCAGCTTCTCTCTCGCCTTCAGGCGCGCGGCTATGACCGGGCGTACTCGTTGGAAGTGATGCGACCCGCCTATCGGGAACGCGATCCGCGCGAGTACGCCCGGGCCGGGCATGAGGCGATTACGGCAGTGCTGAAACGGGCTTCTCTGGCGTGATCCAAAAGGCTGGGAGCCATGGGGGTTCTCGCTCGTTTGTCCGCATTCGGACATGGCTCGCCTGGAAGAGACGTCTGCTTTGGTGGAAAGGGGGTGAGATGCGAATCCATCGGTTTCTGGTCAAGCCCAAGGGTGGTGACCACCACCCACTTGTCTATTTCTAGGGAGGAGGTGGAATATGTCAGCGTCCAAAAAGAACGATATCAGCCGGCGTGACTTCCTGCGCCTGAGTGTGGTGGCAGCAGGGGGAAGCCTGTTGGCTACTCAGTGTCGTCCCGCCTCGCCGACCGCTCCGCCGGCGGTTGCTACCCAGTCGGCAGCTCCCTCAGCGCCAGCGGCCAAAGCCAAGGTGGTAATCGCCGCCGGGGCCGATGCCTCGACCGAGCCAATGCGCGACATGATCAATTCGGGCATGGCCGAACAGGCGTTGGGCTTTCCGGTAGAGTGGGTCGAGTTGCCGTACACCACCCTCTACGAAAAACTGGTCCAGGTTGGTTCGAGCAAGGGATCCGATTTTGACCTGTATATGATGGACGATCCCTGGGTCCCGCAGTTTGCCGGCGGCGGGTTTCTCATGAACATGACCAAGATGGGCTATACCCCGGGACCGGGATTCATCGAAAAGACCCTCGATCTGGGTTGGTGGCCGCCCAAGACCGGTCCCCGTGTGCCAGGCATCGGCGCCGATGTCCAGCCAGAACTCTACGTCCTGCCGATCATTGGCGACTGCCAGATCTTCTTCTATCGGAAGGACCTGCTGGAGGAGGCGGGCATTGCTCCTCCAGAGACCTGGGATGACATTATCCAGATCGGAGAGAAGCTGGCCAAGCCAGAGCAAGGACTATATCTCCTGGCCGCCCGAGGCGTGCGTGGCAACCCGGTCGTCACCGAGTGGTTCCCGTACCTCTATTCTCATGGGGGCGAGATCTTTGACGAAAAATGGAATATTACCTTCCATCAGCAAGCGGGGATCGATGCCCTGCAACTCTTTGTGGACCTGCTGAAATGGGAACCGCCGGGTGTGGCGACCTACGATTCGGACGAGCAGGGAGCCTGCTACCTGCAGGGCAACTGCATCACCAACATCGAGTGGACGGGCTGGATCAGCCAGGCCGAAAACCCGGAAAAATCCAAGGTGGTCGGTTTGACCGGCTGGACCACCACGCCGAAAAAGGTGCGCAGCGCCTCCCAGATCGGCAACTGGGTGATGGGCATCGGCGCTGGCTCCAAGAACCCCGATGGAGCGCTCAAATTCCTGGACTGGTTCCTGCGGGATGACGTACAGATCGAACTGGCCAAGCGCAAAGGGGTGCCGGTCAAGCAGGCTCCCTATCAGGACAAGGACCTCCAGGCCCAATTCCCGTGGCTGCCCACCATTCTCCACGCCCTGGAGAATTCGGTGTGGCGGCCGCGCACGCCAGAATGGCCCAAAGTGGAGGATATCCTGGGCCTGCACCTGAACATGGCCTTGACTGGACAGGAAGGAGTGCAGGAGGCCCTAAACAACGCGGCCAAAGAAGCGACCGATTACCTGAAGAGCGTCGGCTACTACAGCTAGCTACCCACCGGCCGCCCCGGAGGAAAGGGAGGAGCCAGCCGAGATGATCGGCTCCTCCCTCTCCCTGGAATGGGCGCCGAGCCCGTCAGAACCATACGCTGTATCGGCAGGTTATCTCGGAGGGCAATTGATGCGCGTATCGCTTGGATCAGGAAGGCCGAGGCCATCTCGGCGCGAGCCCCCCATCAGGCCACTGTGGAGCGGCTGGGGGGCTCGCCTGGGGGAGGACCGGGCGTTGCGTTATCTCCTGCTAGCCCCCACCGTGCTGCTGTTGCTGGCGTTTACCCTCTACCCCTATCTCTACGCCCTGCGCATTAGCTTCTACGCCTTCCAATATGGGCGGCCGACCGTGTTCATCGGCCTGACCAACTATGAGCGGATGCTCGCCGACCAGACCTTTTGGCAGTCGATGGCCCGCACGTTACTCTTTTCGCTGGTCGTCGTTCTGGTGGAACTGGTCCTTGGTCTGGTGCTGGCCCTGTTGGCGAATCGAGAGATCCGGTTCCGCGGTGCCATCCGTACGGCGCTGATGCAGCCGATGGTCCTGGCGCCAGTGGTAGTGGCGATTGTCTGGCGGCTGCTCTACAATCAGGAATCGGGCCTGCTCAACTATATTTTGGATAATATTCTTCATCTGGGGCGAGCGAGCTGGCTGGGCGACCCCAAACTGGCTTTTTTGTCGATTGTCATCCTCGACGTCTGGCAGTGGACGCCGTTCATGTTCCTGGTGCTGCTCGCCGGTCTGCAGTCGATCCCGGTCGAGCTGTACGAGGCTGCCCATGTAGACGGCGCGACCGGTCTTCAGGTGTTGGGCTATATCACCCTGCCGCTGTTGAATCCTACTATCCTGGTCGGCCTCCTGGTGCGTACTGTGGATGCGCTGCGCATGTTCGATCAAGTGTTCTTGCTGACCCAGGGAGGACCCGGAACCACTACCGAGTTCATCAGTCTCTTTCTCTACAAAACAGCCTTCAAATTCTCGCAAATGGGCTATGCATCGGCGTTGCTCCTGGTCCTGTTTGTCGTGACAATCGTGATTGCTTTGTTCTACATCCGGCTCCT
The DNA here is from genome assembly GCA_018606645.1 of Chloroflexota bacterium. Taxonomy (GTDB): domain Bacteria; phylum Chloroflexota; class Anaerolineae; order JAAYZQ01; family JAAYZQ01; genus TumbabinsA96. Next base: position 108,558 of record JAGVRI010000005.1, read on the forward strand.
GGGTCGGAGTGGGACGGTCGAGCGCTAGGGAGAGCAGAGGCATGGCGGCGACGCGCTTTCGACTCATTCGGATGATGCAAAACGTCCTCACCTACCTGATCCTCGGGTTAGCGGTTCTGGTAGCTCTCTTTCCTTTATACTGGATGGTAGTCTCCTCCTTCAAGACGCAGGTAGAGCTATTTTCGGTGCCACCCACCTTGCTGCCCCTGCGTCCCACCTGGGAGGGGTACGTGGACCTGTTTGTAAACCGCAAGTTTGGCCAATCGCTGCTTAACAGCTTGATCGTGGTCGGTACCAGCCTGATCGTGTCGATGGTTACCGGTTCGCTGGCGGCGTACAGCCTGAGTCGCTTCCGTTTGCCGTGGAAGCTCAACGGGATCCTGGGGTTCTGGATCCTTTCAACGCGAATGCTACCCCCGATCGTGACCATTGTGCCCCTGTTTCTGATCCTCCAGGCCCTGCATTTGGTGAATACCTACGCCGGATTATCCCTGGTGTATGTGGTATTCAACCTGCCCTTTGTGGTGTGGATGATGCGCAGTTTTTTCCAGGAGATCCCTACTGACCTGGAGGAGGCGGGCATGGTGGACGGTGCTTCTCGCCTGGGCGCGCTGTGGCATGTAGTGCTACCTCTGGTCCGGCCAGGCCTGGCCGCAACGGCCATTTTTGTCATCATTGATACCTACAACGAGTTCCTCTTTGCCCTGATCCTGACCTCTACGCCCGAAGTGATGACCATGCCGGTGGCCGCTGCTGCGCTGGTCGGGCGCATCCATGTTCAATGGGGGGCCATGACCGCCGGCGGGACGGTCGCTATGTTGCCTATTTTGCTGTTTGCCTTCTTGATGCAACGCCACCTAGTGCGGGGGCTCACACTGGGAGCAGTCAAATAGGTCGAAATCATCGTCTGAATAGGCTGTCTCATGAAGCTCTCTTCTCGTGAACGGATGCTGGCCGCCCTGGCCTGCCAGCCGGTGGATTATCCGCCGTGCTGTTTCATGCAATTCACGGCGCTGGAGAACCGCTGCCGTGACCAGTTTGAGATGATCGATCGCTTGTTGGCCTGGGGAGTGGATGCCACCGTTCAGGTCCCACCCTGGTTGCTGACCGTACCCGGCGACACACGCGACCTGCGTGGCCTGCCAGTGCGGTTCCATCCCGAGGTCCAGGTTCGGGAGTGGCGCGAGCGGCAGCCGGGCGAGCGCTACGCCACACTGGTGAAGGAATACATTACCCCGGCAGGAACGCTGTCGGTGCGGGTGAGCCAGACTGAAGACTGGCCCTATGGCGACCACGTTCCCTTTCTCGACGATTTTATCATCCCTCGCCTTCAGAAGCCGCTGCTGACCGAGGCTGCCGATCTGGATGCACTGCGCTATCTGCTCACTTCCCCGGATATGGAGACGGTCGAACAGTTCTGGGCAGAGACGCGCCGGGCCAAGGCCTTTGCCCTCGAGCGCGGGCTCCTGGTCTCCGGCGGGACCGGGGCGGGTGCGGACCTGGCCGCGTGGCTGTGCGGGTTACAGGAACTGGTCTACCTGGCCCACGACGCCCCGGTTTTCGTCGAAGAACTGATGGCGCTGCTCTCAAGTTGGATCCAGGAACGAATGGAGGTCGTGCTCGACGTGGGCATTGACCTCTGGGTGCGCCGCGCCTGGTATGAGAGCAGCAACTTCTGGTCGCCCCGGCTCTACCGCCGGTTCATCCTGCCCCACTTGAAACAAGAGGTGGATCTGGCCCATCGTCGGGGGGCCCGGTTTGGATACATCATGACGAGCGGGGCCATGCCCCTGCTGGACCTGATTCTGGAGGCAGGCGTTGACGTACTGATCGGCGTGGACCCGGTCCAGGGTGGCATGGACCTGACGGCCCTGCGTGCCAAAACGGCGGGGCGTCTGTGTCTGTGGGGCGGGGTCAACGGTCCGCTGACCATCGAGCGAGGCACACCGGCCGAGGTCCGCGCCGCCGTCCAGGAGGCCCTGGACACGCTGGCTGCGGGCCACGGCTTTATCCTGTCGCCCGTGGATGAGGTGGACGACCCGTCCGACCACACCTGGCGCAATGTGGAAGTATTGATCGAAGCCTGGCGGAGTTGGGTGCGGGACCATACCCCCTTCCGCCCCTGAGAACAAGGAGGATTTCATGACCGTCCGCGTTGGGATTGTCGGGTGCGGCAATATGGGCCGGACCCATGCCACTATCCTTCAGCAAGACCCGCGGGTCACCCTGGTCGGGGTGACCGATCTGGACCCGGACCGGGCGCGGGAACTGGCCGCAGCCACGGCCAGCCGGGCCTTCCCCAGCCTGGAGGCGCTCCTGGACGCCGAGATCGAGGCCATCTACATCACCACTCCCAACACCCAACATGTGCCGGCCACGCTGGCCGCGCTGGAGCGGAACATCCATGTCTTTTGCGAGAAGCCGATGGCCACCTCCCTGGCGGAGGCCCGGCAGGTGTTGACCGCCGCTCAGGCGAGCCAGGCCGTCTATCAGGTCGGCCACAACCGGCGCTTTGCTCCCGTCTACCGCTACCTGAAACAGCAGATCGAAGCCGGGCTGGTACCCTACCTGGCGAATGCCAAACAAAACGACGGCGACTGGCTCAACCCGCCATGGATCACCGATCTATCGCTCACTGGCGGCTTTCTCTACGAGTCGAGCATCCATCTACTGGATATGCTCCGCTGGCTGATGGGCGAGGTGGTCAGTGTGCAGGCGCGAGCCAAAGCAAACGTCTACGACGTGCTGAACGATTTTGCCATTCTGCTGACCTTTGTCGGGGAGCGGTTTGCCGTCTTTTCCTCGTCGGCCCATGCCTCGTGGGCCTTTCCGTTCGAGCATCTGGAGATCGTGGGCGAGCACGCCTTTGTCCGCAGCGAAGAGTTGAGCCGGGTGGTCCACTCCCCGGGACTGGAACAGGAGGTGCGCATCGTGGATTACCGCCAGGTGCCGCATGCTGACCGGTGGGGCTACCGGGAAGAAGACCGCCGCTTCATCAGCGCCTGCCTGGGCGAAGCGCCGCCAGCGGTGGATGTCCTGGAAGCCTACCGGGCCATCGAGTTGTGCGAGGCCTGCTACCTGAGTGCCGCTAACGGCGGCGTCGAGGTGCGCCTGCCATTGGTCTGACCCTACTACCCTGGCGGCTGCCGGTCCAAGCGCTGTTGCGTTCTCCGTTGGAATCGTGGCGGCGAGGCATTCCGGGTGACTAACTGCCGCCTGAATCGCCGCGGATTGACCAGAACCACCTGGCCTGAACCACCGTTCCTGGGAATGCCTCGCCCCAGGCCGTACAACAACCTTCATTCTTCTTTCACAAAAAATGCTTGACAATCGAACATTTGTTCTGTATAATAGATTTGGGCTTCCATACTGCAGGATGGGGAGACGTGAGCAGAGCGCACAAGCGCCAGCGACAGCGGCAACTGGAGACGACCATAGCGGCCATCCAACGCCGTTATGGCCCCTGGGCGTTGATCCGAGGAGGCCCCCAGGCCGCCGGTTCGGCGGCCATCCCCTATATCCCCACCGGTTTCCCGGCCCTCGACCGCGCTCTGGCCATCGGCGGCCTGCCCAAAGGGCAGGTGTGCGAGCTGGTCGGACCGACCACCTCGGGCAAGACAACGCTGGCTCTCAAGTTCCTGGTCCAGGCTCAGGCGGACGAAGGGGAGGTGGGGTACGTGGACCAGGCCCTCTACTTCGACCCGGACTATGCCTATCGCTGCGGATTGGACCTGTCCCGTCTGGTGGTTGGGCGGCCGCAGGAAAGGACACATGTTCATCACCCTGGAGGACGAAGAGGGGCTGATCCACCTCATTGTGCGGCCCGATACCTTTGAGCGATACCGGGAAGTGCTGCGCGATGCGCCGTTGGTGAAGGTGGAGGGCCAACTCCAGCGACAGGGAAGCGGGGTGAGTGTGCTGGTAGCCCGCGCCTGGCGGTTATCCCCAGACCATGCGGTGGGATAAGGACTTGCGGATGGGGCAGAGTCTATTGACACGGCGAATATGACGGTGAACGAGAGCCGTCGGACTCACTCTATCGAGGGCAAGAGCATCCGTCACATCCAGCGCGAGACGAGACATCTCGTCAGGCTCATGATTCAAGGGGCGAGTGGCCGGGCAACGCGTGTCCGTATCAATTTGCTAACATGTAAGAGCGAGCACGTGCGAGAAGCCATAACGCTCTGTCCAATCTATTTGGTGTTGCTCAGCTTGGTGGCTATGGACCGGGCTTCTTCCACATGATGCGGTAGGCTGACTCAATACCGGCCGTGGGGTCGTCCATGGTTTCGAAGGATAACATCTCCCACCCTTCACTTCCTTTCTGGTTGATGTACTCATTTAGGTGTCTGCGCCGACACTCCTGGATCGACAGGAGTTCGGCGTAATCTGCGTCTCCGAGGGACATCATATCCATTTGCTCCATCACTAGTTTTCCAAATAGGTCCTCGCTGATTGGGCATTGTAGCTCATAATTCTGGATGTCATAGAAATAGGTCCAAGGCTGGGGAGTGGAGGTCACGCATGGAATTGCGTCAACAGGCAGCGCTGAGGGCTGGGCCTGATTGCCAAAAAACGAAGGTTGAACGTTACAGCTGCAAATGACAAACAGAATGCACACTAGAAACAAGATTCTTTTTCTCATATCTCGCTATCTCCTGATGCTTGGCTGACCGGATACCTCGATTTGATTTCAGTTTTGTCAATGGTTGAAGCCAACACTCTCCGCAGATAAGCCAATACGACTCAGAAGCGCATTCCGAGCAGGCATGTACTCTCGGTAATACCACGTCAGTGCCTCCTGTCCGGCTCTATCGGCCGCGGCCATATGGTCATAGAATTGGTCAGGGAACAACAGTGCACCAACCCGCTCGTGATGGTATATTATCACATTGGAAGCAACTACCTGAAATGCGAGGTGCATGCCCTCGGCCTCGTCGGGGACAGCCATTTCATCGAGCCTCTTGATTAAGGGGTCTAGTTTGTCCACGTAGGTTTGCGAGGCAATCCCAGCTTCTCCAGGAAAGCTTCCCCATATCTCGTTCGCGATCGTGGCAAACTGCTTCAGATAGGTCACAAGGGCCTGGTCCACCAGTGTCTTGCTGGGCTTGGGCGTTGGAGAAGGGGTTGGCCTGGGAGTGTCGGCCGGTTCAGTTGTGTTCGTCGGCGGGAGAGGTGTCTGCGTGGGCGTCTCAGTCGGCATTGCTGTTTCAGTTGGCGGAGGCGTGGTCGTGTTTGTAGGTTCTGGTGTAGCTGTGTCCGTTGGCATTAGGGTGGGGGTGTCTGTGGGAATGGGGGTATAAGTCGGGCGGAGTGTCGCAGCGAGTTGGGAAACCAGCCGCTCCGTGGGCTCAGCCGTCAGCGATGATCCGAAGTAGATGGCAAGTCCCACAACGGTCGCTAGCGCCATAAAAGCGACGCAGCCTACCACAAACCCTACAACACCCACAACAACGAGCATCCGTCTGTTCATGTTGCCTGCTCTCCTGGTCTGGATAGTCTGGTTTTCATTTGGTTTCCATAGAGGATTAGGGTGCGACACCTGCGCGTCACCCGCGCTGCGAAGTGCGGCGGAGCGGATGAAGCGCTTGTTTAGCGTGGTGGCCCATGAAACTGGACATTTTTGAAGCCGTTTTTGCTGAACGTCAACAGAGGTCTTCGAGCGCAAGGCGGGCTTTGAACTCCGGTTTGAAGTTTCGCCGCTTGGCCATTATGTCTCCCCCTTTCCTGGACCCATTGTACATTGACTAGCGCACCTGTCCAGTTTTTGGGGGTCGGTACAGTAACTACATTCGTCGCTGAGCCATCTCGGTCCGGAGGCCCATGAGCAACTCTGCTTTAACCGGAAGACCTCTGCTTAACTCCCTGTCCACAAAACCAGGGGAAGATCAGATCATGCATTGCTGCCAGCACTCAAGGAAGGTAGAAACACAGAGAACGCGAAGGCGGCAGTTCAAGATGCCCATCCAGTGCCTCTCCTAAGAACACGGTGAGGCGAAGAGTGTCGTAGGATAGTGACCAATGGTCAATAGTGCCCCTTCGCACGAACTGAGCATCACCTCTGAAGTCCAAGGAGCCATAGACGAAGAGGACTTCCCACCCGTCGAGTGCCATGCCTCGGCGAAGGTCCTTCAATACATCACTGGCTATCTGGCTCTCGTGATAGCTCCAAGGAATCCATTCGACCTGTGCATTCCTCAATAGACCTAAGGCGTGTTTGTACGGTCCTTCCCGGCAGAAAGCCAAAGCTAAGACGCGCTTCTTATTACCCATCTTCCGCCTCCAATCGACCTAACCACAGGCTAGTTATTTCTCGTTCGCTTTCAAGCTCGACTCTGTAATACTTCAGCCCGCGCCAAGTGACGAACCAGTAGGTCTCCAGACTCGTGGAAACGACGAAAGCGGCGACGCCTGCAAAGAACAGCCAATCCTTGTCGATCTGGACGGCCCCCCAAACTACCAGAACCAGTAGTATCAAGAAGAACCATATGTACATGAGCTTGAGGCTGTTCCAGATGGCCTTTCCCCGCGGGATGGGGCTGTACCAATCATAGAAGTAGGCCTTGACTTGCCGGGCGAGATTCCTGCTGTACACTCTCGCGTCAGGGCTTTCTTCGGGCAACGACAACACCTTACTGGCCGCACAGATCAGAGTGTTCCATCTGTACATGTTGACCAGGGCGATGCAAGAGCGAACAAAGAAGCGTACCATCACAACCCAGGCTACAATGGCATAAAACCAATGAACGGTCGTTGGATATAGGAACTCTAACTTACCCGAGGGTCCTGGTTGCAGCGCATCTACGAAGCTGGCCGCCAGAACCGCCGCGGTGAGAGTCACACCCCAGTTCGTCGTCTGGTTGAGTACGTCGTAGGCCAAAGACACCTCACGCCCACACTCTGTGTAGAAAGTCCTAATCCAATCGCGTTCCATGTCCTGACTCCTCTAACTGAGCAACCAGGTGGATGTTCTCTGGTGACGGGACTCGGTATTGCTCTAGCATTTCTACACGTAAAAAGCCTCCTTGTCTGAGGAGAGCCTCTGCCTCAGCTACAGAGTAAGGCTTGACGAATGTCTTGAGAGGGGTTAGCAGGCCCTCTCCCGCATCGCATTGCCTGTAGGCTGAGCCCCGTACACCTGGATACCCCCTGAATGAGACTATGAGGTAGCCACTCCGCTTAAGCACCTTTGATATGTCTTGTAGAGTCCGAATCCGCGCAGTCTCAGGACATATCGTCTCCAACACAAACGTACAAATAACCACATCGTACGCTGCAGGTTCCCGCTCGTACCCTTGTTCCAGAACAACAACCCCGCGCTTGTGAAGATCCTCGTACCTATTGCGAAACCTCGATAAGCATTCTGGCACCTCAAATGCGAAGTAGGTGACACCCGGCACGGTGTCTAGAACATAGGCGGCATTGCGAAGATTTCCAGCACCGACCTCAAGAATAACGTCCTGAGAACGTATGATCTTTCTCTCCACGCTCCTCTTGACAGAGAGAACGGGGTTCTTGAAATTGGTGGCTGCATTTGCTGGCCTTAGGCTTCGCCTGCATTCTGAGTGCGGACAGTCCATTGCAACCCCCTCTTCGGGACTCCGTATCCGGTCCACCATATACCTGCAGATGTTAAAAGCAAGATGCTGCAAACCACGGTCACATTCTGACCGCCCCGCTATCGATTAGGTTGACGATCAGAGCTTAACGGCTTGAAGGGCTTTCAGAAGCGCGCACCAACACACGCTGCGCCACTCCCTCGCCAGCCATCTCCTTCAGGAGGGATACGACATCAGCACGGCTCAGGAACCACCGGGGCCCAAGGATGGGCGGACGACCATGACGTACACCCTCGTTCGCCACCGCAGCGGTCTGGGCGTGCGCTCCCCGCCAGACCTGTACCGGGCATGGAGCGGCAGATGGACCTCCTCCAGGGGAAACAGACGGTAGATTGGCGCAGGACGAGAGAGGATCCCCGGTTGACCGGAAAGAAGGCAAAATCATTATGGAGGGTTCCTGGACCCCTTGGCCTGGCGGAGTCCATGGCTGCTCCTTTCCGCTCCTGGAATCCGGGTCTCAGCCCGGTTTCCGATGTGAATTACTACACATTATATCCCGAATGCCCGTTTTGTCAAATTGCCCTTGAGGCGCATCACAGGACTGCTGCAAGATCGGGCCCGCAGCGAGGCATTCCCGGAAACGGCGCTTCAGGCCAGGTGGGTTCTGGCCAATTCGCGCCGGTTGAAGCGGCGGGCGGTCACCGGGAATGCCTCGCCGCTACGATTTTCAGATGGCGCTCACAGCACCATGCGAAAATCCCCCAGGATCGAACCGCCGACAAACTCGCGCAGGATCGAGTTGTCGGGCACCAAGTCCGGAGCGAGGGGCTCAAACCACTCCAGGAAGGCCAGTAACCGTTTGGCCTCCACATACGCCGGCATGCCCCGTTCCACCTGCAACAGCAGCGGCTCGGCCAGAGGCTTGAGAACGGCCAATTCGTAGACCAGGGCCGAGTTGAACATAACGTCGGCATGTTCCTGATAGGGAAAGATCCAGCGTTTTTCCCCTTCGCGCACACTCTCCCAGCGTTCGATGGTCTGTTGGGCCGAATAGCCGCGCTGGGCCGCATCGCGCACGATGCGGCGGATGAGACGGGTATCGGTGGTCGACACGCGGTTGTGTTTGTCAATGTTGAGCTGTGTCAGGGCAGAGACATATACGTGATAGACCATGGACGGCGGCACGTGGGGCACCAGGGCCGGGTTCAGGCCGTGGATACCCTCGATCAAGAGGATATGGTCGGGCCGAAGGCGCACGGTCGGCCCCGTCTCACGGAGACCGGTCCGAAAATTGAAGCGGGGTAGCGTCACTTCCTGGCCCTCCATCAGCCGCAACAGATGCTCGTTCAGCAAGGCCACATCCAGCGCGCCCAGTGATTCGAAATCATAGTTCCCCTGGGCATCACGGGGGGTCTTGTCCCGGTCGAGGAAATAGTTGTCCATTTCCAGGGGGAATGGACGCAGTCCATTGGCCAGCAACTGGATGCTGAGCCGTTTGGAAAAAGTGGTCTTGCCCGAGGCCGATGGCCCGGCGATAAGGACCAGGCGCACCCGGTCGCGGCGCTCGGCGACCTCCAGGGCAATACGGGCAATCCGCTGTTCATGGAGCGCTTCCGACACCAGCACCACCTCCCGCACCCGTTCGCCGGTCATGGCCTCATTCAGGCCGCCCACATCCGGCACGCCTATCAGCTCCAGCCAATCGCCATACTCGCGGAAGACGCTGACCAGTTTCGGATAATCCATGAAGGGATGGAGCACCATCGGCGGGTCGCTGCGGGGGAAACGGAGGACAAAGCCGGGCGGATAGAGTTGCAGGTCAAAGACGGTCAGGTAGCCGGTGGAGGGGACCATATAGCCGTGAAAATAGTCCCGGAATCCCCGGAGTTGATAGAGGGTCAGGTAGTCTTTGCGCCGGTGGCTGAGGAGTCGCACCTTGTCTGTGTCCCCTCGCGCCTGGAACAGTTCGATCGCCTCGCTCAGGGGAACCCGCTCCTTGTGGATCGGCTCGTCGGCCTGGACGATCTCTACCATACGGGCCTGGACCTGAGCCAGTTCCTCTGGGCTGAACAGCTCGCGCCCCTGGACGCGGCAGAAATAGCCGCCAAAGGTCAGGGAATGGTCCACATAGACCGTCGCTTCAGGGAACAGTTCATGGACGGCCGTCACCAACAGGAATGACAACGAACGGCGGTAGATGCGACCGCCGTCGCTGTGGGCCATGGTGATCGGGGTGACCTCCACATCGCGTTCGACGGGATAGGTCAGTTCCCGCAGTTCGTTGTCAATCAGCGCGGCGACGGTGGGAGCCTGGGGGTCCGAGCCGGCGGCGCGGATAAACTCTTCCAGCGGCGTGCCCACCGGCCCCTCAAAGATGCGGCCGTCGTTGAACCGGACCTGGACCGTGTCCCGGGGCCTGGCCGGCCGGATATACGGGTGAGGAGAATCAACCACTGCTCTTTCCCTCCTTGCTTTGGCCCGATCCAACCCTTTCCTGTCTGAGCCAGCGGGCGAGGAGCAGAAAGAGGACGGCAATGATCGTCCCTTCCACAACCCGCACCTCGCCAATGGTCCAGGGCACCAGCCGGAGCTGCATGCCCACCAGTTGGCCGGCCGAAAAGCCGACCACGGCCGCCAGCCAGAAGAAGCCGAGGTCGCGGACACGGCGTCCCACGATCAGGTGAAAGAGAGCCGCATACAGGGTGGCTAACAGCAACGAGAACAAGAGCGCCGGTGCTTGAGGCATGGTCGTTTCCTCCTCATGGCGTGTCGCAGGAAGCCAGGTCAGCGGCAGGCAGGCTCTGTTCAATGATCCCCCCGCCGAGGACCTCATCCCCCTGGTAGGCCACCACGGCCTGACCGGGGGTGATATCCCGCAGGAGAGCATCGAACTCGACGCGGGCCTGATCGCCCGACAGGGGGATCCAGGTCGCCTCGGCCAGGGTGGCCTGGTAGCGGATCTTGGCCCGCACCCGCACAGGCCCCTCGGGCGGAGCGCCGGCCACATAGTGGACCTGGTCAGCCAGCAAAACCTTTCGACCCAACTCGCGGGCCGGCCCCACGATCAGCGCGTTGCGGGCCGTATCCAGGCCGATGACGTACAGCGCTTCGCGCGCGGCGATGCCGATCCCCCGTCGCTGGCCGACGGTGTAGAACGGCAACCCCTGGTGTCGACCGATCTCACGGCCCGATGTATCCAGGATCGGGCCCGGTTGCACTGTTTCGGGCGCATAGCGGGCCAGAAAGGAGCGGTAATCGCCATCGGTCACAAAACAGAGGTCCATACTCTCCTCTCGGATGGCGACCGGCAGTCCGCGGCGCCGGGCCATCTCGCGCACCTCGGCTTTGCGATAGCCGCCGACGGGAAACAGCACCTGCCGAAGCTGGTCCTGGCCCAACATATAGAGAAAATAGGATTGGTCCTTGTCGGGGTCCGCACCCCGGCGCAGCCGATAGCGGCCACCGACCTGGTCGATCCGGGCGTAATGCCCGGTGGCCAGCCATTGCGCATCCAGCGCCTGCGCCTGACGCAGCAGGCGACCAAAGCGGATAGCCCGGTTGCAGGCCAGGCAAGGATTGGGGGTCCGCCCTCGCTGATACTCGGCGATGAACGGATCGACAACGTGACGGCGGAACTCGGCTTCGTAGTTGATCAGATAAAAAGGGATCCCCAACTTCCCGGCCACACGGCGGGCGTCGACCACGGCTTCGGCGGCGCAGCACCGGTTTTCGCCCTCGGACCAGAGGCGCAGCATGACGCCAATCACCTCATAGCCTTCCTCGACCAGGAGAGCGGCCGCGACCGAGCTATCCACCCCACCGCTCATCGCCACCACCACCCGGCCTCGCTGGCTCATTCTCAGCTCCGAACCCTGTCCTTTTTCCCAAAGGGGATCCATGGCGACCTTTCCATGCCCGGGCCTGGCCCCTGGAGTCAAAAGAGCAGGCCTTCCAGTCTGCGCAGGCGTTCCGTGCCCTTGATCTCATCGGGCAACAGGGGCACGCAGGTAATCTCCATCCGATCTTGATACTCGTTGACCAGCAGTTCCAGATACGGGCGCTGCATGGCCTCTCGCCGACGCAGGAATTCCGAATCGGCCTCCTGGATGACATGGTTGACGATCAGATGCTTAATGCGCAGTCCATATTGGGCGAATTCCCCCACCAGCCGCCGCGCCTGATAGACTCCCAACGCTTCGGGGATGGTGACCAGGATAAATTCCACGTTGGCGGGGTCCCGAAAGAAGGAAGCCACCTCATGCGACAGTTTCTGCCAACTATCGATCAACTCTAGAAAGGGAACCTGATTCAGACCTAGCTTATCGCGCATGTTCAGGTAGACCTTGGGCGCCAGGCGCAGGTGGCTCAGGAACTTGTGGGGCAACTCCAGCAGCCGCAGCGTATCTCCCGCCGGCGCTGTATCCCACACGACCAGGTCGTACGGTCCATTCCGCACCTGCTCCAGGATGAAATCGAGCAAGAACTCTTCCTGGATGCCGGGAGCCATGGCTACATAGTCAACCACTTCGTCGTATGGCATGTCGACAAAGACCTGGGCAGCCTGATAGATCTGCGGTCCGAATTTGACTTTCCAGCGGCGCATCACCTCGTCGGGATCGATCTCCAGGCCCCACAGGTTGGGCACGCCGGGAATGGGCGTCTCGGTGGCACCGATCTCGGTTTCAAAGATATCCGACAGAGAAGGGGTTAGATCGCTGGACAGGATCAGGGTGCGGCGTCCGGCGAGGGCAAAGTGCAATGCCGTCGCCGACGAGACAGTCGTTTTGCCGACCCCGCCCTTGCCGCCAAACATCAACACCCGTCTGGGCATGGAATCGAGACTGGTCAGAGCCATAGCTCGCTAATTATATGCCAGGAGCGGCTACGATGCAAAGAAGGCCGAGGGTGAGAGTTGGGACTGAAGAGGGCACAAGGGTAGGTAGGCGAAGGCGATGAACCCGCTCACCAGCCCCTATCTGCGCAGCGTTCAGGTGGAGCCAGCAATCCAGATCAAGCCTCCGCTGCCAGGGAAAGGGAATGGAGCCTTCAGCCTGGGCCCTGGGCGATCTGTCGGCTCGTAGCCTCCCGCAGGTTCGCAATCTGCGGGAGGCTCGGTTTCCGGCCCATGGACATCGGCATCCAATCCTCACGCCCAGAAAATACATAATTTTGTGTATGGACAAGCCGTTGGTTCGATCCTACAATTTGCTATAGAGGCTCCGACCGAACCGGCACGAGACATGAGAAAGGTCGAACTCTGTTAAATTTGGTATTCTAGAAGGGAGTAGTCGAGCAATGGCACAACAGGCCAATGTACCAAGTATGATTCCTGGCTCTCGCACTAAACTGACGGTGAAGGCGGTCCAGGAGATGAAAGGCAAAGAGCAGATCGTCATGTTCTGCACGTGGGACCCATGGATCGCGGCTGCCGCCGAGGCGGCTGGTGTCCACATTCTCAGATTCCCCGCGGGGATTGCTCGCGATAATCCGGAAGCCAGGGCGAATGCCCTACCATGGGTCGTGAAGGACATACGCGGAGCAGCGCCCAACATCCTCCTCAACCCCTACATCGAACCCTTTATTGTGAGCGCGGGTGGTGAAGCGCTGCTCCGCTACGCAACGCTTCTGATGGAAGCCGGGGGTGATATTGTCCTGACCCTCGCGATCACCCTCAAGAACCTGCAGGCGCTGGCCGATGCCAGCATCCCCGTCTTTTGCCATGTCGGGCTCACTCCGACCTGGTACACGAACTGGACGGGCGGCTATGTCCGGGTGGGCAAGACGGCCGAGGATGCGCTCAAGATCTTCCAGCGAGCCTATGAGTACCAGGAAGCCGGGGCTGCCATGATCACTGTGGAAATGACGGCTCGCGAGGTCACGGCCGAGATCGCCAGGCGGCTGCGCATCCCGGTTCTCTCGATTGCTGGCGGCGCCGGCGGCGATGGAGCAGAACTGGTATGCTACGATCTGCTGGGGATGAGCCCCGCTCCGATGCCCAGGCACGCCAAGCAGTACCGCCAGTTCTTTCATGAAGCGCTAGGGGCCCTGAAGGAATTCGTCAACGATGTACAGACAGGCGTCTACCCCGATCCAGAGCAGCATTCATGGTCCATGAATCCCGACGAATATGACCGCTTTATGAACGGGGTTGAGCGCATCGTCAAAAAGTAGCACACCTATATGGTTTCCGACCAAAGACGATAGGCCATGGTACCCGGCCGACCCGGATACCATGGCCTTCGTATTTGTATACGGTTCTCAAGAGACGGAATGGGTCCCTTGAGCCTCCATTAACTTCAGGAGCAGTTCCTGGCGGTTCGATACGTTTAGTTTCGTATGCATGTTGGCCAGATGTCGGTAGACAGTGGCCAGGCTCACGCACAAGTGATTGCTGATCTTGGCTGGAGTCAATCCCCGGCACAGCAAGTCCGCGATTTCCGATTCTCGCCTGGTGAGGAACTGTTGGACCTCCAGATTCTGGACAGACCGGTTTTTTGAGGCCAGGACGAACAAGTTCTTATGCAGATTGTCCAGATGAGGCAGAACAACGCTGATGATCTCGATTTCGCTCTGGGTATATCCACTGCGGCCGGTTCGATCCAGGCAGCAAACGCTTCTTACCAGATCGGCGCTGGTATGAAGGGCAAAGCCCGCGGTGTGATGAATCCGTTGAGGTTTGATATAGCCGGTAACGAATTCATCTGGCTCGTAATCGTTCCAATCGTACACAGCGCCCTCCACCCTGGGAATCGCATACCGCCCGTTCTCTGCTCGGGTGGGAATTGCATACCGTCTGGTAGGAATGGCATACCGCCCGTTCTCGATCCGGGAATAATATTCGCGATAAATATGACTCCAGCTCGGTTCTACCCCGACCAGAAACTCGTCGTAGATTTTGCCGTTGTCATTGACAAAGTAAACGCGCGCCTGATCGTAGGGGATCAGCCGATAGATGCGTTGTATCAGCCGCACGCCAAAATCCCTTGGCTCCCGTACACCTCCAACGTCAAGCAAGAACTCGTGGATTTTCGTCCAGGGCAGACCACTCAAAGGATCCATCGATCATTATCCCTTCTGCGAAAAATCTCTGACCCCTACCCCCACCCCTACCCCCTTCACCCCCTTCCCCGCCCCGCACGCTGAGGAGAAAGGGGCGGTCAGGCTGCAGCGGTACTGCGCCTGAGGGCGTCGTCACCGAGCGGCTCACCAGTTCCTGAACACCAGTGGTAGGTAGACGGAAGAGTTGGACTGGCAGCCCATCCAATCGAGCGCCGCCCCCAGGACCGAAGCCCGCTCTTCCACCCCGCCCAGCCACTCCAGCGGCCACGCCAGGAACACGGTGCGCCAGGCGCCGCCGTTGTGAGCCGTGGAGTTGGGCTGGCCCGAGGTGTTGTACAGGAACGGACTGTGGCTGCCGGCGGCAGCGACCACCTGGTCATCGTAAGGGCCTTCATAGCCGCCAGTCGGCCAATAGGCATCCCAGGCATCGGGCCGGACCATGGTATAGGCCCCCAGTCCCCGGCCGATCGGGCTGAATGGGTTGCCGGTTGGGTCCCGCTCTGTAGTGTCGTCGGTCACAGACTGGATGCCCAGGTAATCCGTCATGAACGGGGTCACCGAGCCGGCCTCATAGTGGTAGTCTTGGGAGGAAAGGAAGAATCGCCCGCCGCCGTTCAAATAGTCCGCGACCTGGTCCTCATTATCGGTGGTAAAGACGCCGCCTTGCCAGGCGTAGCCAGTGAACCAGACCACGGCGTCGTAGGGCTGCAGATCGGTGGCGGCCGGCTGGCCTTGCGTGACGGTATCCCACACCTGGTATGGATAGCCCAGCGTGTCCAGGGCGGAGGTATAGTAAGGACGCCCTCCCCCGTGTGTGCTGGCATAGTCCCAATCGTCATCCACCACCAGCACACGGCACGTATGGGTGCACTCCATCGGATAAAACTCGGGGTCCCCGTAGGGAGGGTTATCGGAGGTGATACGGCCGCCAAAGACCCACATGCCAGGCAGACCGTCGTTCGGATCGGGGGTGCAGAGAGGCACAAAGACGCCGGCATGGTCACGGCGGGGCTGGTTCAGTTCGGGGAAGGTGGTGTCCCAGGCGCCAGAGCCGATCATGTACTCCATCACCTCGCCGGACACGCCAGGCCAGTCGCCGCCGCCGACCACATAGAGCCGGCCATACCAGGGGGCCAAGAGGTCATAGCCCGCCGCATCCTCGTCGAAACCAAACCCGACCCCCTCGCCGCTGACCACCGGCATGGGCATGGCCGTCCCCACCCAACCGGCCGCCAGGTTGCGCGTGTTCAGCACCTCGACCGCGTTGGTGGGCGCCAGGTCACCTCCGGTGTACGAGGACAATCCTCCCATGGCATAGATGCGGCTGCGTTGCACGGCAACCTGAATGTAGGCGCGAGGCAGGCCCAATTCGAGGCCGAGGTTCGTCCAGCGGGAGCCGGAAGGTTGGCGGGGATCGAACGCCCAGGTGCCGCCGTAGAAATAGGGCGCTGCCGAATACTCCCAACCACCAAACACATAGATCACGTTGTTCACCACGGCGGTGCCCATGGCGGAAACCAGATAGCCCGACACTGCCCCCGTCCAGTTGTCGGCGGTCGGTAACGCTTCCACCACCCCCACCTTGGGGTAGAAGCGCTGCACCGTGCCAATAGCGGCGTAGGTGGCGTCGGCGTCATAGCCGCCGATGATATAGACGGCCGGCCCCCGACCGGTGCCGTCGTTGCGGACCAGGTTGGCCGTATAGTTGGAGACGTCCTCGATCAGGTCCAGGCCGGTGTCGGTGTAGGTCCCACTGACCGGGTCGAATTGCCAGATTGAGGGGTCCTCGGTGCTACTGCCGGTACGTCCGCCGAGAAAGTAGACCTTGTTCGCCCACGCATTCCCGGACGGGCCGGGGACAAAGACGGCATCGAAACGGGTGTACTCAAAGGGCGAATCGGGCCCGAAAGTCCAACTCCCCGCCGCCGCAGGCTGCAGAGGGGCGGCGGCCGGCGGTTCGGCCGGCGGCGGGACGGTGACCGGCATACCGGGCGGTTGAGGGACGCGTGGTCGGTCTGGCGGAACCGGCTCCTGGGCCAACAACGGAGTGGCGAGCAGCATCAACAACACAACCAGCCCGGTGAAACCAACGAACGAACGATTCTTGAGCCTCATCTTTCATTCCTCCTTATATAGGGGGGGATTCCCTGGAAAGCTGCGCGCAGGAAGATTCTATGGGATAGACAGGACCTAAATCGAGTATAGCGCAATCGATCCCATCTGTCAAACTAGGACCATAGTCCTATTGACAGTGGAGGAAAGGGCGGATATAGTGGAGGGTGAAAGGTGCTCGGTTGCCCTCCTTGAGGCTCCTTTCTTTGTGCAGGCGCGTCCATCTCAGAAGAGATGGACGCGCCTTAATTGTCTCGTGCAAGCTTTCCCCGCGCTACGTCAAGGGGCTGATCTTCCGCAGCTTGTCAATGATGCCCGGCAGGATGTCGAGCACATAGTCCACATCTTCGTCCGTGTTCTCCTTGCCCAGGGTGAGCCGCAGGGAGCCATGGGCCACTTCGTGGGGAAATCCCATGGCTGTCAACACATGCGATGGTTCCAGCGAGGCGCTGGTGCAGGCCGACCCGCTGCTGGCTGCCACTCCCATCATATCCAGGTTGAGGAGGATCGATTCCCCTTCCACATACTTGAAGACAAAACTGGCGCTGTTGGGCAGCCGTTGGGTAGGATGGCCGGTTAACTGGCTATCGGGGATGCGTTCCAGCACGCCGGCGATCAATCGATCGCGGAGGCGGACCAGCCGGGCGTTGGTCTCCTCTAGTTCCTCGTAGGCCAGGCGCAGGGCCGTGGCCAGGCCGACGATATAGGGCACATTCTCCGTGCCGGCGCGACGGTTACGCTCATGACCGCCTCCGGTCTGCATCGGCAAAAAGGGAACGCCGCGCCGGGCATAGAGCACCCCAACCCCTTTGGGGCCATAGAATTTGTGGGCCGACAGCGACATAAAGTCGACGCGCAGCGCCTTCACATCCAGACTCAGGCTGCCGCCGGCCTGGACGGCGTCGGTATGGAAGGGGATCTTGTGAGCGCGGGCGATCTCCCCGATCTCGGCAATCGGCTCAATGGTCCCCACTTCGTTGTTGGCATAGATGATACTGATGAGCGCGGTGTTGGGGCGAATTGCCCGCTCCACTTCGGCCGGGTCCACCAAGCCGTAGCCGTCGACCGGGACGTAAGTGACCTCAAAGCCAAAGTACTTTTCCAACTGTTCCATCGTATGGCCCACGGCGTGATGCTCGATGGTCGTGGTGATCAGATGGTTCTTCCCGGAGCGATGGCGCTGGTCAAAGGCCACCCCCCGCAGCGCCAGGTTGTCGCTTTCGGTGCCGCAACTGGTAAAGATCACCTCGTTCGGCGTGCAGTTCAGGATGTCAGCCACTGTCTGCCGCGCCTCGTCCATGGCGCGCGCCGCCTCGCGCCCCAGACGATAGATGCTGGAGGCATTGCCGTACTTTTCCGTCCAATAGGGCAACATCGCCTCCACCACCCGAGGATCGACGGCGGTCGTTGCCGCGTGGTCCAGATATACCGTGCGTTTGGGCTGTTCCATATCTCTTGCTCCTGTGTCCCATTCAATTCGTGAATGCCAATGCAATGTGTCGCGCCCGGGGACCGGGCTGATCCTAGTCAAACAATCCCGTGCTCAGATACCGCTCTCCGGTGTCGGGCAGTACGGTGACCACCACCTTGCCCTCGCCCAGACGTCTGGCCACCTGAAGAGCGGCCCAGGCCGCCGCTCCCGACGAAATGCCCACCAGCAGGCCCTCCTCCCGCGCCAGGCGACGGGCGGTCTCGGCGGCGTCCTCGTTGGTCACGGTGATGATCTCGTCCACCACCGCCCGGTTCAGCACATCCGGCACGAACCCGGCACCGATCCCCTGGATGCGGTGGCGGCCGGGTTGTCCGCCGGAGAGGACGGGCGAATCGGCCGGCTCGACGGCCACAATCCATACCTCCGGCAAAGCCTGCTTCAGGACCTCACCCACCCCGGTGATGGTCCCTCCCGTGCCCACGCCGGCGACAAAGGCGTCCACATGACCGACCTGCTCCAGGATTTCCCGGGCAGTGGTTTGGCGGTGGACCTCCGGGTTAGCCGGGTTCTTGAACTGCTGCGGCATAAAGTAGCCGTGTTCGCGCGCCAATTCCTCGGCCTTGGCGACCGCGCCCTTCATCCCCTCGGCTCCCGGGGTGAGGATCAATTCTGCGCCAAAGGCCTTCAGGATCGCCCGCCGTTCCGCACTCATCGTATCGGGCATGACCAGGATGAGCCGGTAACCCTTGACGGCGGCGACCATGGCCAGAGCGATGCCGGTGTTGCCGCTGGTCGGCTCAATGATAACGCTTCCCGGTTTGAGGATCCCCGCCGCCTCGGCGGCCTCGATCATTGACTTGCCGATGCGGTCTTTGACGCTGCCGCCCGGGTTGTCCTTCTCCAATTTGACCCACACCGTGGCGGAGCCGGGACCGGGGAGACGTTGTAGTCGCACCACCGGGGTGTTGCCGATCAAGTCCACGACAGTCTCTGCGCGGTTCGGTTTCATAGCAATGTCCTCCTTTTGCTCAGTCCTGTGCGTCTTGTGGATGAATGCTGTCCCTCAGCCAGGTGCACTCCAGGGGCACCTCGTCGCCGGCATCCAGCGGGGTGGTCTTGGTCAGGTCGCGCATCTGCCGCTCCAAGACCTCGATGCGGTCCACCAGGCACTTTAAGGTCTCGATGACCGGGTCGGGTAGTTTGGAGTGGTCCAGCAGGTCTTGAGGCCGTTGCGTCAGACGGCGCCCATTGATGCGCACCACCCGGCCGGGCACACCGACCACCGTCGCCCCCGGCGGCACCGATTCGATCACCACCGAACCCGAGCCGACCTTGGCTCCATCGCCGACGGTGATGTTCCCCAGGATCACGGCATGGGAGCCGATGACGACGTTGTTGCCGATGGTGGGATGGCGTTTGACCTTTTCCAATGACGTGCCCCCCAGGATGGCGCCGGTATACATCAGGACATCATCGCCGATCTCGGCCGTCTCGCCGATGACCACCCCGGCCCCATGGTCGATGAAGAAACGGCGCCCGATCCGCGCCCCAGGATGGATCTCGATGCCAGTCAGAAACCGGCTCAGGTGTGAAACCATCCGCGCCAGGGTCAGGTGATTCCGTCGCCACAAGCCGTGAGCGAGCCGGTGCATCCAACAGGCATGCAGTCCTGGATAGCAGGTCAGGACCTCGAACAGGCTCCGCGCCGCCGGGTCTTTGTCAAAGACGGTCTGGATATCCTCCCGCCAGAGGTCGCGCCACTCTCTCAACCGCTGCAGCCAGCGGGGTCCCCTGCGGGGCAACGCCGTAGCTTCACTTTGATCCAGGATTTTCACTTTCGAATCGGTAACCATGCTCGCCCACTTTCCAGGGATGGTGATGACATACGGCTGTCGGCTCATTCGATAAATCACACCAGGTCGGCCAGGGTAATCGAGTCCAATGTTTCCACCAGGCGATCGCGCACCCGCTGCCAGATGCTGCGGGCGGTACAACCTTCCTCGTACGCACACGGGACACAGCGTTCCTCGATCATGCACTCGACGGGCAGGATCGAACCCTCCAGGGCGCGGATCACGTCCCCGGCGGTCATCGTCTCTGGCGACCGGCTCAGGGCATAGCCGCCCTGCGCGCCCCGGGTGCTGACCAGCAGGCCTGCCCGGCGGAGATCGATGGCGATCTGCTCCAGGTAGGCCTGAGAGATACCCTGGCTTTTAGCGATCTCGGCCAGCGACAGAGGACCCTGCCCGAAATGGCGGGCAAATTCGCCCATCGCCCGCAATCCATACAACTCCTTGGCCGACACTCGCACGTTCTTTTCCCTCCGACCTGACCAATCCCTACAAAAAAGTCGGGATTATTCTATCACACGCAGAATGGTTTGTCAAATCGGGAGTTGACTTGGGCCGACTTTCGGTAATACTCGCTGAGACGAAAGGAGTACCCTATGACCGATTCGAGTCGACGAATCAGGCTCTGGGGGCGCTGGATAGCGGCCAATGCGGTGGGCGAGATGCTGGGCCTGGGCGCCACCTTTGCGGCAATGGCCCTGGCCTCTTCCCGCCTGGAGGGCTACCCAGGCGCCGGAAACGCACCGCTGATGCTCCTTCTGGCCGTGGCCGGTGGCGCGCTGGAAGCCACGCTGGTCGGCCTGGCCCAGTGGTGGGCCATGCACCCCTGGTTCCCGGCCATCCCCCGCTGTGCCTGGTGGCTGGCGACGGTGGTCGGGGCGCTGGTGGCCTACCTGCTGGGTTACCTGCCCTCGACTCTGATGAGTCTGGGCGAAGAGGCTTCGCAGACGCCAGCGGTGGAGCCGCCGCAGTGGCTGGTGTTGTTGCTGTCCGCCGCGTTGGGCCTCATCGCCGGGGCGGTGCTGTCATTTGCGCAGTGGTGGGTCCTGCGCAAACATGTGGCGCGCGCCGGATGGTGGGTGCCGGCCCATATGCTGGCCTGGTTGGTGGGCATGCCGATCATCTTCTGGGGCATCGACCTCGCCCAGGCCGGACGACCGCTGGCGCAGATGGTGGGACTGTTGGCCGGCTGCCTGCTCCTGACCGGATCGGTGGTCGGTGCCATCCATGGCACGGTCGTGGTGGCGCTGGCCGGCCCGCGGCGATGAATGCTTGTTCTGCCGTGTAAGCCAGCGCTACAAGTCCGCTATCTTTTCCACCACCGCCCCACCGCGACCATCAGGCCGATCACGGCAGCACCGGGACAGGGCAAATTCACGGGGCCGGTGCCCTGGTCTGGGGTGGGAGTTGGTCCTTCCTGGCCCGCTTCACTTTCACAGGCCAGCGCCTCGATCCATTGGTAAGACGCCGGGCAGACCCAGTTCCTCGCCTCCACATCCTGGGGCCGCCGCGTCCAGCCCGTGGGCAGGCGGCAGGTTTCGATATCGTTCACAAAGGCGCATTGCTTCGCCCGGCGGTTGATCACCAGGTCCTCACAGTCACCGGCGGCGCCGCTGTGTCCCTCGCTGCAGCAGAACGAGGCCTTGAGCGGCTGGCATTGGTGGTCGATCCGGCCGATGTCGGTGTACCCCTCCGGACAGGAGACGGCAGAGGTCACGCCGAGCACTTCCCAGCCGGCCGGAGGGAAACAATCCATGCATTCGTCGCCGGCAAAGAACTCGCCACACTGCCGGGTTTCGTGATTGACCGCGAGCCTTGGCGGCAGGGGAGCCGCCACCAGACCGCTCCAAGGGATCAGAAGCAGGATCACCAGCAGTACGCCCATTCGAACCACACCTTTCATCCGCTACCTCCAGATTTGACCGGGGTTCCCGAGTCGTTGATTAGATCCCCACATGACAGCGGGCACCGACCCGCCCGATTTGGCCGCAATCGAGGCAGGGCCTGGGCCGAAGGCGTCAGCGCCAGACCTCCGAGGGCGGTCACCTTGAGTTCGCGGGGCAACATCCGCCCCACGGCATAGACCGCATCCACCGTCTCATCCAGCGGGATCGGGTTGCGGTAGCCGCCCAGCACCAAGTCCGCGCAGAGGAACGCCGATGCGGCCGCGGCGGCGTTGCGGGTGTGGCAGGGAATTTCGACCAGGCCCTGCACCAAGTCGCACACCGATCCCATCGTGTTCTGGAAGGCGATCGCCGCCGCATCGGCCGCCTGACGGGCCGTACCGCCGACCGCCTCGACGACGGCGGCGGCCGCCATTGCCCCGGCAGCGCCGATCTCGACCTGGCAACCGGCCACTTCGGCGGCAAAGGTTGCCCGCTGGGCCACGACCAGCCCCACCGCCCCCGCGGCCAGCAACGCCAGTGCCGTCTGCTCGGCGGTCAGGCCCCACTCCGCGGCCATCGTCACCACCACGCCGGGCAGAGTGCCGGCCGAACCGGCCGTCGGCGCGGCGCAGACCACGCCCATGCTGCTATTGACGTGCATGACGGCCATGGCCCGGGCAGCGGCGCGGGTGGCC
This sequence comes from Chloroflexota bacterium, assembly GCA_018606645.1. Classification (GTDB taxonomy): domain Bacteria; phylum Chloroflexota; class Anaerolineae; order JAAYZQ01; family JAAYZQ01; genus TumbabinsA96. The sequence continues at coordinate 131,151 of JAGVRI010000005.1, forward strand.
GGCCCGCCCAGGGCAAGCCGTCCCGCTGCCTCGGCGGCCAGGATCGCGCCGGCGCTGGGGTGAAGCAGTTGCATCAGCGGCAGATCGGGGCCTAGGCCGCAGGCCACCGCCTGGCGCATCACCTCATAACGGCGCATTGTCTCGGCCACCACCTTCTCGTCCGACCATCCCAACAGCGCCGCCTCATAGCGCAACGCGACCCGTCCCAGGGAGCCGCCCCATTCCTCAGCCAGGGCCACCATCTCGGCCGCGCTGGCGCACAGCGGTTCGCCCTGCCGGGGAAAGAACACGGGCTGTGCCAGCCATAGATGGCGCACGCCGGACAGGTCCCGCAGGCGCGCCGGCAGATCGGTTCCCGGCGGCCGCACAAACCGGGCGTGAAGCAGCCTCCGTCTCCCCTGGGCACGGGTCTCCACCGAACCGGCCTGCCCCGTCCCGTTCAGCCACTCGTGGGCGACTGCCTCGGCCCCGTCCTCCAGCTCGACCAACAGTTCGTAGGCATCCCCGGCCAGACGGACCGGCCAATCGTCCAGCCGCGTGATCCGCACCGCGCCGCCGCCGATCGATTGGCCCACCAGACGCAGCTCCCGGCCGGAAATCGAGACCAGATGGATGGCGACGGTATTGGGATGATCGGCCTCCGGCAGGGGAGCCACCTGAAAGCAGAGGTCCAGCCCTTGGGCAGCCGCGCAGTCCAGCGCCTGGCAAAAGCGTTCGTCGGTGAGCGACCAGCCCATCAGCCCGGTGGCAAAACCCAGGTCGCTGCCCTGCTGTCGGTACACCTCGGCCCACGAGCCGCCCGGGTCGAAGGTGAAGGTCGCCGCGGCTGGCTCCTCGCCCAGCAGGTCGCGAGCCAGCCGACCGAGGTGATACGGAGCAGCGGTGTGCGAACTGGAGGGACCGCGCATCACCGGCCCCAGTACTTCGTTAAAGATACTGACCGGCTGCATCGTCTGTCCTCCTCTGCGGCGGAGGGGCTGCGGCTAGGGAGCGTTGCAGGCGTAGCAGCGCGCGGCGGCGGGCGTCCGGCCAGCGCACGCCGCCCAGCCGCAGCCGTTTCCGATCGGGATGGTAAGACCGGCATTGATCGAGCGGGACAAAGCTATCCACGATGGGGAGAGGGGCGCGGAGCTGCTCGTAGCCACGCGCGCGCAACCGACGGGCCATCTCCGGCGGGCAGGTCTGTTCGACCGGTTGCACCCCTTGGTAGCGGCTGCAGCGCCCAAAGGTCAGGTCGCTACGGGCCCAGACCGATCCGGCGGCCGGCGAGCCGGGCAAAAAATGGGCGCAGTGGCGACAGGCATCCAGCCGAAAGTCGCAGGCCGGGCAGCCGATCGGACCGGCGGCGATGGTCGGTTGCCCATCGGCATCCAGGGTCCAGGCGCCGGGCACCTCCGCTCCGCACAGGGGACAGCGCAGGCTATCGGCGCGGCTCAGGCCCAGCCCCTGGGTCTCGGCGGCCAGCAACGCTGCTCGTTCCGAGGCGGGCAGTCGCTCCAGCCGTGCACCCCACCAGTAGAGTGCTGGGGAGACCGCGCCACAGATGGCCCATCCCAGGCGAGAAGTGGAGGGAAAGCGCCACCGAGCGGCGTCCCGCCAGATGGAGAGGGCGCGGCACACCAGGAAAGCCAGCAACGCCAGCGCCGGAATCAACGCCCAGAGCTGAGGGAGTTTCATCCCCATTTGCCCATGTTCTTTCTCGGCGCATAGTATACCCCACTTCCGCCTGTCTGTCCATCTATAGAGGGTGAGGTTCGACCGCGATTCAAAGCGCCCCTGACGCGCCTTCGGCCGGCCGTGAGTCTGCGCCGACAGAGGGTGTCCCTGCCAGGGGACGCCCCTGCCCTGAACCTCTACCCATCCAGCGGGCTGTGCACGGCCAGTCCGCCCCACTGCAAGACGTGGGTGTAGATCAACTGAGATAGACCTGTTCGCTGCGATAGGAGTAGCGTGTGACCCACAGGGATTCGCGCATCTCGTCGAGCCGTCTCTTGGGTGGGTTCATGGGCGGATTTCCTTTCATTTGACAGAATCCGTGTGTTATGCTAGCATATGCTTATCGAGATTCGTGTTGGCCATGTTCTGACCCAGATTGGTCAGGCATATTATAGGGAAGTCCTCCGTAAAAGCAACTCATCTGGGGAGCTGGGTCGAATCTATCCAAGATACTGAATCAGCAGTAAAGGCGGTTTCCGTATACTAAATAATAGTTAGGCCGCCCGCAGACGCGTGGGCCATAGCAAGGAGCACTCTGTGTATAGGTGGAAGTACGCAATTGCCCTAGGTTTGGGTCTCGCTGTCTTCGGCTTCGCCTTAGGTGTCCCCCTCTTAGGGTGGGGGATCGCGGATTGGAGGGGCTTCCTCTCGATCCCTGTTCGCGCCGTATACAGCGTGACCGTCTTACTCCAAGCAGCCCTACTCTTTGTGGGCTATTTGCTGCTGCCGTTCACCTATCTCCCATCGCAACAGAGGGGTCAAGCCGGCAAGCAGGTTGTCCGCCAAGCCGTTGTGCCCATCGTCGCGCGCCTTGTCTGGCTTGTGGCCCTCGTGATCGCCGGATGGGGTGATCGGCGAGACTGGCTGCAACTCCCGGACCCAAGCTGGGTGAGGTACCTTGGGCTGCTCATCTACATTTTGGCCCTAGGCTGGATCTACTGGTCCTTCTGGACGTTAGGTCGACAGCACAGCGCCGAAGTTACCATTCAGGAGCACCACGTCCTCGTCACACGCGGGCCGTATCGCTGGGTTCGCCACCCCATGTATCTTGGGCTCCTCCTCTTTCCCATGGGAGCGGCGCTCGTCTTTGGATCCCTGTTGGCCGTGGGCCTACAACTGGTCCTTGTTCTGCTCTTTGTATGGCGCATTGGTGATGAAGAGAGGCTCATGGCGGAGGAGTTCGGAGATCGTTGGGTCGCCTACAGCAGTAGAACATGGCGATTGATACCCCGCGTCTACTAGCAGGTCTGATGCTGCGCGGTAGGCGGCCTAACAACCGCATCCAGCCGACGCCGCTCCGCTGCGCTTCGCAACGCGGCTGAACCCGTCCGTTAGCTCGGACGCTTCGCTCCGCTTGCGTCCGACCTAATGGGGCGGCAATGTCTGGCAGGAAGATGTAGATGATGTCTACTTGGAAGAATATGGACAATCTCGACAAACTGTTTATCATTTGGGCATTTGTCTTCCAACTTGTGCTTATCGTTCACTTTGCAGTGCGTAAACCCGTCTTCGAAAGTTATACGGCGAAGTTTGGATGGATTGTCTACGCGCTATGTATCCCAGCCGCTGTAATCAGCGTTATTCTCTTGCGCGGCGGCAAGAGTTGGTCATTCTGGCTGGGTGGATTCCTTTTCGTTGTCTTTGCTGCCTTTGGTTACTGGGTTGATTATGTGGCACAGATCCCATTCAGAAACCCGATTCGATTATCGGTATTGGTTCCATACGTGTTCTTGTATCTGGCCACGGTCATGTTTTATTGGTGGCCGATTGCGCTTCTGAGCCGACCACTGTGGTTTGTATATGCGGCATTGTTTGTGATTGCGACTGTTGTGAACATAACATCTCACTAAAGACCTGGGGACCGCCTAACAAGCGGTTGGAGCCGACGCCGCCTCTGTCGGCGCGGCTGAGCCGCCAACGGTTGGCAAGCGTACTTGACAATCCATCATGCACGGAGGAGCAATATGCGTTCAAGATTCCTTGTTTCTGCGGTGCTCCTGGCGTTCGTGCTGTGGGGGGCTGCCTGTGCCGGCTCACCGTCTCCCCGTAGTCCCACTCCAGCGGGGGGAGGCGAGCCGACGATCGCGTCCGCTTCCGGCGAGCGGCTCAGCGCCAGAGAAGCCGTCCAGCAGGCCTACGCCGCCCTGAACACCAACTGGAAGGCACAAGCGACGCTGGTCTTTGTCGCCCGCTATTCCCGGTATGCCGGCGAGGAATGCTCCCCCTTCCTGGTGGAGGACGACAAAGGGTTCAGCAGCGACGGCCGGCTGGAGCACTGGGTAGTGATCTTCAAGGCCCCTCCAGAGGCGGCAGAGGTGGCCCTGGTCTTCTGCGTGCGGGCCGGCTCAGGCGCCACGCTGGTAAATGAGCATCTGATGGCCTTCAGCGGCGCCCCGTCGTTTGACCGGGAGGGGTGGGTGGATTCCACCGAGATACGGTTCCGAAACCCGCCGGTCGATCTGGAACTGCGGACCAATGCGGACCTGGCCGATGTGGATGCAGATCTGGCCAACTATCCGGTCCTCTGGATCGCCTACACGTCGGATGCGCACTATGACGTCTATGACGCCAGGACGGGTCAGTACATCAAGTCGCGCTGACGGCCCCCGCCTCTGATCGCCCAAGCGCATTGCTGAATAGTGTTCGATGGATCGCGACTGGAGGCTACGTCATGCATCGAATTACCTACGCGCTGTTGGGGGTATTGGCCTGGCTCGCGGGGTGTGCGCCTGCGACCGCCACGCCACCCCCGACACCTACCCGCATCCTTATCACCATGTCTCCGCCGATTCAACAGGCATACGATTTGCTACGGAACACCGGTAGGTTCAGCGGTCCAGCCGTTGGCGTAGCGGCCACCACGCCGGACACGGTGCTTGCCCTTCGCGCCATCGTCCAGGAACCCGAAGCGGAGAAGATTCTCCAGAACCTTCTCCACGACGCAGGACTGCCCGGCCAATTGTACGCGCTGGCGGGTCTCTATGTGCTCAATCCCGATGAGGCACGCCTCGTCGCGCAGCAATACGAAACATCGAATGAACAGGTCGAGACGATGTTTGGCTGCATCGTTGCCAAGGACACGGTCGGCAACGTCGCACGCCAGATCATGGAGGGGACACTGGCGTATGCACTGGCCAAGCCGGAACCGTAACGGCCTCTGGCTCTGCCTGGAATGTCAAAGAGGAGAGCGAACACGATGCAAATCACGACTCTGGAATGTCCTTCTTGTGGAGCGCCGGTTTCGATAAAGGCCGGAAAGCAAATGGTGACGTGCGCCTACTGCGGGCGAAAACTGCTGGTGGCAGACCGCGCGCGGCAAGAGCCGCAGGCACCGCCCGCCCATGCGCTGCCCCAGGAGACCTGGTCGCCCTCGTCATACACGACCACGCTGATGTTGGCCATCCTCCTGGGCATGTTCGGGGTGCATCGCTTTTATACCGGCCACTTCGTCATCGGGATCATCCAACTGATGACCGGCGGCGGGGTTTTGGTATGGTGGCTGTGGGATGTTGTTTCCATTCTCAATGGCTCTTTTCGGGATGCGCGCGGCAGACCGCTCAAACGCCCGGAACGCCTCAACGTGTGGGCGGTGGGCGGGGCGGCCTATCTCAGCAGCCTGTTTGTGATCACCGCGCTCGCCGGCGATGGACGGGTGGGGCTGGTGGCAGCCATTGTGCCGGCGCTGGCGGTGGTCGTGTGGCTGCGACGAACAAGCAGGGCAGGTAAGCCAGAGACCGTCAGGCATTCATGGAGGTGAGCGAAGAAAGAACCGGCCTGATTTCTTGCCATTTGCCCTCCCTTCGGGTATACTGGGGCTACTCGCTCGCTGATAAGGGATGACTTGAAGGTTGCCATTGTCCATGACTGGCTGAATCAACTCGGTGGCGCGGAAGGGGTGTTGGAGGTGCTGGCCGAGATCTTTCCAGGCGCGCCCATCTACACCTCGATCTACTCCCCCACCGCGATGCCGGCCTCCTATCGCCGCTGGGACATCCGCCCGACCTGGATGGACCGCCTGCCCGCCATCCATCGTCGCCATCAGCCCTACCTGTTGCTCTACCCCATCGCCTTCGGGAACCTGCGGCTGGAGGGCTATGATCTGGTCATCTCGAACAAGAGCGCCTTCTGCTTTGGGGTACGCCTTCCCCCCGAGACGGTTCACCTCTGCTACTGCCTGACCCCCACCCGATTTGTGTGGGACCTGGACTCGTACGTGGAGCGAGAACGGATCGGTCCCCTGGCGCGCCGGTTGATCCGTGTATTCATCCGGCGGCTGCAACGCTGGGAGCAGCAGGCAGCGAACCGCGTCCACCGCTTCATCGCCATCTCCCGCGAAGTCCAGATGCGCATCCGACGCTACTATGATCGCGATTCGACGATCATCTATCCGCCGGTGGACACCCGGCGTTTTGCCAGCATCTCGGTCCAAGAGCCAGACCACTACTTTTTGATCGTCTCGCGCCTGGTCCCCTACAAGCGCATCGATCTGGCGATTCAGGCCTTTAACCAACTCCGATTGCCGTTGTGGATCGCCGGCGATGGCCGCGATCGGGCCAGCCTGGAACGCATGGCCCAACCCAATGTCCGCTTTCTGGGACGCGTCCCTGACGAGGAACTGGGGCCGTTGCTGGCCCGTTGTCGAGCCTTTATCCTGCCCGGCAAAGAAGATTTTGGCATCACTCCGGTCGAGGCGATGGCCGCCGGCCGGCCGGTCATTGCCTATGGCGGAGGAGGAGCGCTGGATTACGTGATCGATGGCCTCAGCGGTATCCTCTTCCATGAACAAACGGCGGAAGCCCTGGCCGACGCCGTCCTGCGCTTCAACCAGGCCGCGTTCGATCCGGCCGTCCTGCGCGCTCACGCCGGTCAGTTCGACCGCGAGCGATTCCAGGCCAGGATGGTGTCGTGTATCCGCGAACAGATGGGGGAACCATGGAGTTACGTCAGTACGGACAGATCCTCAAGCGCCGATGGGGGCTGATCCTGGCCCTGCCTGTCATCGTCCTGGTCATCAGCGTCGTCACCTATCAACCACCCGCGCCGGTCTACCAGGCGACGATGCGCTTTGCCATCGGCATCGAAGGGGCGGAACCGGTCGGCGCCGTGGCCGGGGAAGGACGCTCAGATGCCTGGCTGGCTTCCGAGTACCTGGCCGATGATCTGAGCGAGGTCCTCAAAGGCGGCGATTTTGCCTCGCGCATCAGCCAGCAGGTCGGGTTCCCGATCCCGGTGGGCAGCATCGCTGCCAGCCGCGAACATCGGATCATGACCGTGACCATCACCTGGCCGGACCGGGATCAGATTCAGACCATCGCCGAGGCGGTGGGGGCCGCCATCCAGGACGGCGGGGCGCGGTATTTTCCCCAGTTGAGCGGGGTCCAGGCCCAGGCGGTGCTCATTGACGGGCCGGCGATCGGTCAGGTGGGCCGCAGCCTGAAAGACAAGCTCGACCTCCCCATCCGGCTGTTCATCGCCCTGGTGGCCGGGGTCGCGTTGGCCTTTCTCTGGGAAGTGCTGGATGACACCATCCGCGATCGGACCGAGGCCGAATCGCTCGGCCTGACCGTCCTGGGCGAGATCCCCCGCCCACGGTGGCAGTGGCGCAGAAAGAAGCGTGCCTGATCGCGAACGATTTGATCTTTGCCCTTTTCCGTGTTACAATGCCCGAGGTCTGACCTTTCCCTTCGCTTCCTGAAACAAGGGGAGTTGTGTCGTGGACGCAAGGGAGCGGAGGAACGGACAGTTTGGCGGGGAGGCAAGTGTGGAATTTCGGGAATACTGGAATCTGATCCGCAAGCGGGGGTGGATCGTGGTGCTGGTGGCCATCGTCGCCGCCATCGCCGCGCTGGGAGTCAGCGCGATTATGCCCAAGACCTACAGGGCGACCATCCAGCTCAGCGTCAATCCCGCGCGGGCCGATTGGGGCCTGAGCCAGGCGACCAAAGAACTGCTGCGCAACTATGTCTTGAACATCAAGAGCCATCGCATGACCCAGAAAGCGATCGATCGGGCGCAACTGGACATGAGCACCTACGACTTTTTGGCCAATCTCGATGTCAGCGATGACTCGGCCAATATGAGCATCACCATCCAGGCCGAAAGCCATGACCCGGAGGAGGCGCGGCTGATGGCCCAGACGCTGGCCGATGTCTTTGTGGAAGAGCGGCAGCAGTGGAATCAGGAGCAAGACAAACGCGACCGCATTTATGTCGAAAAGGTAGACGACATCCGCGACGTGCCCCTGGCCTCTCCCAAGTGGAAGTTTAACGTGCTGGCTGGAGCGATATTCGGCGCCCTGGCGGGCGGGATCATTGTCTTTTTTCTGGAATGGCTCGAATCGGATATTGTGCGCACCGCGACCGATGTGGAGAAGGTCATCGGCCTCACCATCCTGGGCGCCATCCCGGCCGGGAGCCAGGCCAGCGGCAGCCAGCGGCGAAGCTGGGGGTTACCTTCCTGGCTGGAGCCCGGTCTGCTCCTGATCTTTCTGACAGGATTCGTCATTGGGGCCGGCGTTGGGGCTCTGGTCGTTGGACTGCTGTGACGGTCCCACCCACCATAAGCGAGAATCTCAACCATGAATGAGAAACTGAAGGAAATCATCACCATCTCTGAACCTCGTTCGCCGATCAGCGAAGCGTATCGTACCCTGCGCACCAACCTCGATTTTGCCGGGTTGGCGAAAACGCTGAAAACCCTGGTGGTGACCTCGGCGGGAGTGAACGAGGGCAAATCCACCACGCTGGCCAACCTGGCGGTGGTCACCGCTCAGGCCGGGCGCAAGGTGATCCTCGTGGACGCCGACTTGCGACGCCCCAGGCTGCATCAGATCTTTGGCCTGAGCAACGAGCGGGGATTGACCACGATCATGATGGACGACAGCGCTCTGGCCGCACCGCCCCTCCAGGAAACCGGAGTCGAGGGTCTGTGGTTGTTGCCCAGCGGTCCCCTCCCCCCGAATCCGGCCGAGTTGATGGCGTCCCGCCGGATGGAGGAGGCGATCGCGGCGCTGGTGGAACGGGCCGATCAGGTCTTTTTCGATACGCCGCCGGTGGTGGCCGTCACCGACGCAGCGGTGCTGGCCACCAAGGTGGATGGCGTGCTGCTGGTCATCAGCGCCGGCAAGACGCGAAGGGAATACGCCCGGACCGCCGTGCAGCGGCTGCAGCAGATCAATGCCCGGCTGGTGGGCGCCGTCCTGACCAACGTCCAGATGGGCGCCGGATTTCGAGGATACTATTGAGCGGTGGGCCGCAGGCAGCGAATCGGGTCCGCCGCCGACCAGCCACCGGGGCGGACCTTTGTTTTATGAGTTCGGAAGCAGAGACAGGCAGTGTCCAGTCGTGAGCGGGTCTATCGAGTTGAGGCCATCGTGCTCCGGCGGGTGGATTTCGGCGAGGCGGATCGCTTGCTGACGGTGTTCACCCCGGACCGGGGCAAACTCAGGCTGATCGCCAAAGGCGCCCGAAAACCGAGCAGCCGCAAGAGCGGCCATGTCGAGCTGTTCACCCACGACCAGTTCCTGGTCGCGGCCGGTCGGGAACTCGACATCATCGTTCAGGCCGAGACGGTGGAAGCCTTTTTGCCGCTGCGAGAGGACCTGCTGCGAACTTCCCATGCCTACTATCTGGCCGAGTTGGCCGATGCCTTTACCGCCGAACGGGATGAGAACCGACCACTATTCCACCTGTTGAAAGATGCCCTGGGCTGGCTGTGCACGGCCGACGACCTGGCCCTCTTGGCCCGATACTATGAGCTTCACCTGCTCGGAATCGTGGGCTTCCAGCCGCAACTATTCCTCTGCGGGAACTGCAAGAAGGAACTGAGCGCAGGAACGAATTATCTCGCCCCTGGCGAAGGCAGTGTCCTGTGCCAGCGCTGTGGCGCGGACCAGACCGGTACGGTACGAATATCGGCCAACGCCCTGAAGGTGTTGCAGTTCCTGCAAATTCATGATTGGGGAACCTGTCGCCTGCTGAGGCTCAACACGCCGATGCACGCCGAGATGGAGCGGGCGATGCAGCATTATCTGCTCTACCATCTGGAGCGAAAACTCAAATCGGTGGACTTGATCCATCGTCTGCGACGACAACTGGAAATGAACCAGCGATAGGAGTAAAAGATGACCCATCCTCTCTCGTTCCAGGAAGTGATCATGCGTCTCGACCGCTATTGGGCGGACTATGGGTGTCTGATCTGGCAACCCTATAGCGAAAAGCTGGGAGCCGGGACGGCCAACCCGGCCACGACCTTGCGGGTGCTGGGACCTGAACCGTGGAACGTGGCCTATGTGGAGCCGTCCTACCGGCCCGATGACGGTCGCTATGCCGAGAATCCCAACCGGATGCAGATGCACACCCAGTATCAGGTCATCCTCAAGCCCGACCCCGGCAACCCTCAAGAGCTGTATCTGGGCAGCCTGGAAGCCATCGGGATCAACCTGCGGGAGCATGACGTGCGCTTTGTCGAAGACAACTGGGAAAGCCCGGCCCTGGGTTCATGGGGGTTAGGCTGGCAGGTCTGGCTTGATGGTCAGGAGATCAGCCAGTATACCTATTTTCAGCAGGCGGGGGGATTGGTCTGCGACCCGGTGCCGGTGGAACTGACCTACGGTCTGGAACGGATCGTGATGTACCTGCAAAAGGTCCGCACCGTGTGGGACATTGACTGGGATGGGGTTCATACCTACGGCGACCTCTACCGTCGGCCGGAGGTAGAACATTGCATCTACAACTTTGAGCTGGCCGACGTGGAACGGCTGATCCAGATGTACTCCCTCTATGAGGCCGAAGCCAAATCGTGTATGAAACGGGGCCTGGTCATCCCTGCCTACGATTACATCCTCCGCTGCTCGCACACCTTCAATATCCTGGATGCGCGGGGGGCCATCGGGGTGACGGAACGGGCTTCCTATTTCGGTCGGATGCGCGATCTGAGCCGTCAGGTCGCCCGGCTGTACGTCGAACAGCGACAGCAGATGGGCTACCCATTCTTGCAGCGACAGGAACCTCAACCGCCTCCCTCGCCCCTGCCACCGCCTCCGGTCGTGCCGGGACCCGGCCCTCTCACCTTCGTCCTGGAAATCGGCACCGAAGAGTTGCCGGCCGGCGATCTGGTCTTGGCCCTGGAACAGTTGCGGGAGGCGGTGCCCCGGATGCTGCACGAAGCGCGGTTGCGCTACGAGTCGATCCAGGTCGTCGGCACGCCGCGTCGTCAGGCGGCCATCATCGTTGGGCTCGCTCCCCGGCAACCGGACCAGACCGTGGAGGTGCAGGGGCCGCCGGCCAAGGCCGCCTTTGACGCCGAGGGCCGCCCCACCCGCGCCGCGCTGGGCTTTGCCCAAAAACAGGGAGTCCCGGTAGAGGCCCTCCGCGTCGTCACCGACGGGCAAAAATCGTACGTGGTGGCCACCAGATCGGAGCCGGGCCGTTTTGCCTCCCAGGTGTTGGCCGAACTCCTGCCCGGCCTGCTGGCCGGATTGCGCTTTCCGAGAACCATGCGTTGGAACCAGACCAACGTCGCCTTCTCCCGTCCGATCCGCTGGCTGGTGAGTCTGCTGGACGATCAGGTCATCCCCTTCGAGTATGCCGGTGTCACCAGCGGGCGTGTGACGCGAGGACTGCGCCCGCTGGGGTCCCCGCCGATCGAACTGAACCATGCCCAAGACTATGTGCCGGTCATGGCCGAACAGGGCATTGTCCTGGATATGGACGAGCGCCGCGCGCAGGTGCGGAGCCAGGCCGAGGCGCTGGCCGCTTCCGTGGGAGGGACTCTGGTGCCCGACCCGGAGTTGCTGGATGAGGTCACCAACCTGGTCGAGCGGCCCACCGCCCTGCTCGGCCACTTTGACCCCCAATACCTGGCCCTGCCGTCGGAAGTGCTCATTACCGTCATGCGCAAACACCAGCTCTACTTCCCGGTCGTCAGTCGGGAGACAGACGAGTTGTTGCCCTGCTTTATCGCGGTGCGCAACGGAGACGACCAACATCTGGATACGGTCCGTCAGGGAAATGAAGAGGTGCTCCGCGCCCGTTTTGCCGACGCCAAGTTCTTTTACGAGAACGACACCCGCAAGCCGCTGGAGAGTTTCTTGCCGCGTCTGAATACCCTGACCTTCCAGGAACGGCTGGGATCGATGTTGGACAAGAGCCAGCGTCTGGAAAAGCTGGTCCCGATCCTGGCCCAGGCCCTGGGCCTCGATAGCGGCGAACAGGCCACCGCCCTGCGCGCGGCCCATCTGTGCAAAGCCGATCTGGTGACGCAGATGGTCATCGAATTCACCAGCCTGCAAGGGGTCATGGGGCGTCAATACGCCCTGCTGTCCGGCGAGGAGGAGGCAGTGGCCACCGCCATTTTCGAGCATTATCTTCCCCGTTTCGCCGACGACGCTCTGCCGACGACCCGACCGGGACTGGCGCTGAGCCTGGCCAACCGGCTCGATAGCCTGGTCGGTCTCTTTGCCGTGGGCCTGGCTCCCAGCGGCTCCGCCGATCCATACCACCTCCGCCGGGATGCGCTGGGGATTGTCCAAAATCTGATCGCCCATGAGGTCTCGTTGTCGCTGCGCCCGCTCCTGGCTGAGGTGGCCGCGTTGATGCCCGTGCCCGTGACGGATCAGGTGCTCCAGGAGGTCACGGCCTTTATCGTCGAACGACTGCGGGGCTGGCTCCGAGATAAGGGATTTCGCTACGATGTGGTGGATGCCGTCCTGGCCGAGCGGGGGGATAACCCCTATCGCGCCTATCGTTCGGTGGCCCAGTTGTCCGTCTGGGTGCAGCGGGAGGACTGGATGGACTGGCTCAATGCCTATGGTCGCTGCATCCGCATTGTGCGCGATCAGGAGCAACGCTTTCAGTTTGATCCAGCGGTGGACCCGGAACCGGCCACGGCCGCGCTGCGACAGGCCTACCTCACCGCCCATGCCCAACTGACGCCCGACAGCGACCTGGACCGGTTCCTCACCGCCCTGTACCCCATGATCCCGGACATCAACCGCTTCTTTGATGAGGTGCTGGTCATGCACCCGGATCGGGGATTGCGCGAGAGCCGACTGGGCCTGTTGCAAGACATCTGGGACCTGAGCCGGGGGATTGTGGACGTCACCCGGCTGGAAGGGTTCTAGTCCCGGCGGTCCTGCCGACGGAGAAGGCCCGATGGGTTCGGCCCTGGAGACGGTCCGCACCGCCCTGATCACCGGCGCCTCGAGCGGCATCGGCCGGGCCTTTGCCCGGCCCCTGGCCGCGATGGGCAAGGACCTGATCCTGGTGGCCCGACGAGAAGACCGGTTGCAGGCCCTGGCCGCAGAACTGAGTGAGAAATACCCCATCCAGGCCCACATCCTCCAGGCGGACCTGGCTCAGCCCGACGGCCCGCAGCGCCTCTTCGCCGATACGGAAGGGCGTGGCCTGACGGTGGACCTGCTGGTCAACGCGGCCGGGTTTGCCCGGGTCGGGGAATTCAGCGAATTGCCCTGGGAGGCGCAGGCGGCCATGATCCAACTGAACGTACAGGCCCTGGTCGAATTGACGCGCCGGTACCTGCCGGGCATGCGGCAGCGCCATGGCGGCGGGGTGATCAACATCGCCTCGACGGCTGCCTTCCAGCCGGTGCCCTATATGGCGGTCTATGCCGCCACCAAAGCCTTTGTCCTCTCTTTTTCCGAAGCGGTGGCTCAGGAGGTAGCCGCCGACGGCGTGACCGTCCTCGCCCTCTGTCCCGGCGCCACTGCGACCGAGTTCTGGAGCATCGCCGGCCATTGGCAGGACCGACTTGCCACCATGCAATTGCCCGATCGGGTGGCCGCTCTGTCTCTGCGCGCCTTTGACCGGCGGCGCTCGTCGATCGTGCCCGGCCTGCAGGACAGAGTGCTGGCCTTTGCCGCCAGCCGATTGTCTCCCCGGCCGCTGGCCGCCCGCCTGGCCGCGCGGATCCTCTTTGGCAGGCGGTCATAGACAAGCCCGATCCTGCTTCGGCTGACCATTCACCTACCAGGGACGAGCGCCGAACCCAAGCCCGTAGCGGACGGCCACCGCCGCCCCAAACAGCAGGCCGACCAATGCGGTGACCAGCCAGTCGCTGGCGGTGAATCGGATGTCGTGGAGCGCAGTGCGACGCGCCGGGTAGCCCAGGCCGCGGGCGGCCAGGGCCAGACCTAAGTTGTTGCTCAGGCGCAGGGCCGCGATCACCGTCGCCACCAGAATGGGGAGATAGGCGCGCACCCGCCGTCCCAGACCCCCCTGATCCACGATCCATCCCCGCGCCTGCTGCGCCTCGCTGATGGTCACAAACAAACCGTACGTCGTCGGCAGGTAGCGGATCGCCAGGCCCACCGTCAGGCCCCAGGGATAGGGCAGCCCCAGCCGGACCAACCCTTGCACCAGCCGGACCGGATCGGTGGTCAAGAACAAGATCGCGGCCACAAAGGCCAACGCCGCAGCGCGAAGGGCAAAGCTGACTCCGTCCAGGAGACCGGAGACGGTCAGCCGCAGGAACCCAAGCCGGATCAACGCCGGTCCGGGTCCAGGAGCAAACAACGGCTGCAGGACCAGGATCATCCCCAGCAGAGGTCCCAGCCGAACCCACAGCCAGCGCATCCGGGCCACGGGCACCTGGGCGGAGAGAAGCAGGAGATGCGCCAGAACAAGCAAGGCGGCCAGGACCGCGATCTGCTTGTAGATCAGGCCGGTCAGTCCCGCCAGGCCCACCAGCCACAGTTTGACGCGAGGGTCAAGGCGGTGGAGCCACGAGTCGCGAGCCAGGAAAAAGTCAAAGCGAGAGCTCATGACCGGCGCTCCACCAGAGCGACAACCTCATCGCACAATGCGTCCACGCTCAGACCCTCGCCCTGCAGGCCGTAGGGCCGCAAGGCTTCGGCCAGGAGGACCACCGGCGGAGGGATCAGCGACGCGCGGGACAACAGTTCCTTCTGTCGGAACAGGTCGGCCGGCGGTCCATCGGCGGCGATCTGACCTTCATGCAGCACCAAGACCCGCTCCGCATATTCAGCGACCAGGTCCATCTCATGGGTCGCGAAGACGATGGTGCGGCCCACGGCATGCCGCTCCCCGATCCAGGCCATCGTTTCTCGCAGCCCGGCATCATCGAGACCCACCGTCGGCTCGTCCAGGACCAGGATGGGCGGGTCCATCGCCGCCAGAGAGGCGAGCGTCACCCGCCTTCGCACGCCATAGCCCAACACGGCGGGAGGGAGACGCGCCACCCCGTTCAGGCCAAAGCGCGCCAGCGCCTCGCGGACCCGGTCCTCCACCTCGGACGACGGCAGGCCCAGATTGCGCGGGCCAAAGGCCACCTCTTGCCAGACCGTTGGGCTAAAGATCTGCTGTTCGGGATGCTGGAACAGATACCCGACCTGCCGCGCCATTTCGCCGACCGAACGCTGCGCCACATCCTGTCCGGCCACCCGCACCTGGCCGCGTTGGGGGCGCAAGAGACCGTTGAACTGCTTGAGCAACGTCGTCTTGCCGGAACCGTTCGCGCCCACCAGCGCCACGAACTGGCCGGCGGGCACCCTCAGCGTGACACCGCGCAGGATCGGTTGGTGTTCCTCATAGCCAAACCACAGTTCGGAGGCTTCCAGGATCCACTCAGCCAAGACACTCCCCCAGAGCGGTTTTCGCTTCGTCCACGGTCAGGAAATCAAAATCGGTGCCCAGCCGCCGGTTCAGGGCCGTGGCCAGGCGCGCCATCTGCGGGGTGGCCACGCCGAGGGCCGATAACCGATCGAGCTGGAGAAAGAGGTCGCGGGGCTTCCCGGCCAACGCCACTCGCCCTTCCCCCAATACCACCATCCGATCGGCAAAGAGCGCCACCGCTTCTGGATCGCTTTCGGTCATCACGATCGTGGCCGAATCGCGATGGCGCAGGTCCGACAGGGCGGCCAGTACTTGCGCGCGGCCCGCCGGGTCCAGCCCGCCCATCGGCTCATCCAGGACCAGGAGGGCCGGACGCATCGCCAACACGGCCGCGATCGCCAGCCGCTTCTTCTCCCCCCCCGAAAGCTGGCCGGGCGCCCGATAGCGAACCAGATCCAGGCCCAGCAACGCCAGCATTTCGTCCACCCGCGCCCGGATCTCCGCCGGAGGCAGGCCGAGGTTCTCCAACCCCCAGGCCACCTCCGCTTCCACCGTGGGATTGAAAAGCTGCGCTTCCGGTTCCTGAAACAGCAGGCCGACGGTATCGGCCAGGGCCGGCGGGGGATGGTGGCGGGTGTCTCGTCCGGCGATCACCACCCGCCCCGTCATCTCCCCTCCGGTCAGATGGGGAGCCAGGCCGGCCAACAGCAGGCACAGCGTCGTCTTGCCCGAGTCGCTGGCCCCCATCACTGCCAGCCATTCGCCGGCGCGAACGGTCAGCTCCAGCCCATCGATCACCCACGGCGCCGGGACCTCTGGCGAGAGGGGCGGGTAGGCGAACCGCACCCCCTCCACCACCACCACATCGCCGGGGTCTGATGCAGTCGGTATCTCTTGTCTCAACTCAGGGGAACTTGTCGGAATCAGCGTCGCTGACGCCCCAGATGGACAATCGGTGGATAGGCCTGACGCACCGCCGCAAAGAGGGGAACGCCGACCAGCGCCCCCGCCGATACCTGGATGATGTTCATCGGCAACTCACCCAGGGCGGCCCCGATCCCGGAGAGGATCATTCCGGCGAACAGGTAGCCTGCCACAACAATGACCCCTCCCAGCACGGTCGAGAGGAGCAACCCCCGAATCCCTGTCCACCGCTGGCTGGTCCAGCCGACCACCCAACCCTGCAGACCATGGATCAGGAACGAAAAGGGAGCCCATTGCGCAAAACCGCTGGTCACATCGGCCAGGCCGGTGCCCAGCCCGCCGGCCAAACCTCCGATCCACGGACCAAAGGCAAAGGCGCTGAAAAAGACGCCGGCATCGCCCAGGTGGATATACCCCCGCGCCGGGGTTGGCACCTGGACCATTCGGGTCAACACAAACACAATGGCCGACATCACGGCCGTTACCGCCAGCGAGAGCGGTTGAACTCGTCGGGTCGTCATCGGTTTCCTCCTTCACGTCAATTATCCGTGGTTATGGTCCCCAGCTAATCCGTTCGTGCAACCAGTCGGATGCCAGCCCCCCTCCGCCCAGATCGAAGAGCTTGCGGCGACCCGAACCATCGGCGGCCATCACCCAGATGGCCCACCCGCCCCCCTGGTTGGAGACAAAGGCGATGAACTTGCCATCGGGCGACCAGGCCGGCAAGCCATCGATCGCCGGGTTGTTGGTCAACCGCCGCAGGTCCGAGCCGTCGTCATTGATGAGATAGATCTCCCAATTCCCGTCCCGATTGGACGTGAAGGCGATCCGGTTTCCATACACCGCCGGAGCCGTATCCCCGGAATGGTCGGTCAATTGCTTGAAAGGTTGTGGACCGGGCCTGGCCGACATGATGAACAGGCCGCATGGGGCGGGATCCACCGTCACATCACATCCCTTGTACACAATGCGGTCGTCTGAGGTCCAGGCCGGATACTCGCCGCGGACATCATCCGGGCCAAAATTCAGCGGCCGCCCTTCCACCTTGCCGCCGACAAAGGGTACTTCGTCCATGATATACACCCGGGACTGCCGGTCGCCGTGCATCGTCGAACTGAAGGCCAGGCGTTTGCCATCAGGGGCCCAACAGGGCAACGCATCCTCAATATGCTTCGAGATCTCGCGCAGTTGACTGCCGTCCGGCTTGACCAGGAACAGATTCAGATGTTCCCGTCGCTCCCCGTTGACGACCAACCAGTTGCCATCGGGGCTGAAGGCCGGCTGATGCATCTCCTCAACGACCAGACGGCGTCCGCTGCCGTCCTTGGCCTGAGCGACATAGGTGTCGTATTTTCCCCTCTCGGCATTCCAGACCGGAAAGGCGATCCACCCGCTCAGTTCGGCCATGGGCGCCGGCGATGGGCCCGGTCGGGCGGTGGCCGTGGGTTGCCCGGCCTTGGGTGTAGGTCCAGGCGCCGGCGTAGAGGGCGGGGTCGAGGGCGTGGATTCCGCTGTTGGACAGAGGTCCTGCGCTTCGAGCGCCAGAGGATGGGTGGCTTCCAGGGCCAAGGCCTGCTCGTAGTAGGGTTGGGCCGCATCACACTGGCCTCCCCGGGCGTACAGAACCGCCAACAGCGCATAGCAATCCGCGTCTTGGGCTCCGGCGGCCAGCGCCTGCTCCGCCGAGACCTTGGCCTGATCGTACCGCTCCAGTTGATAGTACACCAGACCGATCGCCGTGTAGGTCCGCGCCTTGGGACGCAGGCGCAGGGCATCCTGAAAAGCGAGAAGGGCGGTGGTATAGTCCTTCACCTCATACAGGAACTCGCCCAACTGATGGCGATACACCCAGAGCTCGGGCTGTAACCCGGCCGCTGCCTGCAATTCGCCGGCAGCGCGGCCGATATCCTGGTCAGCCAGATAATAGAGCCAGCCGCGGACCCGATGGGCATCGGCATGGCTGATATCCTGAACCAGCGCCAGATCGGCTTCCTGGACTGCATCCTGGACCTGTCCGTTGCGCATATAGGCGTCGGCCAGGACGGCGTGCGCCTGGGCGCTGGTCGGATTCTGCTGCACCGCCTGTTGCGCCGCAGTCAGCGCCTCCTGGACCTTCCCCAGTTCGAGATAGACCCGGGCCAGAACCGTGGCCACCTCGGCGCTCGTCGGGTCCAGTTCCATGGCCCGCTGCGCGTGGGACAGGGCTTCCTCGGCCCGGTCGTCGAGGATCAGCGCCCATGCCCAGCCGATCTCAGGCCGGGCGTCCGCCGGCGCGCGGCGCACCAGGTCTTCATAGATGGTGATCGCCTCCTCAAACTTGCTGCGCCGGGCGAAAGCGGCCGCCTGGGTCAGCCAGTCGCTCATCTCCGCCTCGGGAATTGCTCCGGCGGTGGGCGTAGCCGGTTCGGGGGTCGGTGGGGCGACGATGGGACGTTCGGTGCCGGGAGAGGTCGGGCTGGCCTCCACCGGCACGGTCGGCGTCACCCCGCCCACCGGTCGGCCCCTCCCCAACGGGCCGGGCGCGACGAACAGGATGACCAGCAGGGCGGCGATGGCCACCAGCCCGACTCCGATCAGGGCCAGGGCCACGAGCCTCTTCGACCCGTTCCCGGCCTGACCACCGGCCACCGCAGGAGGCGCAGCCACAGGCTGCGAGACAGGCGGCGCCGGCGGTTCCACTCTCGTCTCCCAGCCGGCCGGCAGCGGCTCCACGAGGGTCACGACCTCCTGCCACGAGCGACCCGGTTCCAGAAAGATCAGCTCCGCATCGCCCACCCCGATCTGATCCCCATGCGCCAGCCGGTGAGGGGCGGTCAGACGGACGCGGTTGACCCAGGTGCCATTGGCGCTGTCCAGATCGGTCAGGATATAGTCATCTCCTTCTCTGGTCAGACGGGCATGATGACGGGAGACTTTCGGGTCGATCAGTTTCAGGTCATTGTCCTCAGCCCGGCCAATGGTGAGGAGTTCCTGGAGGACAACCTCCTGGATCACCTGGCCACCCGCTCGTACTACCAGGCGGGGAAACAAGGGAGCCTTTACCACCGTCGTCTCCTCGGTCATCATTACTCCTCCGCCAAGGGTCGCCACCGATTATAACACGGAAGAGGGTCGAGAACAAATCGGCACCGGGCAAGCCCCACTCCACCGGCTGACAGACCCGCCGGCTTAGCTCCGATCTTGGCCGCCCACTCCCAACCGCTTCAGGTGGACCAGCAGGACCGAAATATCTGCCGGATTGACCCCGGCCAGCCGCGAGGCCTGACCGACGGTGAGCGGCCGGACGCGGGACAGCTTTTCCCGGGCTTCGGTCCGTAGCCCGGCCATGGAGCCATAGTCCAGACCGGGCGGAAGGGGAAGCTCCTCCAGCCGCCGAAAGCGGGCCACCTCAGCCTGCTGCTTCTCAATATAGCCGGCATACCTGGCTTCGATCTCCACCTGTTCGACAACCTCCGCCGGCAAAGGTTCGGAGGGCGGCGCCAGGGCGGCAATGAGCGCATAATCCACCCCGGGGCGTCGAAGGAATTGCAGGGCGTTCACTCCATCGGCAAAGGGAGGAAGCCCCCGCTGCGCCAGCAAGGCATCGGTCGTGTCGTCACCGGGACGGAGCCAGGTGGATTGCAGGCGCGCCAGCTCGGCCTCTACCGCCCGGCGTTTTGCTTCGACGGCCTGGTAGCGTTCATAGGGCACCAACCCCACCTGATACCCGATTTCGGTCAGGCGCAAGTCCGCATTGTCCTGACGGAGGAGGAGACGATACTCGGCCCGGCTGGTCATGATCCGATATGGCTCGCGGATCTCTTTGGTCACCAGGTCATCGATCAATACGCCGATATAGGCCTGGTCCCGGCGCAGGATGATGGGAGACCTGCCCTGCACCTTCAGAGCCGCGTTGATCCCGGCGATGATCCCCTGAGCGGCCGCCTCCTCATAGCCGCTGGTGCCATTGATCTGCCCGGCGTGGTACAGCCCTTCGATCCGCTTGGTTTCCAGCGTGGCCTGAACCTCCTGGCACGGCACGCTATCATATTCGATGGCATACCCCGGGCGCACGATCTCGGCCTCCCGCAGGGCCGGGATAGTGTGCAACATGGCAAGCTGCACCTCTTCGGGCAAGCCGGTGAACAGGCCCTGGACATAGACCTCGCCGGTATGCCAGCCCTCGGGTTCCAGGAAAAGCTGGTGCCGCTCCTTGTCGGGGAAGCGGACGACCTTCTCTTCAAAACTGGGGCAATAGCGCGGCCCGGCTGCCTCCAGGGCGCCAGGGGCGATGGGGGAGCGATGCAGGTTGTCGCGCACCACGCGCAGCGTCTCTGCTGTGGTGTGGACCAGATAACAGGGCAGTTGGGGTCGCCAGCCGCTCAACTGGGCGCCCGGGTATACCGGATTGGGCGGCGTCGAGAGAAAGCCCGGAACCTCGCCCGGCCCTTGATCCACCCGGCCGGAAGTAGACCAGGAAAAGTACAGCGGGACCTCGCTGCCGGGTTGGATTTCGGTCTGCGTAAAGTCAATGGTGCGCGCGTCAATGCGCGGCGGAGTGTTGGTCTGGAGCCGGACCAGTGGGAAGCCCAACTCGCGCAGACAGGCCGACAGGCCGGTGGCCGGGAACTCACCGGCGCGCCCGGCCGGCCAACTCTGTTCTCCCGAGAGGATCCGGCCGGCCAGAAAGGTCCCAGTCGTCAGGATCACCGTCCGGGCATACAGCTCCTGTCCGGTGTGAGTCACCACCCCCCGCACCCGATCCCCACCCGGGGAAACGATCAATCGCTCGACCAACGCTTGCTTGAGCCGCAGATTCGGCGTCGTCTCCAGGACGTGCTTCATCGCCAGGGAATACCGCCGCTTATCGGCCTGGGCGCGCAGCGCCTGCACGGCCGGCCCCCGACTCTGATTGAGCAGGCGAATCTGGATAAAGGTGCGGTCAATGGCGCGCGCCATCTCGCCGCCGAGGGCATCAATTTCCCGCACCAGGTGCCCCTTCCCCGGCCCCCCAATGCTCGGATTGCACGGCATCTGGGCGATCAGGTCCAGATTCATGGTCAGCAGAAGCGTCTGAGCGCCCATCCGCGCCGCCGCCAGCGCCGCTTCGCAACCGGCGTGCCCGGCGCCGACCACGATCACGTCATACTCCACCGTCCGCTCACTCCCATTCATCGGTTCTCCAGGCGCGTTCATTATACCAGGACCCCAGCGCCAGAGCAACCGGATGAAGCAGTTCGACCCCTTCCCCATTTTGCCAGAGGCACTCACTGATGTTATAATGGCGAAAGCCCAAATGAACGAAAGGAAGTACCCCATGAAATGTCAAGCATGTGGGGCTGAGAATGCGCCCAATACCAAGTTCTGTACCAACTGCGGGGCTCCCTTGCCCGTTGCCATCCCTTCCGAAGGCAGCAGACTGACTCCGTTGGACACCGAACTCGAGCATGTTCAACGCGAGTTTGTCGGGGGACAGGGTCGGGTCAGTTATCGGATCGACGGCACCATCCTCCAGGTGGTCACCATCGAGTTGGAACCGGGTGAGGTGATCTATTCGGAATCGGGCGGCATGTCCTGGATGTCCGATAACGTCGAGATGCGGACGCACTCGGGCGGCGGCCTGGGCAAGATGATCAAGCGCGCCGTGGCCGGCGAGTCCCTCTTTATCACCGATTTTTATGTCAATCAGGGGCGAGGGACCATCGCCTTTGCCTGCGAGTTCCCCGGCAAGATCATCCCCTTTAACCTCAAGCCTGGGGAGAGCATCATCGCCCAGAAGGACTCGTTTATGTGCGCCGAAAAGAGCGTCACGATCGACATGCACTTTCGCAAGCGGTTGGGCACGGGTCTGTTTGGTGGCGAGGGCTTTATCATGCAAAAGATCACCGGACCGGGCCTGGTGTTCCTGGAGGTGGATGGCGAAGTGATCGAGTACACGTTGCAACCCGGCCAGCACCTGAAGGTGGATACCGGCCACCTGGCCATCATGGAAAGCAGCGTGGACTTTGACGTAACGATGGTCAAGGGGTTCCGCAACATCCTGCTCGGCGGCGAAGGACTGTTCCTGGCCAGCGTGCGGGGGCCGGGCAAGGTGTGGTTGCAAACGATGCCCATGTCCAAACTGGCCCAGAAGGTCGCCCAGTTCATGCCCCAGGTCGGAGGCAAAGGATCGAGCGGGGGCCTGAATATCAATGTGGGCAGCCTGCTGGGCGATTAAAAGGGCCGGCGGCGGAGGGCGCGACTCCGGGTGGGGAGTGGAGCCTTCGGGCGGTGGACCGGCTCAAGCCTCGACTCCCTGACGAGAGGAGGGGATGGGGCATGGGAGCGACCGGACCCCTCCCCCCCGGCCCCCTCCCCGCGTGCGGGGAGGGGGTGCGGGGGTGGGGTGAAGTGGTCTGTCGCAGAGGGAGTGGAGCCTTCACGCGGTGGACCGGCTCAAGCCTCGACTCCCGGAGTAAGGGGAGCAATCTATTTTCAAAGGAGTAGACCCATGGATCAAACCGAACAGTTGTTGCAAGCGATCACCGAGGCCAGTGGCGTTCCAGGTTACGAATCCGAAGTGCGCGCCATCATGCGCCGCTACCTGGAAGGGGTGGCCTCCATTGAACAGGACAAGATGGGCAGTTTTATCGGCAAGCACGTCGGCGAACAGGAACGCCCGCGGGTAATGCTCGCCGGCCACATGGACGAAATCGGCTTTATGGTGCGCATGATCACCAAAGAAGGGTTTGTCAAGTTCGTCGCCCTGGGCGGCTGGTGGGACCAGGTCCTGCTCGGCCACCGGGTGGTGATCAAGACGAGCCAGGGAGACGTGCTCGGGGTGCTGGGCGCCAAGCCGCCTCATTTGCTCGACGCCGAAGAGCGGAAAAAAGTGGTCGAACAGAAGGACATGTACATTGACGTGGGAGCGCGCTCTGAAGAAGAAGTGCGCGAGATGGGCATCCGTCCCGGCGATCCGATCGTCCCGCTGAGTGAATTCCGCATCCTGGCCAACCCCAAGGTCTACCTGGCCAAAGCCTTCGATAACCGGGTCGGGTGCGCCCTGGCGGTCCAGGCCCTGTGTCAACTGGCCGCCGAAGGCCATCCCAACGCCGTCTATGCCGTCGGCACCGTCCAGGAGGAGGTCGGGCTGCGCGGAGCCAAAACCTCGGCCTTTGCCGTCAATCCGGACGTGGCCATCGTCCTGGAGGTGGATATCGCCGGTGATGTGCCCGGTATCAAGCCCGAAGAGACCGCGATCAAGATGGGGCAGGGTCCCTCCCTGCTGGTCTACGATGCGCGGATGATCCCCAATCTGAAATTGCGCGACCTGGCCATCGCCACCGCGCAGGAATTGGGCATCCCGCTGCAATTCTCGGTCATGTCCGGCGGGGCGACCGATGGGGGCATGATTCATCTGCACAATGAGGGGGTGCCGACCATCGTCATCGGGGTGCCGACGCGGCACATCCACAGCCATAACGCCATCCTCCATCGGGATGACTATGACGGGGCGCTCCGTCTGGTGGTCGGCCTGGTCAAAAAGCTGGACGCCCCGACCGTCGCCAGCCTGACCGCCGAGGGCTAGAGGCGAGGTCGCCGGTACGATCTCGGGGCAGCCATCCTCCCGGTAGAGCACAGAACCGCTGTGCTCTACCGGGTTCCCGTGATGGTCAGATTCAGGCGGGAGAGTCGTCTGACGAGTTAACCCCAGGCCCTCGGCTCACAGCATCAGATTCACATTTGCTCAATCGCGCCTCTTTTGCTATAATGCTGGGCACAAATGGCAACGACCACACCGGTGCTGCCGGAAATCAGGGGTGGGCTGCGGGGTGAAAAAGAGAGAAGCATTGAGTTTGGCCTTGAATCTGGGCTGGACCATGCTCTTCTCACTCCTGATCCCGCTGCTGATCGGCCTTTGGCTCGACAACAAACTGAACACTTCTCCGCTTTTTGTGCTGATCGGGGCCCTGTTGGGCATTCTGGCGGCTACGGTGGGAGTGGCGCGCATGACGCTTCGTATCTTTGCCCGGGCTGCCGGCTCCAGCCCGGAGGAACAAGCACCGCCGAATGAGGAGGAACCTGACTAGTGTCCAAGCTCCTGTCGAGAAAAGTGCTGGTCCCGACCGGCCTGATCGTCGCCGGACTGGTGGTTCTGAACCTGTTGCCCATTCCTCGGGTGTTGCTCCCTGAAATTCGGATCGCCGCCGAACCGGTCTTTGAGCTGTTCGGTTTTCCGATCACCAACTCCCTGCTCGCTGCCTGGCTGACCATGATCGTCCTGATCGTTGGCTCGTGGGCCATCACCCGCAAAATGAGTCTGGTGCCGGGCCGGTGGCAGGGGTTCCTGGAACTGATCATCGAGAGCTTTTACGGGCTGGTGGAGAATGCGGCCGGGGCCAAGTGGGCGCGCAAATTCTTCCCCATTGTCATGACCATCTTTCTGTTTGTGATCGTTTCCAACTGGATGGGCTTGACCCCGCTCTTTGGTAGCTGGGGGGTGCTTCACCCTGCCGAACATGAGGGCGGGCATCCGGTGCAGTGGCTGAACGACAGCCATACCATTGGCTTGTGGATGCCGACTCCGACAGGGGAAGCCGAAGCCGCCTCGCATGAAAAAGCCGGTGAGGGGTATATCCTGGTACCCATGCTTCGCGCCGCCACCACGGACCTGAACATCACGCTGGGACTGGCTTTTGTCTCGGTTCTCCTCACTCAATATTTTGGCGTCAGGGCCCTGGGACCGGGCTATTTCGGCAAATTCATCGCCGTAGGCCGGATCGTCAAGGCCTTCACCCGCAAGGGCCTGGGGTGTGGGGGGCGGATTGCCGCCTTTTTCATGGGGATCATCGACCTGTTTATCGGGGTGGTGGAAAGCATCAGTGAGATCGGCAAGATCGTCTCCTTCTCCTTCCGTCTCTTTGGCAACATCTTTGCCGGGGAGGTATTGCTGGTCGTTATGGCGTTCCTGATCCCCTACCTGGTTTCGCTGCCCTTCTATGGGTTGGAGATCTTTGTCGGCCTGGTCCAGGCTCTCGTCTTTATGATGCTGACTGTGGCCTTTTTTGTCGTCGCCATCAGCCACCACGGCGAAGAAGAACATTAACCACTCGCAGGGCAGAGCCTGCATTGAAAATCTACGTCGAGGAGGAAACGCACAAATGGACCCTACGATTGTCAAGTCTCTAGCGGCAGCCATCGCCATCGCCTTGGGGAGCCTGGGCCCCGGCCTGGGATTGGGCATGATCGGCTCCAAAGCGATGGAAGCGCTGGGCCGGAACCCGGAAGCCAGCGGCCAGATCTTTGTTCCTCTGATCCTGAGCCTGGCGTTCACCGAGGCCATCGGCATCTATGCTCTGGTCGTGGCGCTGATTATCAAGTTTGTGTGACGGTTCGGGTCGAGGCCCGGGGACCTGGTTCGGCCAACCCCAGAAGCGAACTCCAAGGAGGCTGACGCTTGGAAGCATTAGGCATTAACTTAGGGTTATTGGTCTCCCAGATTGTGAATTTCACCCTGCTGGCACTCCTGCTGTACGTCGTGGCCTACAAGCCTATCCTGCGCATGCTGGATGAGCGGTCGGCCCGGATCAAGAAAGGCCTGGAAGACGCCGAGCTGGCCTCCCGCCGCGCGGCAGAGATGGAGCAGGAATTCGAGCGCCAGATGGCCGAAGCCCGGCGGCAGGGTCAAGAGATCATCGCCCAGGCAACGCAGATGAGCGAACAGACGCGCCAGGAGATCCTGGCCAAAGCGCGGGAAGAAGCACGCGCTCAGATCCAGAAGGCCAGGGAAGAGATTGAGCGCGACCGAGACCAGGCCATGGCCGAGCTTCGTCAACAGGTGGCCGAGCTTGCCCTCCTGATCTCCGAAAAGGTCATTGGTCAGACATTGGACGAGGCAAGTCACCGCCGGCTGATCGCTGAATTTCTCGAGCAGACCGAGGAGATGCAGTGAGCGCGCAAGCAGGACCTCAGCATTACGCCGCCGCGATCTATGAGCTGGCGCTGGAACCGTGGACCCGGCAGTTGAGCCGCGTCCAACAGGCGACGCGCCAGGACCCTTCGCTGCGCGCCGCGCTTGCCGATCCTGAGCGTCCCACGTCGCAAAAGCTCGCGCTCCTGGCCCAGGCGGTTCCCGAAGGGTTGCTGCCCGAAATCCGCAAGTTCCTGGGAACGCTGTTGGAATCGGGGCAGTTGGATCAACTCGATGCCATTCTGGTAGAATTTGAGCGGCTGGTCCGCCGCCGTCCAGAACGCAAACCGGTTCAGGTCGCCAGCGCCGTCCCCCTGACCACCGCCGAGCAAGAGGCTCTCCGGACCAGGTTGGTCCGTCGCTATGGCCCCGACCTGGAATTCCAGTTCGTGGTCGATCCGGCCCTGATCGGCGGAGTGCGAGTGCGGGTGGGGGATCGGGTGATTGACGGGAGTGTGGCCGGCAAACTGGCGGCATTGCGCGACCGTTTGGTGAAAGAGTAGGGAGGACTGAATGCCTATCGAAGTCCGAGATATCACTGCCACCCTGAAACGGCAGATCGAAGCCTTTGAAGCCCCGGTCCAGGCCGTGGATGTCGGCACGGTCCTCGAAGTGGGGGACGGCATCGCCCGCGCCGACGGGCTGGCCGGGGTGAGGGCGATGGAGATGGTCGAGTTCCCGCCCAAACCTGGCCGCAACGAGAGCATCATGGGACTTGCCTTCAACCTGGAGGTGGACAACGTCGGCATCATCATCATGGGCGACTATACCGGGATCGAGGAAGGCGATCTCGTCCGAAGTACGGGGCGCATTGTCTCTGTCCCGGTCGGGGAAGGGCTGATTGGCCGGGTGGTCAATGCGTTGGGCGAACCAATTGACGGCAAAGGCCCGATCCGCTTCACCCAGTACCGCAATATCGAGCGCATCGCGCCTAACGTCGTCACCCGCAAGAGCGTGGATACGCCGGTGCAAACCGGCATCAAAGCCATTGACTCGATGATCCCCATCGGTCGAGGTCAGCGGGAGTTGATCATTGGCGACCGGCAGACGGGCAAGACAGCCCTGGCCATTGACACGATCATCAACCAGAAAGGCAAGAACCTGATCTGTATCTATGTCGCCATCGGTCAGAAGCTGGCCCAGATCGCCCAGGTGGTTGCCACCCTGGAACAGTATGGGGCCATGGAGCACACCATTGTGGTCGTCGCCTCCGCTTCCGAGCCGGCCACGCTGCAGTATATCGCCCCCTATGCCGGCTGCGCCATGGGCGAAGAGTTCATGGAGCGGGGCCAGGATGCGCTGATCGTCTACGATGACCTGTCCAAACATGCCTGGGCCTATCGCCAAGTGTCGTTGTTGCTCCGTCGGCCGCCTGGTCGCGAAGCCTACCCGGGCGACGTCTTTTACCTTCACTCCCGCCTCCTGGAACGGGCCGCCAAGCTGCACCCGGACTATGGCGGCGGCTCCCTGACCGCTCTGCCCATCATCGAAACCCAGGCCGGTGACGTTTCGGCGTACATCCCGACCAACGTCATTTCCATCACCGACGGCCAGATCTACCTGGAAAGTGACCTGTTCTATGCCGGCATCCGGCCCGCCGTCAATGCCGGCCTGTCGGTGTCCCGGGTGGGCGGCGCCGCCCAGACCCCGGCGATGAAGCAGGTGGCCGGCAAGCTACGCCTGGACATGGCGTCCTTCCGAGAGCTGGCTGCCTTTGCCCAATTCGGTTCCGACCTGGACGAAGCGACGAGGCGCCAACTGGACCGTGGCTTGCGCATCCAGGAGGTCCTCAAGCAGAAGCAATACGAACCGATGGACCTGGCCGATCAGGTGATGATCTTTTACGCGGTGACGAATGGCTTTCTCGACGATGTCGAACTGCGCGCCGTCAAAGAGTTCGAGGCATCGTTCCTGCGTTACATGCACGCCAGTCATCCGGAACTGGTCCAGACCATCGCCACCGGAGCCAGGCTGAGCGATGAGGTACAACAGGCCCTGAGCCAGGCCATCCGCGACTTTAAATCCACCGTGTTCGGCAGGGAGCGTTCGATTGTCTAGCACCCGAGAGATCCGCCGTCGCATCCGCAGCGTCAAGAACATCGCCCAGGTGACGCGGGCGATGCAGATGGTGGCCGCGTCCAAGATGCGCCGCGCTCAGGAGCAGGTGCTGGCCACCCGGCCCTACGCCGAAAAGGCCTGGGAACTCCTGAATCATCTGGCCAGTCAGCGAGCGGCCGATGAGGCCATGCACCCGCTACTGGAGATGCGCACGGAGATCCGGACCGTGGCCATGGTCCTCATCACCTCCGACCGGGGACTGTGCGGCAGCTACAACCACAACATAATCCACCACGCCTGGCGCTTTATCCGCGAACTGCCCTACCCGGTCCACCTGATCACCGTCGGCAAGCGCGGCCGAGAGGCCATGTGGCGGTTGCGTCAAACCATCGTCGCCGAATTCTCCAATCTGCCGCCCCAACCCAGACTGCTGGACGTCACCCCCATCGCCCAGGTGGTGATCGAAGGCTTTATTGCTGGCCAGTACGACGTCGTCTATCTCGCCCACACCGACTTTATCAATACCCTGATCCAGCGCCCAGCCATCTGGCAGCTCCTGCCGATCCGACCCCTCTTCCTGGGCGCAACGCAGGTCTCAGAACAACACCAGCCGCGAACCGAGATGGCAGTGACCGAATATCTCTATGAGCCGGACCCACGTACCATCCTGGATACCGTGCTGCCACGCTTCACCGAGTTGCAGGTCTATCAGGCGATCCTGGAAGCATTGGCCAGCGAGCACAGCGCACGCATGGTCGCCATGCGCAACGCCACCGAAAACGCCAACGAACTGCTGGCCGACCTGACCCTGACCTACAACCGTGCCCGGCAAGAGGCGATCACCAAAGAGATGCTCGACATCGTCGGCGGGTCGGAGGCGCTGGCCCGGCTGAGAGGGGAGAGAAGCGCCCATCGCGCCATGTGATGGGAGGCGATCAGACAGAAGGAACGATGATGACTACCAAGGCGTATGTGTTGATCCGAACGGCACCCGGTCTGACCAGGGCCATTTACCAGACGCTGAAGAGCCAGCCCATGATCCGCTCGGTCGAGTTGATCACCGGACCCTATGATCTGATCGTGGCGCTGGAGAGCGCCAGCACCGCCGAGCTGATGACCACCATCATGCGCGACATCCGACCCGCCGCCGGGGTTCGGGATACCCTCACCTGTCTGGTGGTGCCGGAGGAGAGCCTTGGGTGATCCGATGATAGTCCTGAAGGAGGGCGAATGACCAAGCAAAGCAGGGGCCGTGTCGTGCAGATCATGGGCCCCGTGGTAGATATCGAATTCCCAGACGGCGACCTGCCCGAGATCTATGACGCCGTCGAGATCCCGCGCGACGGCCGCCCCCTGGTGGTCGAGGTGCAACAGCACCTGGGGAACGACTGGGTACGTTGCCTGGCCATGGATACGACCGATGGCCTGCGCCGGGGGATGGAAGCGATCAACACCGGCCATCCGATCATGGTGCCGGTGGGACCGGCTACCCTGGGACGCATCTTTAACGTCCTGGGCGAACCGATCGACAACGCCGGTCCGGTAGAGGCCACCGAATACTATCCCATCCATCGTCCGGCGCCCTCCTTTGAAGAGCAGGTAACGAAACCCGAGTTCCTGGAAACCGGCCTCAAGGTGATCGATCTCATCGCACCCTTCACCCGGGGCGGCAAGACGGGTGTGTTCGGCGGCGCCGGGGTGGGCAAAACGATCATCATCCAGGAACTGATCCGCACCTTTGCCACCGTCCACAAGGGCTACTCGGTCTTTGCCGGCGTGGGCGAGCGCTCGCGGGAAGGCAATGACCTGTGGTATGAGATGCGCCATTCGGGCGTCATCCACAGCGTGGCCATGGTGTTCGGTCAGATGAACGAACCGCCGGGGGTGCGTCTACGCGTCGGACTGACCGGCCTGACCATGGCCGAGTATTTCCGCGACGAAGGGCGGGATGTCCTGCTCTTTATTGACAACATCTTCCGGTTCGTCATGTCTGGATCGGAGGTGTCGGCCCTATTGGGGCGCATGCCCAGTGCGGTGGGGTACCAGCCCACGCTGGGCACCGAAATGGGCGAACTGCAGGAACGGATCGTCAGCACGCGGAAGGGGTCCATTACTTCAATGCAGGCGGTCTATGTTCCGGCGGATGACTATACCGATCCGGCCCCGGTCGCCACCTTTGCCCACCTGGATGCCACCATCGCCCTGGAACGTTCCATCGCTGAACAAGGCCTCTATCCGGCCGTCGATCCGCTGGCGTCCACCTCCCGCATCCTCGACCCGCGCATCGTGGGCGAGGATCATTATAATACTGCCCGCGAGGTCCAGCGCGTGTTGCAGCGCTACAAAGACCTGCAGGACATCATCGCCATCCTGGGGATTGACGAGCTTTCCGAAGAAGACAAACTGATCGTCGCCCGCGCCCGCAAGATCCAGCGCTTCCTTAGCCAGCCCATGTTCGTGGCCGAGCAGTTCACCGGGCGGGAAGGGCGGTATGTACCCATCAAGGAAACGGTGCGCGGATTCCGGGAAATCCTGGAGGGCAAACATGACGATCTGCCCGAGCAGGCGTTTTACCTGGTCGGCACCATTGATGAGGCCGTGGAGATGGCCGAGAAGTTGAGGAGCTAAATGTCGCCTCTCCGTTGCGAAGTGGTGACCGCTGAACGGATTGTCTTTCAGGGTGAGGTGGACATGGTCCTTGCCCCAGGCGTGCAGGGACAACTCGGCATCCTGCCCCACCACGCTCCCCTGATCACCGCCCTGACCTACGGCGAGTTGATCCTCCGCCGCGCCGGACAGGAAGATGAGTATATCGCCATTGGGGGCGGGTTCATGGAGGTCGGGCCCCATCAGGTCACCATCCTGGCCGACTCGGCGGAGCGGGCGGAGGAAATTGATATTGAGCGGGCCGAGGCGGCGCGCCGGCGCGCCGCCGAGATCATGGCTCAGAAGCGGCGAGAGGATGCCGACTTTGCCCGGGCCGAGGCGGCCCTGCGCCGTTCTACGACCCGGATCAAAGTCGCCAAACGTAAACGCAAAGCGGGGGGCAAGCCGTGATGGTAATTCCGTCTCCGATCGTCCATGACCACTCAGGGGGACGGGAAGATCATCCCGCCCCCAAAGTCTATCAAAGAATCGAGTGACCACGATGCTGACCAGGCATATTGGAGTGGACCTGGGCACGGTGAGTGTCCTGGTCTGGGTCAAAGGAAAAGGGATTATCCTTCAGGAACCGTCGGTGGTGGCCATTGCCATCAACGACAACAAGATCGTCGCCGTCGGCACCGAAGCGCGGGCCATGCTCGGCCGGACCCCCGAAACGATCGAGGTCGCGCGGCCCTTGCGCGATGGCGTCATCGCCGATTATGTCGTGACCGAAGCCATGTTGCGCTACTTTATCGAAAAGGCGGTCGGTCGGGTGCGCCTGTTCAAACCCTTGATCGCGATCAGCGTCCCGGTGGGAGTGACCAGCGTCGAGAGCCGCGCCGTCCACGATGCCGCGATCCAGGCCGGTGGCCGCGAAGTATACCTGATCCCGGAACCTCTGGCGGCGGCGCTGGGCGCGGGGATGCCGGTAGACACCCCGACCGGCAATCTGGTCGTAGACATCGGCGGAGGCACCAGCGAGGCGGCGGTCATCTCTATGAACGGCATCGTCGAGTACGCCTCGGTGCGGGTAGGCGGCAACCGCATTGACGAGGCGATCATCAGCTATATCAAGCGCAAGTACAACCTGATGGTCGGCGAGCAGACGGCCGAAGAGATCAAGATCGGGATCGGCAGCGCCCTGCCTTTGGCCGAGGAACTCAAGATGGAAGTGAAGGGCCGGGATCAGGTCTCTGGCCTGCCCAAAACCATCTGGATCACCTCAGGCGAAGTGACCGAAGCGATCACCGAGCCCCTGGCCACGATCGTCGGGGTGGTCAAAAGTGTTCTGGAAAAGACCCCTCCCGAACTGGCTTCCGACGTTATTGACCGGGGCATCGTCATGACCGGCGGGGGAGCCCTGCTCCGCAACTTTGACCGACTGCTCACCCGGGAAACGGGGGTGCCCTGCTATGTGGCCGACAACCCCATCGCCTGCGTGGCCCTCGGGGCGGGCAAGGCTCTGGAAAACTATGACATCATCAAGCGGAGCCTACCAGCGTATTAGGCTCTCCGTGGATCCGCCCCCAGCCGACCCGCCGTAGAACCTATAGATAATAGGTCATCCGCTGCAGATACATCACCGGTTCAATGGACTGGACATGGACGTTCGGCGGGACCACTACCGTGGCCGGCGCATAATTGAGAATGGCTTTGACGCCGGCCCGCACCAACTCATCGACCACCGACTGCGCTGCCTCGGCCGGGACCGCCACCACGGCTAGCTTGATCTCCTGTTCTCGCACCTTCTGGGGCAAGGCGGCCATATCCAGGATTTCGAACTTGCCCAACCGGCGGCCGATCTTTTGCGGATTGTTGTCAAACACACAGACGATGCGAAAGCCTTCCTTCTCAAACTCCATATAATGGGCAATCGCATGGCCCAGGTCCCCGGCTCCGATCAGAGCCATGTTCCACGTCCGATCGGCATGCAAGATGCTCCGCAGTTGATCCCGCAGGTAGGCGACCTCGTACCCCTTTCCCTGCTTGCCGAACTCGCCAAAGTGGGACAGGTCCTTGCGGATCTGAGCGGAGCTGATGCCAAGTCGTTTGGCCAGTTCCTTCGAGGCGACCACCTGTTGTCCTTCTTCCAACAGGCGGGTGAGTGCGCGGAGATAGATCGGCAACCGTCCGACCACAATATCGGGCACCGGTTTCGTTCCTGGCATTGGCCTTCTCCCCATTTGTGAAAGCTCGCACAGTATCATAACACATTCTGGTCGCCAATGCAAGAAATCGGCCGGTTATGCCCCCGCTTTTCGTTGCAGTTCGTACAGCTTGTTGAGCGCTTCCAGCGGCGTCATGGCGCTGATGTCCAGTCGCTGCAGTTCCTCCAGAACGGGATGGTCCACCGCAAACAGCGGTAACTGACGGACTTCAATGGTGGCTCGGGGCGAGAGGGGCGAGCGCGCCTCGCGCTCCAGCTCCTGCAGGATCTCCTGCGCCCGATGCACGACTGGCCTGGGCAGGCCGGCCAGTTGAGCGACATGGATGCCATAGCTGCGGTCCGCCCCGCCGGGGACAATGCGTCGCAAGAACACCACCCGGTCCTTTTCCTCCGCCACGGCCACGTTATAGTTCCGCACCCACGGCAACAGGTCCGCCAGTTGTGTCAGTTCATGATAGTGGGTGGCAAAAAGCGTCCGGCAGCGGAGCCGGGGATGGTGATGGATATGCTCGACCACGGCCCAGGCAATCGAGATCCCGTCGTAGGTGCTGGTGCCCCGCCCTACCTCATCGAGCACCAGCAGGCTGCGAGGAGTGGCATGGTTCAGCAGATGGGCCGTTTCAAGCATCTCGACCATGAACGTGGACTGTCCGGCGCTGATCTCGTCCTGCGCCCCGATCCGGGTAAAGATGCGGTCCACCAGGCCAATGCGCGCCCGATCGGCTGGCACAAACGAGCCGATCTGGGCCATCAGTACGATCAAGGCCACCTGGCGCAAATAGGTGCTTTTGCCGCTCATGTTCGGCCCGGTGATGATCAGGATCCGTTCTGTGTCGGTGAAACGAGTATCGTTGGGCACGAACGGCTCTTCCCGCTGCGCCACCTCGACCACCGGATGCCGTCCGGCAATGATCTCCAGCTCATCGTCGTGGGTCAGGACAGGGCGGACATAGCGGTTCCGCACCGCTACCTCGGCCAGCGCCGCATAGACATCCAGCTCGGCCACCACCTGGGCTGCCTGCAACAAGCGAGATGAAGCGGCTGCGACCTGCTCCAACACCTGGCGGTAGAGGGTCTGTTCCAGTTCCAGGATCCGCTCTTGGGCATTCAGGATGAGCGACTCGTACTCTTTTAATTCCGGGGTGATGTAACGCTCCGCGTTCACCAATGTCTGTTTGCGGATATACTCCGGAGGCACCAAGGCGGTGTTGGCCCGGCTCACTTCCAGATAATAGCCGAACACCTTGTTGTAGCCCACCTTCAGCGACTTGATCCCGGTCCGCGCCCGCTCCTCTCGCTCCAGGTTGGCGATCCAGGTTTTGGCCTCCCGCGAAGCAACGACGATGGCATCCAGCTCCGCCGAAAACCCGGGACGGATCACCCCACCCTGGTTCAGGACGGCTGGCGAATCGTCGGTGATCGCCTGGCCGATCAGCGAGGCGATGTCCGGACACGGATCCAAGGAGGCCAGGGGGCACAGCGCCGACACCTCCGCCTGCTGGACCAGACTCTGGATCTCGGGCAGAACCTCCAGACTTTGCCGCAGGCCAAGCAGATCCCGGGGGCGGGCGATCCCCTGCACCGCGCGGCTGGTCAGCCGCTCCAGATCGGCCACCTGGCGGAGCAAGGTGCGCAGCCGGGTGCGAAGGGGGTGGTCGGTGACCAGCGCCTCGACGGCGTCCTGGCGGGCCTGAAGGCGCTCCAGGTCGAGGAGCGGCTGTTGGATCCAGCGCCGCAACAGCCGTCCCCCCAGGCTGGTGACGGTCGCATCGAGCACGCCCAGCAACGAACCCTGGACCGTGCCCCGCCGTAATGTCTCGGTCAGCTCCAGATTGCGCCGGGTGGCGGCATCCAGGATCATGAACTGCTCGGTCGAGTAGGTGCGCAGACTGGATAGCTGGCCCAGCTTCGACCGCTGGGTCTCGCGCAGGTACCCCAGCAACCCTCCCGCCGCCCGGATGGCCAGCGGCAGTCCGGCCAGACCGAATCCCTCCAGGCTCGCCACCTCAAAATGGTCCAACAGCGCTTGCCGCGCCGTCTCCAGATCAAAGGACCATCGATCATGTTCGGTGATGACCCGCTCCGTATTGGGTGCGCCGGATGGCCCGGGCGGGAGGGGTTGCCCTTGCGGGACCAACAGCTCGGCCGGCTGGAGGCGCTCCACCTCTTCCCACAGGCGGTGGAGGCTATCCTCTCCTGAGAACTGGGTCGCAGCAAACTCGCCGGTGGTAATGTCGGTGTAGGCCAGGCCGGCGCTATGGCCGTCTATCACCACCGCCACCAGGTAGTTGTTGCGTCGCTCGTCTAGCAGCAGCGGCTCGACCACCGTGCCGGGCGTCACGACGCGCACCACCTCCCGTTCCACCAGGCCCTTGGACGAAACGTCCCCCACCTGTTCGACGATCGCCACCTTGTGTCCGGCTTGAATCAGCTTGGCCAGATAGCCCTCCACTGCATGGTACGGCACGCCGGCCAGCGGCACACGCTGGTCCTTGCCCACCGGCCTTGAAGTCAGGACAATATCGCACACCTGAGCGACTATCTTGGCGTCTTCGTCAAAGGTTTCATAAAAATCGCCGAGCCGGAACAGAACAATGGCATCCGGGTATTGCTTTTTGATGCGCAGGTACTGGCGGCGCATGGGCGTGATCATCTGACCTCTCCCAGGGATTCTTCCTGTGAGGGATTATTGTACCACCGCTGCCGCCACGGGGCAAATGGGGACCGGCTCAGCCAGGGGTCGAGACTGCTGCGCTGCGGCTGTACGGAACGGTCTAGGAGTGGAAGCTTTCGCTGGGGTCTGCGTGATTCCGTTCCGGCGAAAGCCTCCTCTCCCATTGGATGCTGGACTCTAACAGCCTCGTCGAGCAAACGGTGAATGCTTGACGCCTGGCACGGGCAAGGGTATAATTTTAACGACATGAACCAGTGGCTTGATGAGGATCAGCATAGGCGGCGCTCCCCGGCTCCAACGCCCCTATCCAACGGATGGCCTGTGCGACGGTACCTTTGTGGTGATCCTATGGAGCGAGGCCGAACCGCCGGCCCACGGAGTTCACTTGTGATTGCCTGCGCTTTGCCCAGCACCGCGCAGGGCAAAGCCCCGTTACGAACGGATGTCGGTGAAAGGGTCTCTCGCCCGCTCGCAGCTACGAGGCAAGGGCGATAGACCACCATGCAAATCTGTGAAAGGAGGATACAATGTCAGACCAACTGGTGAATGCCATCGCTGACATGAGGGAGGAAGAAGCCCTCTCTCTGGTCCAGGAGATGGTAGAGAGTGGGGTGGACCCTACTGTCATTCTGGAGGCGGCGCGCGAGGCCATGTCCATCGTGGGCCAACGGTACGAGCAGGGCACCTACTTCTTGCCCGAATTGATTATGGCCGGCGAGATCCTGCGCCAGATCACCGAAACCATCAAGCCTCAACTGGCCAAAGCGCCGGAGCTCAAGCGGTATGGCAAGGTTGTGATCGGCACGGTCGCCGGGGACATCCATGACATCGGAAAGAACATCGTCACCTTCATGCTCGACGCCAACGGGTTTGAGGTCCTCGATCTGGGCGTGGACGTCCCGCCCCAAAAGTTCGTCCAGGCCATCCAGGACGCCAGACCCCAGGTGGTCGGCCTGAGCGGGTTCCTGACCCTGGCCTTCGACGCCATGAAGGAAACGATCGAGGCCATCCAGGCGGCCGGTCTGCGGGATGCGGTCAAGATCATGATCGGCGGTGGTCAGGTCAACGAATCGATCAAAGAGTATACCGGCGCGGACGCCTACGGTCGCGATGCGGTCGCCGGCGTATCTCTGGCCAAGAAGTGGCTGGGCGTCCAGTAGGCATCCTCAACCAAGAAAGAGAGGTGTCAGATGAACAAACCATTGTCTCCCGATGAAAAGCAGGAAGCGTTGTGGCAGGGAGTGTTGTCGCCCAAAGATCCTCAGGGGAATCCCCTGCCATTTCAGAGTCCGCAGGCCGAACAGGCATACAAGGAACGGGTCCTCCGCTTCAAGCAGGCGATCCAGATGAAAGAGTTGCCGGATCGCGTGCCGGTGACCATCTTCCCCAGCATGTACCCGTGGACCTCCAGCGGCATGACCGTTCAGGAAGCGATGTACGATTATGACCGGTGCGCGGCGGCCTTCAAAAAGTTTGTCCTGGACCTTGAGCCGGACATGCAATGGGGCGCTGCTGCGCCAGGGCCGGGGAAGTTCTTCGAGATCCTCGACTACAAGCTCTACTCATGGCCAGGCCACGGCGTCGCGCCGGAACACAGCTACCAGTGCAACGAAGGCGAATATATGCAGGCGGACGAGTACGACGCCCTGATCCAAGACCCTTCTGGGTTCTTTATCAACGTCTATTTGCCGCGCGTGTTCGGGGCGCTGGGAGGCTTCCAGATGCTGCCCTTCTTCCCTGGCATCCTGGAGATGTACGGCGTCGCGTTCAACTTTATTCCCTTCGCCCTGCCCCCGGTGCAGAACACCTTCCAGGCGCTGTTCGAGGCGGGAGCGGAAGCCCTGAAATGGGCGGGGGTGATAGGGAGCGTGGATGCGGAACTGGCGACCATGGGCTTCCCCACGGTCCTGGGTGGGTTCACCAAGGCGCCATTCGATGTGATCGGTGATACCCTGCGGGGCACGCGCGGGGTGATGTTGGACATTTACCGACGGCCTGACAAGCTCCTCAAAGCGATGGAGGCCCTCACCCCGCTGATGATCAAGATGGGGGTGGGCGCTGCGCAGGCGACCGGCAAACCGGTGATCTTTGTCCCCCTCCACAAGGGCGCCGACGGGTTCCTCTCGGACGAACAGTTCAAAAAGTTCTACTGGCCTACCCTCAAAGAGGTGATCCTCGGCCTGATCGAAGGCGGATGCGTACCGCTGCCGGCCGCCGAGGGGTACTGGAACACCCGACTGCAGGTGATTCAGGATATCCCCAGGGGCAAAACCCTCTGGATGATTGACCAGTCCGACATGATTGAGGTCAAGAAGACGCTGGGCCGGAACGCCTGCCTGCTGGGCAACGTGCCCTCCTCGCTGCTGGAACTGGGCACCCCCCAGGAAGTGACAGATTATGTCAAAAATCTGATCGACACGGTGGGTCGAGACGGCGGGTTGATCATCTGCAACGGGGCGTTCTTCGATCGGGCCAGGCCCGAAAATGTGAAGGCGGTTGT
The DNA here is from genome assembly GCA_018606645.1 of Chloroflexota bacterium. Lineage (GTDB taxonomy): Bacteria > Chloroflexota > Anaerolineae > JAAYZQ01 > JAAYZQ01 > TumbabinsA96. The sequence continues at coordinate 169,356 of JAGVRI010000005.1, forward strand.
CGAGACTGCCAAACAGTACGGCGTGTACCGATAGGCGCCCAACCGGCAGACAGGCTCTGACAGGCTCTCGATAGAGCCTGTCAGAGCCGTCGCCGTCAGTGCCCGTTCCGTCACGTCCAGGCTATGGTTAGAGTCGCTTGTTGATTTCGGCCAGGATCTCCTCCACTTTCTCCTGCGTCAGGCCAAACTGCGCCGCTTGCGGCAGGGCCAGGATCGTCCGGAGCGACATTCCCTTCGCCATCGCCACCAGCGGGTTGGTGGTGATGCCCGGCAGGTAACTTTCCAACACCTGTTTCGCCTGTGGATCGTCCAACAGGGTGCCTAGAGTGGTATCCAACGTCACTTCCATTTGAAATCCCTCCTTTCTTTGGCTAGCTGACATTGAAACGAGCGGCCTACGATCGACCGCGCCGATTCGAGAGTGACTTAACTGCTTTCCATCCGGTCCGCCGTCCCCTGGTACAACTCCCAGCCCTGGGTGAGGATCACCACCTGCGCCGCCAGCAACCATGCGAAGAACAGGCTCAGGACAATCGCCCCGACATTCAGGATGGTGGGAAGATTGGTTTGCACCGTGGTCAGGATCGACCGCACGTTGTCCATGGACGACTTGGATTGGGAGACCATCCGCTCGTACTCGCTCAGGCTCGACGAAATCAGCTTGACGCTCTCCGACATCGTCTCCAGGTTCTGCTGGACCGCGTCCAGTTTGTCATCGGTGGTGCTCAAGTCCGCCGATATATTGACAAAGGTATCGGGCAGGCCTTCGAGGTTGGTCGCCAGCTCTCCCAGGGAGTCGGCGATCGGTTTGGGTGGGTTATAGGCCTCTCCCGGCGCAGGGACCATTGCACTGAGCAGCGGTGTCGCGCTCAGCACGAAACGAAAGGCGTCCAGTTGCTGGATGGTGTTTTCCAGCACGCGAGCCGCCTCTTGCGCCCCGTACAGCGCGTCCGTCGTTGCCTGCAGGGTGGAAGGCAGGGTCTTGGCCATCATCAGATCGACTTCGTCGAGCACCGGCTTGGTATCCTCGACCGCCGCCGCCGTGGTGTTCAACATGGCCGAGAGGTTATCGACGCTGCTGATGGTGCCTCTCAACGCCTGCTGAGTGACGTCCATCACGCTCTGACTGGTGACAATGCTCTGATTGAGCGTGTCAAAGGTGGTACCGGCAAAGACCTCAACCGTAGGCTTGGCCAGCCACACGCCGACCAATCCGGCCAGGCTGAGCACCAGGCCCAGCAACCCGGCCAGCATGACCAACACTCCCAGAATGCGCCGCAAGATGCTCATCGTTCCTCCTCCTGACTCACATGATTTAAGGGGTGGCGACTGCCCCCGCCGCTTTTCGACTTGAGCCAGCCGCCGCCGATGGCGAAAAACACTAACCCGGCCAGGCCGATCCAGCCGGTCCAATCGCCCAATCGAGCGTTCAGTGTGGGTCGCCCACTGCCCAGCGGCACCTCGGCGACCAGCGTCGCCTCACCGCCCTGCGGGAAGCGGGCCAGCCCCTGGATCCGTCCATAGGGGTCGATGATCGCCGAATCCCAGCCGCCGTCCGCTTTGACCATCGCCACCCGGTTCTCCACCGCCCGAAAGACAACGTGGGTGTAATGCTTGTCGGCGATGGTGCTCCAGTCGTTGGAGGGCACCCCGATCAACTGGGCGCCCCGACGTACCAGTTTACGGACGGTGTCGGTGTAGTCCAGATCGTAGCAGATGATCGTGCCCAGGGTGCCGATCGGCGTCTGATAGACCGGGTAAGTGCCGCGCGTCAGGCTGGTCTCGCCCCCGAACACCACCGGATGGTCTTTGCCGAACACCCCCAGAAAATCGCCTTGCGGGTTGATCACCGTCGCCTCGTTGCGCATTCCTCTGTCTTCAAACAAAAGGTAGCCCACTGCCAGGTGCGCGCCGGTATCCCGCGCCAGTTCCCGCAACTGCAGACGGTCTTCGACCTGCGGGTCCCAGGGCAGGGAACCCTCCGGCCAGACGATGAACTGCGCACCCTGAGCCGCAGCGTCGCGGCTTTGCTCGACCATCCGGGCGTGGAGTTTGGGCAGCATCTCCTCGCGTTCCTCCGGCGTGGCGTACCATAGCGAACCGGCGTTGGGCTGAATGGCGGCTACCGTGACCTGGGGGGTATGCAGCGGAAGGTTGAGCAAGACCAGGCTCAGCACCACCCAGCATCCCGCCACGGCCCCGCCAATCCACGTCCAGCGCCGCGCCAGACCTGCGTTGACCGGGACGGTGTCGGCATCGAGGCGCCAGCGGCCATCGATCCAGCGCAGGACCAGCAGGGTGACGACGTGATTGATCAGGATGACCAGCATCCCCATCCCGATGATGCCAAAGACACTTACCGGCTGGATGAGCCACACCTGACGATAGAACGGGTAGGCGATAAAGGCCCAGGTGCCGGCGATGGGGATAAAGAGCCGGATCATCTCCACCCCTGCCCAGTTGAGCGTGCCCGACACGACGAACCACCGGTACGAGGTCTGGGCGTCGAAATCTCGCAATCCCCGGTCGGTGATGAAGGTAAAGACGGCCACGATCAGGGGCAGCCAGACCATATAGGTACCGATCGGGGCAAAGACCGGGCCCAGATAGCCCTGTAACCACACGCCGAGGCCCAATGCAGAAGCCAGCGACGACCATTTCGGGGGCATGACGCGGAGCTGCGCCACCAGGATCGGCACCAACCCCACCAGGGCCAATGGCCAGATGCCATAGGGCGGAAAGGCAAGGACCAACGCCAGGCCACCCACGACCGAGAGGAGAATCCCCGTACCAAGACGAACGAGTGTAGAACGACTTTGCTGCGACATCGCACCACTCCTGGCAAGAAGGTTCACCCTTCGCGTTCTCTCAACGCGCCGTCCGGCGCGGAGCGGAAAGAATCACGTCTTGGCGGCGGATCGGACGGCAAGCCCGTTGCCGGAAGAGGCCCACCTCAGGTCTGACAGGCCCTGGAGGCCAGTCCCATCACAACCATTATACCCGGAAATCTGGTATTGGTCAACTCCGATCGATTCTTCAAGGGGCCAAGTCCGGCGCCCGGTAGGAGGGGAGGCTCCAGGCGGTGGACCGGCTAAAGCCTCGGCTCCCAGGCGAGGAGGAGTGGAGCCTTCCGGCGGAAATCCGGCTAAAGCCCAATGTCACTAAGATTTGCTCTTTCACAATTTCATCTAAGTGGCGGTGCCACTTGCACATCCGCCCGTTTTGAGGCATAGTGGGTGCTATGTCAAAAGAACTCGCTTGTCCATGTCGTTGGTCTTTCCGTCCCGTGCCACACCCAAAGAGCGTGGCTATCATTTGTCCGAAGCGAGTCGTTGGCCCTGCCTGGACAGTGACCCGCGCCTCCTCGTCAGCAGCATTCCACCAGTTGTGAGGAACACCTCGCGGCAGGTCGAAGACGCCGGCCATTCTGGCCGGGAAAGTGTGAAAGGAGCGCAGAATCGAGGGGATGGTTCCTCAGGATGGGACCCAGCCCTGTGTCTCCCCTGGTTGCACCAATGGCGCGGCACTGGCCTGCGAACGCCCGCCTTCGCAGGCGCACTGAAAGCGGTATTCCTTGCCGAGGGACCTTGGGAGCACGCAGGAGTCGCCACCCTGTCAGGGCTACACGGTGGCTCCGGGTAACCTCTACTTGCCGAACAATGCTTCCAGCAGTGCTTGCCTCGAGAGGCCCAGATGCTCAGCGACGTCGCCGAGAATCGCACTCAATGTACCGACCCGTAGCGAGCTATGACGGGGAATCGTGACGTGGTGCTCGCCCCCCGCGTCGTGGTCAGCCGCATATGACCGCCTGTCTGGCGCGTCACCTCGTAGCCATAGTGCCTGAGCAGGATTGCCAGTTCTTCGCCACTGACATCGGGCGGCAGCCTCATGCCGGCACAACCTCTTCGCGGACCGCGTGCAGACGGATCAGGTCGGGCTGCTTCCCTTCCTCAAAGTGACAGCGCACGGCATCTCGAACAGCTTACTTGAGTTCGCCCCATGTGTCCGCCTCGGTGAAGATCGAGTAACCCAAGGCACGAGCAACATATCCGCCTTCATCCGCATCTTCAACCGAGAACAACACTTCTCTGGCCATGCCACTATCTCCAGACTGCAGGCAGCTCGCGGTCAACTGGACTGGCTTGCTGGTACGTCTTGGAGTCTTGCCCCCTCAGATCTTCCAGGCTCTTACCTGGTACAAGTAACAGGTGTGCCCCCAAGGGGACTCGTAGGACAGGACTGTCAATCGACAATCAGGTTGTTGCGAAGGCAGACCCACCACAAGCGACGGGACGGTCAGGGGACACTCCAGATCCAGATCAGACCGTCAGACCCGGCAGTCGCCAAATGCCCTCCGTCGGGGCGAAAGGCCGCGCTTTCTACGCTCCCGCCCTGCTCCAACACTTGAAGCTGCTTGCCGGTAGTCACATCCCACAGCCTGGTGAAGCCGTCCCAGTCACCCGAGGCAAGCACCTGCCCGTCGGGAGTGAACGCCAGGGCACTAACGTCCTTGGTGTGTCCCGACAGGGTCTGGCGCAGTTCGCCGGAAATGGGGTCCCACAGGCGGACAGAGAATTCGTCCGCCCAGCCGACGTCCCCCGCGGCCAGGACGCTGCCATCTGGGCTGTAGACGACCTCCACGCTGTTGCCGCTGCCCTGCATCTGGCGCACCAATTGGCCACTGTCAACATCCCACAGGCGGATGATGCCATCGCCGCTACCAGTGGCTATCATGGTCGTACCTGGGCTTCCTAGCTGCTGGGGACTAAACGAGATGCTGAGCACGGTTGGGGGATTATCGAGTCGAAGCACAGGCTCGGTAGCCAAAGGAGCTGCCAGGTCCCAGACCAACAGATTGCCGTCGCCGTCTCCAGCGGCCAGTCGCCGGCCATCTGGGCTAAAGCCCACGGCGCGAACCAGGTCCCCGAGGACCTCCGACGTGGCCAGAAGCGTGCCGCTCTCGACGTCCCACAGCCGCACCCTGGCGTCGGTGCTCCCGGTGGCCACGGTCTTGCCGTCGGGGCTGAAGGCCAGGCTCCAGACGCAGGCGCACCATTGCCCGCTACTCATCGCGTGTGCATCGAGCGTCCCCAGAGGCTGGCCAGTGGCTGCGTCCCAGAGCCACACCCTCTCGTCCGTGCTGGCTGTCGCCAGCAGACGGCCGTCGGGGCTGTAGGCGACCGCCGTCACATTGTCCGTGTGGCCGATCTGGGGGCGGGCGGCCTTGCGCTGACCGCTCTGCACGTCCCACAACTGGACGCCATCTCTGGCTGTGGCCGTGGCCAGCCGCACCTCTTCGGTACCGGTCGAAGGGGCAGGGTCAAAGGCTACCCGGATCAGGTCGGCCGTGTATCCAGAGACGGCCCTCTTCAGCCGTCCGGACATGACGTCCCACACCCGCACGACCTCGTCCCGCGAGCCCGCAGCCAAGAGCTGGGCGTCTGCACTAAAGGCCAACGTGTCAGGGCTGTACTCGTTCTCCAGGCTGTGTAGCAGCTTGCCACTGGTCGCGTCCCACACGTGAATTATGGAGATCTCGGTTCCTGCCAGCAGACGCCCGTCGGGACTGAAGCCCAAGTTGTCGAGACCGCCCGGTGCGACGCTCAGGTCGCCCTCGACAGACAGCGGTTGACCGGTTCGCCCATCCCAGAGTGCCAGGGTGGCATCATTAGGAACCGTAAAGTCCTGTTGCCTGCTGGTGACCAAGATCCTCCCGTCCGGGCTGAACGCAAGGCCGGTTACTCCTCTGCGAAAGCCGTCTAGGCGATAGAGCAGGTGGCCCTCGTCCGCACTCCCGCCCAAGAGAGCCGACAGGTCCCAGACTGCAACGGTATCCTGCGACGTCCCCTCCACCAGCTCGGATCCCAAAATGGCCAGTGTCTCGCCGTTGGCGCCGAACGCGAGCAGCTTTGTCCCGCCTGATGGCTCTGCCAGCGTATGCACCAGTCGTCCGGCGGCAAGGTCCCACAACTGCACTCCGTGCTCGGTGATCATCGCCACGTGGTGGCCATCGGGACTGGCGACTAGACCGGCCTTCCAACCATAAACAGCGATGAATTGGCGTTCCTCAAGGGTGCCGGCGTCGTACAGGCTCAGTCCAGAACGATGAGCGGCCACCACTGTCCGCGCGTCTGGCAGCCACGCCATGTCTTGCAGCGCACCCTGACCCAGGCGCTCCTGGAGCACCACCTGGTCTGCGTTAGCCGGGATGATCGGTTGCACGAGTGGCACGGAGGGCGTGGGGACGTGAGGGGAGGTAGGGGAGGGCGAAGGCCGGGGGGTGGCACTGGGCGCAAGAGTGGCAGCGGCGGGAGACTGGGCAGTCTCGACTGGTAAGGTAGGGGGTAGCTGCGTCTGCTGGCCGACCATCGGTGGCGTCGAGGTGCCCATCGCAGCGATCGTGGATAGTGCGGGGCTGGGCGTGGCCGTCGCCACGACGATCCGCGCCGTCTGGCTGCCGCGTGGCCCGCATGAGAACACCAGCAAGGCTGCGACCAGCAACCAGATGGCGACAAGCGGATGCCTCCTGAGGTCCATTCACTGCCTCCGCATTCAGGGCACACCGCCACGTGATTACCGAGCCTGGCCGTGGACCCGGCCGTTCTTAGAGCCGCCACTGAGAACACGCCAGGATTGAGAGATACTCCGGGCCGCACAGGAGGTCATGGTGGTACACCGCGCTCATCTGAGTCGACACGCAGCCCGCACGTAGAGTGTAGCACACAATTCTCACGGCGGCAAATGGAGAATCCAAGCCATTGGAGCGCGCCAATGGCCGTGTTCGAAGGCAGATCAGATCCCGAGTGTGGTTCTTGCAGAAGCCGGTGCTTATGCGATACAGTGGAGGCACAGAAAACACAAAGTGTCCTGGCCGAATACTTTAACCCGCTGTGATAAGTCTGCACCCACTCTCACCCCATGGTGAACTGAACCAACAGGAACATCCAGCGGATGCCCACGCTGGGCCAGGCCAGGGCGGGGGCCAAGAATGGGCTCGATCCCCTCCTTACCCGCCTGCTCATGCGAGCGGGTGACAGGGATTTGCCCCCAATGGAATTCGTACAACAGGACTGTCAATTGACGCTAGAGTTATTGCGGTAGACAGCGGGACGAAACGCCCTGAGCCGCCCGCTCGTGCCAGGTGCGGCGCGTCCAGAGCGCGCCGCACCCGGCCCGTGTCCATCAGTGATTGCGCACCACCAGTGGCAGGCAGACGCGATAGAGTGTCCCCCAGCGGGCGATATGGTCGGCGTTGGCGCTCCCACCCGCGTCGGTGAAGGTGCCGCCCACGTAGACGTCCGGCCCAACCAGCGCGATGGCTTGGGCGTTGTCGTTGAGCCCGCGTCCCAGGGCATGCCAGGTCGGTGGCAACTCGGCCACGCGCCAGCGGGTGATATGGTCGGCATCGGCGTTCCCGCCGGCGTCGGTGAACTTACCGCCGACGTAGACATCTCGCCCTGCCACCTTAACGGCATAGACCGCATTGTTCAGCCCGCCGGCCAGCTTTCTCCAGGAGGCGCCATCCCAGCGGGCGACATAGTCGGCGTCGGCGTTGCCGCCGGCGTCGGTGAAGGTGCCGCCCACGTAGACGTCTGGCCCCTCCACCGCGATGGTATCAACCCAGTTGTTCAGCCCGCTGCCCAGGGCGTTCCAGGACGAGCCGTCCCAGCGCGCGATGCGGTCGGCGTTGGCGTCGCCGCCGGCGTCGGTGAAGATCCCGCCGACGTAGACATCTGGCCCCTCCACCGCGATGGCATAGACCCACTCGTTCAGCCCGCTGCCCAGGGCGTACCACTGCCCGAGGAAGCCGCAGCGGGCGATGTGGTCCGCATCGGCGTTCCCACCGGCGTCGGTGAACGCGCCGCCGACGTAGACGTTCGGCCCCTCCACCGCGATGGTATCTACCCAGTTGTTCAGCCCGCTGCCCAGGGCGTTCCAGGACGAGCCGTCCCAGCGCGCGATGTAGTCGGCGTTGGCGTCGCCGCCGGCGTCGGTGAAGAGCCCGCCGACGTAGACATCTGGCCCCTCCACCGCGATGGCAAAGACCCAGTTGTTCAGCCCGCTGCCCAGGGCGTGCCAGGACGAGCCGTCCCAGCGCGCGATGTAGTCGGCGTTGGCATTCCCGCCGGCGTCGGTGAAACCGCCGCCCAAGTAGACGTTCGGCCCCTCCACCGCGATGGCCTCGACGGAGCCGTTCAGCCCGGTGCCGAGGCTGCTCCAGGCCGGGGTGGGGTCGCCAGTGTCCCAGCGGGCGACATAGTCGGCGTCCGCGTTCCCGCCGGCGTCGGTGAAACCGCCGCCCACGTAGACGTCCGGCCCCTCCACCGCGATGGCTTGGACCCAGCTGTTCAGCCCGCTGCCCAGGGCGTGCCACGAGGCGCCATCCCAGCGGGCGACGCGGTCGGCATCGGCGTTCCCACCGGCATTGGTGAAGTAGCCGCCGACGTAGAGGTCCGGCCCGACGACCGCCATGGCGCAGGGGTTGCTGTTCAGCCCGCTGCCGACGGCGTGCCAGGAGGTGCCGTCCCAGCGGGCGATCCGGTCGGCATTGGCGTCGCCGCCGGCGTCGGTAAAGCCGCCGCCGACGTAGACGTCGGGCCCCACCACCGCGATGGCATGGACCGTGCTGTTCAGCCCGGTGCCGAGGCCGTACCAGGACGGATGGGGGCTGTTGGCGTCCCAGTAGGCGATATAGTCGCCGTCGGGGTCCCCGCCGGCGTCGGTGAAGAGGCCGCCCACGTAGATGTACGGCCCGACCACCCCGATGGTATAGACAGGGTTGTTCAGCCCGCTGCCGAGGGCGAGCCAGGTGGAGCCGTTCCAGCGGGCGATATAGTCGGCGTTGAAGTTCCCGCCCGCATTGGTGAAGGAGCCGCCGACGTAGAGGTCCGGCCCCACCGCCGCGATGTCATTGACCGCGCCATTCAGCCCGCTGCCCAGGGCGTGCCACGAGGCGCCGTCCCAGCGCGCGATGCGGTCGGCGTTGGTGTCGCCGCCGGCGTCGGTGAAGAGCCCGCCGACGTAGACGTCGGGCCCCACCACCGCGATGGCATAGACATCGTTGTTCAGCCCGCTGCCCAGCGGGTACCACGACATGCCGCTCCAGCGGGCGATATAGTCGGCGTTGGCGTTCCCCCCGGCGTTGGTGAAGCTCCCGCCCACGTAGACGTTTGGCCCCGCCACCGCGATGGCATGGACATCGTTGTTCAGGCCGCTGCCCAGGGCGTTCCAGGTGTTGGACGGCGCCAAGGGTCCGGCGGGCCTAAAGAGCGGCTCCCCGCCGGCCGCAAACTCCATCCGCCAGCCGGCCGGATCGAGCGCGCCGCGAAAGCCGGTGCTCAGATCCAGGCTGCCGTCGGGATTGAGCAGCTCTCCCAACGGGCGCATCCCTGTCGGGGAAGAATGCGGCGAGGCGGCCACAGCGCGCGGCAAGGGTCGCACGCCCCATACCGCGGCTAACAGCAGGGCCGCGACGATCCAATGCATCCGCATGGCTCCACTTCTCATTTTGCTCCTCCTCGTGCCGCTCGCGGCTCTAGCCCGATCCCCGCAAAAAAAGAAGCACCCGTCCCTTACGCGGGACGGGTCCCTGTGCGATATTGATGCTGGCTTGACGCCCGCTATACACCAGGTCATCGCCTCGGCCAGAGCCCGGGGCGATTTTCCTTTGCCTCAAAACAGTATATCACCGATTGGTCTGCCGTGCAAGAAGGAAGGAACCTGGTGCTGTTGTTCAGTCGCGCGATAAATTCATACCCGCACAGAAAGCCAGGCTCAATGCCTGGCTTTCTTCTTACTATACTATGCTATTATTGATGATTCCAATGCCCCCAAGGGAATTCGAATCCCTGTCGCCGCCTTGAAAGGGCGGTGTCCTAGTCCTCTAGACGATGGGGGCCAATATCAAACTCATTCTACCAGAAATGGGTCCATCGGTCAAATCGCCCCCCCATGGACGCGGGACTTGCGGACAATTCGTGGCGCGGTGCGAGCCTGATCCTCGCGCCAAAACGGGGGGTTCTGCACGTGGTCACAAGCGGCTGCGCCGGCCAGCCAACAGCCCCCAGCTCCATAAAGCCCTGGGGGCTGTTGTGTGTGACTGCGATATTGTCCAGGCCCGCGACCTGGGACTCAGTCGCCTGTGGCCATCTTGTTGGCGTACCACTCGCCCAGGGCAGCCCAGCGGGCGGAGTTGACAGCAGCGATGGCTTCATAGTCGGGCGCATAGGTGGCTCCCAGGGCGGCCCAGCGGGCGGAG
>JAGVRI010000005.1:179713-308977 GCA_018606645.1 Chloroflexota bacterium
ATCTTGTTGGCGTACCACTCGCCCAGGGCAGCCCAGCGGGCGGAGTTGACAGCAGCGATGGCTTCATAGTCGGGCGCATAGGTGGCTCCCAGGGCGGCCCAGCGGGCGGAGTTGACAGCAGCGATGGCTTCATAGTCGGGCGCGTAGGTGGCCCCCAGGGCAGCCCAGCGGGCGGAGTTGACAGCAGCGATGGCTTCATAGTCGGGCGCATAGGTGGCTCCCAGGGCGGCCCAGCGGGCGGAGCCGGCGTCGATCCCGGCTGCTACCCCGGACGATACCTCTGGCCGGACTGCCGAGATCAGGGCCAGGAAGGTCGCACCCACCAGCACGACGGCCAGCGAAATCAGAGCGATCCGCACGGCCTCCTTGCGCATCAGCGATTCTCCTTTGATACTTATCCACTCCACGCCGACGGTGTTTACTTTGTGACTCATGGTTTCCCCCTTCTGTTGTTCTCTCTCGGGGAGCGACTGCCGCTTTCCCCGTTTCTGAGGCCATTGTACTACACCGAGGTGGCGGGGACGTGGTCCAAACGTGGCTCAAACGTGGCGGTTGAGTATTTTGCGCTGGTATGGTATAATATTCTTGGCAGATTCGCCCCTGGGTTCCTTGCCGTGGAGGGAAGATGGCGCACCTGGCGGTGTGGTGTCTGGGGCCTTTTCAGGTGGAGCTGGATGGGCAGCCGGTCACGAGCTTCAAGTCGTACAAGGTCCGGGCGCTGCTGGCCTACCTGGCCGTTGAGGTGGACCGGCCCCACCGCCGCGAGGTGTTGGCCGGGCTGTTGTGGCCCGAGTGGCCCGACCGTGAGGCGCTCAGCAACCTGCGCTACGCCCTCTCCGACCTGCGTCGAGCGATCGGCGACCCCAGTGCGCAGCCTCCCTTCCTGCTCATCACCCGCGACACGCTCCAGTTCAACGCCGCCAGCGACCATTGGATCGACGTGGCAGCCTTTGCCAAGCTGAGCGATTGTCGAGACACAGCGGGTTTGGCCAAAGCAACTGTGCTGTATCGGGGCAGCTTTCTGGAGGGCTTTTCCCTCAGCGATAGCGCCCCTTTTGAAGAATGGGTGCTGTTCACCCGGGAGCGGCTGGCCCGTCAGATGTCATCGGCACTGCATGAACTAGCGGCTGCTTACGAACAACGGGGCGAGTACGAACAGGCCCAGGCCTGCGCCCGGCGGCAGATCGAGCTCGAGCCATGGGACGAGAGCGCCCACCAGCAGTTGATGCGCGCCCTTGCTTTGGCAGGCCAGCGCAGCGCGGCCTTGGCCCAGTACGAAACCTGTCGCCGCCTGCTGGCCGAGGAACTGGGGGTCGAGCCGGCGGCGGAGACGACGCGGTTGTATGAGCAGGTCCGAAATGGAGAGTTGACCGCTCCCGGGCGATTCCCCATTCGTCGTCCTGCCGTGGCGGCTGCGCCTCCCCCTTTTCTTGATGAAGAACGGCCGGTTGGCGTTGAGAGGCCGGTCTTTGTCGCCCGAGAGCGCGAGTTGGCACGACTGGGCGGCTACCTCGACAGGGTGTTGGCCGGGCAGGGGCAGGTGGTTTTCGTCACCGGCGATGCCGGCAGCGGCAAGACCGCCCTGCTGCAAGCCTTCGCCCGGCGCGCCCAAGAAGCTCAATCTGAGCTGGTGGTTGCCTGGGGCAAGGGTAACGCCCATACCGGCGTGGGCGACCCCTACCTGCCGTTTCGCGAAGTGCTGGGCCTGCTGACCGGAGACGTCGCCGCCCAATGGGCAGCCGGGGCGATGTCTCGGGAGCAGGCGCGGCGACTGTGGCAGTTGCTGCCCTGGACGGTAGAAGCGATGGTAAGGAGTAGCCCGGACCTGATCGGTCTCTTGGTGCCCGGCGACCCCCTGCTGGAACGTGCTTATGCGATCCGGCCCTGGCCCCTCGAACCGGGTTTGTTAGGCCGATTGGAGGCTCTCGTGGCACGCCGGGCCACAACTCCCGGCCCCCGCGCCCTAGAGCAGAGCGCCTTATTCGAGCAGTACACGCAAGTGCTGCACGCGCTGGCAGCCCACCGGCCGCTCCTTCTGGCTGTGGATGACCTGCAGTGGGCCGACAGCGGTTCGCTCCACCTGCTTTTCCACCTGGGAAGACATCTGCCAGGCAGCCGCATCCTGCTGGTGGGTGCCTACCGGCCGGCCGAGGTTGTCGTGGGACGCCCCGCCCTTATCCTGACCAGGAGCGCGGAATCGGCAGACGATGCCCCCCTACGAGAACGGCATCCCCTGGAGCCCATCGTCCACGAGTTCACGCGCACCTTCGGCGACATTCAGATCGACCTGGACCGGGTGGAAGGGCGCCGGTTTGTCGATGCCCTGCTCGACAGCGAGCCCAACTGCCTGGGAGATCCGTTCCGCGTGGCCCTTCATCAGCATACGCGGGGGCATCCTCTCTTTACCATCGAGCTGCTGCGTGGCATCCAGGAGCGCGGGGAACTGGTGCGGGATGCCGATGGGTGCTGGATCGAGGGGCCAGCGCTCGATTGGGAGACTCTGCCGGCCCGAGTGGAGGCGGTGGCTGCAGAGCGGATCGGTCGCTTGCCGCAGGGTCTTCGGGATCTGCTGACCGTCGCCAGCGTGGAAGGGGAGACCTTTACCGCCGAGGTCGTGGCCCGGGTACAAAATGTCAGCGAGCGGCAGACCGTTCGCAGTCTGAGCGAGACACTGGATAGACAACACCGCCTGGTCAGCGCTCATGGCATCCAGCGGCTGGGCAACCAACGGCTGTCCCGTTACCGCTTCCGGCACATCCTCTTCCAAAAGTACCTGTATGGCAGCCTGGACCCGGCGGAACGGGCGTATCTGCACGAGCAAGTCGGGACGGTGCTGGAAGAGCTGTACCCAGCTCCAGAAATCGCAGATATTGCGGTTCAGTTAGCATGGCACTTTGAAGAAGCAGGGATCGCAGAGAAGGCGATCCATTATCTGCAACTGGCCGGGGCGAGGGCCGTACAATTGTCCGCATATCAGGAGGGCGCCGCCCACCTGGCCCGAGGACTGGCTCTGCTCATGACCCTGCCCGATTCTCCCGAGCGCGATCGGCGGGCGCTTGCTGTGCATCTGACACGCGGTATAGCCTTGCAGGGCATCTATGGCACATACTCCCTGGCCATGAAAGAAGCCTACCTGCAAGCACGTGAACTGTGCCAAAAGACAGGGGATCTGTCTCGGTTGTGCCAGGTACTAGGCGAGCTGGCGACGCATCACTATGTCCGGGCCGAGCATCAGCAAGCGCGCGAGTTTGCCGAACAAGCCGTCAGGGTCGCGCGGGGTGCCGGAGACCCACTCCTGGTCGCACTCAGCCACTGGTATCTGGGCTTCGTTTTGCTCAGCCTCGGCGAATATGCGATGGCCCGGGACTACCTTGAGGAAGAGATTGCCCTCTACGACCCTCAGCGGCACCATTCTTTCTTCGTACTCTTTCGTGGGTCAGACCCGGGAGTGAGTGCCCTGGCCTATTCCGCTTGTACCCTGTGGTGCCTGGGCTATCCTGAACAGGCCATGGCACGCAGCCAGGAGGCGTTGGGCCTAGCGCGAGCGCTGGGCCATCCCTTTACGCTGGCGGATGTCCTGTGCTACGCCGGCTGTATGCACAGCGACCTGCGCCAGGATGCACCCGCGCTCGCAGATTATGCCCAGGAAATGATGCAATTGTCGAAGGGAAAGGTCCCTGTCTGGTTGCCGTGGGCAAAGCGCTATTGGGGAGGGGCGCTGACGATGATGGGGCGGTTTCAGGAAGGGATCGCGCTCCTGCGCGAGGTCATTGCGACTAGCCTGCCTAGAGGGGAGCGATGTTATCTCTCAGAAGCATTTTGCTCCATCGCCAGGGCTCAGGCCGCCGCCGGCAACTCGGAGGAAGGCCTGAGCACGATCGCCCAGGCGCTCGCGTTTGTGGACGAAACCGATGAGCGCTTCCTGGAAGCCGAGTTATACCGGCTCCAGGGTGAGTTGCTGCTCATGCAGGGCCGCCAGGCGGAAGCGGAAGCCAGCCTCCATCAGGCCATCCAGGTTGCCCGGTGCCAGCAGGCCAGGTCGTGGGAGTTGCGGGCCACGACCAACCTGGCCCGCCTGTGGCAGATGCAAGGCAAGAGGGACGAGGCCCGCCAGGCACTGGCTCAGATATACAGCTGGTTTACCGAGGGGTTTGACACCCCCGATTTACAGGAGGCCAGGGCGCTGCTCGACGAACTGGCGTAGGCTGTCCTGTCGGTCCACATGAACATTTGGCTTGACACAACCGATGGGCTGCCCTGCTTTCCTTCTTTGACAACTCCCCCTTTTGTGTTAGAATGGCCGTATGTTTGAACTGGTCTTTCTCGGCACCTCAGCCTCGGCCCCCTCCATCCGGCGTGGTTTGCCCGCGGCCATGGTCATGTACAACGAGTACCGCTTCTTGATCGATTGCGGGGAGGGCACCCAACGCCAACTGCTGCGCAGCGGCCTCGGTTTCCGCCGCCTGGACAAGATCCTGTTGACCCACGGTCACCTGGACCACATCCTGGGGCTGGCCGGGCTGGCTTCGACCTTTGCCCGCTGGGAGATGATCGACGAGATGGAGATCTATGGCGGCAAGTGGGCGTTGGACCGGGTCGAGGCGCTGATGCGCGTCGTCTTTGGGCCAACTCGTCCCCCGATCCGGCTGCGGCTGATCGACCTGAAACCGGGGGTGTTCCTGGAGGATGATTCGTTTCAACTTGCTGCCTTCCCCGTCACCCACCGCGGCCCCGATAACTTTGGGTTCATCTTTCAGGAAAAGGCTCGTCGCCCCTTTCTGGTCGAAAAGGCCGAAGCACTGGGGGTGCCGGCTGGCCCGGAACGGGCACGGCTGGTGCGCGGCCAGACGGTGACCCTGCGCGATGGCCGGGTCATCCGCCCCGATGATGTCCTGGGACCGCCTCGTCCCGGTACCAAGTTCGTGTTTGTCGGCGATGCCTCACAAACCGAAGATCTGATCGAACCGGTGTGGGAGGCCGATGCACTGGCGATTGAGGGGACCTATACCACGCTTGAGGCGGATGTGGCCCGCGAGTTCGGGCACCTCACCGCCCGGCAGGCGGCTGAACTGGCTGCCAGGGCCGGGGTGCGAGCCTTGATTTTGCATCACATCTCCCGCCGCTACTCCGAGCGCGAGATCCTGGAGGAGGCGACACCGGTTTTCCCCAACACCTTTGTCGCCCGTGACCTGGACCACTGGCAGATCCGGCGCGACGCCCCCCTGGTCAAGGTGGAACGGGAGGGATGAGAGAGCCCCGGCTCGTCGGCTCCCCGCCGATTTCACTCCCTTGGCTCTCCCAGTTGTTCGACCGGCACATGGATATATCGATCACCGATCTCGATGAGCATCCGCGGGATATCTTCAATGATCGGATACTTGCGACCGCAGTCTGGTTCCTGGCAGACCAGCCATACCCCTCGGATCAGCTCCAGCCGGCCCGGATCGTCGCCTGGTTTGCGGGTCGGACCACTGACACAGGCCGGGCACCGCAAGATCTTGAGTAATTCTTCACTGACCATGCTCTGCCTCTCGAATGAGATAATGACGCCCCGATTATATCATGGGTTGCACTGCGGAAGCAAAAGAACTTTTGGATCGCGGAGGTACGGCGTCCGCACTCCTTAGGGGCGGGGGAACCTGGCACGGGGTTGGACCGTCTTACAAATAGTCGGTTGGAGGGAATAGAGGGAGTATGAACCAACGGGAGCGAGGAACATATCGGCAAGGGTTCGCCAGCCGGCAAGGCTATCCGTCAGGGCGCCCACGCCAGGGCCAGCCGCAGGGCTATCCACAACGCCAGCCGGCCTATCCCTACTATGTTCCACCGCCTCCACCAGGCCCTCCGCCCCGTCCCGGTGGCTACGAGCGGGGGTCTTCGTTCTCCACCGCCCTTGTTGTGGCTCTGGTGGTCTGCATCCTGTTCCTGGTCGTCGCCTGTGCGGTGGTGGCGGCCTATGCGGCGATTGCGGCCGATCTTCCTTCGCCCGAGGCATTGCGCGGCCGTTCGGCTCCCTTTATCAGCACGCGCATCTATGACCGCAACGGCCACCTGCTGTACGAGATCTTTGACCCCCAGGGGGGACGGCGTACCTTGGTGCCGTACGAGCAGATCTCGCCCCATCTGATCAATGCTACCGTTGCCGTGGAAGACAGCCGCTTCTGGCTCCATCCTGGGATTGATCCCATCGGTATCCTCCGTGCCGTGCTTCAGAACGTCGAAGAGGGCCAAGTCGTCTCGGGCGCCAGCACCATCCCGCAGCAACTGGTCCGCTTGGTGCTCCTCTCGCCCGAGGAGCGCACCGAAGTGACCTTGCGGCGCAAGATCCGCGAGGCGGTACTGGCCTCGGAGGTGAGCCGTCGCTATTCCAAGACCGAGATCCTGGAGATCTATCTCAACGAGATCAACTATGGCAACCTGGCGTATGGCATCGAAGCGGCCGCCGAGACCTATTTCGGCAAGGAGGCCAAGGATCTTACTCTGGCCGAGGCCGCTTTGCTGGCCGGATTACCGCAGGCGCCGGCTTACTGGGACCCTTACACCAACTGGGAAGGGGCCAAGCGTCGCCAGGCGGTGGTTCTCGATCGGATGGTCGAGGAAGGCTATATCAGCCACGCCGAGGCCGAGGCCGCCAAGGCCGAGGAACTGGTGCTCCGACCACGGCGATTGGATATCGAGGCGCCTCACTTTGTCACGTGGGTCCAGCAGTTGCTGGAGCAACGGTATGGCGCGGCCGTCCTCTACCGCAGCGGCCTCCGCGTCACCACCACCCTCGACTCGCAGTTGCAGGCCATCGCCCAGCAGGAGGCCCAGGCTCACCTGGCCACGCTGAAAGGCCAGCACGCCACCAACGCTGCACTGGTCGCTCTCAAGCCGGATACTGGAGAGATTCTGGCCATGCTGGGCAGCGCCGATTTTTACAACGAATCGATCTCGGGGCAGGTGAACGTGGCCCTCCGGCCCCGACAACCTGGCTCGGCCATCAAACCGGTGACCTACGTCACTGCCTTTGAGAAGGGTTGGACGCCGGCCACTCTGATCTGGGATATCACCACCGAGTTTACCGATGGGGCCGGTCGGCCCTACATCCCCAAGAACTATGACGGCAAGGAGCACGGTCCGGTTTTGGTGCGGCAGGCGCTGGCCCAGTCGCTGAACATTCCGGCGGTCAAAACCCTGCAATTTGTGGGATTGCCGGCCATGCTCGATACCGCCCGGCGGCTGGGGATCACCACCCTCACCCGTCCCGACTATGGGTTGAGCTTGACACTGGGAGGTGGGGAGGTCACGTTGCTGGAACTGACCGGCGCCTATGCGGTATTTGCCAACGGCGGGCGGCGAGTGCCGCCGGTCGCCATCCTGCGTATTGAGGACCTGTCTGGCCGGGTGCTGGAAGAGTACCAGCCGCCGCCTGGAGACCAGGTGATCAGCCCACAGCATGCCTATCTGATCACCGATATCTTGTCGGACAATCAGGCGCGGGCGCCGATCTTTGGCGCCAACAGCGCCTTGAAACTCTCCCGACCGGCTGCGGCCAAGACCGGGACCACCGACGACTACCGCGATGCCTGGACGATCGGCTACACACCGGATCTGGTGACCGGGGTGTGGGTGGGCAACGCCGACAACTCGCCGATGAAGCAGTTGGCTGGTGCGCGGGGGGCGGCTCCGATCTGGCACAACTTTATGGAAAAGGCCCTGGCCGGCCAGCCGGCCCGTCAGTTCCCGCGCCCCGACGGGATCGAGGAGATCGAGATCAGCGCCGACTCTGGTTCGCTGCCCAGCCCGGCCTGTCCTCCCGACCGTCGCCGCATCGAGATCTTTGCCGCCGGTCAGGGGCCGCTGGGTCCCGAATATGACTTTCATCAGTTCGTGCGAATTGACCGTACGACCGGAGCGCGAGCCACCGAATATTGCCCTCCTGAGGTCGTGGAGGAGCGATACTTCTATGTGCTGCCTGGCGAGGAGGGCCGGCGATGGGCCGAGCGACAGGGGATCCCTCAACCGCCGGCCGAGTTTTGTCCACTCCACACTGGACCCGCCCAGGTGTCCATCTTCCAGCCCCTACCGGGCGAAACGGTTTCCCAGGAGGTCTATATCGTCGGTCGCGCCAACCTGCCGAACTTTAGCCATTACGTCGTCGAATATGGCGAAGGTCAGGACCCCATCGGCTGGGGGTGGGTGGCCGGGCCGATCTATAGCCCGGTCGATAGCGGTCTGCTGGCGGTGTGGGATGTGCGGGGATTGGCCGATCGCGATTATACGCTGCGCGTCGTGGTCTATGACACCCTGGGCAACGGCTTTGAGGCGCGGACATGGGTCTGGGTGCAGAACCCGATCCCGACCGAGACCCCTATGCCTACCTGGACGCCGACCCTCGAGCCCACCTGGACACCCATACCGACCGAGACTCCCTGGCCCACCGAAACTCCCCGGCCCACCGACACCCCCTGGCCGACGGACACCCCGTGGCCGACCGATACGCCGACCCCGATCCCGTCTGACACGGCGATACCTTTCCCCACCTGGACGCCGCCGATCACCGGCACGGTGATCCCCACCCCCTGAGATGTTGCAAGCTCCCACGTCCCCTCGGGGCGGGCGATGTGGTCCGTTCCCCTTCGCCGGTTTGCGAATCGGTCGAAACGATAGTATAATGATATCGGGCTCGATCTCGATGACACAAATGATTGAGGGGTATGTTCGGTCCGTTTAGCGCGGGGGATAGCCTGCGTGTCTATCGCTTGCAGCGCCATGGGACGTTGCTGGATCTGCCCCGGGGGATGACGCGGCCGCAGTCGCCTCTCCGGGAGGCGTGGTTGGCGTTCCTGAGTCAGCAGGCCATGGGACGGCCGACCTATGTCCTCTATGATCCCGAGGATGGCGAGGCGTTCATCCAGGTGCGCTACCGTCCTCACCAGGCGGTGGCCGACGTGGCGTATCTGGCGCCATCGCTGGATGGAGGGAAGCAGGTGGCGAACGCCTGGCTTCGCCTGCTCGACGGGGTCTGTCTGGAAGCGGCCGGACAGGGGATCGAACGGATCTTTGCCAGTGTGCCCGAGTCTGGCGCTGAGGTCGAGGTGTTCTGTCAGGCGGGGTTCACCCCGTATGCGCGGGAGGAGATATTATGGATGCTGATGGCCCGGATGGAGCCACGCTCGGCAGAGTTGTTGGATCTTCGGCCACAGCGTCCCGAAGATTGGCCGGCGCTGCAAAAGCTGTGTGTGGCCATTACCCCGCAGCGGGTGCGCCAGGCAGAGGGGGGCATTGTGCTGGCCCTGGATCGGGAGAGGGATTGCCGCCGTTTTGTCCTGACCGGGGGGAGCGATCATGAGGTGGCTGCGTTGGTGTCACTGTGCTGCGGGCCGGTGGCCCACTGGCTCCGCGTGTTGGTCCATCCTGAGGCGGAGCAGATGACCGGTAGCGACCCGACGGATTTGGTCGAGGGACTGGTTCGCCGGGCGCTGGCGGAAGCCGATCTGGATGGGAACAAGAGAGTCTATTGCAACGTCCGACAATACGAAGCGTTTGTCCGACAAGGATTGGAACGGGTTGGATTTGAGCTGTACGCGACCCGCACCCTGCTGGTCAGGCACACCCTGGCTTGGGCCAAGACCCCGGTCCAGGAGTTGGTGCCGGCGCTGAAGGGAGGCCCCGAACCGGTGCCGCCGGCGTATCGGATCGGCGGCGAGCGAGGACCAGCCCGACTGACAGGTGGCGGGTCATAACAATCACGACTACGAAGGATAGTTGAGGAATTGGGGTGTCGATGCAAAAGAATATCACGGATGATCTGGAAGCTTTGCTCGCGGTGGTGCCTCCTTCGATCCGGGAGGCGATCCATCGAGAAAATCATGGAGACGATCTGCTGGAGATTGTGTTGGACCTGGGGCGACAGCCCGAAGCGAGATTTCTGAACCGAGAGGTGACGCTCCGAGAGGCAGAGACGACGCGCGAAGATATCGAGTATGTAGTCAGCCGGGTCAGTGAGTTTACCACCGACAACCGGGCCGGGATCGAGCGGACTCTGCACCGCATTTCGTGCATCCGCAACCGGTCCGGCGACATTGTCGGTCTGACCCTGCGGGTAGGCCGGGCGGTCTATGGGACGGTGGATATCGTCCGCGATCTGCTCGAATCGGGCAAGAGCATTCTCTTGTTGGGCAAGCCCGGCGTAGGCAAGACAACCTTACTGCGGGAGGCGGCGCGTGTCCTGGCCGAGAAGAAGCGGGTCGTGGTGGTGGATACCTCCAACGAGATCGGCGGCGATGGCGACATCCCCCACCCGGCGATCGGGCGGGCACGGCGGATGCAGGTGTCCCGGCCTGAATTCCAGCACGAAGTGATGATCGAGGCAGTGGAGAACCACATGCCGGAAGTGATCATCATTGACGAAATCGGGCGGGAACTGGAGGCGGCGGCGGCGCGGACCATCGCCGAGCGGGGCGTCCAGTTGGTCGGAACGGCCCACGGCAACACGCTGGATAACCTGCTGCAGAACCCTACGCTGTGTGACCTGGTGGGCGGCATCCAGGCGGTGACCTTGAGCGATGAGGAGGCGCGCCGGCGAGGGACACAAAAGACGGTGCTGGAGCGGAAAGCCCCGCCTACCTTTGACGTGGTGATCGAGATCAAGGATTGGCAACACCTGGCCGTTCACCACGATGTCGCCGCCTCGGTGGATGCGCTGCTGCGCGGACGAAGCCATCCGCCGGAGGTTCGCTACCGCGATGAGACGGGCCAGGTGCGCATCGAGCGGGCGGCCCCTGCGCCGCGATGGCCGACCGAAGAGGGAGAGCCGCGCCCGGAACCGCCGCCGACCCCGCAGCCGCCGCGGGCGCTCCGCATCTATGCCTACGGGGTGGGCAAGAACCGCCTGAGACAGGCCGCCCTGAACCTGCATCTGCCCATTGATCTGGTCGAAGAGTTACGCCGGGCCGATGTCGTGCTGACCCTCAAGAACTATTACCGGCGACGGCCTCAACCGATCAGCGAGGCGGAGCGTAGCGGGGTGCCCATCCATGTGCTGCGGTCCAACACGGTCAGTCAAATGGAGGTCTTTTTGGCCGATGCCTTTGGCCTGGATGTGGCCGAAATGGACCCGCTGACCATCGCCTTACGGGAAACCCAGGAGGCGATCAATCAAGTCCTCTCCGGGCAGAAGGTGGTGGACCTCTCGCCGAGGAATGCGTACATTCGTCGGCTGCAACATGAGATGGCCCGCCAGGCCAACCTGGTGTCCCATAGCTACGGGAAGGATCCGCGTCGCCACGTCCGCATTTTTGCCGAACCCCGGCAATAGCGGAAACGAAGATCGGGCGGTTAGGAAGGTAGTGCGAGATGAATCTCGCATTACGGGGTTCAGGGAATTGCCATGCCCGGCTGTGCGCCGCGAGGGTCAAAATGGCCCAAGAGCCAGGTGTCCCCCATGGGGATGTGTTCCGTCGGCCTGATCATATCGAAAACTACTGAGCTGTTCAGGACAAGGAGGATACATGGCGTACCGATTTCCATCCGATGAATGGATCAAGGCGATGGCGGAGGAGGTGAACCGGAGCGAGGCCTACCGCAAAGCGGCCGCCAACTGGGAGGGCGATTTCTACTTTATCTGCGAACCCGGCCCGGGAGTCCCGGAGCCGGTGATCCTGTATATGGACCTGTGGCACGGAGAGGCCCGGTCCGCCGGCGCAGTGGCCCAGGAAAGTGACAAGAACCCGGAGTTTATCATTCGCGCGCCGATCGGCACCTGGCGCCGGGTGATCGAGAAGAAACTCGACCCGATCCAGGGGATGGTCACCGGGCAATTGAAACTCAAGGGGACGATGAGCAAGATCATGCGCTACCCCAAGGCGGCGGCCGAGCTGGTCAACTGCGCGACGAAGGTGCCGACCGAGTTTCCGGGTTAATCGGCGCACGGATCGGGCTAGAGCCTCCCGGATCCAGTCGTTGAGTCGGGCCGGGAAGGCGAAGCGGAGGGTGGCGATGCCGTTTGCAAGAGTGGGCGAAGGACCGGCTTATTATGTGCATCGGCGGCCGGTGGCTCAAGGGCGGCCGCCGGTGGTCTTTATCCACGGGGCAGGCGGCAGCCATCAGCACTGGTTGTATCAGGTCCGCGACCTCCCCCATGCGCCGACCTATGCCCTGGATTTGCCAGGCCACGGTCGGTCGGAAGGACCGGGGCGGGATGCTATCGGCGCGTATGGCGACTGGCTGATCTCGTTTCTCGATGCGGTGGGGGTGGACCGCGCCGTCCTGGTGGGACACTCGATGGGGGGCGCTATTACGTTGGATGTGGCGCTACGGTTCCCGTGGCGGGTGGCCGGACTGGGGCTGGTGGGGACCGGTGCGCGGTTGCGGGTGGCGCCGGCTATTCTGGAAGGGATCCGGCAGGATTTTGACGGAGCGGTGGACCTCATCTGCCGCTGGGCCTTTGGGCCCCAGGCTCCTGCGGAGATGGTCCGTCAGGGCCGTCGTCAGATGAGCCAGACGCCGGCCGAGGTGTTGTACGGCGATTTCATCGCCTGCGACCGGTTCGACGTCATGGATCGGTTGGGAGAGATTACCGCCCCGGCGGTGGTGGTGGCCGGGACCCAGGACATCCTGACACCGCCCAAGTATGCCACCTATTTGCGCGATCACCTGCTGCGGGCGACCTTGCACCTGATCGACGGCGCCGGCCACATGGTGATGCTCGAGAACCCAGCGGCAGTCGTCCAGGCGCTAGTCTCCTTCCTGACCGAGGTCGTCTGAAACGCGCCTGGTTTCGGTCAGGACCTGGATGAGGGTGGGCCAGAGCGCCTGGACGGCCCGGGCGCGGTGGCTGATCTGGTTTTTCCGGCTGGGAGGCAACTCGGCCATGGTCTGCCCTCCTGTGCCGTGGACGATAAAGACAGGGTCGTAGCCGAACCCGTACTGCCCCCGTGGTGCAAAACCGATCTCCCCTTCGCACACCCCACTGGCGGTGTGGACTGTGCCGTCGGGTTGGGCCAAAGCTACTACACATCGGAAACGCGCAGAACGCTGGCCCGGCGGGACATTCTCCAGAGCCGACAGGAGCTTCTGGTACCGGTCCGCATCGTTCTTCAGGGGGCCGGCATATCGCGCTGAACGCACTCCCGGAGCGCCACCCAGGGCATCGACCTCCAGCCCGGAATCGTCGGCCAGGGTCAGCAGACCGGAGGCGCGGGCGTAGGCCAGCGCTTTGATCCGGGCGTTTTCCTCAAAAGTGTGGCCTGATTCCTCTACCTCCAACTTCATGCCGAGCTGGGCTGGATAGAGGATTTCGACCGGCAGGCCGGCCAGCAGTTCCTGGTACTCCCGCATTTTGCCTGGGTTGTTGGTGGCGACCAACAACTGGATCATCGTACGCTCTCGTTTCAGGTTGGAAACGGGGTCACTATATCATGGATGGTCGGCGAGGGCAAGCCCGGTGCCTGGCTGAGTGTGCGCTTCCGCCATCCGTATAGATTTGCGGTCCTTCCACGGCCTGGGGTACAATACGGCCAGTCTTGATGGGAGGCATGAGCGGATGGGGGGATTCGATTTTGGAGAGGGTCTGGCTCTAGCGGCGCTGGTATTGGCGGTGTTGGCCTGGGGCGGGCTGGTGGGGCTGTGGCTACACCAGCGCCGGTTCCGACGCCTGGTCTCGCAGCTCCTGACCGGCGTTTCTGGCGAGAACCTGGAAGCGATGTTGAACGAGCACGCTGCTCTGATGCGCGTGACACTGGATCAGACCGCAAAGGTAGCTCAGCGAGTGGAGCGCCTGGAAACCGAGGCTCCTATGAATCTGAGGAACCTAGGGGTCGTTCGCTTCAATCCGTTCCACGACACCGGCGGCGATCAGAGCTTTGCCATTGCCCTCGCCAACGATCGGGGCTACGGCGTGATCCTGTCCAGTCTCCATGCCCGTGAGGCGACGCGGGTCTATGCCAAACCGCTGCGGGCCTGGAAGTCCGACTATTCGCTCACCGACGAAGAGAGGCAGGCGATTGCGTTGGCTCAGAAGCCGCCATCGGAGGCGTTCGCCGGGCAGTAGACCCTGCCGGCCCTTCGGAGCCCCCATTCTGCAGGAGGCGGCCCGGGTCCTATCCCTTCAGACCGGTCAGGGCAATTCCGCGGATGAATTGCCGTTGCGCCAGCAAAAAGACCAGGATCACGGGCAGCATCGTCACCAGCGATGCTGCCATCAGGTACCCCCAGCGCACGTCGTAGCTGCTGCGGAAGAAATTCAGCCCGAGCGATACGGTGTACTTGGATTGGTCGTTCAGGTAGATGAGCGGTCCCAAAAAGTCGTTCCACGCTGCCTGGAAGCTAAATACGGCCACGGTGGCCATCGCCGGTCGGGAGATGGGGAGGATGATGTGCCACAGGATCTGCATCGTGTTCGCCCCATCCACCCGAGCGGCATCTTCCAGCTCCGGTGGCAGGGTCAGGAAAAACTGCCGCAGCAAAAAGATGTAGAATGGACTGCCAAAGAAGGCAGGCACGATCAGAGGACGGAAGGAATTGACCCACCCCAGCGTTTTGAAGCCGATGTAGATCGGGACCATGGTCACCGGGTAGGGCAACATCATCGTCGCCAGCATGATCACGAACAGGGTGTTCTTGCCGGGCGCCTGCAACCGGGCAAAGGCATAGGCCACGAGGGTGCAGGAGAGCAAATGCCCGGCAATGGTCATCACTGCGATGAACAGGGTATTGACCGTGTACCGGCCAAAGGGGACGTAAGTCAGGGCCTCGGGGTAGTTGGACCACTGCACCGGATGGGGCAGCCATCTGGGCGGGAATTCAAAGACCTGGTAATTCGGCTTGAGGGAGGACGAAATCATCCACAGCAGCGGCAGCAGGAAGAGGATGGCGACCAGGATAGCCAGAGTATAACTGACGGCGAGAGCCAGCCGTTTCCGCTTCATCGCAGCCTCCCTTCGTAATAGACCCAGTGCTCGGACGAACGCACGATGAGCAGCGTCAGGATCAGGATGACCAGGAACAGGAACCAGGCCATGGCGGAGGCATAGCCCATGTTAAAGTACTGGAACGCCTGGCGAAACAGGTAGAGGACGTAAAACAGGGTAGAATCGAGCGGGCCGCCGTCGGTGGCGACGAACGCGCTGGTAAAGGTCTGGAAGGTGCTGATGATGCTGAGCACCAGGTTGAAAAAGATGGTCGGGGTCAGGAGGGGGAGGGTGATCTTCCAGAACGATTGCCAGGCGTTGGCTCCGTCAATGGCCGCTGCCTCATAGAGATGCGCC
The DNA here is from genome assembly GCA_018606645.1 of Chloroflexota bacterium. Taxonomy (GTDB): domain Bacteria; phylum Chloroflexota; class Anaerolineae; order JAAYZQ01; family JAAYZQ01; genus TumbabinsA96. The sequence goes on from JAGVRI010000005.1 coordinate 194,965, forward strand.
GGCAGGGTCTGGAGGCTGGCCAGGTAGATGACCATGCTTCGGCCCAAACCCCACAGGCTCATCATCAATAGAGCGGACAGCGCCCACCGTGGGTCGACCAGCCAGCGGGGTCCCTGGATGCCCAGGTAGGACAACACCGTGTTTAATAGACCGACGTCGGGATGGAGGATCCACATCCACAGCACCACAAAGGCGACGCCCGGCAACACGGAGGGCAGGTAATAGATGGTGCGGAACAGGGCGATGCCCTTCAGCCGCTGGTTCATCAGCAATGCCAGGATCAGCCCACCGGTCAGTTCCAGCGGCACATAGGCAGCGGTATAGAGGGTAGTCACTTTGAGGGATTGCCAGAACAGCGGGTCGCGGGTGAACATCTTCTGGTAGTTGGCCAAGCCGACAAACCGGGCCGGGCTGAGCAGGTCCCAACGGGTAAAGCTGATCACCAGCGATGCGACCATCGGCCCCAGGGTGAACAACAAGAAACCGGCCAGCCAGGGCGAGATCATGAGGTAGAAGGTGAGTGCCTCACGTCGCGCCAGGCTGAACCGCCGCCGACGAGAGACAGGCTGAACCGAGGGAAGCTGGCTCATTCGACCTCGCTGCGGTTGAGCCGCAGGATCATTAGAAATGGGCAGACCGAACCGGCCTCACCCCACCCACTTTGGGAGGGTGAGGCCGGAGCACACCTATTGCGATAGTTTTTCGTCCAGCGCCGTCTGCGCTTCCTGGGCAGCCTTTTGCATGACTGTGGTCACATCCGCAGCGGGATCGATCAGGACCGTCTCCAGCGCCTTGCGCAGCGCCGGGTCTACCGCCTCGTTCCAGAAGGGAGTAAAGACGTAAGCACGCGGGGCGAGGTGGTTCAGTTCACTGATCCAGACCCCTTCGATCGGGTCGGTAGTCAGACCGGCCTTCTCCGCCACCGAAGCGACGGGCGGGATGGCCCAATCTTTCCACACCTCCGATCCTTCCGGCCCGACATAGTATTTCAAGAAGCGCCAGGCCGCTTCCGGGTTCTTGCTGGTGCTGGAGATGCCAAAGCCGCCCCAGAAGAGGATGTTGGCCCGCACTTTGCCGACTGGTACGCCGACCACACCCAGGTCAATGTTGGGGTTCTTTTTGTAGCCGGCCTGGGGCCAGCGGCCAAAGAGACGCATGGCTGCCTTGCCATTCTCGAACTCGGCGTTGCCGCCCGCCCACAGGCTGAAATCGGCCGGCGGTGGAGCGACTTTGTACTTGTTGTACAGGTCGGCAAAGAACTGAACCGCCGAGATCGTCTCGGGCGAATCCATGAACCCAACCACCTTGGTGCCATCTTCGCTGATCAGGCGCCCGCCGGCCGCCGCTACCCAATACTCAAAGCCGGTGGTCCAGTTGGCGGTCAGTTGGATGCCCCACAGGTCGGTCTTGCCGTCGCCATCCAGGTCCTTGGTGAGCGCCTGGGCCGTCTTCAGCAGATCATCCCAGGTCCAGCCGTCCTGCGGATAGGCGACGTTGTATTGGTCAAAGATCTTTTTGTTGTAATAGACTCCCAGGGGGGTAAAGTCTTTGGGCAACAGCCATTGCTTGCCTTCCCAGCGGCCCGGGTCCAGAACCCCCGGCAGGTAGATGCTGGTGTCGAGCGGGTAATTGCCGGTGATGAAATCGTCCAGGGGTACGAACGCCCCCTTGCCGACGAACATCGGGACGGCGTCATCCCCGATCTGCATGATGTCCGGCGCGTTGGCCGCTGCGATCTGGGTCAGCAGGCGGGTGTAATAGTCCCGTCCGGCCACCGCCTCAAGCTGCACCAGGATGTCGGGATTGGCATCCTCAAAGTTGCCGATGATCTGTTGATGGGGATTCAGCCCTTCGCCGCTGTCGCCGGTGCCAACGCGCAGGATCGTCTTGGCCCCCTCGGCCGGCGGTTGAGTCGGCTCGGGTGTGGCGGTAACGACTTTTTCCACCTCGACGACCGTGGTTGGGCCGGGGACCACGACCGTCTGCTCGACCGTCTTTTCGACGACCTGAGTCACCACCTCTTTCACGATCTGAGGGGTGGGGGTTGGTCCACAAGCGGCGAGCAGCAGAGCGATCAGCAAGATAGACAGTGGATAGAAGCGTTTCATCGTATCCTCCTTCGTTTGGTATAGGTGGCTCTTGCGCTGCGGAGCATAGGGCGCAGTCCCAAACCACCGGATGATTAAGATTATTATCAATATAGCATGTAAGCATGGATTTGTCAACTTGAGTGGGGCAGCCCATGAGATCCTCAGTTGACAAATCCGCGTGGGGATGCTATAGTATGGCCGCCAATGTGTCGATAGAACCGAATCTCACTGCAAAGGAGTGGCTGGTGTTTGGGCGAGAGAAACGGCCGGTTGCATTAGATCGTATCGAAGTCACTATCGGTCCCACAGCGAATTTCAAGGGCGACCTGGAATGTGATGGCATTGTCAAGATCGATGGGATTTTTCAAGGCAGCATCAAGACGGTGAGCAACGTGATCATCGGCGAGAAGGCCCGGGTGGATGCTCATATCGAGGCGCAGAATGTGTCGGTCTCCGGGCAGGCGAAGGGTACGATAGTGGCCAAGGGGCGCCTGGAGATCCTGTCCACCGGCAGGGTCTGGGCGGATGTCACGGTCAACAGTTTCCTGTTGGACGAAGGCGGAAAGCTGCACGGTGGCTTGAGAATGTTCGGTGCCGGACCCGAACCCCAGTCATTTGAGGTCCCACCGCCGACTCCGGCCATCACGCAAGTCGAAGGAGCGCATGAAGTAGAAAAGCCGAGCGCCGGGTAAGAACGACCTTATCCTTCCTCATCCGCCGGCGGAACTTGGGCGGCAGGTGGGACGAGCGCCCACCAGAAGCGCCGGATGCGGTCGGTACGGCGATCCAGCCAGCATCGCCAGATGGCCGAACGGGCCTCTTGTTGAAGGGCTTTCAGCTCCAGGGGCGGAGCAGGTTTGCGACCAAAGCGTTCTTCGACATAGAGGGCTGCAATCCGCTCAATAGCCTGGCCGCCCCGGGGCGCGGAGCGAGCTACCAGCGCGGCATATTCGTGTGGCGTCTGGTAAGCATGGGGAGCCATGCCTAGCAGCCGGCTGGCCCAGTCCACCAGCTCTTCATAGGCGTGTTCGGTGAGACTCAGGCCCTCAAAGCGGCGGCGACGGGCGACGGACAGGGCCACTGCTGCCAGGCCGATCAGAGCCACGCCAAGGGCCAGTCCCGCCCATCGTCTCATCCAAAGCTGGAAGCGGATCATCGGCTCTATCGAGGGGCCAAGGTCTTCATCAGGTCCGAGTTCCCGGAGATCGTCTAGATTCTGCGGCCATGGTCCCGGCGGACGGGGATTGGGCGGGGATTCGGCTTGCTGGCGAGAGGCGGGCCGATTCAGCGGCGGTTCACCGCCAGTTGGCTCGAATTCGATCCAGCCATAGCCCGGGAAAAAGACCTCAGGCCAGGCGTGTCCATCCTTTTCCAGAATGCGGTAGACCCCCTGCTCCTTGGTGCCCTGGCTGTAGCCGCGGACGTAGCGAGCCGGCACGCCCGCCGCGCGGAGCAAGACCACCATGGCCGAGGCATAGTAGTCGCAATACCCCTCCTGGGCGTCAAAGAGAAAATAGTCTACGCCGTCCTGTCCAGGAGTCGGGCCTTTGATCTTTTCGTTGTACGGGATTTCGCGCAGATAGGCTTCGATGGCTTTGGCTTTGTCGTAGGGGTTCTGTTGGTTGGCGGTGATCTCGCCGGCCAACTGTCGGACTCGAAGAGGCAGCGATTCGGGCAGTTGCAGGTAGCGCGGCTTGATCCAGGGCGGATAATCGGCGCTGACCTCACGCAGGGACTCTTCGTCGGCGGTGGACAGGGACGAATGCACCTGATAGGAACTGCCAGCACGGAGAAGCTGCTGGGCATAGATCGCCGAGGGATCGCCCGGGAGGAACACCGGTTCTCTTTCGCCACGAGCGCTGGCGATATCTTCCTCGTAGCTGATGTACGAGACAACCGCCTGCACAGGCACCGAGGCGCGCAACGGCTGGCCGGCGGCGATGATCGCGTCGAACGAGCCCCAGTCACGCTGGAGGGTGACCGTCTGGGATATCTCCTGCCGCAGGGCCCATTCCGGGAAGGCCAGGTCCTGCTCATTCGCGCCGATCAAGATCGTGTCGGTGTCGGTGTTCACCCAGCCATCGCCGGTGTATTCATGAAAGACCATCACCCGCCAATAGCGGCCGGTGGCGGCCCTGACCTCGGCCACTGGCGCGTCGCTGAGCTGGATCGGCCCTCCGAACCAGGTCCGGCGGTCGGTATAAAGTAGCGGCGGATCGCCTGGGTAATGGAGGTCGCTGAAGAGCTGCGACGATCGGTCCTGGAGTTTCCGCCACGGTTCGCCGATCCGGTCCATCGCTTTCTGCAGCGGGCGGCCGGTCAACATTCCGGGGACCAGCCAGGCGAGGAGGATAGCCAGCGTGGAAAGGAGAAAGCCGGCGCGCAAGAAGCTGTACACCAGGTCGGGGCTGTAATGGACCCCGCTGTGGCGCCACTCTTGCTCATAGGAAGCCAGACTCGTACGCACGACCAGCAGCAGGGCAAAGACCAGAAAGCCGATCAGATAGCCGGTCAGGTTGATCTTGGCGGCATTGATGTTCAGCAGCAAGGCCAGACCACTGACCGAGATGGCCCACCATACCCGTTGCCAGCGAAAGATAGCCCAGGCGCAAAAGTAGGCCATCCACCACAGGGAGAGGGCCAGGATCAGCAGAAAAACCAGGTTATGGGCACTGATCCCTCGAGGAAGAGCCACAAAGAGGAAATGGCGGATGAGCGCCTCCAACTCTACGACGGCGACTTTGCCGGGCAACTGGCCCTGATCGACCAGGACCCGGCTGACCAGAAATGCGCTCCAGGCCAATCCGGCGAGGAGGGAGAGGAGATGAGCGGTGTGGTTTGGAAAGCGGCTTTTGGCCAGGATAATGCCCAGGATGGCGCTGCCCAGCACCACCCCTTGCAGGATGGCCAACCCCTCCACCCATTCGGCGGCCTGAATCGACCAGGCCACGCACAGGAGGGCGAGTGTCAAGAAGATGATGCTTGCCCGGCCCTCCTGCACTTCCCAATGGGACCCGATGGTCCCGGTTTCCAGCATCTCACGTCCTCTACTTTCCCGGCCACGTCAGGCGAGTCCTGCTGGGTCAGCGCCGGCGTGTTTGGCCTGCCGGCGAGCCTCAGTTCCTGGCGACGCACCCGTCTTTGTTTGCCCCTTCGCCGATTTCATTGTAGCCGGAAGGGCCGGGGAAGTCAAGGGTCGGATGCCCTGTTTGCCGAAAAACTGTTTGACAAGGGAGATGAACCATGGTATGATGACGTCAATGGACCGGTTTCGTGCTTTGCCGGATGACCGGCAAAGGCTCTACCTGTTGTTGATCGGCGCGATTTTGCTCACGTTGCCGTGCTATTGCCTCGGGTTCTTGCTCTTGGTCGTGGCCCCGTCCCCGGCGACTCCGATGCCGCCTCCCACCTGGACGCGGTTCCTGTTGGCCACCCTGACCCCGACGGCAACGACCCATTGGACGGCCACACCGGCACTCCCTTCTGCCACTCCCAGACTGGGAGCCAGCGCTACCTTTACGGCCAGCCCTACCCACAGGCCGGTGTTTACCCCCACCGCCAGCCGAACGCCCACACGGACGAATACCCCGACCCAGACCGTGACCCGAACGAGTACTCCGACCCAGACCGCAACAGCCACCCGCACGCCGACCCAGACGGCCACGGCCACTCGCACCCCGACCAGAACACCCACCCCGACCCAGACGCCGACCGCGACCTTTACCCTGACCGTGACGCCGACCGAGACGGCGACCGAGTTTCCCTCGCCGCTGAGCACCCCCTCTGAGGGGGCGATGTCGCGATCGGCGTTATGGTGATCTACGTGCTGGAGGTGCAACGATCAGCAACCCAGAACGTTTCAACGAAGGACCATTCGACGGAGGTCATGAACCATGTCAAAACCTGAAGCGCCGACTGAGCATGTCCGACGACATCGAGTGCGGAAGAGCCGCCGGTCGAACCGGTTCATTTCTTCTCTGGCGCAAATCTGGCGTCAATGGTGGGTGGAGATCCTGGTAGTCATCCTCATTGGCTTTGCCATCTTTTTGTTGTTCGAGCGGATGAACATCCGTCAGACAATCTTGGCCGGATTGCGGCGTGCTGCCGCGTGGGTCTCGTGGCTGATCTCGGTAGCGGTGGCCGGCGTGGCCGGCTTTGTCCGGCGGACTACCGTATCGGACCTGATCGCCTATCTATTGCTGGTGCTGGTGGCCGGGCTGGTGGTATGGCGGGTGCGCTGGAGGATCATGAATTCGCCACGTCTGACGGAGATGCGCTGTCCCCTGTGCGGGAGCGAGTTGCACCGGGTCCATCGGCGGACGAGGGACCGGATCGTGGGGTTGTTGGTGCCGGTCCGTCGGTATGGGTGTCGGAATGCCAGTTGTGGATGGCGCGGGCTGCGGGTGCGGCGGCCCCATTATGAATCGTGAACGGCGTGTACCTCCCGATGATCGTGCTCTACGCCCTGTTGGGCCTTGGGGTCGGTGCCTGGCTGAATGTTTGCGCTGACCAGCTTCCGCGCTGGCGCCGCCTTCGCCGAGCGCCGTTCTGTCCCTACTGCGATCAACCCCGACCGTGGTGGGCCTGGATCAGCACGCTGGCCTATCTGCGATTCCGGCCTGGCTGTCCTTACTGCGGAGCCTCCATCTCGTGGCGTCATCCTCTGACCGAGCTAGGGACGGCGGGTCTGTTTGCCTTCTTGTGGGCCCGGTACGGAACGGAAGACTGGAGATTCCTGGTTCTTTATACGGTCTATGCCTCGATCCTGGTTCTGGTCCTCATCATCGATCTCGAGCACCGGTTGATCCTGAACGTGGTCATCTACCCGGCCTGGCTGTTGGCCCTGGCCGGGAGTTTCCTCCATCCCAAACCCTATTTCTACCGCCTGGCTCTGGTGGGGGGAGCGGTTGGTTTTGGCTTGCTGTTTCTGATCTATCTGGGAGGGGAGCTCTTCATCCGGATCGTGAGCCGGATGAGGGGCAAGCCGCTCCATGCAGTGGCGTTTGGCTTTGGGGATGTCCGGCTGGGAGGATTTATCGGCCTGATCCTGGGATTCCCGGCGGTATTGACGGCGCTGCTCATTACCGTTCTGACAGGGGGCCTGTTCGGTTCGGTGTATTGGTTGGTGCGCGCGGTCATTCTGCGACGCTATTCCCTGTTTACTGCGATTCCGTACGGTCCTTTCCTGGTCCTGGGGGCGATGGTGGTCATGTTCTGGGGCAGATGACCTGCCAGCGAGGGACTTGCCACGGCAGGCGCAGCGGTCTTTCGTCGTGCCGCATCACAGCCCACAGCCCTTCGAGGGGGCAAACCGCTTGACTTTTTTCCCTACCGTGTGTATGATATCGGCCAATTTGGGGCGAGAGGATTAGACCATGCTCAAGACGCACAACTGCGGTGAATTGAGAGCGGTTCATGTGGGGCAGCGGGTCACCCTGGCCGGATGGGTCCATCAGTACCGGGGCCACGGCGGGTTGTTGTTCATTAACCTGCGGGATCGATCCGGGATCGTCCAGGTGGTTTTTGAGCAAGAGTCCGCTCCAGAGGCGCACGCCATCGCCGATGAGGCCCGGGCTGAATGGGTGCTTCAGGTGCGGGGTACGGTGCGACGGCGGCCGGCCGGGACGGAGAATTTGAGCCTGCCCACCGGCGAGGTGGAAGTGGCTGCCGAGGAAGTCACCGTTTTGAACCGGGCCAAAACGCCACCGTTCTACATCGATCGGGAGGCGGGGGAAGCCGAGGCGCTTCGCCTTCGCTATCGGTATCTGGACCTGCGCCGGGAGCGGATGCAACGCAACCTGATCCTCCGCCACCGGGTGGTCAAGTTCATCCGCGATTTCCTGGATGAGCGCGGGTTCATCGAGATCGAGACTCCGATCCTGACCAAGAGCACACCAGAGGGAGCTCGTGACTACCTGGTGCCCAGCCGCACCCATCCGGGGCACTTTTTTGCCCTGCCCCAGTCCCCGCAGCAGCTCAAGCAGTTGCTGATGGTGGCCGGTTTTGAGCGCTATTTTCAGATCGCCCGCTGTTTTCGCGATGAGGACCTGCGTGGCGACCGCCAGCCCGAGTTCACTCAACTGGACCTGGAGATGAGCTTTGTCGAGCGGGAAGACATCCTGCAATTGGTGGAGGAGTTGTACACCCGCCTGGTGGAGGAGGTGAGCGACAAGAAGCTGCTCTTCAAGCCGTTCCCCCGGCTGAGTTACCATGAGGCGATGACTCGCTTTGGCAAAGACAATCCCGATCTCCGCTTTGGGATGGAGCTGGTGGATGTCAGCGATCTGGTGGGGGACAGTGACTATGAGGTGTTCAGGCGGGTGGTTGCCGAGGGGGGACAGGTCAAGGGACTGTGCGCCGAGGGGCTGGCCGGGTACAGCCGCCGGCAGATCGACGAACTCAACGCCTTTGTTCAGAACTATGGGGCGAAAGGGCTGGCCTGGCTTGCCATCCAGGAGGAAGGCATCCGTTCCTCCTTCACCAGATTTCTGAATCCGGGGACGGTGGAGGCGATCATCCAGCGGATGAAGGCGCGAACCGGGGATTTGCTCCTCTTGGTAGCCGACCGACCGGCGATCGTCGCCGAGGCGTTGGGGCGGCTGCGCGTCGAATTGGGCGACCGACTTGGCTTGCGCGATAACAATGTGCTGGCCATGGCCTGGATCATCGACTTTCCCCTGTTTCACTGGAATGAAGAGGAGCAACGCTGGGACCCCAGCCATCACCTGTTCACCGCTCCCATGCCGGAGGACCTTCCTCTGCTGGATACTGACCCGGGTGCGGCGCGGGGTCAGCAGTATGACCTGGTGTGCAACAACTATGAGATCGGCGGCGGCAGCATCCGCATCCATCAGCGGGAAGTTCAGGAAAAGGTCTTTGCCTTGATCGGCCTGAAGATGGAGGAGGCCCGTCAGCAGTTCGGTCACATGCTCGAGGCGTTCGAGTATGGCACGCCGCCCCATGGGGGCATCGCGCCGGGGATCGATCGCCTGGTGATGTTGCTCGCCGGCGAGCCAAATATTCGGGAGGTGATGGCGTTTCCCAAAACGCAGAGCGCTGCTGACTTGATGATGGGCTGTCCGTCGCCGGTCAGCGAGCGACAGCTTCAGGAGCTAGGTCTCGCCCTCATCGAAAGGGTGTAGGCCCTGCGGTCGAGATCAATTTCGGACTTGCGCATTTTTCGATTTTGTGCTATGATAGTAGCAGGCACCTGCTGTGTGCGTGATGTCTGTAAGAGAGAGGTTTGAGCCAACACTCGAACGTAGGGAGTCGGGCGCCGGAGAGGATGCGATAGCCCTGCCTGGGTAAGGCAGTAATCTTTGGGTAGGCTCCCACCTGGTGAGACAGGTTCAAAACCAACAAGACACACGGCACAGCGGGGCCGAAAATTAAAGCCACCGGTTCATTCCGATCCGGTGGCTTTTGTGATCTACAAGTTGACGAATGAGCACCCGTGTGTTATACTTGCAACCTGCAGTTCCTACATCCAGTCCATGGGGAGGTAGCCATGCCGTTGGAAGCGAAAGACCTGTTCGAGGGTATGCCCCAGGCCTTCCTACCGGAGAAAGCGGGCAATGTCAAGGCGCTCTTTCAATTCAGTCTCACCGGAGAGGGTGGTGGGCAGTGGGTATTGGAGGTCGCCGATGGCCGCTGTCAGGTGCGAGAGGAGACCGCTGACAAGCCCGATGTGACCCTGACCATGGCCGCCAGCGATTTTGTGGCGCTCTATCAGAACCAACTCAACCCGGTTCAGGCCTTTATGGGAGGCAGGATCAAGGTGTCCGGCAATGTGGGGCTGGTGATGCAACTGCTGAACTGGTTTCAACGTGGGTAGGTCGCTGCTGACGGCTTTGATTGTCCGGGAGGGCTGGGAGTGCCAGCAGATTCGGTGGGTTACCCAGCGGCGTCGATGCCAAAAACAATGAGAGCTAAGGGCGGCCCAACCCTTAGCTCTCTCAAAAAGGAGGAGAAGAATGTGTAAAAGGTAGCATGGTTCATTTGACCTCCCAGATCGCTCCCGCCCTTGCGGGCCTCCTGGTGAGGATGACGCTCGCCCACGATGAACCATGCCCTTTTCAACCGTATTCTATCATATATTGCGCATCGGTACTGGACGGAAACTATACGTTTACCCTACGATACTACTAGAAACTATGAGTTTGCGATCAAGGGTCGGTGTGGTACAATTCGCTGTGGAGAGGAGGGACTGTGACCGAGTCGATTGTCGTCATCCGTTTGACGCGAAATCTGCGCTACAAGTTGACCTACATCAAGATCTTTGAGACCTATCTGGAAAGCATCACCGAACCGGAAATCGCGGAACTTTTGAAGCTGTTGATCCAGGCTCAGCAACTGGCGGTGGGACCTCTGTCCCGCTACCTGCGGCACCTGGAGGTGAACGTTCAGGAACTGGAACTGGATGACAAGCTGATGAGCCATGCGATGAGTCGGGACGATCTAAAATCCCGGATGCGTTTCATTTACGACGGTCTGAAGCGGGCCGTGGCCTGGTACAAAACCCAGTTGCTGGATAAGCAGATGGTGGCGGACCCGGAGCTGCGGAGCATTTTGTTGGAACTGGGGGAGATCGATGCCGCCAAGTTGTGGCGGACCGAGGCGGTGATGGCGATGTTCAAGATCCCGACCGAGGTGAAGGAGAAGACCTGGGAGGAAGAGCTTGTCCGGATAGAGCCAGAGTCGGAAAAGGGCTGGCGGCCGCGCTTGACGGATGAGGTCCCCAGACCTTCGTGGACTGGCACGGCGTTTCCCAAATGGTCTGGAACCCGCCGGCCATCCGGCAAGGGTTCGCGCCAGACGAACAAGAAGGAGTGAAGCGATGGAGATCAAAAAGGTAGGAGTGGTCGGCTGTGGGCTGATGGGCTCGGGCATTGTCGAGGTCTGCGCCCGGGCCGGCTACGATGTCGTGGTGCGGGAGGTGGATGAGTCGCTGTTGGCCAAGGGCCTCGAGCGGGTGCGTGCTTCGTTGCTCAAAGCGGTGGCTCGAGGCAAGGCGACCCAGGAGCAGGCCGATCAGGCCTTATCGCACATTCGTGGGACCCTGGACCTGGCAGACCTGGCCGATTGCGATCTGGTGATCGAGGCCGCTGTCGAAAATATGGCGGTGAAAAAAGAGATCTTTGCTGCCCTGGATGGTCTGCTTGCTCCGCATGCGATCCTGGCCAGCAACACCTCTTCGTTGTGCATCACCGAGATGGCGAGCGTCACCAAACGCGGGGACAAGGTGTTGGGCATTCATTTCTTCAACCCGGTGCCGGTGATGCCGCTGATCGAATTCGTGCGGACCATTTTGACCAGCGATGAAACGATGCGCATCGCCCGCCAGTTTGGGGCTTCGCTGGGCAAGACGATGGTTGTCGCCAAAGATACCCCTGGTTTTATCGTCAATCGCTTGCTCATCCCCTACCTGCTGGATGCGGTGCGTCTTTATGAGGAGGGCCTGGCCACCCGCGAGGATATTGACACCGCCATCCAGCTCGGTCTGAACCATCCCATGGGCCCCCTCACCCTGCTCGATTTTGTCGGCCTCGATACCACCCTGTATATTGCGGATGCGATGTTCGAGGAGTACAAAGATCCCCGGTTCGCGGCGCCCCCTCTTTTGCGCCGCATGGTCCTGGCCGGTCGTCTGGGCCGAAAGAGCGGCAAAGGGTTTTACGAATATTAACCGTGGCGCTTGCCGCAGGTGGAACAGGCTCAATCGATGATGGATCCCATTCTCGATTTTGCCCTGGACACGGCTCACCGGGCGGGCCGTCTGCTGCGTGAGTTGTTTTCGCAACCCCATACGGTCCGCTCCAAGAGCTCGGCCATCGATCTGGTGACGGAAGCGGACCTGGCCTCGGATCGGTTGATTACGGAGGCCATCCGGCAGCGGTTCCCCGATCATACCATCGTCTCGGAAGAGGGGCTGCCGGACCGATCCGCCCTGGATCAGGCCGATGGAGGTCTGTGGCTGGTCGATCCGCTGGATGGGACGACCAATTATGCCCACGGCTATCCGGTGTGGGGGGTATCGTTGGCCTTTGTCCAGGAGCGACAGGTGATGGTAGGGGTGGCATACGATCCTCTCCGTGAGGAGACCTTCTGGGCGGTGCGGGGAGGCGGGGCCTGGTGCGATGGGGAACGGCTCCATGTGTCGGGCGTGAGTTCGCTGCACCAGGCGCTGGTAGCGACCGGATTCCCTTACCAACGATCGGTGTTGGCCGACAATAACCTCCGGGAGTTCGATGTCGTCGTGACCCGCGTGCAGGGAGAGCGTCTGTCCGGTGCAGCCGTCCTCGATCTGGCCCATCTGGCCGCGGGACGCCTGGATGCGTACTGGGAGAAGCATCTGCAGCCGTGGGACTGGGCAGCCGGCTGGCTTCTGGTTCAGGAGGCCGGCGGATTGGTGACCGACCTGCAGGGTGAGCCCTGGTCCATGGGGAAACAGCATCTGGTGGCAAGCAATGGCCTGGTCCATCAGGAGTTGCTGGCTCTGTTGCATGCAGCCCAAAGGGAGGGTAGCGCAGCCGATTCCAGAGCCTAGCCCGGTCCGGTTCGCGGGGGGATCAGATCGAGCAGGTTTTTGAGGATGCGAGCCGTGGCGCCCCAGATGGTGTAGGGGCCATATTGCCAGATGAGCACTTCGTGGATCGTGCCCTCGCGCTCCAGGTGCTCGACGCGCAGGTGGGCAGGTTCGAGCAGGAAGGTCAGGGGCACCTCCACCACTGCCTCGACCTCGTGAGAGTTCAGGCGGTAGGGAAATGGGTGGGGGATCGCGCCCACGTAGGGGGTGACGGCGAAGCGGGAGATTGTCTGAAAGTCATCCAGAGCTCCCAGTATCTCAACCTCTTCTGGAGGGATGCCGATCTCTTCGTAGGTCTCGCGCAGCGCGGTGGCCTGCAAATCAATGTCCTCCGGGTCCCAGGCGCCGCCTGGAAACGAAATCTGACCTTTGTGATGCTCCACATTTTCAGACCGTTGCGTGACCAGCACGTGCCATTCCTGATCCTTGACCAGCAAGGGGATCAACACGGCGGCAGGGGTGAGGGTTGGATCGTGGAGTTGGCGGCGGACGCGTTGGGCGAGGAGAGTTTGTAGCTGTGCTTTGAATGGCTGCGGGTTCAGAGTCATGATTTCCGTTTGGCGACTACCACGGTAATGTCATCATACTGGGGGATGTTGCCGACAAAGTTGTTGACGAACTCATCGATGGTGTGAACCAATTCTTCAGCAGACTGACTCCGATGAGCGCTGATGATTTCGGCCAGTCGCTGGCGACCCAACATCTCTCCGTCGGCATTAGATGCATCGGTGACCCCGTCGGTATACAGGACCAGGAGGTCCCCGACAGCGAGATGAACTTGTTGTTCGGTGAACGCAATGCCAGGTAACACGGCCAGCGCCATGTCGTGGGTCCTCAATTCTTCCACGCGCCCATCCTCGGCGTGGACCCACAGCGGTGGCAGGTGGCCGGCGTTGACATAAGAAACGTCGCCGGAATGGGGTTGGAGAATGGCGTAAAAGACGGTGACAAAGAGTTCACTCCGGGCATCGGCGAGGATCAGGTCGTTGGCGCGGGCGATGGCCGCTGCCGGAGGCCGGCCGTCGATGGCCATGGTCCGGATCAGGGTCCGGCTCAGGGCCATAAAGAGGGCAGCAGGCACCCCCTTATCGGCGACGTCGGCGATGATCAGGCCCAGTCGTCCTCCGGATTCCGGTGGCGATCCAGAAGCCGGGGGAAGGGGGATAAAGTCATAAAAGTCGCCGCTGACCTGCCGCGCCGAGCACCAGAGGGCCGCCAGATCCCAGCCGGGGAAGGGCGGACAGGCTTCGGGCAAGAAGCTGGACTGAATGCGACGGGCTACCTCCAGTTCTTGCTGCATCCGTTCTCGCTCGGCAGCCTCTTGCAGCAGGCGGGCACTCTCCACTGCCAGGGCGGCCTGACCGGCGATACCGTTCAGGATGTTCATGCGTCGTGTGGGGAGGGGCGACGTCGCTGCATCACAAGCGACGAGCATGGCTCCCACCACCTCGCCCCGACTGCGCAGGGGCAAGGCCAGCAGGGTCGGCGGGGTGGAAGCGTCCTCCGACTGGGGAGCGAACGGCTCCGGATACCAAGCTCGTATGCTGACCCAGGGCTGGCCGGCCAGCAAGTCCTGCATGGGAGACTGATCCGGGGTCCAGCGCAGCCGCCAGAAAGCTACTTGGTCGTCTCCTTTAAGCCCATACTGTTGAACGGGAAGGAAGGCTTTCGCTTCGGCATCCCACAGCAGGAACGCACACGCTTCGACCCCGACCAACATGGGAGTGATGCGCACGATGGCCGACAGGGCTTCGTCCAGCTCAGCGGCACGGCTGACCGCTTCGGCGACCTGGAGCAGTGCCAGGGAAAGATAAGCTTCTTCTCGTTGGGCCTGCACCAACCGTGCGTTCTGGATCACCGTGGCGGCCTGGTTGGTGATGCCGGTCAGCAGCGGGAGCATTCGCTTGCTGGAGGCATGTCCCTGCTCAATATCACAGACCATCATGATCCCCAGGAATTCACCCTGAGCGATCAGGGGCAAGAGGACGATTTCGAGGCAGTGCAGGGCCTCGATCAGTTTCTCGGGCAGGAGAGTCCGATCCCGGGCAACATGGAGGACCAGAGGGCGGCGGTCCAGGCGCACCAGCTCCAGGGCCGGTGTACTTGGCCTGGGAAGCTCCAGGCGCTCAAAGGCCTCGCGGCACTCCGGAGCCAGACCGTAACTCTGGGAGGGGATGAATGTTTCACGTTCCGCATCCCAGAGCAACAGAGCGCAGCGTTGAACGCCAGCCAGCAGCGGCACCAGGCGGACGATGGAGGTCAGTACTTCGTCGAGGTCGGAGAGCCGGCTGGCCGACTCGGCCACCTGGAGCAACGCCGTCGAGAGCCAGGCTTGCTGTTGTTCCATCTCGTACAGTCGAGCGCGATGGATGGCCAGGGCAATCTGGCCGCCCAAGGTCTCGAGGATGAACAGGTCATCGGGACCGAAGGCGTTCAGTTGGTCACTCTGGACATCAAGTACGCCAACCAATTCCCCTTCCAAGAGCAAAGGCACGGCCAGTTCAGAGCGGGTCTCTTCCAGCGCTTCGACACAGCGATATCGGGTGTCATGTTCCACATCGTTGACCATGACAGGTTCGCCGTGAGCAGCCACCCACCCGATCAGTCCCTCACCCCATTTCACCTCCACAGTCACAGTCTGTCCGCCGGCGCTGGCACTGGCCTCAAACGTGACGATCCGGCGCCCTCGATCCGCTGTGTAGACCGCGACATGGTAATAGCCAAAGCTCTCGCGAATGAGATGCACGATCCGGGGAAACAGCTCATCCAGCTCGAGGGTGGCCATGACCTGTCGGGTCACCTGGCCAATGATCTCGAGTTGTTGGGCTCGCTTGCGCTCCTGCGCGTACATCTGAGCTTTCTGCAGGGCCAGGGCTGCCTGATTGGCCATGGCCGACAGGATGCGCAGTTCACTTTCTCCGTAGGCATTGGGACGGAACGACTGGACAGACATGATACCGATGACCGTCTCGCCAGCGATGAGGGGGACGTAGAGGGCGGAGCGAGGTGGATCTTCTGGCAGGGCCCGGATCGGCTGGGCGGGCAACGAATCGATCTCGCGGTTAAAATCGCGCACCAGCAGAGGGCGTTTCGAATCCCGCATCCAGTTGACCAGCCCAACCCCCGGCGTCATCTGAAAGGTCTGGGAAGGCATGGCTTCCCCTTTTCGCATCCAGAGTTTAAGCGTGTACTGGTCTCCCTCAAAAAGGCCCAGGTGGAAGATGGTAGCGTCAGTGAGTTGCTGGACAAAGTCGTACATTAGATGACATAATTCATCCACATCGAGCTGGGCCTGGGCGATGGTCCGGCCAATCTGTTCGATGGTCGACAGCTCGGCGACACGGTGCATCAGCTCGTTCCGCGTTCGGGCCCAGCGCTGCGCCAGGATGGCGACGACGACCACGAACAGGGCGGTGGTGAGAAATGCCAGCCATCCCAACGCGGTGTATACCGTGGCCAACACCAGACTGAAGGGCAGGGGAAGCAATTCAATATAGAAGGCATGGGGGTACGCGTGGCGGACAAAGGTGCGCAACCGTTCCCATCCTCCCTCCAGGTAATCCAGGATACTCCAGCCGAGGTGGTCCAGCCCGAACCAGAGGAGGCTCACGGCGCAGATGGACAGGAACTGGTCTCCGGTCAGGACGTGGAGAGACACCTGTTCCGGTTGGCCCAGCGGTAGGGGGCCGGTCAATGCTTCAAACAGGGAGCCGCTCAGCAATGCCATCCCCGCTTTCAGGCCGGCATTAAAGATCGGCCATCCAATGAAGTTCCGGTAACTCCACCTCCGATGGCGGAGGGCGCTCAGTCCCAGATACACCAGGCCACTGGTCGCCGCCACCACTCCACCGTCCACCGGACCCAATGTGATGACGGCGGAAAGGTCGATGACGCCAGCCAAGCTATGGACGATCGGGGTACCCAGATGGAAACTGGAACGTTGAGTTACCAAGGAAAGTGCGGCAAACACCAGGATCGGCAACCACTCCAGCTTTTCGCCACCAGCCACGAAATAGCCTAGGGCTCCCAATCCCAGCAGGCCGACGGACAGGCCATACAAATCGGGCAGCAACAGCCGCCACCCAGACCGGCTCGGACCCCGAACCAGCCCGCCGTTATTCGCCGCCATGGGGCAACCTTTTCAGCATGACCAGGATATTGCCGTGGCC
Source organism: Chloroflexota bacterium (assembly GCA_018606645.1). Lineage (GTDB taxonomy): Bacteria > Chloroflexota > Anaerolineae > JAAYZQ01 > JAAYZQ01 > TumbabinsA96. The sequence goes on from JAGVRI010000005.1 coordinate 211,809, forward strand.
AGGATAATAGGATTGATAGACCTGATCCATAGCTTCTTTGATCAGAAACAACCCCAATCCACCCAGAGTTCGCTCTTCCAGCGTGGCATGGACGCAGGGCTCAGGCACCTGTCCGAGATCAAAGCCACGGCCCCAATCCCGAACCTGGATACAGAAGGTTTGCTCATTGTAGCTGCAACAAATCTCCATGTCACCCGGTTCCATCCCCTGATAGGCATGGTGCACCACGTTAGCGCACGCCTCATCGACCGCCAGCTGGACCTGATAGAGGTCCTTCCCCGTCAGTCCGGCTTTCTGGGCGGCTTGAGTCACCAGTTCGGTCGCCCTGGGGATGTTCTCCAACACGGCCTTGAATCGACACGATACAACTTGCTTCATCGCATAGGAAAAAAGACCGCCCTGGCTTTAGATGTGGCGGTCTTGAGGAATGGTGCCAGGCGAGGCGTCAGAAGCTGCCCACCGCCTCGATATCTCGTTCATAGAACTTGAAGAGGCGATCAAAGCCCACCAGGCTGAAGCTTTCCATAAGTTGTGGCGTGATTTCGGAAATGACCACCTCACCGGGCGGGATCGCCTTGCGGACCTTCATGTGGGCCGATAGCAGCGCCTTGAGACCGGCGCTGCTCATGAAGGTGCACTCCCGCAGGTTGACTACGATCTGCTTCTGACCAGCCTGGATCAGATCTGTTAGAACCTTTTCCAATTCGGGCGCAGTTGCGCTGTCCACCCGTCCGGAAACGGTCACCAGTTCACAGCGTCTCATGCTCTCGGTCTTGATCTCCACGGTCATCTCTCCTGTTTGATTTCGGCTCGACTTCCCCCCACCTTGTCTCGGACGCGAGCGCAACCTACCTGGGTGCAGAACGTGCGCCTTGGCCCTGATTCTAGCATCAAACGATGAAACGCGCAAACGATGGAAGGCGAACGCCTTTTGAGGAAGGGTGTCTATCGGTTGATCCCCGTGGCCTGGACCGGAGCGGTGGCCGGGGCGACGGGGTCTTGGATGGCGAGCCGCAGGGCAGCCATGGTCAGGCCGAGATAGAGCCAGAAGATGGCGACCGAGTGGGGGAAGTTCAGATTAAAGAAATAGTGGTCCAGGAGGCCGCCGACCAGGATGCCGGCAATAGATCCCAGCAGTCCGAGAAGGATCGCCTCTAGGTCTTGGTGCTGGCGCACCCGGGGCCAGGCCGTCCAGACCTGGCTGAAAAAGAGGGCCAGGATCGTCAGGAACACGGTGAGGCCGATGAGGCCCATCTCTTCGGCGATAAGGAGGTAGACGTTCGATACGCCCAGGTAGAGGCTGCTCTCCGGGGTGCCGGCGAACCCGACCCCGATCCAGGGGTGGCGTTGGATCAAAAGGATCGCATCTTTATATTCCCCCAGGCGCATCAGGGTCGCCAGGTCCTGGAGGCGGATGCCCTCGACAAAGTGCTGTACATAGTCCTGGGTCTGGGGAAGGAGGAGGATGAGGACCGCTGCGATAGCCATCACTGGGATTAGCTTCCGGTAGCGAACCAGAGCCAGGAGCCCCAGCCCCACCGCCAGGCCCAGCATGGAACCCCGGGAATAGGTGAGATAGAGGCAAGTTACCTCGGTGAGGGCCATTGCGACCACCAGCGGCCGGGGCAGGAGTGGCCGGTGAGCAAAGAGTTGGGCGGCGGTCAGGGTGGTGATCAGGATCAGCAGGCCGCCCAGGACGTTGGGATCGGTAGAGGTGGAAATGGCGCGCTGGGGCAGGTCAGGATTATCTTCGATGAACCGGAGCACTCCGGACCCGGTGGGATACCCCACCCGGCCCAAGGCCGACAGCAGACGGATGCTCCACGCCTGGGGCAAAAAGTAGAGAATCACGCCAATGGCTGCTGCCCCGAACCCGGCCCACAGGAGGACGGTGATCAGCCGCCGCAATTGCATCCGGTTGCGCACACAATTGACCACGGCGAAAAAGAGCGAGATGCTCAACAGGATTTCGACAAAGTGGCGCAGAAGATAGGGAGTGAGGGTAGCGTGAGCCAGACCGGCCACAAAGGAGGCGCAGGCCAGCAGCAAGAAGATGACGATGGGCAAGCCGAGAGCGGTGGCGACCAGGTGCCTGGCCTGACCGGTAGCGATCCGCAGCAGCCAGACCAGATAGATGGCGACCAGCGCCACATCGAGAAAAGTAGGCGTGAACCCGATCTGGAAGGGAAAGGTACCAAAGGGCAGCAGACAGATCAGACCGATGAGTGCGACAAACCCCCATTGGACATCCCGCAGCATGAGCAATCCGGCGATCAGAGCAAGTGCGGCGGCCAGAGCGTAGAGTGGAGACAGGATGGCGACATATGCCCCGACCACCAGACCGGTCGCCAGGCACAGAGCGATGGTCGCCACCCGAGCGAGTCGGGGGTCGCTTTCCACCCAGATGCGTTGCAAGTTAGCGAACCCTCTCTCCATGACAGTCGCGCCTGAACTCGTTCACCTGGCCGATGGAGTTCGATAACCGGACCAAGGGCGGGAACCAGCGGGAGTGGATGGGAGTCGAACCCACCGAGGCTGCTTCAGCAGCACCCCCCAGACGGTTTTGAAGACCGCGGAGCCCACCGGGACTCAACCACCCCCAGGACCTTTATAGCATACCCGCTTTGGGCCAATCCGTCAAATGCGGTCGGGAGCAAATCGGGAACGAGGGCATTGTCATCGGCTTGCAGGCAGAGCGGGGCAGCAGGCCTAACGCGTGCGCCGACGCCATTCCTGTTTGATGGACAGTTCCCGTAACTCTGCCGGGGTCTCGATGTCCATGAAATCGCGGAGCAGGCGGGTGAATCGGGCCGTTTCATCCAGCATGGGAAAGTGGGAACTCTCGGGCAGGACGATGGCCCGTGCTCCATCCAGGCGATCTTCCAGTTCATCGGCCTGGGCCGGATCGATGACCGTATCTTTGCCGCCATAGACGACGAGCACCGGTGCGTCGATCTCCTCCAGTATCGCTCTCACATCCAACTGAGCCACCGCCTGGACTGTCCGGGCAATGGCCTGGGGAGCGGTCTTGGCGAGACCCATTTCGACCTCAGGGTAAGGTCGTTGCCGGCCCCAGAAACAGCGGGCCAGCACCTCATTGGGAGCCGTTGCCCTCAACTTGCGATGAATGGTCTCCGGGGTCAGCGGCAGCCCGACGGCCATCACGCGGGGAACCCGGTCAGGATGCTGCAGGGCAGTCTGGACGGCGATGGCCGCCCCTAAAGTATGACCCACGAGGGGAGCGCGCCAAATGCCCAACTCATCCATAAAGGCGAGGAGCAGTTCCATGTAGGCATGAACGTCGTACCGCTCGCAAGTTTTGTCCGAATCGCCAAAGCCCCACAGGTCGAGGGCATAGGTCCGGAAATCGGCGGAGAGCTCATCCATAACCGGAACCCAGTACCGCCAGGAACCGAGCCAGCCGTGCAGAAACAGGATCGGCTTGCCTCGACCCAAGGTCTCGTAATGAACCAGGCCGCCTTTAATGAGAACGCCGCTCATCCATTATCTGGGTTCGGTGGATTCACCACCGGGGGACCTGAGCCCATGGTCTGGCCTGGACCTGGTTCTGGCAAGGAGGGAGGCGACGCGCCGTTGCAATTCATCCGGCGCAAACGGTTTAAGAATATATTCGACCGCCCCGAGTTCCAAGCCCTGTTTGATCTCAATTTCCTGGCCACGGGCCGACAAAAAGACGATGGGGATATGGAGGGTGGACTCTTGAGCTTTGAGCTGTTGGCAGGCCTCATAGCCGTTCAGCCGGGGCATCCGGACATCCAGCAGGATCAAATCCGGCTGCTCGGTCATCGCCTTCTGGATGGCTTCCTCGCCATCTGTCGCCTGCACGACGGTGTATCCAGCGTACTCCAGACTGAAGACGATGAGGTTTCGGATGTCCAATTCATCTTCGGCGACCAGGACTTTTGCTTTTGGGGCCATGGCTTAACTCCGATGTTCGTTCTGAGCCTTGCGGTCGAGAGGTGGGGTTCGACTGGTCTTGCCGGGGAGGCAGCAGGATGGCCGCCCTCTATTCCAGATCCTCATCCCAGTCGGACCATTCCTCCTCCTCGTCCTCCTCGAAATCATAGAGCAAAAAGTCCAAGGTGCCCTCGGCCAGAGCCTGTTCGGCCAGGGCCTCATCGAGGGCCTCCTGAGTTTCCTCGTCGGCGTCTTCATACGCAGCCAGCAACAATTGCTTGGCCTCGGGGCCGCCTATCTGACCCAGGGCCCAAATACTGGCCTCACGCACCTGGCGGTCCCGGTCGTTCAGCAGACGGCCCAGGATGGGGACGGCCTGACGCAGGCCGAGTTCGCCACAGGCCCATGCGGCTTCATAGCGCATGGCGGGCGAGCTATTTCCCAGTTCGTGGAGGAGAATATCCTTCCAGCGCATGTCGCAGCTCCGACCCATACCGGCCACGGCGCTCAGACGCATACCTTCGTCCTCATCTTCGTAGGCGATTTCCAAGGCTTCGATCACCTCGCTCGAGTCGGCGTACGACACCGATTCGATGGCGCGGCGGCGGACGAGGATGCTCTCTTCGGCTGTGTGAATCGTGGTGAGCAGGTCCGAGATAATCCGGGCCTGAATCGGTTCGTCCAGGCGCTCCAACTGGCCGGCGAGGACATAGCGTCCCAGTCCCGAGGCGGCTGCCGCTCGCACCCGGGGGGAGGGATCGGTCCGCAACATGGTCAACAGGGGACCGATCAGGGAGGGTTCTTCGTTCTCCCACAAGCCATCGATGGCCATGGCGCGGACCTCGTCATCGGGGTCCTCCAGGCAGTGGCGAAAGATGGCGTCAAAGTTGACCTGGAAGCTGGCCTCGGCCAACTCGACCAAGCCTTGGATCAGACGGCGTCGCCGCACGGTAGACACGGACTCCCAGACTCGTACGAATTCGGCCAACTGTTCCCTGGTCAGGTCCGAGAGAGCGTAGAGTTGAGAGAACCGGATCTTTTCCTTTTCATCACGCAGCCGCTCCAAAAAGCTACGCAACTCATCCCTTTCGGCTAACATCCCACATCCTTCACGACTACAATTTTCGGCCATATGAGGCCGATAATTCTATTTTAGCACATCGCTGGGGATTTGCCAATAGGGGAAACGGGCGAATTTTCGGGTTGTGCATGTACCCGGTGAGCATCCTGCCTGCTACTTGGGGATCCTCATCGCCAGTGAGTCCTTATAGCATGTATCAGCCGCCGGACATCGGCCTCCGGCTCGAGCCGAAATGAAGCCGCCGCCCAGAGCGTGGCCTGGGCGGCAGCGAAAGTGCGGTCAACGACGGCTGGCTACGGTCTGGACCCTGAGTCCTGATCCAGTAGAGGTAGGCGAGCGCTGCCTGGTGCAGAAATCCCGCTCTTGTGTCCGCGACATCAGCCGAGCGGGTATGCGCTATCCGTTGGGGAACGGTTGCGGGCCGATATGATTCTTGTCCGTGACGACGATCTGGACCTCCACACAGCCGTTGGACAGGGCCTGCACAGCGGCCTGGAAGACAGGGAACCGGTCGACCGGCACCCAGGCAATCAGCGTCACCTCAGCGCCGAATTCCTCGGTCTCGATCTGGCCGCCGTGGACTTCTATCGCCTGGCGCACCCGCTCAAAGAACGGATAGGGCACGTCCAGCACGACCTGGTGCGCGGGAACCTTGACGGCGCGGGGCAAGATGGCCAACACCTGGCGCACCGCCTCGCTATAGGCGCGCACCAGGCCACCGGTGCCCAGCCGCGTCCCGCCAAAATAACGCGTCACGACCACCACCACATCGCCCAGACCGCTGCCCTGCAATACAGCCAGAGCCGGCCGGCCGGCACCGCCGGCCGGTTCCCCATCATCGTGGCAGTGGGCGATGACTGCCGCGCCGTGGCCGATCAGATAGGCCGGGACGTGGTGGGTGGCGTCGGGGAATTCCCGGCGGATGCGGGCGATAAAGGACCGCGCCTCTTCTACCGAAAAGGCCGGAGCTGCCGTGGCAATGAAGCGGGAGTTCTGGACCTGGATCTCGGTCCGCGCTTCTCGGGCGGGGACCAGAGGGAGTTGCGTGGCGGACATCGGTCTGCCTCTCGCATTTCAGAGCGTACTGCTCCAAAAGAAAAAAGACCTGGCCGGTCCTGGAACCGACCAGGTCAGGCCGCTGTCTCACTTGTGACTGCGCAGCGTACGCTCGATAATCTCATCCTGGACCCGATCGCGCGACCGCCTGGCTTTTTTCCGGCGCCGCGAATCTTCCTTCATCGGCAAGGCGACGCCGTACTGTTCCATCGCTGCGCGCAGGGCCAATTCCATCGGCGAGGGGGTGTCATCGCCGTCATCCTCGATGCGTGCCGGTTCCGTCGGGAGGTCCTTCATGCTCAGCGCGATTCGTCCTCGCTGGGGGTCGACTTCGATCACCCGGACCTGCACTTCGTCGCCCACGGCCAGCAGATCCGACGGGCTGCCGACATAGCCCCGCCCCATCTCGGTGACATGGATCATGCCGTCCCGCCCAGCGCCGATATCGACAAAGGCGCCGAATTTCTCTAGGCGGACGACTTTGCCGGTCAGGATCATGTCCGGTTTCAGGGTCCGAATGTCCACCGCCGGGGGCTCCTTCATCGTCAGGCTGAGGCGCTTCGATTTTCGATCGGCCTCTTTGACCCACACGGTCACCGTATCTCCCACCGAAACGACACTGGAAGGGTCGCTCACCCGTCCCGGTCCCATCTCCGAGACGTGGACCAAGCCATCTATTTCAGCTCCGATATCTACAAAAGCCCCGAATCGTTCCAGGCGCACGACCTTCCCTTCGGTCTTGAGACCGGGCTTGAGATCGTTCCAGGTGAACCGGGGAGGCGGCACCAAGGTCAGACTGAGCCGACTGTTGACCAGGTCGAGCCGCTTGACCCAGGCCGTAATCTTTTGCCCTTCGGACAGCACATCGGACGTGCGAGTCACCCCTTTCTGGCCAAGGTCTGAGATATGTAACAGACCATCCACCGGCGCCCCTACATCCACAATCGCTCCAGATAGGGTCACCTTCTTGACCGTACCTTCCAGTTGCTGTCCCACCGAAAGGTCCGCCAGCGAGATGGTATACTCAGCCACGTTTCCCACTCCTACATCAGACTGGACACCCATTATACTTGCAGGCAAAAGCGGTGTCAATTCCCAGGGGACTGATGGTCAGGGCCGCTATAGAGTCCAGCAACCAGTGGGAGTGGAGGCTTCAGCCGGAACGGAATCACGCAGAGCCCAGCGAAAGCTTCCACCGCTGGTCCGTTCCGCAAAGCTGGAGCGGGCTTGTCAACCTGTGCAACAGTCGCGGGGTGGTGGTCCAAGCGAGTCCGTTCCGCTTATTGCCTGGGCCAATTTTGCCTTTTTTCACCAGGCTATGGTATAATATGAATGCTGTGGGCGAGTAGCTCAGATGGCTAGAGCGCGTGTCTCACATACACGAGGTCAGGGGTTCGACTCCCTTCTCGCCCACCAATCGGTTCGTTGGCCGTGGTCGCACAAGGTTCGAGAGTGTCAGGCGCGACCACGGTTTCTTATGGAGGCAGAGTTTGTCGACTCAATGGCCCAGGCTGGTCAGAGATAAGGGGCGCCCCACCATCGATGGGGCAATCTGCCTGGCGCGGTGGGGACTGCTGGTTGGTCTGGTATTCCTGTCCTTGTTCGATCCAGATCGATATCTTTCTCTGTCCCACCTGGCTCTCTTTTCCTTGGCGTTCGGCGCCTACAACCTCATCATCTCGGTGCTCCTCGCCATTGGCTGGCTGACCCAGGCTATTCCGCTGTTTACCTTGCTGGCCGACACCGCCGCCGTCCTGACGCTGGAGGTTCTGTCAGGAGGGGGAGCCGGTTCGTTCTTCTTTCTACCTCTGTTTCCCGTTCTGGTCGGTGTCCTCCGCTTTGCCTGGGAGATCGGGCTTTTCATCACCGGCCTCTTTTTTGTCAGCGCCGGCCTTCAGGCTGCGGTGGCCTGGAGGACCGACCCGTCGATGGCGCCCCTGGTGCCAGTCGTTGGTCAGGCTATCATGGGGGTGGTGGCCGTCGCAGCGGGCGGCGTCCTCCGCAGACAGAACGCCTGGCTGGCTGCCGAGAAGGCAAGGCACACCGAGGGACGGCTGGACATCCCCGACCAGGTGAAGATGGTCTATGAAATGGCCGCGACGCTGAGCGCCACCCTGAACTATCAGCGAGTGTTGGAAGCCATCCTCGACGTCAGCCGCCTGCAGTTTGACGAATTGGAGCCACAGCGAGGGGAATCGGCCGGCGTGGTGTTCCTCTTTGACCGCGATGGCCTGCTCTATCCCGCGTCCCATCGGAATCTGAGTTTCAAGGAGGACGAGACGCGGCGCATCCGAGGGAGGGCCGGGATCGTGGCCCAGGCGATTGCTTCCGCCCAGGCGGTGATCGGCGGAGAGCCGGCGTCTGATCCAGAACTGAGCGCCTTTCGCTCTCTGGAACGGTTCCGGTCGATGATCTGTGTACCGCTGCGGGCCGGTTTCGAGACCTACGGCGCCGTCCTCTTTGCCTCGGCTCAAGCCGAGGCGTATACCCCGATGCACATGGACCTGTTGCTCATCTTCTGCAATCAGGCGACCATCGCCCTGCAGAACGCCAGCCTGTACCAGAAGTTACAAGAGGAACGGGACAAGATCATTGATAAAGAGGAACAGGCCCGCCACAAGCTGGCCCGGGACCTCCACGATGGCCCCACCCAGGATGTGGCCGCCATCGCCATGCGGCTCAATTTCGCGCGCCTGCTGATCGAAAAAGACCCGGTGCGGGCCAGGGCAGAACTGGCGCGGCTGGAAGACCTGGCCCATCGGACGGTGCGCGAGATCCGCTCCATGCTCTTCACCCTTCGTCCGATCGTGCTCGAGACCGAGGGGCTGGTGGCGGCTCTCAACCAGTACGCTGAGAACTTGAAGGAACATAATCATATAGCGGTCGAGATCGACGCCGAACAGTATCGCGACTGCCTGGACACCGAGGCCCAGGGGGTGATCTTTGCCATCGTCGAAGAGGCGGTGCACAACGCCCGAAAGCACGCTCAGGCTTCTCACATCCGGGTGCAGCTCGCGGTGCAGGATGACGTGTTACTGGTCCAGGTGGTGGATGATGGGCGCGGGTTCGACCTCGAGGCGCTGGAACGCGACTATGGAACCAGAGGCAGCCTGGGCCTGGTGAATATGCGGGAGCGGGCGGAACTGATCGGCGGTACACTCAACATCGACACGGCGCCGGGTCAGGGGACCCGGGTGACTCTCCTCGTCCCCCTCGACGACCAATAATCCCAGGAGCCCGATGGCCTCATGGACCACTGGGCCTCGATCGTTGCCTCGGCCCCTCTGTTGGTTTGGCTTGGCGGTTCGGTGGCGGTTTACCTTCTCGCCGTCTACACCTGGCGGCTCATGGAGAAAAGCCCCAGGTTGCGACCGGCTGGTCGCTGGCTGGTTGAGGTCGCGCGTTTCCTGTTCTATCTGGGGGTTCCCTACCTGGCTCTGGGGGGATGGCCCCGCCGACCCTACCAGGGGCTACTCGCTCCGGAAGACCTGGGATTCGTCAGCGTTGGTCCACGCTGGCCGCCGGTCCGCTGGGTGGAAGCCATTGGCACTGGATTCGGGTTAGGGCTGGTCGTCTTCCTGATCCTGCTCCTGGCTTGGATCAATCTCCATCGCCTCAGCGGACGGGGGCGTTTCCGTTTTCAACCCCTCCCCTGGTGGGCAGTAGGGATCGGCATCCTTTACCAGGAGGTGCACTGGGCCTTTTATCGGGCCGCTCTGGGCGTGGCCCTGCGGAAGGTGTACGCCGGCGTGTTCCTGGGGTTGGGGCTTGTCTATCTGGAGTGGGGGCTGAATCCGCTCTGGCGGCGGGATTGGACGGTGGAAGAGCGCGTCGCCGACCGGTGGCTCCACCTGGCCCTGGCGCTGACCAGCGCCATCCTGTTTCTCCTGACCCGCAATCTGTGGGTATGCCTGGCCGTCCACGGGGCGCTGGAATTTGCATTCCGCGCCCTAGGCCGCCAGCCCCCGGCGTAGCGCGAAATGGAATTTTCCCTATTCCCACAGCCGACAGAAGGCGCACAGGTCGCCGGCGGTGGTCGGCTGACCACAACGCCGACATGGTTGCAGGCGGACCCGTTCCGCCTCCCCGAAGGCAATCCGGCCCGATTCCCGCGCCCGGAGGAATTGAAGGTAGAACTGCTGCTTGGTTCCCGGTGAATGGCGTTCCAGCTCGTTCAGCACCTCTTTGTACCGGTTAGTGGTCGAACCTCGGGCAAAGGGGCATTCGTCATAGATATAGTCAATGCCCCGGATCAGCGTGTAGGCCGCCGTCTCTCGCTCGTAAAAGCGCACCAACGGCTTGACCTTGCGGGCCAGTCCGTCCTGCTCTTCCAAAACCGGAGCCTGGCGGGCCAGATAGCCGGTCTGCCAGTGGAGGGTGTTCTGCATCAACACCGCCACTTCGTCGTCCAGATTGTGGCCGGTGGCGATGGCGGCCACTCCCCTCTCGCGGGCCACGCGATTCATGATGTGGCGCTTCACCAGACCGCACAGTGCGCATGCTTTCCCCCGGCCTCGGGTCTTGGTGCGGGCCAGTTGGGGGATGGTCTGACCATATTGCTGACCCAGGTCCACCACGTGAAGCCGGGCCTGGGGCTGGTGCTGGGCGACAAAGGCACGGCACATCTCCAGCGACCGGTCGGAATAGGCGAGGCCCTCGTCGATTCCAAGGTGGATGTACACTCCCTCCGCCTCATACCCCAGTCGGAGGAGCACGTCCCACAGACCCAGGCTATCCTTGCCGCCGGAGACAGCGACCAGGACCGGGTCGGTCACGGTGAACATACGGAACTCGTCGACGGTGCGCCGCGTCATAGCAGTGAACCATTCGATGAAATCCTGCTCGCACAGTTGCAGGCGGTGCTGGCGCATCTGGATGACGGCCACGCCCCCGCACCGGGTACATTTCATCGGATCAGACCCCTCCCGAAACCACCGCCACCAACTTGATCGTGTCCCCGTCGCGGGTCACTGTCGCATCGTTGATTAGCTTGCCGTCTCGCACGGCCAGGACCGATTCCGGATTGAGACCAGCGGCCTCGATAATGTGGCGCACCGTGCTGCCCGGCTTGACCGTCCATTGCCTGTCGCGATAGATGACCTTAACCATCGTTCTTCAAGCCATCGCTTCCCTTGGAAAATAGACCGCGATTGGATTTCAGCTTGCCGTCGCTCGATGGCAAAGCTCTGCGCGAGCCAGGGTGTCTGTGGCTGACCTGGATGGCCGAAATGGATTTCGGCTTACCGCCTCGTCTTGTGGGGCCCCACCTGGTATGGCTACTCTTCGCGGTGGTTCCCCTCTGCGGCGGATTCCTGCTCCTCTTCTGACTCGGGACCGGTTTCCTCGTCAGCCTTGGGTTTTTCCTTCTCCCTTTCTTTCAGGTTCTCGGCGATCTCGGCCAGGCGGGCCATCACCCGGGCATGAACCGTTCCTTCGGGGAAGGAGCCATCCGGCTGCCTCTCGCCGGCGGGCACGCCGGTCAGGACGTGGAGTCCCTCATCCACGGTGCGCACCGGGTAGATGTGGAACTTGCCCTCGGCCACGGCCTGGCGCACCTCGGCGCGGAGCATCAGGTTGACGACATTCTGCGCCGGCAGGATGACCCCCTGCTCGCCAGTCAGCCCCCGACGACGGCAGGTCTCGAAAAAGCCCTCGATCTTTTCGTTGACCCCGCCGACCGGCTGGATGTTGCCTTGCTGGTCCACCGAGCCGGTGGCGGCGATCCCCTGTTTGATCGGGAGCTGGCTCAGGCTGCTGAGCAGGGCGTAGAGCTCGGTGGAACTGGCACTGTCGCCTTCGATCTCTTCGTACAACTGCTCAAAGGAAATAGTCGCCGACAGGCTCAGGGGCTTGTCCAGGGCGTATTGACCGCCCAGGTACCCGCTGAGGGTCAGGAGTCCCTTGTCGTAAATGCGACCAGAGAGCTTGGCCTCCCGATCGAGGGAGACAACCCCCGATTTGCCGGTGTAGGTGCAGGCGGTGATGCGCCCCGGTTTGCCAAAGGTATAGTTGCCCAGGGAGAGGACGGACAGGCCGTTGACCTGGCCGACCACCTCGCCGCTCACCTCCACCCGCAAGTGGCCCTCGTCGATCTGTTTCTGGATCTGCTCCTCGATCCGGTTGGCGCGGTAGGTCCGTTGGTCCAAGGCCTTCTGCACGTCGGCGGCGGTGGTACGCTCGCGGCCAGCGCGTCGCGCCCAGAAACTGGCCTCGCGCACCAGGTCAGCGATCTCGCCAAAGCGGGTTGCCAGCCGCTTCTGGTGTTCGGCCAACCGCGAACCATACTCCACCACCCGCGCGACCGCCTCGCGATCAAAGGGCAACAACCCTTCCTCATGGCATCGGGCGGCGATGAACTGCGCATAGGCGCGGCAGCTTTCCGGGGTGCGGTCAAAGTGGGCGCCAAAATCGGCCTGGACCTTGAACAGCTTGCGAAAGTCCTCGTCGTATTCGTAGAGCAAATAGTAGGTCAATGGGTCGCCGATCAACACCACTTTGACATCCAACGGGATCGGTTCCGGCTCCAAGGTCACGGTGGAGATGATCTGCAACTGGGCTCCCAGCTCTTCGGTGCGAATGGCCCGGTTCTTGATGGCCCGTTTGAGGGCGTCCCAGGCCAAGGGGTTGGTCATCAGCCCTCGGATCTCGGCCACCAGGTAGCCGCCGTTGGCACGATGCAGGCAGCCGGCTTTGATCATCGTAAAGTCGGTCACCAATGCGCCGAATTCGGCGCGGTGCTCGATGCGGCCGACCAGGTTGCTGTAGGTCGGGTTCGGCTCAAAAATCACCGGCGCGCCGGTCAGACCGCCGTTGTCAACAATGACGTTGACCGTGTACCGTTTCAGTAGCGCCTGCCGTTGGCTCGCCTGCACTGTGGCCGCCAGCCCTCCTTCTGTTTCCTCCTGGCTTTTGAATCCTTCGACATTCTCCACCAGGTCAGCCTGGACCTCGTCCAGGTATTCGGGCACCTCCTCGAGATGGCCGTATTTTTGCCTCAATTCTTCCATGGGGTGGCGGACGGCAAAGCGGGCGATCTCGCGGTCGAAATCCTGGAGACGGCGCTTGGTGTTCTTTTCCATCTCGCGGACGCGGCGAAGAGCTTCAGCCATCTCCCCCTGGAGCGCAGTCTGGCGTTCCTCCAGCGACTGGCGGGTGGCGGCGTCGAGCCGTTCATAGATTTCGGGAGTCAGCATCTGCCCCTCGATTACCGGGGCGATACCCAGCCCCATCGCGGTCTTGATCAGAGCGAATCCCTGGGCATTGGCCTTTTCTTCCAGGCGGCTGAATTCGGCATTGCGCTGCTCGTGGAGTTCGCGGAGGATCCGTTCTTTTTGCTTTTCATAGTCTTCGCTCTCGAAGGCGCGAGGGATCTCACGCTGCAGTTCGGCGACCAACTCTTGCATGTCGCGCGCGAACTGGACGGCCACGCCGGGCGGCAGGCGAATGGCGCGCGGCTTGTTGGGATCCGAAAAATTGTAGACGTAAATCCAGTCATTGGGCACCGGCTGGCTGGCCGCTACCCCTTCAAGGAAAGTGCGGATGGCGGTGGCGCGTCCGGTGCCGGTGTAGCCCATGGCATAGATGTTAAAGCCAAAGCTGGCGATGTTCACTCCAAAGTCAATGGCCTGCACCGCGCGTTCCTGACCAATGATCATCAGGTCCTTGGGCAGGGCGTCGGTGGTCTCAAAGTCAAACAGACAGGGGTCACAGGGGGCCCACAGTTCGTCGGCGGTCAGTTCTCTGGGTTCGTCGTTCATTTTGCTCCGTTGCCTCCGAGGGAGATAGACCTGATTATAGCCTGAAACCAAGAAAATGAAAAGTGACGATAGGCAAGCGGCAGGGCTGTTGCCAAGTCAGCGCCCAGTGGGAGTGGAGGCTTCAGCCGGAACGGAATCACGCCGAACCCAAATAAAGCTTCCAGTCCTGCACCGTTCCGCAAAGCGAAGTGGGCTTGTCAACCTACTTGGCTATAGCCCTGGCCAAGCGGCTACCCGGCCGGGGATTCGATCTGGCGTGAGGGCCGAGATACTGTCCACATTGTGTCGATTTTTAACGCTCTTTTAACAACATGTCCCGGCTAGAACCTTGACAAAAGACGGACAATGTGGTAGGATGGCAAAGGGGAGGATAGGATGTCTCAGGTGAACTCAGAAGGTCCGTTCTTCAATCTCAAGGCGGTGGTGCGGCAGACGGGGTTGAGCCCCGATACGCTGCGGGCTTGGGAACGGCGCTACGGCTTGCCGGCGCCGAAACGGAGTAGCGGGGGCCATCGCCTCTATTCCCGGCGTGACATCGAGACCATTCAATGGCTGATCGCCCGCCAACGAGAGGGTCTGAGCATCAAGCGGGCGGTCGAGTTGTGGTTCCAGCTCGAAGCGGAGGGGTTGGTTGTGCCTCAGCCAGGAGCGCTGGTCCGGCCGTTGGCTGGGTGGGGAATGGGCGAAACGATCGCTCGCCTGCGTGAGGAATGGATGGCTGCCTGCCTGGCCTATGAGGAGCAGACGGCGGAACAGGTGCTCACCCAGGCCTTTGCCGTCTACCCCCCGGAGGTCGTTGCTACCGAACTGTTGCAGAAGGCGGTGGCCGCCATCGGGGAGGGTTGGTACCGGGGCGAGGTGACGGTGCAGCAGGAGCATTTTGCGAGCGCGCTTGCCGTCCGCCGCCTGGAATCGTGGATCCAGTCGGCCCCGCCGCCAAGCCGCTCCGGCCGCATCCTGGCTGCCTGTCCAGCGGGGGAGCTACATGTGATCGGTTTGCTGTTGCTTACTCTGTTCCTGCGGCGTCGGGGATGGGGGGTCATCTATCTGGGTGCGGATGTGCCCACCGAGCAGTTGGAGACGGCAGTCCAGTCCGTTCAGCCGCGGCTGGTGATCCTGGCTGCCCAACAATTGCCGACAGCGGGGACCTTGTGGGAGGCGGCCCAGAAGCTGCAGTCGGAGCGGGTTCCGCTGGCCTATGGAGGGCTGGTTTTTAACCGGATTCCGAGATTGCGGGGGCGCATCGCCGGCCATTTCCTGGGAGAAACGCTGGATGCGGCCCTGGCCACGGTCGAGTCGTTCATGGCGGTTCCCCGGCCGATGCCGGAGGCCGAGCCGATCCCGGCCGGGTATCTCCAGGCCAGGGAACATTACCAGGAGCGCCAATTGTTGCTGGAATCGGACCTGATCCAGACGCTCTCTGCTGGCGGGATGGCCCTGTCTGACCTGCAACGGGCCAACCAGGAACTGTCGCTGCGCATCGGGGCCGCCCTTACCCTGGGGGGTATGGAATTGCTGGACGCCGAGATCGCGTGGCTGGAGGGGATGCTCAGCCATCATCGCCGATCGCCCGGCTCCTTGGACACCTATCTGCAGGCGTATGGCCGGGCGGTCCAGAAGCATCTGGATACGCGTGGGGAGCCGATCAAGGCCTGGTTTCGGCGATTTGTCGAAACTGCAGAGAAGTAGTGGAGGGTATTCAATGCGTGTATTGATTACGGGAGGGACCGGCCTGATCGGCCGGGCCTTGGCTGCCAATTTGGTGCAGGATAACCACGAGGTGATCGTGTTGAGTCGTTCGCCGGAGCGGGCCGCCGGCCTGCCAACCGGGGTTCATGCCGTCGGGTGGGATGCGCGCACGGCCGAAGGATGGGGCCACCTGGTGGAGGGGGCCGATGCCATCGTCAACCTGGCCGGAGTGAGTCTGTCGGGTGAGGGCTTGTTCCCCCGCCGTTGGACGCCGGAGCGCAAGCGTCTCATTCGAGAGAGCCGGTTGAACGCGGCTCGGGCAGTGGTCGAGGCGGTGGAACAGGCGCGTCACAAGCCGCGGGCGCTGATCCAGGCCTCGGGAGTGGGGTATTATGGCCATCGCGGCGATCAGGTGGTGACCGAAGAAACGCCAGCGGGCGACGATTTCATTGCCCGCTTTGCCAGTCAGGAGTGGGAGCCCTCGACGCAGCGTGTGGAGGCGTTGGGGGTGCGGCGAGCCATCATCCGCAGCGGCGTGGTCCTCAGCGCCGAGTCCCCGGCTCTCCGACCGATGCTCCTTCAGTTTCGGCTGTTCCTGGGAGGGCCGATCGGGACGGGGAGGCAGTGGTTCTCCTGGATCCACGTCCAGGATGAAGCGGCCGCCATCCGCTTTTTGATCGAGCAGGAAACGGCCAACGGCCCGTTCAACCTGGTGGCACCCCAGCCCCTGCCCAACGCCGAACTGGCCCGCGCGTTGGGTCGTGTTTTGGGTCGGCCTTCCTTTCTGCCGGTGCCGGGCTTGGCTATGCGGCTGGCTTTTGGCGAGGTGGCGGATCTGTTGCTCACCGGACAGCGAGCTATTCCCCAGCGGTTGCTGGAGTTGGGCTTTGCCTTTCGTTTCCCAGAATTCGAAGGAGCGCTGCGCAATTTGCTATCCTGAAACAATTGGAGTGAAGAACGATGGCCCAAAAGCTTGAGGGAGAGATTGCCCCCGATTTTGCGTTGACCGATACGCAGGGCAAGACGGTGCGCCTGTCCGATTTTCGAGGGCGGCCGGTGGTTCTGGTCTTTAACCGGGGGTTTGTCTGACCCTTCTGCCGGCAGCACATGGCGCAGTTGCGTCACAAGTATTCCGAGTTTGTCAGGCGGGGAGCGGAGGTCCTGGTCGTGGGTCCGGACAGCCAAGAGGCATTCCAACAGTACTGGCAGAAGGAGAACCTGCCTTTTGTCGGATTGGCCGATCCGACTCACGAGGTGGCTGGCCGCTATGGGCAGGAAGTCCGCCTGCTGAGGCTAGGGCGGCTGCCGGCCTTGATGGTGATCGACCCGGCAGGGATGGTGCGCTATGCCCATTATGGTTCTTCCATGGCCGACATTCCGCCCACGTCGGAAGTCCTGGCCGTGTTGGATTCACTGCAGGCGGAAGAGTCGGCCGGTCCCGATCAGGAGGGAAGATGATCCCCAATCAATGGTATGTCGTGTTGGAATCCAGGCAGGTGGGCAAGAAACCGATCGGCGTCCTGCGGATGGGCGAGAAGATGGTCTTTTGGCGGGATGACCAGGGGCGAGTCGTCTGCTTTCGCGATCGCTGCGTCCATCGCGGGGTCCAGCTCAGCCGAGGCCAGGTCATCGGCGGTCGCTTGCAATGCCCATTCCACGGTTTTGAGTACGATCCCTCAGGTCGGGTGACGGCCATCCCGGCCAACGGCCGAGCGGCACCGGTGCCGGAGGTGTTTCGCGTCCCCCGCTACCCGACCTATGAAGCCCATGGCTTCATCTGGGTGTGGTGGGGCGAGAATCCGCCGGCCGATCTGGCGCCGCCGCGCTTCTTTCCCGACCTGGATGAGACCTTTGTCTATGCCAGCATCGTGGATCCATGGAGCGCGCACTATTCGCGTGTGATTGAGAATCAGCTCGACGTGGTCCATGTCCCGTTTGTGCACCGCACCACTATCGGCCGGGGGGTAGGAACCGTCGTGGATGGTCCTGGCCTGCAGTGGGTGGAGGACGATCTCTTTTACATCTATGTCTTCAACCGCCATGAAGACAGCACTCCGGCGCGCAAGCCGAGCCAGGTGCCGGTGCCGCCGACCGATCGGGAGTTCAAGCTAGAGTTCCGCTTCCCCAATCTGTGGCAGAACTATATCAACCGCAAGGTGCGCATCGTGGCTGCTTTTGTGCCGGTGGATGAGAGCCGGACCCTGCTGTACTTGCGTTTCTATCAGAAGTTCCTGCCGGTGCCGGTGCTGGGGAAGCTGGCAGCCTGGGCAGCCATGCCGTTCAACCGGCTGGTGGCCCACCAGGACCGGCGGGTGGTGGAGACCCACCAGCCTCAGCCTTCCGGGTTGCGCATCGGAGAACGGTTGATCGCGGGGGATCAACCGATCATCGAATACCGACGTCGGGTGGAGGAATTGAAAGAGGCTGCCCGTCGCCGGAATGTCAGCATCTAGAACCCCCGACGGGTATGGTTCAACTGCGGCCCAGGGCATCAATGGAGAAATGGAGAAGCGTCCATGACCATATCGTTGTGGTGGGTCCGCCGCGACCTTCGGCTGAGTGATAATCAGGCGCTGGCCGCTGCCCTGGCCCAGGCCGAGACGGTGGTTCCGGTCTTTGTCCTCGATCCGGTTCTCCTGGCGGCGCCGGAGGCCGGGGCCAAACGGGTGGCGTTCCTGATGGCCGGGTTGCGACAACTGGACCGGGAGTTGCGGGCGCGGGGCAGTCGCCTGATTGTTCGGCGAGGGGATCCGGTCCAGGAGTTGCAGTTGCTCATGGCGGAAACCGGAGCCGAGGCGATCTGGGCGGAGGAGGACGTCTGGCCCTACGCCCGCCGACGGGAAGCGCGGGTCTCGCAGGCGATGCCGCTGTATCTTACCGGCGGCCTGACGGTCCACCCACCGGACGCGGTCGCCAAGAGCGATGGCAGGCCCTATACCGTCTTTACCCCGTTCAGCCGCGCCTGGAGATCGCGGCCTCTGCCATCGGCCCAGTCCCTGCTGCCCGCGCCGCAACGGTTGCCGGCTCCACCCGAGGTTCCCAGCTTGCCCATTCCATTCGAGCCGGCACTGCCGGACACTGTCCCTTTTGCGCCGGGCGAGGCTGAGGCGCAGCGGCTCCTCCGGCAATTTGTGGAGGGAGAGGATGCCCCGATCTATCGCTATGCCCGAGGGCGCGACCGACTGGACCTCGATGGCACTTCCCACCTATCGCCCTATCTGCGTTTTGGGATGCTTTCGGCGCGTCAGGCGGTGGTCGGTGCGCTGAGCGCCATCCAGAGTGCCCCTGGCAAAGAGGCGCGGCGCAGCGCTGAAATCTGGCTGAACGAACTGATCTGGCGGGAGTTTTACATGGCGATCCTCGCCCATTTCCCCGGCGTGCTGGAGCATAGTTTTCGGTCCGAGTTCCGCGACATGGTCTGGGAAGGAGATGAGGCTGCCTTTGCCGCCTGGTGTGAGGGACGCACCGGCTATCCGATTGTGGATGCGGCCATGCGTCAACTGGTGCAAACGGGCTGGATGCCGAACCGGGCGCGGATGATCGTCGCTTCCTTCCTGGTCAAAGACCTGCTGGTGGATTGGCGGTGGGGGGAGCGGTTCTTTATGCACCATCTGGTGGACGGGGACCCGGCGGCGAACAACGGCGGCTGGCAGTGGGTGGCCGGTACCGGCACAGACGCCGCACCCTACTTTCGCATCTTTAATCCGGTGGTGCAGAGCCAGAAGGCCGACCCTCATGGCATCTACATCCGCCGTTGGGTGCCTGAACTGGAGCGCGTGCCGGCAGGGTACCTCCATGCCCCGTGGAAGATGCCCGACGATATTCAGCGAAGGGCCGGATGTCGGATCGGGGTGGATTATCCCGCGCCGATGGTCGATCACGCCTGGGCGAGGGAACGGACGATTGCCGCCTTTACGAGGGCGCGGCAGAGGGCGCGCGGAGGATCGGATTCGAAGAAGGATGATGTCCAATAGGCGACTCTTGAATGTATTCGTTATCGTGTTTATCGACCTGCTGGGATTCAGCTTGATCTTGCCGCTGTTGCCCTATTATGCCAATCGCTTTGGGGCGACTCCGGCGATTGTCGGGTTGTTGACCGCAGCTTATGCGGCGGCGCAGTTGATCGGAGCACCGGTGCTGGGCCGTCTGTCCGACCGTTATGGCCGTCGCCCGATCCTGTTGGTCAGCATTTTCGGCACCTTCCTCGGCTTTCTGCTGTTAGGGCTGGCCGAACCGGTGGGCCGGGCGGTGGCGAACGGATTGGGGGTGAGCTGGCTATCGGTGAATGCTGCGATCCTCACGGTGCTCTTTGTCAGCCGTATTCTGGACGGGCTGACCGGCGGCAACATCTCGGTTGCCCAGGCCTACATCACCGACATTACCGACGAGACGAACCGGGCGCGAGGCCTGGGTCTGATCGGAGCGGCGTTTGGGTTAGGCTTTATGATCGGCCCGGCAGTGGGAGGAGCGCTGAGCACTGGCGGACGGTACGCAGTGCCGGCCTTTTTTGCCGCCGGGTTGGCGTTCCTGAACTGGACAGCGGTGTGGTTCTGGTTGCCGGAATCCCTCACTCCCCAGCGGCGGGCGATGCTGGCCCAGCGTCCGACCCGCTCGGTCCTCAGTGTGACGGAGCTATGGCGGGCCTTGCGACGACCGCGCTTCGGTCCGCTGTTGCACGTCCGCCTTTTCTTCGGCCTGGCCTTCAACCTGTTTACCAGCGTTTTTGCCTTGTTTGCCCAATACCGCCTGGGCCTGGATTCGTCGCAGACCGGCTATCTTCTGGCCTATGTAGGCCTGTTGAGTGTGTTGGTCCAGGGGGTGATCATCGGCCGGCTGACCCGACGGTTTGCCGAGAATCGCCTGATCCTGTTCTCGACAGGGATAGTGGCGATGAGCCTGCTGGCCTGGGCGTTCGCTCCCAGCGTTCTGGTCCTGGTCCTCATCCTGGTCCCCCTGGCCTTTGGCAGCGGGGTGCTGAACACCGTCATCAACAGCGCCATTACCAAGTCGGTCTATGCGGAGGAGGTCGGAGGGGCGTTGGGCGTCTCGGCGTCGCTGGAGAGCGTGACCCGGGCCATCAGTCCGGCAGTCGGGGGCCTTCTCCTGGGTACGTGGGGCACCTGGGTGCCCGGTGTGATCGGGGCGTTGTTGACTGGCTGGCTGACGACCTTTGTCTGGCGGCGGTTGATCGCGAACCCCGATCCGCCCTTGTCTGGCCGAGATGAACCGATCATCCCAATCACGGTTCGGGCGGGGCAAAACTGACCCCCCTGGCACACGGGTTCGTCTTGTTGATGGGTCTTTGCGTTTTCCGCCGACTGTGTGGTATGATATGTTACGTTGACCGCGAGAGCGTGTTTTTGAGGGAACGAAATGTTTCGTTGCACAGCCAATGGATCAGATGAGTAGCCTTTGGCCCGATACTCACCCCGACATCGAACGTTTCCAGGTCGAGCGGCTGCGGCAGATGCCGTCCTGGCGAAAAATGGCGCTCATGGCGGAAATGACCGAGTCGGTGCGGACGTTGGCCGTGGCCGGGCTGCGCCAGCGCTATCCGGCTGACACTCCGACCCAGCGCCGCCGCCGGTTGGCCGATCTGCTCCTGGGACCGGAACTCGCGACCCGCGTCTACGGCCCAGCGCCGGAGACAGGCTGATGCTCGCCGAACCGATCGCTGTCACGTTGTCCGTGACCGACGCCCTGGAGGCTCTTGGGGTGCCGTATGTCATCGGCGGTTCTTTTGCCAGCGCCTTGCACGGCATAATGCGGGCCACCATGGATGCCGACCTGGTGGCCGACCTGCGTCTGGAGCACGTCGAACCGTTTCTCCAGAAGTTGGGCGAGGGGTTCTATGCCGATGCTGAGATGGTGCGCGACGCCATCCGCCAGCAGCGCTCGTTCAACTTGATCCACCTGGACACCATGTTCAAGGTTGACATCTTTGTCGCCCGGCCTCGCGACTTTGATCGCGCTCAGTTGGCCCGCCGCCAGTTGCACCTGTTCAGCGAGGATCCCGAGCGCCGGGCCTACGTCGCCAGCGCCGAGGATATTGTCCTCTCCAAGCTAGAGTGGTACCGTTTGGGCGGCGAGGCGTCCGAGCGCCAGTGGCGTGATGTATTGGGCGTGCTCAAGGTACAGGGTGACCGCCTTGACCTCGAGTACATGCGCCGCATGGCCGCCGGATTAGGCGTGGCCGACCTGCTCGCCCGGGCATTGGAGGAAGCAGCTTGACCGTGACCCACCAACCCCGACTCATTACCGACCAACCTACCGCCGACCAGGCCGCCCGCCAGGCGAGCGGGCCGAGTATTTGGAACGCCTGCGGCATACGTTGAAGGACCCCGAATTCCGCGCCATCGAAGGCTTTCGGCAAGGACGAGGACATCCCGGCCCTCTCCGACCTGCCTTACTGCGTTGTTTGCCTCCGCACCATCCAGCCGAACAGGGACCACAGACGCAATGGATGGGCTGTGAGGATCGCGGGCGCCGAGACGCAGATTTGCAGCTCGACCCAAAATGGGCTAAAATAAGTCATCGCACCTGATCTCGCGGTGGAGAGGAGGTAGAGTGCAAAGCAGATGGCGCTCATACCTGGCCACACGCTGCTCAACGGCCAGTATCGCATCGTCCGCCTGCTAGGACGCGGCGGGTTCGGTTTTGTCTACCTGGCCCACGACAGTATCCTGGGTGAGGACGTCGCCGTCAAGGAGCTGATCCCGGCTCTGGTGGGCGACGAGATCATCCTCAAACGGTTCCTGGCCGAGGCCAAGGCAACCATGCGCCTGGCCCACGACCGGATCGTGCGCACCCACAACGTCTTTGTCGAGGGCGGCAACTATTACATCGCCATGGAGTACATGCCCGGTGGCTCGTTGGAGGAGCGGCTGCGCGATGGCCAATACCTGGCTGTCGATGAGGTCATCCGCGTCGCCGTCCAGGTAGCCGAGGGGCTGGCCTACGCTCACGAGCGGGGGGTGGTCCACTGCGATCTGAAGCCGGCCAACATCCTCTTTGCCGCAGATGGCACGGCCAAGGTGGCAGACTTCGGCATCGCGCACGTCTCCGACCAGATGCTGAGCCGCAGTTGGATGACGCCGGCCGGGTTCGTGGCCGGCACTTTGCCTTACATGTCGCCGGAGCAGACCGACGGCGTGCGCGACGACCCACGGGTGGACCTATACGCGCTGGGCGCGGTGCTCTATCGGATGTTGACCGGGCGGACCTACATTGACTTTGATCAGCGGGACACGCCGCGGGCTACCGCCGAAAACGTGCAGCGTATCTGCGGCCAGCAGCCGCTGCCGCCCAGTGCGGCCGCGCCTTGGCAGCACATCCCGGCCTGGCTGGACGCCGTTGTGCTCAAGGCGCTGGCCAAGCGGCCGGAGGACCGCTATGCCAGCGCCGACGCGATGCGCGCCGCGCTGCTGCGCCGCGACACGGTGGCAGCGGCCGAGCCCCCCAAGGCGGTTCCGACAGCACCCGTCAAGGCACCCCCCGCCCGCCGTCCCGCAGTGATGCCCGGCGCTCCGGCCCGGTCGGTTCGGCAGCCGATGACCGAAAAGCAGCGGCGCACGCTGATTGGGTCACTGGCGGGCGTGGCCGGCGTCCTGTTGCTGGCGCTCGTTATTGGCCTGGGGGTGATGCTGGGCGGCGGTGGGCAGGCAACCCCCACGTCGCCACTGGCTGCCGGGGTCGCGCAGACAGCAACCAGGACGCTGGAGCCCACCAGACCGTTGCCGCCGTCCACGACCGGTACAGCCCTACTGCCCACGGACACGCCGCCACCCGCCACCACGCCCGTCCTGCCGTCGGCGACACGCATCGGGCCTACGGCTCCCCCTCGAGCCTTGAACGCCGGCGCGACGCAGACCCGGGCCAAGGATGGCGCAGTCATGGTCTATGTTCCCGCCGGCGAGTTCCTAATGGGCTCCACTGACGCCGAGATCAATGCCGTCCTGACACGGTGCAGCCACTGCAAACGGGAGTATTTTGCCGACGAGCTCCCACAGCACACGGTGTACCTGGACGCTTTCTGGATCGACCGCACCGAGGTGACCAACGCCCAGTACAGCAAGTGCGTAGACGCGGGGACCTGCCGCGCGCCGACGGCCTGCGATTGGGGCGATCCAACCTATGGCGATGCGTCCAAGGCCGACCATCCGGTGGTGTGCGTGAGCTGGGACGACGCACGGACGTATTGCGAATGGGCCGGAGCCCGGCTGCCGACCGAGGCCGAATGGGAAAAGGCAGCGCGCGGAACCGACGGGCGCCTCTACCCGTGGGGGAATACTTTTGATGGCAGCGCGTTGAACTTCTGCGACCGGAACTGTGAGCTTTTTTGGAAGGACACGAGCGCCGAGGATGGCTATGCCCGGACAGCGCCTGCCGGCCATTATCCAGCCGGTGCCAGTCCCTACGGTGCGCTGGACATGGCCGGCAACGTGTGGGAGTGGGTGAACGACTGGTACGACGAGAACTATTACAGCCGTTCACCGGACCGCAACCCCACCGGGCCCGATTCCGGGGAGGAACGGGCGCTACACGGTGGATCGTGGGGCGACTATTGGTACCACACCCGCGCCGCGCACCGCCATGGCCATGGCGTCGATCCGACGTTTCGCAGTAACTACATCGGCTTCCGGTGTGGGGCGGATGCGCCCGGAGGGTGATCTTCGGCACGTCTGGGTTCTGGACTTTCGGCGGTGCTTGCCGTTCACCTGCCACAGATGAGGGAGAGCTTGTATGGTGAGTGACAAGACCTATGCAACCAGTCCAGTCATCCGCCTGGGGATCAGCACCTGTTTGTTGGGAGAACGGGTGCGATACGACGGTGGGCACAAACTGGACCGGTTCCTGGTCCACACCTTGGGCCGCTTTGTGGAATGGGTTCCTGTTTGTCCCGAGGTGGAGATCGGGCTGCCTGTCCCGCGCGAGAGCATGCGCCTGGTGGGTGATCCGCAGAATCCTCGGTTGGTGGCGCCCAAGTCAGGGGCCGACTATACCGAGCGGATGAAAGCCTGGGCGCGAGAGCGCCTGGAGCAGTTGGCGACCATGGACCTGTGCGGCTTCGTGTTCAAGAAGGATTCGCCCTCTTCTGGCCTGTTCCGCGTTCGGGTCTATGATGAGCATGGGATGCCCCGTCGGACGGGCACCGGCATCTTTCCGCGGGAAGTCATGAACCGGTTCCCCTTGCTTCCCCTGGAGGAGGAAGGCCGACTTAACGACATGGCCCTGCGCGAGAATTTCATCGAGCGGGTCTTTGCCTACTATCGCTGGACCGAACTGCTCAGGAACGACCCGACCCCCGGCGGCCTGGTCCGTTTTCACACCGCGCACAAGCTCACCCTCATGGCCCACAGCCCGAAGCATTACACCGAGATGGGCCGGCTGGTGGCCCAAGCCGGGACCATCCCCTGGGAGGAGCTGAGCGTGACTTATGGCCGGCTCTTCATGGAGGGTCTGGCGCTGCTGGGCACGCGGCGAAAGCACGTGAACGTCATGCAACACCTAATGGGCTTTCTGAAAAAGTATCTTTCAAGCGAGGACAAGCAAGAGCTATTGGGGCTGATCGAGGACTATCGGAACGAGCTGGTGCCGCTGATCGTGCCGCTGACGCTGATCCAGCACTATGTACGCCGCTGTCCGGTGCCCGATTGGGTGCACCAACAAGTATATCTGAACCCATACCCCAAAGAGCTGATGCTGCGGAATCACGTCTGAACGAGTGTTTCCAGGCTGAGCGCTCCCGTTCCAAGTAATCAGCTACGTCGATTTGTGCCGAGCTCTGCGCCCACACCGGCGAGGAATTACCGCATATCCCTGTGAGCGCGAAGGCGCCCTGGGCCAACACCCTGTCAACCAGCCGGGTAAGGTGGGAATCACAGTTTGACTAATTGTTTGATCTGTGCTAGATTTGTAATGATTTCTTGACCGTCAATCTGGTTTTCCCGCTCTCATTTTCGTATTTGCCCCGTCGTTACCCCAAAACAGAATAGACTCGCGCGTCATTTTGGACCACAGGTTCGCTGGCTGAGGCCGGTGCGCCGCCTGAAATGAAGAAAGGAATTCCCATGAACACAGTGCATCTCGGATTTCGAGGAACCATGGTGCGCCTGGCCCGCCGGTGGGGGCTTGTGGTTGCGTTGGTCGCGTTGGCCGCCCTGGGCGGGGCGGTGGCCGCCGGGGCAGGGGTCCAGGCAGACCCGGTAA
This sequence comes from Chloroflexota bacterium, assembly GCA_018606645.1. Classification (GTDB taxonomy): domain Bacteria; phylum Chloroflexota; class Anaerolineae; order JAAYZQ01; family JAAYZQ01; genus TumbabinsA96. The sequence goes on from JAGVRI010000005.1 coordinate 237,519, forward strand.
AGGTCGGTTTGGTCACCGATGAAGCGACGCTGGCCGACATGGGGTGGAACTGGCTGGCCTATCAGGGCTTGCTGCGGGCCGAGGCCGACCTGGGGGTGGTGGGTACGGTCTATACTTCCACCTCCAGCGCGGACTATGAGCCGAATCTCCAGCAATGCGCCACTGACGGCAACGACCTGTGTCTGGCGGTCGGCTTTTTGATGACCGCAGCGGTCTCGAACACGGCCGCGAGCTATGCCGCCACCGACTTTGCCCTTGTCGATGCCGTCCTGGATCATTACCCCGATAACCTGCGGAGCATGATCTTTGCCGAAGATGAGGCCGGCTACCTGGCCGGCACGCTGGCCGGCCTGATGACCGCCAGCGACGTGGTGGGCGAGATCGGCGGCTGGCCGGTTCCGCCCGTGGTCCGTTTTGTGGAGGGCTACCGCCACGGGGTTCTGTGCGCCAATCCGTCGGCCACCGTCTTGATCTCGTATACCAACGACTTTGCCAATCCGGATCTCGGCGCCCAGGTAGCGCAGGAGATGATCGCCCAGGGGGCTGACGTCATCTTTGCCCCGGCCGGCGGAACGGGCACGGGCGCGGTCCTGACCGCAACCCAGTCGGCGGTGTGGGGCATCGGCGTCGATTCCGATTATTACTACTCGGTTTTTGACGGCGGCGCAGTGGCTGGCGCCGGATATCTGTTGAGCAGCGCCATGAAGCGGGTTGACAATGCGGTGTATGACACCATCGCCGACGAAGTGAATGGCGCCTTTACCTCCGGCGAGGTGCTGTACGACCTGGCAGCGCAAGGGGTGGGCCTGGCGCCCTTCCATGAGGCCGAACCGTTCGTGCCGCTGGGGGTGCAGAACGCCCTGGACCGGGTCAGCTATGGCATTGCCCATGGGTTGATTGATATCTGGGGGCCCTGTCCGGTGATTACGATCGGAGTGGGGGCGTCGCTGAGCGTGATCCCGGACATCGGTTGGCCTGAGGCCAACGCTGTGCAGTTGGCGGTGGATGAGGTGAATGGCAGCGGCGGGATCGGCATCGGCGGCAGCAACTACTGGCTCCATCTGGTGACCGCTGATGATGGCTGCAATCCGGGTCAGGGGGCGGTCGCCGCCCAGACGTTGCTCGATGCCGGATCGGTGGCGGTGGTCGGCTATACGTGTAGCGGGGCGAGCCATGGCGCCGGGGCGCTCCACAGCGCGGCCGGGGTGGCGATGATCAGCCCCTCGTCGACTGGCCCCTTTGTCACCGAGCAGGGCTATGCGACCACTTTCCGCGTCATTACCCGCGATGACCGGCCAGCGCAGAAACTGGCGGCCTACCTGCGCGCCTCCGTGGGTCTGGAGCGGGCGGCCATCATCGAACTCGACGGCTTCTGGGGCAACTGGGCCACCGATGTGGTGTCCGAGACCTTCACCGCCCTGGGGGGGACAATCACCAGCCGCCGCACTATCGCTTCCAGTGATGAATTTACCGCCACGTTGACCGCCATCCAGGCCGAGGCTCCCGACGTCATCTTTTACGCCGACGACAACGGCGACCGGGCCGGGCTGTTGAGCCTGGTGGCCGACGGGCTGGGCATGGGCGACGTGAGCATCGCCTGGACCACCTTGACTGCGGACAAGGCGGTGCTGGATGCCTATGCCGCGCGGGCCGGATCGGCCGCCGAAGGCGATTATGCGGCCATGTTCTACCGGAGCGAGGAGGATATGCCTGGCTACGGCGCGTTCTACGCGGCCTACCAGGCCGCCGGTTTTCCGAATTACGGGGATGTGGTGCCGTCCTATGCCGCCTTTGCCTACGACGCCGCCCGCATCGTGGTCGCGGCCATCGAGCGGGCGCAGAGCACCGATCCGGCCGATATCCGTGACGCGATTGCCGCCACGGCGGTGTTCCGCGGGGTGGTGGGCCTCTACCACGGGTTTGACGCCAAAGGGGATGTCATTCCTCAGTGGTTCTGGCTGGTGCACCACACGAACGGGCAGTGGAGGGTCTTTTACCCGGCCCGGGTCTACCTGCCACTGGCTCTGAAGGCCTTTTCCGGGCTACCGTGACGTTGAGGGTAGGGCAGCCTGCTAGGGCTGCCCTGCCTCGATCTTTTGTTGCCTGCGGGGTGGCCATGGATGCCAATCTTGTAGGGCGCGATACGGCGCGATCATGTGTTTCTGCAGAGATAGTCCATGAGTTTGTACTCTCAGAGGAAGGGAACAATGAACGAGCCGAGAATGAGACATGGTCTTGGGGCCTTGGGGATGATTGTCTTGCTGCTGGCGTTGCTGAACCCTCCGTCATCTCTGGCCGATCGCCTGGATGTTGACCGGGCGAATGATACTCAGCCGCAAGCGGAGGCACAGGTCCCGGCCGACTGGTGGGTGGCGGTCCAGGCTGAGATCGAGCAGGCCGAGTACCAGATCACCTGGCAGGAGCAGACCTACCTGCCCGATTTGCCGGCGGCGTACCAGGCTCCCAACCGGGCGGAGAACCTGCGCACCTACTTTGGCCCGGCCGGCCCGATCCTGATCCCCCGCCTGTGGCCCGAGGAGATGGACGGACCGCCCTGGCGATGGGAACTGCGGTTGGAGGAGTGGGGCCGCGAGGGGGCAATGCAGCCGGTCGAGACGGCGGAGCTGGAGGTCCATGGCAACCAGGCGGAGTACCGGCGGGCGGCTCTGGTCGAATGGTACCGCAACGACGTGGAGGGCCTGGCTCTGGGCTTTCGGGTGGGCCGCCCGCCCGAGGCCGCCTCCAATGCCCCGCTGCGCCTGGCCTTGAGCTGGGGCGGGGACCTGGCGGCGCAGGGCGATGACGGTCCGGGCGTGGCCTTTGTGGCCGGCGAGGCCGTGGTGCTGCGCCTCGGCTCGCTGAGCGCCCGCGATGCGACGGGTCGGCCGCTGGAGGTACAGCGATTGATGGGAGATGGGATGCTGCGGCTTCAGGTGGACGACACGGGCGCGACCTACCCTCTGGAGTTGGCGGCGGTTATCAGTGGTCTTCCGGCCACTGCCGACTGGACGTTAGCCTGGGGCGCGACGAATACCGACTTTGGTTACTCGGTGGCGACTGCCGGCGACGTCAACGGCGACAGTTATTCGGATGTCATTATCGGGGCGCCCGGCTTTGACGGCGGCCAGACAAACGAGGGCAAGGCGTTCGTCTTCCTAGGGTATGTCTTGGGACTGTCTGGCTCACCTGCCTGGTCCAAGGAACCAAACCAGGCGGAGGCGCAGTTTGGCAGCTCGGTGGCCTCGGCCGGCGACGTCAACGGCGACGGCTATGCCGACGTGATCGTCGGCGCGCCCGGGTGGAGCGATGGCCAGTCCGATGAGGGTGGGGCCTGGGTCTATCACGGTGCGGCCTCCGGCGTGAACTCTGCCCCGAACTGGTATGCACAAGGTAATCAGATCAACGGCCAGTTCGGCTGCTCGGTGGCTACGGCGGGCGATGTGAACGGTGATGGCTATGCCGATGTTATCATCAGCGCACCGGACTATGATGCTCCGACTCCCGACGAAGGGGCAGCTTTTGTGTGGCACGGCTCGGCGGGCGGCGTCAACGGCGGGGTAAATGGCTCCCCGTCCAATGCCGCATGGCACGCTGAGAGCGACGAGGCTGTCGCCCGACTGGGCTATTCGGTGGCCTCGGCCGGCGATGTCAACGGTGATGGCCAAGCCGATGTGATTGTCGGCGCATATCTATATGGCGGGGCTGATGAAGGCGCAGCCATGGCCTGGTACGGCCGGTCCGATGGAGTCAACCACGGCGTGACCGGGACACCGGCCAACGCGGCGTGGATGGTCACGGGTGCTCATGGCGACGCGTGGCTGGGCCTGTCGGTCGCCGGCGCTGGTGACGTTAACGGCGATGGGTTCGCTGATGTCATTGTTGGCGACCCCTACTTTACAAACGGGCAGACGGAAGAGGGCGGTGCTTACCTCTACCTGGGCTCGGCGGCTGGGCTTGGCGCGGACTGGGCGAACCGGGACGAAGGGGACAAAGCTGGCGCCCGGCTGGGCTATTCGGTCGCCTCGGTCGGCGACGTCAATGGCGATGGTTATGCCGATGTGGTGGTCGGCGCGCCCCGCTATACCAACGACCAGTCCGAAGAGGGACGGGCCTTCCTGTGGTACGGTTCGGCCTCGGGCATCAGCACTACGCGCGACTGGTGGGCCGAAGGAAACGTGGCGTCGGCCTGGTACGGCTCCTCGGTCGCCACCGCCGGCGACGTCAACGGCGACGGTTACTCGGACCTGATCGTGGGCGCCTATGGCGACGGTTCTCGGGCCGGCACCGTCTATGTCTATCACGGCGCTCCCGACATGCCCCACGAAACGCCGAACTGGACCAAGCGCAGCAACCAGGAAGATGCCCATTTTGGCTTTTCGGTGAGCAGCGCCGGCGACGTGAACGGCGACGGCTTTGCCGATATCATTATCGGCGCGCCGCAGTGGGACTCGGGACAGGCAAATGAAGGCGGGGCGTGGATCTACCGCGGCGACGCGGGCGGTCTGGTGTCGACTCCGTATTGGTATAAACAGAGCGATAGTACTGGGGCGTTGTTTGGCTGGTCGGTGGCCTCGGCCGGCGATGTAAATGGCGATGGCTACGCCGACGTCATTGTCGGTGCGCCGGGGTATGACCATCCTCAGGTAGACGAGGGCGGCGCGTGGATCTATCATGGTGCGGCCAGCGGGGTGAGCAGCACCCCAGTCTGGCATAAGGAGAGCGACCAAGGCGGCGCCCAGTTCGGCGCCTCGCTGGGAACGGCCGGTGACGTGAACGGCGACGGCTACAGCGACGTGGTGGTGGGCGCTCCCTACTGGCAGACGGGGGGAGAGAGCCGGGGAGCGGTCTGGCTCTACTACGGCTCGGCCAGCGGCACCCATGGCGCCCCAGACTGGTATCAGGCCGGCAACCAGCAGGATGCGCAGTACGGCTATGCCGTGGGCACGGCCGGGGATGTTAATGGGGATGGGTTCAGCGACGTCCTCGTCGGCGCGCCCTTCTGGGAAGATGGGACGGCCTATAACGAAGGGCGGGTGTGGCTGTACCACGGTTCCCACGGCGGATTGAGGGAGAGTGCCTCCTGGCACGCCGAAAGCAACCAGTTCGGGGCGCGGATGGGCTTCGCCGTCGCCACGGCGGGCGACGTGAATGGCGATGGCTACAGCGACGTCCTCGTCAGCGCGCCCTACTGGGGAGATGCGGGCCTGACCAGCGAGGGAAAGGTGTGGGTCTTTCACGGCTCGGGGACAGGACTCAACACCAGCCACGCCTGGACCAGAGAAAGCGGCCAGAACGACGCCTACTATGGCTACTCGGTGGGCACGGCCGGTGACGTGAATGGCGATGGCTTTGCCGATGTCCTGATTGGTGCGCCGCACATGACTGGGGCTGACGGCACCTCTGACGAAGGGCTGGTGCGCCTCTATCAGGGCTCGGCGGCCGGCCTGGAGAGCAGCTACGCCTGGACGGGCGAAGGCAACCAGACGCTTTCCTGGTACGGCGGCTCGGTGGCGAGTGCGGGGGATGTGAACGGCGACGGCTATGCCGACCTGGTGATCGGGGCCGACCAGTACAACGAAGCGCTGGTGAATGAAGGTAAGGTCTTTGTCTATTATGGCAATGGCCGCAGCGGTGTGCCGCTGGCCCTGCGGCAGCTCAACAACACCCTTCAACCCGTGGCCTTGCTGGGCCGGACCGATAGCGATAGCTTTCGTGTCAACCTGACCGTGTCGACACCGTTTGGTCGGGGCAAATTTAAAGAGGAGATCGAGGTCAAGCCGCTGGGTGTGCGCTTTAACGGGGACCGAACCCTCCGCCGGGCCGCATGGGCCTGTCCGGTTCTGCCCGCTTCCGCGATCGTGGAAGCCGGTGATCTGCGGTACGGTGTGCCCTACCACTGGCGGATCCGCATCCTCTACAACCCGGCGACCACGCCCTGGATGCCGGCCAGCCGGTGGGTCACTGTGCCCTGGAACGGCTGGAACGAGCAAGACCTGCGTACACCGGGATCCAGTATTTACCTGCCGCTGGTCTTTCGGAATTATTGAACGCTGTGCGGACAGATGCTGTCAACGAATGGGAAACGGATGGACGAATCGGGTAGGCGCGGGCATCGCTTTGGCCTACCGGAAGTTGCCCCGCCGGCTTCATCCTCCCACAGATTCCGAAACCTGTGGGGGGCTATGGTTCAGGTGGGATTCCGGCTGAAGCCCTGACTCGCGGCGAGAGGAGTGGAGCCTTCAGGCGGTGTGTCGGCTAGAGCCTCAACTCCCGGACGAGGGGAGGAGCTGAGGTATTTTCGAGAAAGGAGGGTCAACAATGAGCTGGACGACCGTGTGCGACCTCAGGATGGATTCCTATCAGGCCAACCAGGTTCTGGACGCGACCGACTTTCATAATAATGCCTATCTTCTGGGGAGTGTGGTCCCCCATCCTGAATATGTAACGTACCAAGGACCGGATGCCCAATTGGAGGTCCCGGTGCAGGATGACTCGCTGGCGCGATTTGCCGGGCTGCGGGTTCAGGCGCTGATCCGGCCTGAGCCGATCGTGCATCGCTACAACATCGCCGAAGGATGGATGTCGTTCGCCTTCTTCATTGAATCGGATGGCCGGCTGGTGGGCACCATCTACGATGGCCAGCAATGGATCGGGCCGGACAGCGGGGCGAACACCGTGCCGCCGCAGGCCTGGTCGCGGGTCTCGTTCGAGTACGATGGGGTCAGCCTGGCCAAATTGACACTCAACGGCGCGGTGGTGGGCGGCCGCTTCGACATGCCCCCTGCCATCCGTCAACCGCAGCAAGTGATCACGCTGGGGCACTGGCCGCGCGGCGATGGTCGCTATACGCTGCGCGGCGACCTGGGGCATGTCCGCATTGAGCGGCGGGACTATGAGGACTTTTGGCGGGATGCGATGCATATCGCCTTCTGCCGTCGCCGCCTGACGCCGGTCCAGGCCGACGCCAAACGGGAGATCGAATACCTGCTCTCCACTCTGGACCCGCTGGAGCGGGAACGGCTGCGGGAGTGCGCCGTCCGCCAGTCGGAACGGATGAGGGCATTCCTCCATCAATTGCGGACGGTCGATCCGCGCGGCGCGGTCCGTCTGCGGCAGTTGGGAGAGAGGTTGCGCGCGGCGTGGTGCTGCTCGTTCAATGCCCCGGCGGCCCGCCAGGCCCTGCTGGAGTACATCATGTCGATAGCGGGTGAACCTGGCAGCGAGGCGCGGGCCCGCTATGAAGCCCTGGCCGAGGAATTTCTGACGATCAGTACCATGTGCGCCTGGACGGGGGCGCCGTACGAGCGGATCCGGGAACTGAGCCTCATCCTGTTTCCGGAATTACAGTCGTTCGAGCTGGACTTTCGCCAGCTCGTTGAAGCGCTGTGAGGAGGTAGCCATGGCTCTCAAAACGGACTCGGGATGCGGTACGCCGCCGCAGGCGGTGCACAAACAGATTCACCAGCGTCTGGTCCAGTTGTTCGCGCCCCTGGTGTACTTTGAGGCGGAAGAGCGGTTCTTCCCGGTGGATTTGCCCTCCGCGATCCAACACTCGTCCCTGTGGCGAGCCAACCTCCAGGCCACGCCGCCTTCTTCTCAGCAGGAGAAGGCGATGGGGGCCATCAACCCCACGCAGGACCTGCCGGCTGCGACCAAGAACCACTATACGACCGTGGCCGGGACCGGCACGGTGCTCAAGGTCCTGGCGGGACAGCCGCCACTCCAGATGCCGGCGCCGTTGTTGCAGGACGTCTACACCCGGTACCAAAGCGGCACCATCCCGGCCGAACTTACCGTCTACGGCGCCGTCTGTTCGGCGCGGGACGTGCCCAACGCCCATCTCGTCCAGCAGGCCAGGGACGCGAATGTACGCCTTGCCCTCGCTGAGGGGTTGATCATCAATTATTACTTTTACTTTCCGGCGACCGAATCCCCCGAATTCCAGTCCGAGGGGGACTGGTCCGGCATCTCGCTGCTGCTCCCGGTAAGGCCCACCCAGCTCCATCAAGTGAACGATCCGCAGCAACTCCAGCGGTTCCTACCGGTGGTGGCTTGCTACTACCGCAAGACGATCGAGGGAGCACCACCCGCGCCGTGCTTTGTCGCTGCGGACCAGGGGTTTCGTCGGTGGGATCAGGTGAGGCGGGGTCGGGAAGCGGCGGTCGGCCTGGATACCCACCCCATGGTCTATATCTCGCGGGGGCGGCATAACTGCTATTATGAGCCGACGACGACAAACATCAAGCTCTCGCCACCCTGGGAGAGTTCGTTCACCCCGGATCGGATCGAGAGCGGGAGCTATGCGCCCGGACCGGCGGAGACGACTCTGCAAGGGGGTGGGATCGAAGAGTTTCCGTGGTGGGGCTATCTGATCTTTCCGCCCCTGGCCCCCATGGCGGCCTGCGGCACCGGCTGCGAGTATCCGGTCCATTTCGACACCTCTGGCCTGCCGTCGGGCTACGAAGAGGGGGAAGATCGGTCCACCGATGATGGCTTCAGCGGCTTGCCGGGCGCAGCCGGCTCCCCGTATCCCGCGACGAAGGCGGGACAGGTGCCGGCCCCGGCGCGGCAGGTCAACCTCAGGCTGCGTTATGTGGACCTGGACGATCCGGCGACAGCCGCACGGTGGGGCTATCCGGGGGCGTGGGGTGGGGCCACGTTACTCACCGCCCGGCCAGCCTGGGATCCGGAAAACCTGCTGCTGTGGGGCTACTATCAGGGGGCGCGAAGGCCGGCCCTGGCCGCCTGGCTGGTCTGGAACCTCTTCCTGGATCGCACCTTTGGATGCGGGGGCACCCCCCAGTTAACCCGCAGCCCATGGTAGCGAGTTAGGTCGGGTAGGCAAGGGCACAGCCCTTGCCTACCCGGTCGGATGTGGGGTGGGAGTTAGCGCCCGGCAGTGGGATCCAGCGCATCCCGCAGGCCGTCGCCCAGGACGTTCAGGCTAAAGACAGTGATCATGATCGCCAGCCCGGAAAAGACCGGTTGCCAGGGCGCATATTCCATAACATTTCGTCCCTCGTTGAGCATCAGGCCCCAGGAGGGCGTCGGAGGGCGGGTGCCCAGCCCCAGAAAACTGAGCGCGGCTTCGGCGATAACCGCCCAGGCAAAGGCGACCGAGATCTGCACGGCCAGCGGCGGCAGGCAGTTGGGCAAGATGTGGCGGACCATGATATGCCAGTGCGAGCCGCCGATCGCTTCCGCCGCCTGGACAAAGAGCTGAACCCGGGTACTCAAGGCAGAAGCCCGCGTCACCCGGGCAAAGATCGGCGTATTCACGATGCCGATGGCGATCATGACGTTGGTGATGCTCTGACCCAACACGGCCATGATGGCGATCGCCAACAGGATGGCCGGAAAGGCAAACAACACATCCATTGCCCGGCTCACCACCAAGTCCCACCAGCCGCCGAAATATCCGGAGGTCACCCCGACGATCGTCCCCAGGATGGCCGATACCCCGACCGAGATGATGCCGACTGTCAAGGAGACGCGCCCACCAAAGAGGACCCGGGTGAGCAGATCCCGGCCAAACTGGTCGGTCCCCATCCAGTGACGCCACGATGGAGGCTGGAAGCGGAGGGAGGTGTCCATCGTCGTCGGTCCATAGGGTGTGAGGTACGGGGCGAAAATCGCCGAGAAGATCAGCAGCCCCAGGATGATCACTCCCGCGAGGGCCAGGTTATTCCTGGCCAGTCGGGAGAGTGCCAGCCTGGTGAGAGACCGTTCCTTTTGCGAAAGAAGATCTGATGTCATGGCCTGAGCAAAGAGAAGCTTATTGTCGCAAGCTCACGATCTGCTCCCGGATGCGGACATCCACCAGCGCACATAGTAGGTCCACCAGGAGGTTGATCACCACATAGGCACAGGCGACAAAGAGCACCACCCCCATGACCACTGGATAGTCTCGGTAATAGATCGATTCCAGGGCGGTGCGTCCCAGCCCGGGCACACCAAAGATCGACTCGACCACCACTACCCCGCCCAGCAGGTAAGCCATCTGCTGGCCGACAACGGTCATCACCGGCACCAGGGCGTTGCGAAAGGCGTGGAGGTAGAGGACGCGGTGGGTCGGCAGTCCCTTGGCGTAGGCGGTGCGGATATAGTCTTGAGAGAGCACTTCCAGTACCGCAGAACGGGTCATGCGCATAATATAGCTGGCGCTGCCGCCGGCCAGGGTGAGGGCCGGCATGACCATCAGTCTCAGATTTTCGGTCGGGTCGGCCGAGAAGGGGACGTAGCCGGTCGGCGGCAGCCACCGCGCTTTGATGCTGAGAAGCAACACCAGAAGGGTGCCGGTCCAGAAATCGGGCATGGAGAGACCGACCAGGGCCGCTGAGGTCGCCACATAATCGGTCGTGGTATTCTGACGGAAGGCGGCAGTGACCCCAAACGGGATGCCGATCAGGCAGGCCAGCAGCAACCCCAGGCTGGTCAGTTCGGCCGTGACCACCAGACGGGAGCCCAGGATATAGGACACCGGCTGCCCGCTCCGCAGGGACAGTCCCAGGTCCCCTCGAAGGAGCGAGGAGGCCCAACTGGCGAACTGGATATGGATCGGTTGATCCAGTCCATAGATCCGTCGCAACGCAGCGGCGGCTTCTGGGGATGTTTGAATCCCCAGAAGCACATCTACCACATCGCCAGGGATCAGGTGAATCAGCAGGAAAACGACGACGGATATACCCACCAGCACCGGCACCAGCAGGAGCAGGCGATAGACCGTATAGCGCGCCATCGTGGGTGTTGTCTATTTATCTAACCATGTGTCCACGAAGGTGATCTTGGTCTGGTTGGGCATATGCCGATATCCCTTTACATAATTTCTCACCGCCTCATACTGTTCGTAGAGGAAGAAGTAGGCCACCGGCGCTTCTTCGGCCACGGTCTTCTGGATTTCGTCGTAGAGAGGTTTCCGTTCCGCTTCAGTGACCAGGGTCCGGGCCTTATCCAAGAGCTCGTCGACCCGGGGATTGGAATAGGCCCAGAGGTTGTATTGGCCTTTGGAATGGTAGTGGTTGTACAGCCATTCATCTGGATCGGTCGCGCCCATCCAGCCCACGATGCCCATCTCAAAGTTGTGCGTGTTGAGGAGGTCATCAATGTAGGTGCCCCATTCGACGGGAACGACCTCAAGCTGGATGCCGAGGGGTGCTACCGCCTCCTTGACCATCTGCCCGGCGTCGATCTGCGCCTTGTAGGGCGCGCCACACTTGAGCACGGCAGAAAAGCCGTCCGCGTAGCCGGCCTCGGTCAGAAGCTGTTTGGCTTTCTCCAGATCGGGCTTGTCGTACAGGCCGCAGTCATAGAAAGCCCAGCTCCAGGGAGGGATATTGCCACAGGTCAACGGATAGCCGTGCCCGTACAGGACCGCCTCGGTCATGGCCTTCCGATCCAGCGCCAGGCTGATGGCTTGACGCACTTTCATGTTGTTAAAGGGTGGGTTGCGCAGGTTGAAGAAGAGAAAGTCATACAGCGTCGCCAGACCACCTTCCAGGCGGATGTCAGGGTTCTGCTTGAGAATGTCAATGTCTTTCTGCGGGATCTGATCCGCATAGTCCACGTTGCCGGTGACGATATTGTCGGTGCGGGAGCGGTCCTCCGGCAAGGGGATGAACTCGATGCCGTCCAGATAGGGCTTGCCTGTATCCCAGTAGTCTGGATTCTTTTCCACAACGGTGCGGGTATTGGGGATATTCTCCACGAATTTGAACGGTCCGGTGCCGATCAGCGTGGTCCGCAGGTCCACCTCTTCGGCAATTCCTTCGGGGACGATCGCCAGCAGCGGGTTGGCCAGGTAGCTGAGCAGGGGCGAGAAGGGGTAGGACAGGTGGAGGATGACGGTATAGTCATCCGGCGTCTCAATCGTCTCGATGGCATCGACATAGACCGCCCGTGGAGACCCAACGTCGGGATTCTTGTACCGCTCCAGCGAGTACTTGACGTCAGCGGCGGTCATCTCACGCCCGTTGTGGAACTTGACGCCTTTCCGCAGGTGGAGTATGTAGGTCAGGGCATCTGGGATCTCGTACGATTCGGCCAGACACGGCTCGATCTTCATCTCGGGCGTAAACCGGAGCAGGCTTTCGTACACCTGTTCCAGGACCAGCGCCGAAGAGTAGGATGAGGCAGTAAAGATATCCAGGCCGGCGACGTCAGCCTGGATGGCGACCTTCAGCACTCCGCCATACTTGGGTCCGGCCGGAGCCGGCGTCGGGCTGACCGGTACGGCCGTCGGCGCCGCAGCGGCGGTGGTCGGTTCGGCCGTGGCAGGGATCGGGGTGGCCTGCTGGGGAGCGCATCCGGCGCTCAGCAACAGGACCGCGAGAACAAGGAATGCAACGGTTTGGTTCATCGATCGGATACGCATTGGATCTCCTCCTTGATATGAATATCTGTTCTTCTCGTCATGGTGCCTAGCCAGGCAAGGGCTTTCCTCCTATGTGCCGCCGAACACGCGGAGGGCGTTGAGTCCCCACATTTTTTCTTTCTGCGAGTCACTCAGATGAGCAAAGCGGACGCGGGACATTTCAAATGGTTGGTCATAGATCGGCGACCGGCTGGCAAAGATCACCCGGTCTTCTCCGACCTCGGTCATGATCTCTTCCAAAAAATCCTCGCGGTAAGTGCCCGCCGTCTCGATGACGACGTTGGGGCAGACCTCCAGCATGCGCCTGGCGTCAAAGAGCAAGATGCCACAGATGTTGATCTGGGCTCCGTTGCAAGCGACGAACTGCACCGTCGGAAATCGGGCGGCCAGGTCCCCGACCTGGGTGGGGTGGGAGACGCGAACGTGCCCGGCATTGACCATAACTGGTTTGCCATATTCCCGTGCCTGCTCTACCAAGGGGAACACAATCCGGTCGTTGACCTGAAAGTTCTCTTCCCAGGGATCGAGATATAACCCGCAGGCACCAAGCTCTTCAAAGCCTCTCCGCACCTCGGCCAGGGCGGCCTCGCCCTGCCAGGGATCGACACGGCACAGGCCCAGGAAGCGGTCAGGGTACTGCCGCACTGCGTCGGCGACCAGGTCGTTCATGGGGGCCAGATGATAGTCGCGGGGCTTGACCGGCACCAGGATTGCTTTGTCGATCCCCAGGCGTTCCATATTGGCACAAACCTCGGATAGCGTCTGGCCGTAGCCGAAGAGGCCGGCACCGAGAAATACATGTGCGTCGACGATCATTGCCCTTCCTCCTTGGTCCTCACATTGCTCAGGATTCGCTGGATGTTCCGGAAGAACAGGGCTTCCTCTTCCTCCGGTGTCAGTCCAGCCATCCGAACCTTGTGGATTTCGATGGTCAGATCGCAGCCCGGACCATCGCTGGCGTAGAGCACGCGCGACGCGCCCACCCGCTCCACCGCCTCTTTAATCAACCTGGGATAGGGCATGGCCGAGGTTTCCAGGTAGACATTGGGATACCGTTCGGCCACGCGGATGGCATCCTGGACGTGAAAATAGCCCCCGGCATGCCCCAGAATGATGGTTGCCTCTGGGCAGGCTGCGGCGGCCTGGGCGATCTGAAGGGGCAGGGTATATTCCTCGTCGCCGCAATGGAACAAGGTGGGGGCGCCGTAGCGGGCAGCTAGGTGGATCATTTCAATCGTATCACGGCTGCCCGGATGGGACAACGAACCCACCGGATGAAGTTTCAGGCCCTTGAACCCATAGACTTCCATCGCCTTCTGGAACAGGCGATGGGCCTTTTCTCCCCGACGCGGGTTCATCCGTGCGTAGCCGATCAGCCGATCCGGATACTTTTGGACTGCCTCGGCGATATACTCCAGGGCTCCTTCGACGTCCGGGGCGTCTCCATAGGTCATGATGATACTCTGATCCACCCCTGCTTCATCCATCAGACGGATGATCGTCTCGGGCGGATCGTACCAACCAAACCGGTCCACATGGGTGTGCGAGTCGATGATCATACGTTGCCTCCTCAGACTCTAAACCGGCCACAATGGATCGTGAGGTCCGAGATCAGACCTCAGCGCATCGGTTTCCACCATGAAATGTAAGTTCTCAGGTCCCCGGCCCCCAGTTCCGCGAAATACTATATCACAGTTGCGGATGGCTGTCAATACTCTGCCGTCCGTGTCCAGGGGCTGCTGCCAGGTCCAGCGCCCATCTGTCACAAGGTCAGGGCTGGGACGGGGCATTCCCAGGAACGGTGTCTACGGCCAGATGGTTCTGCCCAATTCGCGGCGATTCAAGCGGCAGGTGGCCACTGCGCATGCTTCGCCGCTACAATTTTTGTCCAATGTTCCAAATGGTGGTATCATTGAAACATGAGACTTCAGGGACGGCGGGTGACGATCCGGCCGATGCGGCGATCGGATTTGGACGCGATGATGCAGTGGCGTCCGTTTACCGATCCCCTGTACCAACCCTTTGATTTTCCAAGACAGAGCAGGGCGGAGCATGTCCAATGGTTTGAGTGGCGAAGTCATGATCCGAGCCGGCGCCTCTACACCGTTGAAGACGAGGAGCATCGGATCATTGGCAGTGTGACCCTGCGCGAGATCGATGGGCGGCGGTCGGCGCGGCTGGGCATTACCCTGGGTGCCGACTTTGTCAGTCAGGGGTATGGGACCGAGGCCCTGTGCCTGTTTCTCGACTATTTCTTCGAGGAGATGGGCTTTTCGATGATGGTTCTTGACGTTGCCGCCACCAACGTGCGGGCAGTGCATACCTATCGCTCGCTCGGTTTTCGCCAGTTGGGCCAGCATTACCGTCTGGCCAACCATCCCAGTTACTATGTGGTGCAGCAAGAACCTCGCTATCGCCACTTGCGACAGTTTTTCCGGGGTCACGGTTCAATGTTGGAAGTGCTTTTCTACGACATGGCCTTGACCCGAGAGCAATGGCGAGCCCGGTCGGAAGGCCATCTGATCGAGGTAGATTCGGAGGAGGCTCCAGGGCGGAATGGGCGTCAGAGGGGATGAATCGGGCGGCTCGCTCGTGGAGTCCACGTTGGAAGGCCCTCTAACCCGCCAATCAGGCGGTTTATTTTTGGGTTGGGAGTAGAAATTACACGATGGTTCCCCGATGTGAGTTAGCGCCAGGTTTTTCCATCTCCCGGGTCCTGACCGGGTTGTGGCAAATTGCTGATATGGAACGAGACGGCCGCACGCTGGACCTGGAGGCAGCAGCGGCGGCCATGGTGCCGTATGTCGAAGCCGGGTTCACGACCTTTGACATGGCCGATCACTATGGATCGGCGGAGGAGGTGGCCGGGCAGTTTCTGCGGCGATACGGCGCCGGCTATGAGGTGCAGATGTTGACCAAGTGGGTGCCCAAGCCAGGGCCGGTAAGCCGCGAGGAGGTGCGGGCCGCGGTCCAGCGGTCTCTGGACCGGATGCAGGTGGACCGGTTGGACCTGTTGCAGTTCCACACCTGGAACTATGCCGATCCGAGCTGGCTGGACTGTCTCTTCTGGTTGCAGGAACTGAAGGAAGAGGGGTTGATCCGCCATCTGGGTCTGACCAATTTCGATACCGCCCATCTGCGTATCGTGTTACATAGCGGGATTGATGTGGTCTCGAATCAAGTATCGTTTTCGCTGCTCGACCCGCGGGCTCGAAATGGGCTGATCCCGCTATGTCTGGAGCATGGTGTCCGCCTGCTGGCTTATGGGACGGTGGCCGGCGGGTTCTTGACGGAGCGCTGGTTGGGCAGGCCGGAACCGGATTGGGATGCCCTGGAAACCTGGTCGCAGATGAAATACCGGCGCTTTATTGACGCCGCGGGAGGCTGGGAGCCTTTCCAAAGGTTGCTCCAGGCGGTGGCCGAGGTGGCCCGCCGGCATGGCGTCTCGATGGCGAATGTCGCCTCCCGCGCCATCCTGGAACAGCCGGCGGTGGGCGGGGTGATCATTGGCGCGCGGCTCAGCCAGAGTGAGCATATTCAGGATAACCTGCGCCTTTTCTCTTTCTCGCTGGATGAGGAGAGCCGCCGCATCCTGGAGGGCGCCCAGGCCGGACTGCGGCCCATCCCTGGCGACTGCGGCGATGAATATCGCAAGCCGCCGTTCCTCACCGCGTCGGGCGATCTGAGCCACCATCTCGACGCGGTGCCTCCTCCCTATCCGGTCCAGGTAGGCGCCGACGGGCGGGATCGGGTGCAAAGCGGAACGGTATGGGAGGAGATGGGCGGTTTCTGCCGGGCGTTGCGGTGCGGGAATCGGATCCTGGTATCCGGCACGACGGCCACCCACCGTGATCGTGTCATCGGTGGGACCGATGCCGCGGCCCAACTGCATTTTGTGATCGACAAGATCGAAGGGGCGCTGCAGTCGCTGGGCAGTCGGCTGGAAGACGTGGTCCGCACCCGGATTTATGTGCGCAACGTAGCGGACTGGGAGGCGGTGGCGCGCGCCCATGGCATGCGGTTCAAGGGGATCCGGCCGGCCAATACGCTGGTCCAGGCGCAGCTTGTGGGCGACGAGTACCTGGTCGAGATGGAGGCCGAAGCAGTGGTCGGGGAGTAAGCGGGAGCTGGTGCCGCAGCGATGGTTCACGGAAATCATGGGGCGGGATTGCCACCCGGTGTGGCAGTCCCGCCCCGCTGGTCTACCGAGAGGAAGCGTGGTTACTCTTTGGATTCGGAGATAACTTCCTCGGAAATCAGGAACAACGGCTCGGCAATCCGCTCCAGCGATTTCGCCAGACTGACCTGATAGTCGGGATCGAAAAAAGCCTTCTCAAAGGTTTCCATGTCGGGGAAGTAGGCTTCGGTCAGGTAGCGATAGGGAGCCTCGTCCCTCTGCCAGGCGCGTTTGATGACATAGAAATCGCTTTTGATAATACCCGGCAGCGACATATTGCTCTGTTGATGGGTGGTGGTGCGCCACTTGATAAACTCCTCATGATCGGCGCCGGGCGGCAAGTTGTAGAGCACGGTGAGCTTGATCATGATGTTTCCTCCTGTGCACGAGCGCTGCGTTTGTCCAGCCCATAATAGCGGTTTGCCTGCTCCAGGGTGATATAGCCGTTCTTCAGGTCCTGGTAGACCAGCTCCAGAGGGCGCTCCATGGGGTCGCCCCAGCCCGCGCCCGTGCCGGTCATGACCTGGATCACATCGTCCTTGTGCAGCGTCAGACCGCTGGTGACCGCATGGCGCTCCACCTGGCCGTTGGCTCGCCGGATCAGCACGTGGTTGGGCGAACCTGGCTGACCGCCCTTCAGCGGCCACGGCGGGTTCTTGTCCCGGGTGTAGGCCACCGTCAACCAGGCGTTGTCAGACCTGATGCGGTAGTCAATCCGCACCCCTTTTCCGCCTCGATGGAAGCCGGCGCCGCCATCTTCGTCGTGGAAGCTGAGATAGTCAACTGTCACGCCATATCGCGCTTCGGCTACTTCAGCCGGGCAGTTATAGGTCTCGCCGTGCAGCGCAGAGAATTGGCCCGAGTTGCCGTCCGACGTCGCTGATCCACCCCAGCCGCCCAACTCGGGTTCGATCACGGCGTAATCCCGGCCGGTGTCGGGGTGCACGCCACCAAAGAGCGTGCCACATACCGAAGCGAAGCTACCCGCCGGCAACCGTTCCGGCATGTGCGGGGCGAGACATCGCCAGATCAAATCGTGCACGCGGATAGTGATCTCGTAGTAGATCCCCTGTGCAGCCGGATAGATCGGATCAAACACGCTCCCAGGTCGGGTCAGGACTTTGAGCGGGCGGAAGGTACCCCCATTACTCAGTCTCTCCGGGGAGACAATACCCTTGAAGGCGATCTGGCAGGCTACGGTGGCTTCGTCACGGCTCATGTTAAAGGGGCCCTTGTCCTGATCCGGATTGTCTCGGAGATCGATGATGAACTCGTCATCCCGGATCTCGATGGTGACTTTGTAGTCGGGTCCGTTGTCCTGCGGTTCCACCAGAGAGAAGGTGCCTTTGGGCAATTGCCTCAGAGCTGCCAGGGTGACCTGCTCGCCATAATCCAGATATTCTTCTACCGCGCGGAGGAACACATCCTTCCCGTACTTGTTGACGATTTCCAGGACACGGCGCTCGCCGACGCGTACCGAGGCGACACCGGCCCAGAGGTCGCCGATGAGGAAATCAGGCATCCGGCAGTTGGCGGTGAGGATGTCAAATACGGAACGGATCGGCTGACCGCGCGAGAAGAGTTTGACTCCAGAGAGGATCAACCCTTCCTGAAAGATCTCGGTCGCGTCGGTCGACATGCTGCCGGGCACCATCCCGCCTACATCGTTCCAGTGGGCGATATTGGCCGTCCAGGCCACGATCTCATCTCCGGCAAAGACCGGCATGGTCAATACGACGTCGTTGAGGTGGGTCACACCGCCCGAGTAGGGGTCGTTGGTGATAAAGATATCGCCTGGCTCAATGTCCCCTGGTTGGTTGAACTTTTGGAGTACTCGCTTGACGGTCTTGTCCAGGACACCGACAAAGGCAGGGATGCCAGCTCCGGAACCGGCCAATTCGCCGTTCCGGTCGGTGATGCCGGTGCCCATGTCCAGCACTTCGTAGATGATGGCGCTCATGGCCGTACGGCGCATGGCGGCAAACATCTCATCGGCCGCTGCTTGCAGGGAGCTCTGAATGATTTCCAGCGTAATTGGATCGTATTGGTTGTTCATGGCCCATCCTCCTCAACGATTCGTGCGGATCTGATAATTGCCATAGTCATCTACCTGACATGGCAGACCGGGCGGGATCACGGTGGTCGCTCCAGCTTCTTCGATGATCGCCGGACCGACAAAACTCATCCCTGGCTCCAAGGCATCGCCGTTGTAGATCGTCGCCAGATGGATACCCACTTCTGCATAATCAACCTCCCGCTGCCCCTTAATGGCATCCTTGAGCCTGGCTCCGGTGACGGGGAGTTTCTCAGGCTTGAGCTTGTCCACCTCGGCAATGGCGACCAGGTGATAGGCAACCAGCTCTACCGGGGCGTTCAGGGTGTAGGTGTACTCGCGTTCATAGTCAGCGGCGAAACGCCGGCGAATCTCTTCGATCTGCTCGGCAGTGATAGCGCCGTCGGGAAGAGCGATTTCCACCGAGTGCTCCTGATTCTGATACCGGCACCGACCATAGCGCCGGAAGTGCACCCGCGCCGGATCGATATGCTCGTCGACATACGCCTGGAGGGCTTTTTCCTCAAGCTGCCGCAGATCGCGGTCCAGTTGCGCCGCTGCTCCTGGGGCAGATAACTCGACGATCTGGGTCTGCAAATAGTCACGGCGAAGATCGCTCAGCAACATCCCCCAGGCCGAGAAGACGCTGGATTGCTTGGGAATGATGACTTTTTTGATGTTCAGTTCCCTGGCCAGGGCGCAGGCATGCATGCCGCCCCCTCCGCCAAAGGCGACGAGCGTGAAATCGCGCGGGTCGTGGCCACGGTTGACCGAAATGAGCTTGATGGCGTTGACCATGTTGTTGTTGGCGATGCGAACGATACCACGCGCTACTTCCTGTCGGCTGATATTGAGCACTGCGGCCAGTTTGTCCAGGGCACGATTCACTCCGTCCATGTCCGCCTCCAACGTGCCCCCGCAGAAGTAGTGCGGATTGATGCATCCTAACGCCAGGTTCGCATCGGTGGTGGTCGCTTCCGTGCCGCCGATCCCGTAGGACACCGGACCGGGCACAGCGCCGGCGCTCTGGGGGCCGACGTGAAGCCTCTGAAATTTGTCCACCCAGGCGATCGAACCACCGCCCTGACCAATCTCCACCAGGTCGACAACCGGCACCATGACCGGGTAGCCGGCTGAGGTTGCGCTTCGTTCCACCAGATAGTTGGTATTGAGCTTGACCTCGCCGCCTGTGATCAGGCCACACTTGGCTGTGGTCCCACCAATGTCGATGGCGATAATGTCCAGTTCTCCGATCAGCCGTCCCAGCGCCGCTGCGCCCCAGATACCGCTGGCTGGTCCCGACTCGATCATCGTGATGGGGATTTGACGGGCACTTTGAACGGTGTCCACGCCGCAGTTCGATTGCATGATGTATGGCGTGCACCGCATACCCGCATCGTACAGCGCGCTGGTCAGGCGATCCAGGTAGCGGTGGGCAATGGGCTGCACGTAGGCGGACAGCACCGTGGTGCTGGTCCGCTCATACTCGCGCCATTCGCGTGTGATCTGGTGGGAGGCGACCACGGAAACTTCGGGCCAGAGCTCTTTTACCCGCTCTAACGTGGCTTGTTCGTGAGCCGGGTTGGCATACGAATTGATAAAACAGATAGCGATGGCCTCGACTCCTTCCGCCCGGAAATCGTCGAGGATGGCCGGTAAGTTGGACAGGTCCAAGGGGGTGGTCTCGATCCCCTTGTAATTGATCCGCCCTTTGATTTCGCGACGCAAATAGCGGTCCACAAAGGGCTTGGGCTTGCGGTATTCCAGATTGAAAAAGTCTGGACGGTTCCCACGGCCGATCTCCAAGACGTCGCGGAAGCCTTCGGTGGTGAGCAGCCCGACCTTGACCCCTTTTCTTTCGGTGATGGCATTGATCACGATCGTCGTGCCATGTACGAACGAGGCGAACTCGCTCGGTTTGGCGCCGCTCGCCGCGATGACGTCCATGACTCCTTTTTCAAACTGCGCTGGGGTAGTGTGGCTCTTGCCGGTGACGACCTGGCCGTCTGGGGTGACAAAGACCAGGTCCGTGAATGTGCCGCCAATGTCTGTCGCGACTCTTAGCATAGTAATACCTCCCTCGATGGTTTCCTTTTTGACTAGTTGGGCTTGTGCGTTTGGCTGGGTGTCTCTACCCTCGGCCGACCGATCCGGCCATCGCTCAAATGATACTGCTCCTCAAGCCGCCAGGCAGCGAAGTCGGCTGGGGGTGGGGATTCGTACCCGCCGATTTTGCTATGGCTCCACCCCAACCGGTTCTTGAGTTCGGCAGCGAACTCGGCTGTCTTGAGGGAGGCGATCATCGAGTCAATGACCGGAACTCCCAGTTTTGCCTGCAACTCACGATAGAATCCGTAGGTCGCTGTACAGCCCAGGACGAGCACCTCGGCCCCGTCCCGCTCAACGGCCTCCCGCCCGACCTGGATGAACCGGCGGGCTGTCTCTTCCTCGTCCTGGTGGAATTCGAGCACCCCCAGGCCCACCGACTTGAACGAAGCCAGCCTCTCCTTCATGCCATAATTGTACACGTTTTCCATCATCTCCGGGATCCACTTGCGGCGGCCTACGATGATGGAGAACTTGTGGCCCAGGGTGGAGGCGATGCGGACCGACGCCTCGCAAGGAGCTATGACCGCCATCTGCTCGGCGACCTCCCGGGCGGCTTGCAGACCCACATCGTAGAAGCAACCGATGACGGCTGCATCAAAGCCCTGGCGTTCCGCTTCCTTGATCATTTGCAGGATGTCCACCAGGACCAAGGCTTCGTAGTATCGGTACTCCAGGTGTTCAGGGCCTCGGGATAGAGGGACCAGAGTTAGCTCGGTATCCGGCTGCCGGTACTCCTCCAGGTACTGGATCTCATCGGCCACCGACTGGGTGTACACCGGGTGGATATAGAGAATTCGACGTTTCATCCTCTTTCACTCCTCGTGACTTGCTTCACCTGGCTGGCCGTGCAGGTGGCAGCGGACCAGGTGCCCTTCGCCGACCTGGACCATCACCGGGTCGATCCGAGTACAGATTTCCATTTTGTACGGACAGCGAAGGTGGAAACTGCATCCGCTCGGAATATTCACCGGACTGGGGATCTCGCCGGTCGAGATTATCTTGCGTGGTTTGAGTTGCTCCTCTTCTTCGGACACCACCGGGATTGAGGACAAGAGCATCTGGGTGTAGGGATGGTAGGGGGAACGAAAGAACTCGACCGTTTCGGCGATCTCGCAGACTTTGCCCAGATACATGATCGCTACCCGGGAGGCGACGTTGCGCATCAGGCTCAGATCGTGGGTGATAAACAGGTAGGAGAGGTGAAACTCGCGCTGCAGGCGCATGAGGAGATTGATGATCTTGCCCTGGATGGATACGTCCAGAGCCGAGGTCGGCTCGTCAAGAATCACAAAAGAAGGCTGGGTGGCCAGAGCCCTAGCGATGGCCACCATTTGTTTCTCGCCGCCGCCCAGCATGCGGGGGTATTTGTACATATAATCTGCCGGCAATTCGACCATCTCCAACAGAGCCAGAATCTGCTCCAGTCGGTTGTCCTGGGGCCGGTGGATGCGCAGCGGCAGTTCCAGGATCTGCTTGATGGTGCGCCTTGGGTTCAACGACGATCCCGGATCTTGGAAGACGATCTGGATCTCTTTTTTGAGAGCCAGCGGGCGCTCCCCTTTCTCCCCGAACAGGGGTTGTCCCCGGAAGTGAATCGAGCCGGCGGTGGGTCGGTACATGCCGACGGTTACGTAGGCCACCGTGCTTTTGCCGGAGCCGGATTCACCCACCAGGCCAAAGGTTTCTCCCTCTCGCACCGCAAACGAAACACCGTCCACTGCCTTGACGGTGATCGGCTCACGTCGTCGAATCCCCTTATGCCCGACGACAAAATATTTTTTGAGATCGGTAATAGTCAGGATGTCCGCAGTCATGAGCCCTTGCCCTCCTCGCCCCGATAGAGGAAACAAGCGACATAGTGGTCGTCGTCAACCTGATAGGAGGCTGGCTTTTCCTGGCGGCAGATGTCCATGACGTGCGGGCATCGTGGATGGAAGCGGCACCCGGTAGGCGGTTGCAGGTAGTTTGGAATGCGACCGGGGATGCCGTCGGATACGCCGCCGCCGGTTAGCCGGGGCACCGCCTGCATCAACCCAATGGTATAGGGGTGCATCGGACGGGAGAACAACCCGGCCGTTGGAGCCACTTCGACGATGTTACCGGCGTACATCACGTACACCCGGTCGGTCATTTCGCGGACAATGCCCAGCGTGTGGGTGATCAGGATCACGGATGTATTCTTTTCCTTCACCAGTCGGTGGAGCAAGCGCAACACCTGGTCCTGAATGGTCACATCCAACGATGTCCCCGGCTCGTCGGCGATCAGCAGTTCAGGATTGGTAGCCAACGCCATGCCAATGCACACCCGCTGCCGCATGCCGCCGCTGAGCTGGATCGGATAGCTCTTCAAAAGCCGCTCCGGGTCGGCCAAAGCGACCTCTTGCAGCGACTGAATCGCCCGTTGGTGGACCTCGTCGGCCGATAAGGGCCGTCCCCGGACTGCCGAGTGCTTGATCACCGCCTTAAGCTGTTGGCCGACGGTGAACACTGGGTTCAGCGCAGCCGTCGGATCCTGAAAGATCATGGAAATGCCCCGTCCTCGAATCTGCTGCAGTTGATTGGGATTCATCTTCAGGAGGTCCCGACCTTTGAAGTAGATTTCTCCGCAGGGGATCACGGCTGGCGGGGTAGGCAGCACCTGCAGGATGGCTTTCATCGTCGTCGTCTTGCCGCAGCCGGCCTCGCCCACTAGTCCGACCCTCTCGCCGCTCTGCATGACAAAATTGACGCCGTCCAGCACCTTCAGCCGCCCGCCATAGACCGCAAAGTGGACGTGCAGGTCCTTGATCTCGAGCAAAAGTGGAGTCGAAGACATGTCAGATCTCCTCGGCGGCGAACATATCTCGAATGCCGTCTCCCAGCAGATTGAAACCCAGGACGACGACGACAATGGCCAGCGCCGGGAAGACCGCGATCCACCACTGATCGGGCAAGTAGCGGGCGCCATCTGAGATCATGGTCCCCAGACTGGGTTCGGGGGGCTGCACTCCCAGCCCGACGTAACTGAGCATCGAACCGATGATGATCACCCAGGCGATATCGATGCTCATCTTGGTAAAGACGGGCGACAGCACGTTGGGCAGCATCTCGCGAAAGAGGATATGCCCGGCACTAGCGCCGGTGATCTCGGCCGCCGTGACAAAGTACTCGTTTCGTAGGGCGACAGCCAGTCCATAGACGAGCCGTGTATACCAGGGCCACCACATCAGGGACACAGCCATCATCCCGTTCCACAGGTTTGGCTTGAGTACCGAGGCGACGGCCAGAGCCAGAATCAGGGGGGGCACGGCCAAAAAGATATCGGTGATGCGCATGATGAGCGTATCGATCCAGGTGCCGTGAAAGTAGCCAGCGAGCAGTCCCAACAGCACCCCCGGCGGCACGACCAAGGCCAGAACCACCACGCCCATCAATAACGAGGAACGCAAGCCAAAGATAATGCGGGTCAGGATGTCGCGGCCGATCTGGTCCGTGCCCAGAAGGTACCGCCCACATGGTGGGATTTTAGCGTTGGCAAAGTCGGTGAACGGCCCGGCGTGTTTGGGATACGGCGTTACCCAAGGAGCGGCAATAGCCAGCAGGATCAAGGAGAGCACCATCGCCAGCCCGACGACCGACATCGGATTGCGGGACAGCTTGTACCAGGCACGTCCCAGGTTCTCCCGACGGGATTCCCGCTCGAGTTGGCGGATGCGCTGCGCCACAAGGGCTGCAGCCTCGCTGGAACTGTTTATCCGTGGTTGCCCCATAGCGTCTACTCACTCCTCGCCGCGCGCAAGCGGATGCGGGGGTCCAGGTAGGCCACGATGATGTCCACCAGAATATTCACGGTGACAAAGGCGACACCGAGCACCAGGATGACAGCGGAGATGGCATTCAGGTCTTTGTGCAGCATGGACGTCATTCCGTAGCGTGCCAGCCCAGGCCAGTTGAAAATGAGCTCCACCAGGAAGGCCACGCCCAATGTGGCAGCGATGTCCAGCCCGAGGATCGACACGGTCGGGATCAGCGATGGCTTGAGCAAGAAACGGCCCATCACCACCCTCTCCGAAATACCTAACGCCCTGGCGGCGGCGATATAGTCTTTGCCCAGATTGTCGGCCATCGAAGAACGGGTGATCCGCGCCTCCTGGGCGATGGAGCCCATCGCCAGGGCGAGGGCGGGCAGGACCATGTGCCGAAGGGCATCGGCGAATGCATCCAGCCGGCCGGCGAGCAGCGCGTCCACGGTGACCATGCCGGTCACGGTGGGAGGAGCGACGGTGTGCTCGCTCAGGCGGCCAATGACCGGAAACCACTTGAGCACAAAGCCAAAGAGAAGCACAAAGAGAATGGCAAAAATAAAAGAGGGCGTGACGATCCCGGCATAAGAAATGACACGTACGACGTTGTCAATCCAGGTGTCCTTGTACCGGGCGGAGAGGACTCCCAGACCAATGCCTCCCACTGCCGAAAACAGGCCGGCCAGCAACACCAACTCCAGGGAGGCGGGGAAAAACTCCTGGATATCAGCCGTCACCGGCCGCTGAGTCACCAGAGATAGGCCAAAGTCTGCCCGCAATGCACCGCGCAACCAGTAGACGTACTGCACGGTCAGGGGTTCGTTCAGGTGCATCTGCTCTCGGACGCGGTCCACCACCCACTGGGGCGCGCGAGCACCGAGCGCCATACGCGCCGGGTCGCCGGGCATGACCCGGGCGATGACAAAGATGACGATCGACAAACCCAACAGCACAAAAATCGAGTGGACAATCCGCCGCACCAAAAATCTACCAAGTGACATGGTACCCCGACCTCTTGGTTCTTTCTATGTTCAGGCAGGCCACCAGGTTCTTTCGAACGGCTGGCCCACCAACCCGGCTCCCACGCCGCCGGTTGGGTGGCGTGGGAGCCGCACCGATGGAGCGAGAGCAAGCCAGAATTCTGCCCGTCATCAGACCTCTGCAGAAAGCTCGTGCATCTCGATGTCCGCTGCCACTCCTGGAAATTGATGCAGTCCGCTTCGGCCTCAAGAATCTGGCTTTCCCAATTGGTCCCTAGGGGCAGGTGACTCCGATGCCCGCCGCAAAGATCTGATAGCCCATGACCACACTCGTCTCACCCCGAGCAGCTGGCCAGTCGACGCAGTCCCGGTAGGCATGTTTTTCCACCTGGTCATAGATCCACACCGAGACAGCTCGCTCGACCAGATCCTCCTGGATCTTGGCATACTTGGCGAACCGCTCCTGTTCGTCGATGGTGGCCAGAGCATCCTCGATGGCGGCGTCCAGATCCGGGTCCTGAAGCCATTCTACTTGCTGCCAGGTGCCGGTCGTACTGGAGTGATAGCGCTGCTTCAGCATCAAGCCCGCTTCGGGTAGGTCCGAAGATACATAGATTGTGGCGATGCTGGGCGAGGTCTCGAGCTTGCTGGTGTTTTCCACCATGCTCAACCATGGGACCTTGACCACTTCGACCTTCATGCCGATGTCAGCCAGATTCGACTGGAACAGCAGGGCCCATTTCTCCTCGTCGGGGACCTCGGCGACCCAGTGCACTTCGATCGGATAGTTGGCGATGTCGGCCGCATACTTGCATTGGGCGAGCTCTGCCTTGGCCGCGTCCAGGTCGCGCTTGTAGACGTGCACGTTGGGATTGTGCCCGGCCAATGTCGCCGGTACCGGTCCGACCATCTGCTTGGTGCCCGGCCATTCCAATGCGACTGCTGCATCATAATCAAAGGCGTACGAGATCGCTTTGCGGCAATGGACGTCGTCCAACGGCGGCTTCTTGTTGTTAACCATGTAATAGAAGGAGGACAGGGAGGGGAGTGCAGCGATCTTGACCCCTTCGATTTTCTGCAGGGCCTGGTAAGCCTCGAATGACTGCCACTGGTCCGAGATTTCGAGTTCCTTGTTCTCCATGAGGGTGCGCACGGTGACAGCTTCGGTGGTGCCAATGAAGCGGACCTCATCCGGAGCGTTGGGATGGAAGGTGCCCCACCAATCGGTGAACTTGGTCATGAGGAGGTACTGCTCCAGCGGGAACTCTTTGACCATGTACGGGCCGGATCCGGCATCATGGGTCTGCAGCCACTCCTTGCCGTAATCGCCGTTGGCGCCATACGGACCTTCAGCCTTGGTGTTGGCCTTGACGATGGCTTCGCTGGCCACGTAGAGGCGGACCAGGCTGGGTAGGAACAAGGCGGTGGCTTTGTTCAGCTTAAACTGAACCGTATGATCGTCGAGAGCTGTGACTGACTCGACATCGGGCGTAACCAGGTAGGCATAGCCTTCCCCGATCTCCTTGAGGCGGTTGAAGCTAAAGACCACGTCACTGGCTTTGAGGGGGCTGCCATCATGGAATTTGACATCCTTCCGCAGATGGAAGGTCCAGGTCAACCCGTCGTGGGAAACGTCCCACGACTCGGCCAGCCACGGATCGACTGTTCCCTGAGCATTGGGGAACACCAGGGTATCGTACAGGTTCGCCAGCGAGGTAGAGCTGGCATAGTCATTGCCGACCGCAGGGTCGATGCGGTTGGGCCAGGAGAAGGTGACGCGCAACACCCGCTTGGCTGGTGGTGCCTGTGTGGGTGCCACTGCTTCAGTGGGTGCGGGCGCCTGGGTCGGAGCCGCTACTTCGGTGGGGGCGGCTGCTTGAGTTGGAGCAGCCACCGGCGCCGCCGTAGGTGACGGCGCAGGCGAGGGGGCACAGGCTGCAAACATTGTCGATGTGACCAAAATCAGAACCGCAAGAGCAAACCACTTTTTCATTTTCCTTTCCTCCTTTGCGAACTAGGACCAATGCACCACCGTTATGCTAAGATGTGGATTCAGGAGCCTGGCACCACCTCCTTTCCGTATGCTGACTACCCCTGCAGGATCACCGACGCTGGCTCTGTCAGGGGGAAAGCGTCCATAGGACGATGCATTCCTGGTCTCCGTTGTTGCGCCAGGAATGGGGCTGGTGTGCCTGGTAATGGATGCTGTCCCCAGCCGTCAAGACCAAGACCTCATCGCCAATGGTGATGGTCAGCTCTCCCTGCAACACAAAGCCACACTCTTCGCCTTGATGTCCAGAACTGTCCTCTCGGCACGCACCCGGGCCAAGCACTACATAATGGGGCCGCATGATCTTGCTGACCAGGTGTGCCGATAGAGGTTCGATGCTGATGCTGGCTCGGCCTTTAAGCTTTGTGTGTTGAGGGGCTTTGACCACCTGGGGCGAAGTCGAGTTGTCCTCAAAGAAATCACGCAGTTCCACACCCAATGCCTGGGCGATGCTGGTCAGTCGGGAAAGAGAGGGCAATGTCACCCCTCGCTCTATCTGAGATAGATAGCTGGCCGACAGGCCGACTTTCTCGGCCAACTGTTGCAGGGTGAGCCCTTGTCCTTTGCGCAAAGCTCTGAGATTCTCGCCAAGGCTCGCCACGGTCTCTCCGGCCCTCGGGACTAGAAAACGGGCGGGGTAAGCACACAGTAGTACAGCGTGGGCTCGTCGCCCGGGTTCTCCATGCGGTGTGGGGTGGTCGACTTGAAGTGGATGCTGTCCCCCGGATTCAGATCATAGACCTCATCACCGATCCGGAAGCGCAGCGTCCCCTTCAGGACGTGGGCAAATTCCTCACCGGGATGGGAGCGGAACTCATCGGCAGGTGGGGCTCCCTCGGCCGGGTCTACGTGCACCAGCAGGGGTTCCAGCTTTCGATCAGGAAAGCTAGTTGAGAGGAGGGAATAGGCAATGAACGAGCCTTCGAAACGGAACGTCTGTCTCTTGTCAGCTCGGACAACCCGCGCGCCGGTCGTCATTCGAGGGAAAAAATGAGTGACATCCACATCAAGGGCCTTGGCGATGGCATACAGCATGGTGATGGAAGGTACCGCCTGATTCCTCTCCACTTGGGATAGGAAGCCAGGGGTGCAACCGGCTCGCTCGGCTGCCTGCTCCAACGTGAGCTGCCGATCTAACCGCAACTGACGGATCGTCTGACCCATGATCCGGATTGTAGTTTCCATACAAAAATTATACCACAGCTTCATTTTGTTGTCAAGTTCCATTTTCCCCGTTTCGTTCTGGGATTGGTAAACTGGTGGATTGGTGGCAAAATTGGAAAACTCTGTATCGGGAGACGGAGAGGAGAAGCGGCTGTTTCTGATTCGTGACAAGGTGGGGGAGTGATGGTCATGAGACTGATTCACATTCTGCGTCTTTCGTTGGTTCAATTCTGGCTGGGGGCGGTGTCGGTGCTGATGCTCGGTACGTTGAATCGCATCCTCCGGGTGGAGATGGGTCTGGAGCTGGCGCAGGTGGGCCTTCTCCTGGGGGGCGCGCACTACCTGGCCGCCCTGGTTTCCATCCCCATCGGCCATCTCTCAGACCAGCATGGCTACCTGGGGTACCACCGCCTGCCGTACATTGTCGTGGGTACGTTGCTTACGGTGTTGACGGTGATGACCGCTCCCTGGATCGCGCTATTTATGGCTTCGGATCCCACTCCCACGCGACTGGCGCTGGCTTTTGCCTTCTTTTTCGTGGAGGGATTGGGGGTCAATATGGGGGCAACCGTATATCTTGCCCTGGTGACCGATAGCACCCGAGAAGCGGAGCGAGGCCGGGTAGTCAGCATCATCTGGACGATGATGATGATCGGCATCTTGGTCGGGGCGATGGGCGGCGCAGCCTACCTCAAGAATTATTCGTTCGATCGCTTGCTGGCTTTGTTTGGGGTTGCTGCCTGTGCTGTTGCGGTGCTCACAGCCGTGGCCCTGTGGCGGTTGGATCAGCGGCGTGTTGGCAAGCTGTCAGCCTCGTCCTCGTTACAGCGCTCGCTTCTGGTCTTGCGGCGAAGCCGGCAAACACGGTTATTTTTTGGCTTTGTGCTGTTCGGGCTCTTTTTCCACTTTCTTCAGGATGTGGTCCTCGAACCCTTTGGCGGCGAGGTATTGGGCCTCAGTGTCCGCCAGACGACGATGTTCAACGCCTACAATATGATCGGGGTCATTGCAGGTTTGCTGGTAGGTGGGGCGGTGGTGATTCCTCGCATCGGCAAAAAGGGCATGGCAGCGGTCGGTAACCTGATCGGAGTGGTCGCCTTTGGGTTGCTGATGGTCCTGGCCTTACGCCGCGATCCCGGATTGGTGACTCTGGCTATCCTGCTCATGGGGTTGGGCACCGGAGCGTTCACCGTCGGCGGGGTGTCGCTGATGATGGACCTGACCGTGGACCATCAGGCTGGGTTGTTCATCGGTGCCTGGACCCTGGCTCAGGCACTTGCCAAATTCGGGTCCTCGGTACTGAGTGGGATGATCCACGATGTGGTGGTCTACATGGGCGGGGCGAGCCATGTGGCCTATGCGGCCATCTTTGGCCTTGAGGCAGTCGGGATGGTGTTGGTTACCTGCCTGCTGTATCATGTCAATGTGACGACCTTCCGCCGTGAAGTGTCTGAACTCCGCCGACTGATTGAATATTCATTGGGTTAGGAACTTTCGCGAGTCCTCTCTGGCACGGGAAGTCACCTGGGCGAGAGAGTTCCGTCTCGTCCAATCCGCCAGAGCGGTTTGACTCGGTCATCACGATGTGATAAGATATTTACAATCAGGAAGATAGGCGAATCTGCATCACTTTAACAGAACCTTAATAGTCCGATGCCATGCTCTTATGCCCCTCTAAGGGGAAAAGTTGTACGATCAGGAGCATGGCAACAGGGCATATTCTGGTGATCGAAGGCAATTGGCGCCTGCGGAAGGTGATCCGGGTAAATCTGGAAGCGATGGGCTGGCGCGTATGCGAGGCGGTCAGCCGCCCCCATAGTTTGCAGCGGCTGCGGGAACGCCGACCGGATTTGATCCTGTTGGACCTGGACCTGCCTGATGAGGAGGTGACCGATGCCATCTATGCTGCGCACCTTCTGGGCGAAGACCCACCAGTCCCCTTGGTCATCATGGCCGAAGAGCCACCCGGTCCGGGGTGGGTCCATCCAAGGGTGGTGGGGTATCTGCCCAAGCCCTTCCCCATCCGGGCACTCCTGGAGCAGGTGCGGAATGTATTGGACCCGGTACTCTCTCGTTCAAGGAGCGAGTCCGAGGATATGAGCCCATATCTTGAGTTTTGGAGGGAAAGACCGATGAAAGCGATGACCCGTGAGAATCTGCAAAGCGCTCTGGCGGGCGAGAGCCAGGCGCATGTCAAGTATCTGGCCTTTGCCGACAAGGCGGAAAAGGAAGGCAAGCCGAACATCGCTCGCCTGTTCCAGGCCATTGCCTTCGCCGAGCAGGTGCACGCCATCAATCATCTGAAAGAACTGGGCGGTGTAGGCGATACGGTGGCCAATCTGGAAGCGGCCGTTCAGGGGGAGACGTTCGAGGTCGATGAAATGTACCCCGCCTACCTGGAGGTTGCCGAGGTGCAGGAGGAAAAGGGAGCGCATCGGAGTATGACCTATGCCATCGAGGCGGAAAAGATCCACGCCGGGTTGTATGCCCAGGCCAAGGAGGTGGCGGCGGCCGGAAAGGACCTGGAATTCGACCGGGTCTATATCTGTCCGGTGTGTGGCTTTACCCATATCGGTGAGCCGCCCGATCGCTGTCCGGTGTGCAACGCTCTGAAGAAAACGTTCAAAGTCTTCTGAGAGGCGCGGCTGCGCCATAGCTTCTATTCGCACGGGTGGATGTTGATGCCATATATTTTTCCGTTTACGGCCATTGTCGGCCAGGAAACGATGAAGACGGCGCTGATCTTGAATGCCATCAGCCCCAAGATCGGCGGCGTGTTGATCCGGGGCGAACGGGGCACGGCCAAGTCGACGGCGGCTCGTGCCCTGGCTGCCTTGTTGCCCGAGATCGAGGTCGTCGCCGACTGTCCGTTCAACTGCGATCCGAACCGCCTGGAACGTCTGTGCGACCTGTGTCGGGAACGGGTGGATCGAGGCGAATCATTGCCGCGGAAGTGGCGCAAGACACGGTTTGTGGACCTTCCGGTCAGCGCTACCGAGGACCGGGTGGTGGGCACGCTCGACATTGAGGCGGCGATCAAGACCGGCCAGAAAAAGTTCGAGCCCGGCGTCCTGGCTGCCGCCAACCGGGGTCTGTTGTACGTGGATGAGGTGAACCTGTTGGACGATCACGTGGTGGACCTCTTGCTCGACTCGGCGGCAATGGGACGCAACGTGGTGGAACGAGAGGGGATCTCGTTCAGCCATCCGGCGCGGTTTATCCTGGTCGGCACGATGAACCCGGAGGAAGGCGAGCTGAGGCCGCAGTTGCTGGACCGCTTTGCCCTCTGCGTCGAAATCCGGGGCATTCGTGATCTCCAGGCGCGAGCGGAGATCCTGGAGCGCACCGTCCAGTTCGAAAGCGACCCGGAGGGGTTTCGCGCCGAGTGGGAGCCGTATGAGCAACAGCTCTCGCGCACCATTGCCCGAGCGCGGGAACTCTTGCCGACGGTGGAGTACCAGCCTTGCGATTTGTACACCATCGCCGAATTGACGTCCAAGTTTGAGGTGGATGGACACCGCGCCGACATTGTCATTCTGAAGACCGGCCTGGCCCACGCCGCCCTGCGCCTGGCCCAAGATGGCGCTCATCCGGCGGCACCAACCCTGACCGAACTGGATATCCTGGTCGCCGCCGAACTTGCCCTGCCTCATCGGCTGAAGCGCCTGCCTTTCCAGGAAACGGAAAACCGATTGGGTGAGCTCTCGAGTCGACTGGAGGAAGCTCGTCGCCAGGCGTCAAGCTCCAAGGCGCCGGCGGCGACCCTGGTCGAGCCTGACGCTGGAAAAAAAAAGTAACCACTGAGGACCAGACATCCCCTCCTCAACCTGGCGAACTGGACCTGGGCGGCGCCGGGATGCCGCTGAAGGGCCACACAGCCGATCCGCTGGGCCTGGGCGATGCCGACTCGGTAGAAATGATTGTCCCTCTCGGTGAGGTGTTCAAGCCCCGCCGGGTCGAATCGCCCATGGACCGTCTGACGCGGCACACCGCCGGCAAGCGGTCCACCACCCGCACCCACCGCAAACGAGGCCGGTATATCCAGGCCCGACCGACGAACGGTGACCTGAGCGACATCGCGCTGGATGCGACCATCCGCCAGGCGGCGCTCCACCAGGCCGAGCGGGACCATGAACCGGGCACGCTGACCATTCTACCGGAGGATGCTCAGAAAAAGGTCCGCGTCCGCCGGGCCTCGAACCTGATCCTCTTTGTGGTGGACGCCAGTTGGAGCATGGCCGGCGCCCAACGGATGGAGGCGACCAAAGGAGCGATCATGTCGCTGCTGATTGACGCCTACCAGAAACGCGACCGGGTAGGGCTGGTCGTTTTTCAACGAGAAGAGGCACGGTTGGTGCTGCCCTTTACTTCGAGCGTTGAGCTGGCCCAGAAGGCGCTTCGTCATCTGCCGGTTGGCGGCAAGACCCCCCTTTCGGCCGGGCTGTTGATGGCCTACCGCGTCTTTCGCCGAGAACTGCGCCTGTGGCCGGAGGCGATGCCCCTGCTGATTCTACTCACCGACGGCGCGGGCAATGTGTCTATCACCGAGACCCCCCCACTGGAAGAAGCGCACAAGATCGCTGACCTGATCCGCAAGAGCCGCATCCACTCGGTGGTCATCAACATGGAGCACGAGGCGTACGACCGGGGGTTGGCCCAGAACCTGGCGCGGGCGCTGGGCGGCCCATGCTACTGTCTGGCCGAACTGAAGGCGGCCGAGCTGTACCGAACGGTGCGGGACGAGCTGGAAGGCCAGTAATCCTGTGCATCACCGTCCCCAAGATTTGACAAACAGAGATCTGTTAGGTACAATCATGCAAAATTTTGAATATTCAAGGAAGGGCATAGATTGGTCAGGAATGACGGGTATGATAAAGAAGCCCAGCTTTTTCAGGCGCTTGCACACCCGGTGCGGCTGCAGATTCTGGACATTCTGGCGCGGCAAGAAGCCTGTGTCTGCCACCTGACGGCGGTTCTGGGGCAACGGCAACCCTATGTGTCGCAGCAACTGGCTGCACTGCGGCAGGCGGGGCTGGTGGCCGACCGCCGGGAGGGGACGCTCATTTACTATCGGCTGGCCGATGACCGATTGGCGGAGTTGCTGGATCAGGGCAAGGCGTTAGCCCAAGCCTTTCATGGCCGGATCCTGACTTTCCCGCCGCTTCCGGTCGGCGTTCTGGACAACTGTCCTTGCCCTCGGTGCCAGGCTGCATGATTTCTCAATCTGAATACGCAATGATGCGGATATCATATCAAAATTGAATCAACGGGGACGCCAAAATGGATCTCGGATCGTGGTTGACAAAACTGGTGCAGGGCGGTCTGGGCAATCTGGCTGCCTATCTCGCTGCCCATGTCTTGCTCTGTCTGCTGCCGGCCTTTTTCATCGCCGGGGCGCTGGCGGCGCTGATCCCAAAGGAAGCGATCACCCGCTTTCTGGGCCGGACGGCGCCCAAGTATATCTCGTATCCAGCCGCCGCCGCGGCTGGCTCGATCCTGGCGGTGTGCTCCTGCACCATCGTGCCTCTGTTTGCCGGCATCTACAAAAAGGGGGCAGGACTGGGGCCGGCCATCACCTTTCTCTTCTTTGCGCCGGCAGCCAATATCCTAGCCCTGGCCTATACCGGTGTGGCCATCGGCATGGACCTGGCCATTGCCCGGCTGGTGTTGTCGCTGACCTTCGGCGTCGGTATCGGGATGATCATGGCCCTCATCTTCCGCCGCGAGGACGTCCGCCACGATGAGGCGACCAACGACCCCTTTGCGGTCAAGGGTCGGGTACCCGCCCCGAACTGGGTCTTTGTGGTGCTGCTGGTGGCGTTGCTCCTGAGCGGCACGCTAAAGTTACCGGTGCTGCTCAATAGCTATGCGCAGGTCACGCTTCCGTTCAGTGGCGCGGACAACTTGCAGGGCATTCTCAACCGGATCGTACCCTTTGATGCCAGCAAGGGAGAAGAAGGGGTCAGCGTCCAGGGATTGATTCTCATCGGGTTGCTGATCCTGATCGGGATCAGCGCCTGGTTTGGGTTGAACCAGGTGGATGAGAAGTTCAGCCGGTGGACGTGGGTGACGCTGGGGTTGATTGTAGTGACGTTGCTGGTGGCTTCGACCGGCATGGAGGCGACCGCCGCCGGGTTCGAGGTCCGCTTCCTTGGCAAGTCTCTTGCCGTGGCCGCCGCGCTGCTGGCCTTGGGCTATGTGGCGCGCAGACACCTGGCAGCGCACCAGGTCCAGGAATGGCTGTGGGAGTCATGGCGCTTTATCAAGCAGATCTTTCCGCTGCTGGTCGTCGGTGTCTTTGGGGTAGGCGTCATCCGCCAGCTCATCAAGCCGGAGTGGATCGAAGCGTTGGCCGGAAGGAACAATCTCCCGGGTGCGCTGGCCGGCGTGGCCTTTGGCGTGTTCATGTACTTTCCTACTCTGGTCGAGGTGCCGATCGCCAATATGTTCCTGGGGCTGGGGATGCACCCGGGACCGCTGTTGGCCTACCTGATGGCCGACCCGGAGCTGAGCCTGCAGAGCATCCTGATGATCTCGGTGATCATCGGTCGGCTCAAGACGTGGGTGTACGTCTTCTGGGTGGCCCTGTTCAGCACCATTGCCGGGTTGCTGTATGGCCTGTGGAAGGATGGGACGAGCCTGGGGTGGATTGCGCTCTACCTGGCCGGCTTTATCGCCGTGCTGGCGGTCAGCCTGGCTCTGCTGGAGCGGCGCAACCGACGGGTGATGGTCCACGCCGAGGCCCATGGCGGAGAATAGGCGGTATCTGGCTGCCCTGGTGGCGGGTCATGATAGATTCCAAATTTTAGCATAAGGAGGCTTGCACGATGGACATCAAAGTATTGGGACCTGGCTGTCCGAACTGTCAACGGCTGGAGCGGATCGTGCGCGAGGCGGTCCAGGAGATGGGGATGGAGGCCACGATTAGCAAGGTGACCGACATGCGGCAAATCATGTCCTATGATATCGTGGGCACACCTGGGCTGGTGATCAACGGCAAGGTGGTGAGTTCCGGGCGCATCCCGAGCAAGGCCGAGGTAACGACCTGGCTGGCGAATGCGGCCATGGCCGAGAGCGGCTCGTAGGCAGTCGAGGCAGGACATGATGGATTCGCTCTGATGGGCTGTATCTGCGTGAATGCGCGTCCTGCCGTCGGATGTTCGAGGCGGGATGTGAAGAACCAAACCGGTTCGTATCGGGAGATGGCGCAGTTGTTCCGTCTTCTCTGCCACCCGGCGCGGCTGTGCATCCTGGATGCAATGCGTCGGCGGGAAGAGGTGTGCGTCTGTCACCTACAGACGGTGCTCAAACAGCGCCAGCCGTATATCTCGCAGCAGTTACGCGCGCTGAAGGATGCTGGCGTGGTGGATAGCCGCCGCGAGGGATTGTACATCTACTACCGGCTGAGCAACCCGCGCGTGGTGCAGGCATTGGATGTGATGCTGGGACCAGCGGGTCAACCTCGCCATCATCCCGAATGCACCTGCCCGCAGTGCCGGCGGGAATAACCAGCAGGGGGTTCATGTTTGCGCGGGTGCTCTTTCCGACTGACTTTTCGGCCTACGCCAACGCGGTTTTTGCCTGTTTGCCGGAACTCAAAGCGGCCGGCATGGCTGTCGTCGTGCTGCTGGTCACCATCCGTGGGAGTGACGTACCCCTTCCCGAGACGGTGAATCGGGAGAGCTTGGAACGGGTGCGCTGGAGTGCTGAAGAGCAGTTGTACATCGCGCGGATGGCGCTGGAAGGCCAGGGACTGCGGGTGATTAGCCGGGTTGAATACGGCTCTCCGGCGGCGCAAATCGTGCGGGTGGCCGAGGAGGAACGGGTGGATCTGATTGCCATGGGGGCGCAGGGCAAGACGGTGGCCCAGGAGCTGCTGTTGGGCAGTGTGGCTCACGAGGTGGTGCGTCGCGCCTCCGTGCCGGTGCTGATCCAGAAATTTGACGTAGTGCGAAAGCTGGGACACGTCGAATGCCGGCGGGTATGCGCCAGTATGTTCAAGCGTGTGCTGCACCCGACCGACTTTTCCGAGTGTGCGGATGCGGCGTTTCAGATCGTCAAGCGGCTCAAAGCTGTCGGTACGGAGGAGGTGATCCTGTTGCATGTGCAGGATGAGCGGGTGATGACGCACCGGCCGGCCGAGCAGATCGCCGCCTTTGATCAAGAAGATATGCGCCGACTAGAGCGGATGAGGCGCGATCTGCTGTTGTACGGGCTGCCCAGCCAGGTGATGATCCGGCATGGCATGCCTTTCCGTGAGGTGTTGAACGTTGCCGATGAGCAGGATGCATGTCTGATCGTCCTTGGCTCGCAGGGCCGTAGCGCCTTGCAGGAATTACTGACCGGCAGCACCCTCGACAACGTCGTGCGCCTCAGTCGCCAACCGGTGCTGGTGGTACGGCCACGCCGGGAAGGTGTTTAGAAATCGAGGTCGCGAGGGCTTACTGTCTTCGGACTACAATGGAGTTCACAAATAATCTGAGCAATAAGGAGGATTCAACAATGTCTCAAACGGTAGCAACTGCATCGGCCGGCAGCGCCGGCGTTGTCAAACGGCTGTCGATCCTGGACCGCTTTTTGACGCTGTGGATCTTTGGCGCCATGGCCGTGGGTGTCGGGCTGGGGTACCTCTTCCCGACCGCCGTCCACACGCTCAATGAGGCTGCCTCGGTGGGGACGACCAACATCCCCATCGCCATCGGGCTGATCTTGATGATGTACCCGCCCTTTGCCAAGGTGCGCTATGAGCAGTTGGGCCAGGCCTTCCGCGACATCCGGGTGTTGATCCTGTCGCTGGTGCAGAACTGGGTGATCGGGCCGATCCTGATGTTCATCCTGGCGGTCCTGTTTCTGCACAACTACCCGGAGTACATGATGGGCCTGATCATGATTGGCTTGGCGCGGTGCATCGCCATGGTCATTGTCTGGAACGACCTGGCGCAGGGCGACCGGGAGTACGCGGCCGGACTGGTGGCGTTCAACAGTATCTTCCAGGTGCTGTTCTACAGTGTCTACGCCTGGTTCTTTATCACCGTGTTGCCGCCGCTGTTGGGCTTGAAGGGCAGTGTGGTGCAGGTCAGCATCGGCCAGATCGCCCAGAGTGTGTTCATCTATCTGGGCATTCCCATGATCGCCGGTTTTCTGACCCGCTTCTTGTTGCTGCGGGCCCGGGGCCGGGAGTGGTACGAGACCAAGTTTATCCCCCGACTCAGCCCGTTGACGCTGATTGCGCTGTTGTTCACTATCGTCGTCATGTTCAGCCTGAAGGGGGAGCTGATCGTAAGCATTCCGCTGGACGTAGTGCGGATTGCGGTGCCGCTGCTCTTTTACTTTGTGTTGATGTTCCTGGTGAGCTTCTGGATGGGCCGTCGCATTGGGGCCGACTATGCCAAAACGACGACTGTTGCCTTTACGGCCGCCAGCAACAACTTTGAACTGGCGATTGCCGTGGCGGTGGCGGTCTTTGGGCTGGCGTCGGGTCAGGCGTTCGCGGCGGTGATCGGGCCGCTGGTGGAGGTGCCGGTGATGATCGGGCTGGTGAATGTGGCCTTTTTCTTCCGGCGCCGCTATTATCGGCATGAACTGGAGGCTGCCCGGGCTGGCGTGGCGAAGGCATGAGCTGGCTATCTGGCGGACGAGCAACGGCGCTCGTCCCTGGTGCTGGTGAGGCCGGGTGATCCCGGCCTCACCGGAAAAGAAGCGACATTAAGCATTACCACACGCTACAGCCTGATCGATCGGATAGGGAGACGGAATGAGCAGACGGGTAGCCTTCCCGCCTTTGGGCACGCTCAGCCTGGCGGCGGAATCGTATCTGCAGGCGCTGGGGATCGAGACGGTCGCCCCTCCGCCGGCTTCCCGTCGTACCCTCGATATCGGCGTGCAGGGGTCGCCGGAGATGGTCTGCATCCCGTGCAAGTTGCTCTTTGGCCACTATGTCGAGGCGGCGGAGCAGGGCGCGACCGACATCATCATGCTGGGCGGCC
Source organism: Chloroflexota bacterium (assembly GCA_018606645.1). GTDB lineage: Bacteria > Chloroflexota > Anaerolineae > JAAYZQ01 > JAAYZQ01 > TumbabinsA96. Next base: position 276,190 of record JAGVRI010000005.1, read on the forward strand.
CCGGCACCTGCCGCCTGGGTTACTCCGCCGCTCAGCAGGCCCGTCGCCTGCGGGAGTGGGGTCTGTCCGTGCGCACGCACACCCTGGACCTTTACCATGTCCATCACGACCTGTTCCGCCTGACCCGTGTCTTTACCGATGGGCGCTCCGTTCGAGAACTGATCGAACCGATCCGTTTCCTGCTGGACCTACTCAGTCTGACCGATGCGCTGGAAACGATGGCGCTGGTGGCGCGGGCGCGGGAGCGCGAGCGGGGTGCGGTGGACCGCGCCCTGGCCGCAGCTCTGGAGCGGGTGGCCGCTCTTCGCAACCGGCGGGAGCTTGGTGAGCAGCGCGACGAAATCCTGGGGCTGGTGCGGGCGGTGGAACTGAACCCGGACCGGCCGGTGCTGCGGGTGGGCCTGGTCGGCGACGCCTTTACCATCCTCACCCCGTTCCTTAATCATAACCTGGAGGTGCGGTTGGGGCGGATGGGGGTAGAGGTCCATCGCTGGTTCCACTACACGGGCCGCATTCAGGTGCCCCTGCCGCTGCTCCTGCGGCGGGACCGTGGCGGGCGGGCGCGCCGCGCCGGGAGGCGCTACCTGAGGCGGGATGTAGGTGGGTTTGCCCGCTCCACCGTCGGCGAGGCGGCGTTGATGGCACAGGGGGAGGTGGACGGGCTGATCCACGTAGCGCCGTTCAACTGCACACCGGAGATGGTGGCGCAAAGTGCGCTGATCGCCTTGCAACGTGAGCGGGGCGTGCCGGTGCTCAACCTTTCTTTCGACGAACAGACCGGCCCGGCGGGGGTCGTCACCCGGCTGGAGGCATTTGTGGACATGCTATGGGCGGCCCACCGGCGAGGGGAATGACGGATGCGCATCGGTGTTCCACGGGCCCTCTCTTTCTACCGTTTCCATCCGACGTGGGCCGCTTTCTTTAACTGCCTGGGGATCGAGCTTGTCGTCTCGCCGCCGACGAACCGGGCCACGCTGGAAGCTGGACTGCCCTACGCCGTCGCCGAGACCTGCCTACCGATGAAACTGTTCTACGGCCATATCCGCGCCCTGGTCGGGCAGGTAGATCAGTTGCTGGTGCCCTCGATCCAGCGCCTGGCCCCCGGCTCCAGCAACTGCGCCCGGCTGATCGGTCTGCCTGACCTGCTGCGGGCGACGATGCCTGACCTGCCGCCACTCATCGCGCCGGACATTGACCTCAGCCAGGGACTCGCTGCGCTGATGTCTGTCATCCTGGAGGCCGGAGCGCTGTTCACCCTCAACCCCCTGGCGTTGCGCGACGCGGTGGCGGCGGCCTGGAGCGCCTACCGCTCCAGCCGCCAGGCAATGATGGAGGGCCGACTGACGCCCGCCAGTTTTGATCGTCCGACCAATGTAGTTTCCTGGCTTCCTGACGGCCTCCCGATTGCGGTCGTTGGCCATCCCTATAACCTGTATGATCCGTTTATCAACCATCAACTGCTGACCCGGCTGGCCCGCCTGGGGGTGAATGTATTGACCCCGGAGCGGCTGGGCCCGCAGCCGGCGGATGATTACTGGGCTTTCGAGTACGAACTGGTCGGTGCGGCACGCCTGGCGCTGGAGCGGGGCGTGAAAGGCTTGATTGCCGTGGTCGCGTTCGGCTGCGGTCCGGATGCGATCCTGGTGGACGAGGTGCAACGACTGAGTGGGGAACGCGGCGTGCCGCTGATGACACTGGTGCTGGACGAGCACAGCGGCGAGGCAGGCCTGGTCACCCGGCTGGAGGCGTTCGTGGACATGCTGCACTGGAGGAAAGGAAGGTGAGTGAGGTCTTTCTGGGCATGGATGTAGGCTCGGTGACAACCAAGCTCGCCGCCGTGGATCGTCGGGGCGAGTTGGTTGCCTCTCTCTACCGCCGCACTGGTGGGCAGCCGATCCAGGCAATCCGCGAGGGACTGGCGCAGATGGCGGAGCGGTTACCTGCCGGGGTTCGTGTTCTGGGGATGGGCGCCACGGGTAGCGGACGGCAACTGGCGGGAGCGATCGTCGGCGCGGACGTGGTCAAAAACGAGATCACAGCCCATGCTGTAGCCGCGCTGCATTTTGTCCCTGAGGTGCGCACGGTCATTGATATCGGCGGGCAGGACTCCAAACTGATCCTCCTCCGGGATGGCATTGTGGTGGACTTTGCCATGAACAGTGTCTGCGCCGCCGGGACCGGTTCGTTTCTGGAGCAGCAAGCCCACCGGCTGGGCATCACGGTCGAGGAACTGGGGCAGCGGGCGCTGCTCTCCGAGCACCCGGTGCGCATCGCCGGTCGCTGCACTGTCTTTGCCGAGTCGGACATGGTGCACAAGCAGCAGATGGGCCACCCGATGGATGACATCATCTATGGGCTGTGTCAGGCGCTGGTGCGCAATTATTTGAACAACCTGGCGCTGGGCAAGACGCTGGAGCCGCCGGTGGTGTTTCAGGGTGGGGTGGCGGCGAATGCCGGGGTGGTGCGGGCCTTTCGGGAAGCGCTGGGCACCGAAGTGATCGTGCTGCCGCATCACGAGGTGATGGGGGCGCTGGGTGCGGCTCTGCTGGCCCGGGAGCGGAGTGATGGCCAGCCGAGCCGCTTCAAGGGCTTTGGCGTGGTCCAGGCCGAGGTGCAGGCCAACTCTTTCGAGTGTCATGCTTGCCCGAACTTGTGCGAGATCGCTCAGATTCGGATGGATGGACAGATCGTGGCCCGGTGGGGTGGGCGCTGCGACCGTTGGGAGGTGGTGTGAACAGCATGTTTGGGGAACCTATGTGGAGGGAGGACTAGACGGTGTTGATCGACACGTATGATCTGGAAGTGTTTACTCCACCTTGTGATCCGGGCGCTGAGCGATTCAGTGCAATCGCCCGATTGAGAACCGACATCCGTGAGGTGTTGCCCTACCTGAATGCCACCTTGCGCGGCGCAGTCTACAATCCGGGCGCACCAGCCCTCACCTGGACAAAGGGCGGTCACCGGATCGTCTTTCACCCTTACCAGATCGCCGTGAGCAACGTTCTGGACCGGGAGGTGGCGATTCAAGAGGTCGAAGGGCTGATCAAACTGGTCAATCGCACCTGGGAGCGCCGGGCCGAGATCCAGCCAAATTTTGAGGTGCGGCGCCGCCCGGATCTTATGGAGGTGTACAAATTGCTGCCGCGCAGCAACTGTAAGGCCTGCGGTGAGGCTTCCTGTTTCGTCTTTGCCAACCGGCTGGTGACCGGCCAGGTGACGCTGGAGAGATGCCCGGTGCTGAGCGAGCCCCAATATGCCCAACAGCAGGCACAATTGGCCGAGATGTTCGCCGATGAGATGCCGGCCATTGGTCGGGGGGAGGAAACGCCATGATTCTGGCCAGGACCAAATCCGACTGGCTCAAGCAGTACCTGAAAGAACAAGGGGGGGCGCTGACTATCACCCGCCAACTGATGGTGGTGGATTGATGAGTGGCGGCCGAGGTCCCATCCGGTCGGGTGGGCAAGCCTGAAAACCCGGACGACTATCTGGCGATCGAAGTCGGTGAGTGGGGACGGCGCTACGGAACCATCTATGTGCCTTGGGAGATGTGGAAAAGCCTGCGGCCGGTCAGCCAGGAGTTCATCTTCTATCTCCAGGACTATGGGCGCTTTCGGCTGGAGTTCGAGGCGCCGATCGGGCATCTCCCCGTGTGATCGCCATGGTATATCCGGTTGCAGGTGGTGGATGCGGCGGCTGATGGAATCGTTTGTCAGAGATGAGGGGAAATCGTGAGGTGCAAGCCGTCTTTGATCACCTGCGGGCCAGCGGAGTGCCCGATGAGCAGTTGGCGCGAGTGCGCGCTCCTGTCGGGCTGGACCTGGGTGGGCGCAGCCCTGAAGAGATCGCCCTGGCCATCCTAGCCGAGATCGTGCAGGTGCGCTATGGCGGAACGGGTCGGCCCCGGGCTTTGGCCCTGGAGGGAGTGAGGCAGGGATGACTGAAGAACCACGGTGGCTTTCCGAGTGAAGCGCGGAGGTCTGACCTTGAACGTGAGTGCGGGCGGAAACGGTGTCCAAGGAGATAGGAAGATGCGTCGTCCTTTGGCTCTGGTGTTGGGTGGCGGCGGAGCACGCGGGGCGTTGCAGGTGGGGGCTGTGCGTGCTCTGTGGGAGGCAGGCATCCGGCCCGACGTGCTGACCGGCACGTCGGTCGGAGCGGCCAACGCCACCTACCTGGCGATCCATGGCCTGAGCCTGGAGGCGATCGAGGGCCTGGAGAGAACTTGGCGCATTGCTGCGGCAGCCGACCTGCTGCCGGCCAACTATGTGTGGTTGACGTTGCGTGTCCTGTTCAACCGGTCCGGTTGGGATCCGTATCACCGCCTGCGCGAGTTTTTCATCTCCCAAGGTCTGTCGCCTGACCTGCGCTTTGGCGACATCCCGGGTGTGCGTCTGATCCTGGTCGCTGCCGACCTGAACGCAGGTCGCCCGGTGCTGTACGGGCAAGACCCACGGCAATCGGTGCTGGAGGGGCTCCTGGCCTCCACCGCCTTGCCGCCGTTTGTACATCCGCTGGAACGGGGCGATCAGTTGCTAATCGATGGCGGCGTGGTGAGCAACCTGCCGGTCGAGGCGGCGCTGCAGCAAGGGGCGCGGACGATAATCGCTCTAGATATCGCCGATCCGCGAGTGGTCCCGGTGGGAGGTCAGCGCTTTGGGCCGTTCCTGGGCAAGCTGACCTACACGGTTGAGCGGCGCCAGACGGACCTGGAAATTGCTCTGGCGAGGGCGCAGGGCGCGCTGGTCCGCGAAATCGTTCTGCGCGGCGAGGTGCCGATACCGGTATGGGATTTCAGCCATACCGACGAGCTGATTACCCGTGGCTACGAGGTCGCCTGCCGGGAGATCGCCCGGTGGCGGTCGGAGCAACCGGTTCGGCAGGTGGGGTGGCTGGGGCGGCTGCTCGGTTCCGACTGGCGCGGAAAGGGGAGGGATCGTGGGTGAGAACGGCAATGTACTGCAAAGTAGAAGGTTTACGCCTGGGACATGGGAGTTCTAGCCCGTGGCGCCCGTTTCAATCCGGCAGAGGGGACGGATGACTGAGTTGACCATCGGCATCAATGGACAAATTCAATTGCCGACCGAGTACCTGACCCGCTTTGGACTGAAGCCCGGCACGAGGTTCGTTCTGGAGTCTTCGGAGGACGCGCTACGGCTGTACGCGGCTCGGCTGGATGTGCAGAAAGCGTATGTGGAGATCACTGCCCGCTGCAATCTGAACTGCGCCGTATGTGTGCGTCAGGTGTGGAGCGATCCGTGTGGTGATATGAGCTGGGAGACCTTTGAAGCGACCGTAGAAGGGCTGCGCGCCTTCCCCGATCTAAACCGCCTGGTCTTTGGCGGGTACGGCGAGCCGCTGGTCCATCCTCGTCTGCCGCAGATGCTGGCCCTGGCCTCGACGCTGGGCGTGTCACTCACGGTGACGACCAACGGGCTGTTGTTGGACGAAGCGATGGCCCGCACGCTACTCGCCACACCGGTGGATTGGGTGGTGATCTCCCTCGACACGGTCCATACCCAGGCCTATAATGGGGCGCGAATCGTCGGGGGACTGGATCAGGTGTTGGACAATGCGCGCCGTCTGATGCGTCTGGCTGAAAGTCGTCCGGTGCCGCCGCTCAACCTGGGAATCGAGTTTGTCGCGACTCGATCCAACCGCGACCATCTGCTTCGGCTGCGGGAGATCGCCGCCGACCTGGGCGCCACCAAGGTGCTGGTCAGTAACCTGCTGCCCCACACCGAGGCGATGTGCGACGAGATCCTGTATGACAGCGACAGGCCATTGAGTTTACCTTTGAGCTGGCCGGTGAAGGAGGCGCGCGGTATCCTGTGGGGGCGGATGGACCTGCCCCGGATGAAATGGGGTGCCTGGCGACAGTGCCGCTTTGTGTTGGATCGAACGGTCGTGATCGGCTGGGATGGCGGGGTGAGTCCCTGTTATCCACTGATGCATAGCTATCCCTATTATATCTATGGCCGGCGCAAGAATGTCAGTCGTTATGTTCTGGGCAACGTCAACGATCGGCCCCTGGCCGACATCTGGCAGTCGGAGGAATATGTGCGCTTCCGGGCCAAGGTCCGCGACTTTCGTTTTATGTATTGTGTGGACTGCGGAGTGGCCTGCGACTATGCCGAGAACAACGAAGATTGCCTGGGCAATGTGCCCTCGTGCGCCGACTGCCTGTGGGCGCAGGGGATTATCCGCTGTCCGTAGGGATGAATGATGGACGACGGCGACTTGTCAGAGGCGGGGACGGATCTCATTGTTTTTGGACGTCATGCGCTGGCGGCGCCACGAATCGAGCGCGAATTTGACAACCTCTATCAAGAGGAGTAGAATCTATCCGCTTGACTCCGGTTCATGGAGGCAGCAGTTTCGATCCTAAACGGGTGATGAGCCCAGAGGTGAGAAGCCTGAATCAGGGTGATGGACGACAACCAACTAGAAGACGGGCGTCCTTCGACTAGGAAGGAATACCTGACCCGTCTTTGCCCTGCTAACCGAATCAGCTAGCCCCCGGAAGGCAGGTTTCACTTTGGCAACTGCGCCTCCGGGGGAGCATAAATCCCGGAGGTGCCTGGTGTTCCCATCGGCCCCAAATGGCATCCTGGTGCGCCTGTGCGCTGGCCGGCCGGACGACAGGTTCGTGTGTGGCGGCGAAGTAGCCTACCCGCTCGACCGGGCCGGCCCGTTCGCGGCTGGGGGTTTGCCCCACCCTGCCGAGTCGGTGGCCACCCTGCGAACCTGGTCAGATACAGGGAGGCCACGATGACCGTACGCCGCATCTTCCAGGTCGGACAGCCAATGCGCCGTCCCCTTACCTGGGGAGACGCTCTGATTCTGACTGGTCTGGCTGTGCTGCTCTATGCCGGGGTCCGGCTGGCGATCCGCGCCCCGGCCGTCGTGGCGGGGCCCGAGATCTCCCTCTCCCCCCGCACCCTGCCCTGGTATGCCCTGCTGTCGGTGGGTCGTATGGCAGCGGCATATGCCCTGTCCATGTTGTTTACCCTGGTCTATGGCTATCTGGCCGCTTACCACCGCCGCGCCGAGCTGGTCTTGATGCCGCTGCTCGATGTCTTGCAGAGTGTGCCGATCCTCTCCTTCCTGCCTGTGGTGCTGCTCAGCCTGAGCGCGGTGCTGCCGCTGGGTGTCGCTGCTGAACTGGCCTCGGTGGTGCTCATCTTCACCAGCCAGGCCTGGAACCTGACCTTTGCCTGGTACCAGTCGCTGACTACGGTGCCCAAAGAACTGCGTGAGGCGAGCGCCATTTTTCGCTTCAATGGCTGGCTGCGTTTCAAAACACTGGAGCTGCCCTTTGCCGCGCTCTCGCTGTTATGGAACAGTATGATGAGTTGGGCTGGAGGTTGGTTTTTCTTGATGGCTGCCGAGATCTTTGTGGTCGGTCAGCGCGACTTTCGGTTGCCTGGGCTGGGCGCCTACCTGCAGGAGGCGGCCAACCAGGGCAACCTGCCGGCCATCTTATGGGGCCTTGGCACGCTAGTGCTGGTGATTGTTGCTCTCGATCAATTGGTCTGGCGGCCATTGCTGGCGTGGGCGAACCGCTTCAAACTGGAGACGGTGGAAGGTGAGGAACCGCCCACCTCTTGGTTCTACGACGTCCTGCGCCGCTCGCGGCTGGCAGAGTCGTTCTCGCGCCGGATCACAGGCCCATTGGGCCAACGGGTGGATGCCTGGCTTCTGCAACGGTTCCCTCCGCCGGGTGGGGAGGTAGCAGCTAGCTCTCGCCGTCCCTGGTTGATCTACCTGGTGGCGGCTGTGGGAGGGGCGGGTCTGGTGTACGGTGCGCTGCGCGCCGCTCAGATGCTCTGGAGTGTGCCACCGAGCCAATGGGGCGAGATCGGCCTGGGGGTGGCGGTTACCCTGCTGCGGGTGTTGGCTGCCCTGGTCATTGCCCTTGCCTGGACGGTGCCGCTCGGTGTAGCCATCGGCACCAACCGCCGCCTGGCGACGTGGCTGCAGCCGGCGGTGCAGGTCATCGCCTCGGTACCGGCCACGGCCCTCTTTCCTGTCTTTCTGTTGCTCCTCGTTGGTCTGCCGGGCGGCCTCAACCTGGCGGCCGTGCTGTTGATGCTGATGGGTACCCAATGGTACCTGCTGTTCAATGTCATCGCCGGCGCTTCAGCCATTCCTCAGGACCTGAAGTACACCACCGCGCTGCTGCAACTGAGCCGTCGCCAGCGCTGGCGAACACTCATTTTGCCAGCCCTTTTTCCCTACATCGTCACCGGGGCCATCACCGCCAGCGGCGGGGCGTGGAACGCCAGCATCGTCGCTGAGCACGTCGAGTTCGGGGGGCAGACCTTGCACGCGGTGGGCATTGGCGCGCTTATTGCCCAGGCCACCGCCGATGGAGACTATGCCTTGCTTCTGGCGGCTACCCTCAGCATGGTCCTGACGGTGGTCGCCATCAACCGGCTGGTCTGGCGGCGGCTGTACCGGCTGGCTGAAGAACGCTATCGCATGGAGTGAGCGATGTCCCAGAATGGAGTTCTATTGGAATTGCGACACGTTCATCAGCTCTATCGCAGCGGAGAGCGGACCTTTACCGCCGTGGAGGATGTGAATCTAACACTGGCCGCAGGAGAATTTGCCTGCCTGTTGGGACCATCCGGCTGTGGCAAGAGCACCCTGCTGCGCATTATCACCGGCCTGCAGCCGCCCAGCCAGGGGCAGGTCCTCTACCGGGGCGTGCCCTTGCGTGGGGTCAATCCTCAGGCCACCATCGTCTTTCAGACCTTTGCCCTCTTCCCTTGGCTCACCGTCCAGGAAAACGTGGAGGTGGCGCTCAAGGCGCGCGGTGTGCCGCCGGCGTTACGCACTGCCCGTGCCCTGAAGCTGCTGGACATGGTCGGGCTGGATGGCTTTGAAACGGCCTATCCTCGCGAGTTGTCAGGCGGGATGCGCCAGAAGGTGGGATTTGCCCGGGCCATGGCGGTTGAGCCGGAACTCCTCTGCCTGGACGAGCCCTTTTCCGCTCTGGACGTGCTGAGCGCCGAGGCGCTGCGCGGCGAACTCCTGGAGTTATGGACCGGCGGCGATATCCCGACCCAGGCGATCCTGATGGTCACCCACAACATTGAGGAGGCGGTCTTTATGGCTGACCGGATTGTGGTCATGGACCGCAACCCCGGTCGGGTGGTGGCCGAAGTGACGGTGACGCTGCCCCATCCTCGCCAGCGCAAGTCACCCGAATTCCTGGCGGTCGTGGACCAGGTGTACGCCACTCTGGCCGGGCAGACGCAACCCGAACACCTGGAGATGGGTTCGGCGCCGGGTGAACCAGGGCGCACCCGGGCGCTGCCGCACATCAGCATCAATGACCTAGCCGGTCTGTTGGAACACCTGGCCGAGGGATCGGGCGGTCGCCATGACATCTATCGCCTGGTGGATGACCTGGGCATTGATTCGGACCATCTGTTCCGCCTGACCGAGGCGGCGGAGCTGCTGGGCTTTGCCACCGTCGCCGAAGGTGATATTATGCTTACCCCTTTGGGCGAAACCTTTGCCGAGGCCAGCATCCTGGCCCGCAAAGAGATTTTTGCCACCCGCCTTCGGCGATTGCCGCTCTTTCGCTGGCTGCTGGCCCTGGTACGGGCGGCGGAGGGGCAGCGCCTGCGGGCAGAGGTAGTTCAGACGGCTCTGGAACTCGAGTTCCCGGCCGAAGAGGCAGAGCGCCAGTTGGAGACGGCGATTGACTGGGGACGGTATGCCGAGTTGCTGGCCTACGACGAAGGGATCCTGTACCTGGAGCCGGCCGAGTAGCAGCACCAGAGCGGTCCCGGGCGGTCATCGCGCATGCCATACACAAGGAGTCAACCCCGATCGAGGTGCACCAGCGCTATCATCAGTTGTTGGAGGTCGCCGGCCTCTTTCTGAAGCTGGGGACGATCAGCTTTGGTGGGCCGGCCGCGCATATCGCTCTGATGGAGCAGGAAACGGTGAGCCGGCGCGGTTGGCTGAGCCGCGAGCATTTTCTCGATTTGCTGGCGGCAACGAACCTGGTGCCCGGCCCTAATGCGGTGGAGATGGCCAGCCACATCGGCTTTGTCCACGCCGGCTGGCCGGGGCTGGTGGCGGGAGGGGTAAGTTTCACCTTGCCAGCGGCCCTCATCAGCCTGGGATTGGCCTGGCTCTATGTCCGCCTGGGGACCTTACCGCAGGCCACGGCGTTGTTCTATGGCATCAACCCGGCGGTGATGGCCATCATCCTGGTGGCGACCTATCGTCTGGGCCGGTCCGCGCTGCGGGATTGGCGGACTGTCGCGCTGGCGGTGGTCTGTCTGGCGGCCGCTCTGTGGGGCGTCAACGAAGTGGTGTTGCTCCTGACGGCCGGCGTGGTGGGCATCCTGCTCTACGCACCGCTACACCTGCCACGCTGGCCCTTGTGGCTGCTGGCCTGGGGGCTACTACCCGGGCTGTGGGCGGCGCTACCTCCCTGGCTGGATAGCCGACTGCTGCGTCTGGGGTTGTTCTTTCTCAAGGTTGGTTCGCTCCTCTTTGGAAGCGGTATGGTGTTGTTCGCCTTTATCCAGCGGGATGTCGTGACCCGCTACGCCTGGTTGACCCCACAGCAGCTCCTGGATGCCATTGCCGTGGGGCAGATGACGCCGGGGCCGGTGCTCTCCTCTGCCACGTTTATCGGCTACCTGGTGGCCGGACTGCGCGGGGCATTTGTTTCAACCTTGGCTGTTTTTGCCCCTTCATTCCTCATCGTCGCCCTGGTGGGACCATGGATCCCGAGGCTGCGTCGCTCTCCGGCGGCTCAAGCCTTTCTGCGGGGAGTGAATGCGGCAGTGGTGGCCCTGATCCTGGCAGTGGCCGTGGCCCTCTTTCGCTCGGCGGTGGTGGACGCCTGGACGGCGCTGATCCTGCTGGCCGGACTGGTGGCCTTGCTCAAGTTCCGGGTGGATACCCTGTGGCTGGTGCTGGGCGGGGCGATCGGTGGGTGGGTCCATTATCTGGTCGGGCAGATGGGGTAAGACTAATCAGCCCCTGGCAACAGGGGGGAGTCGAGGCTTCAGCCGAAGGCCACCTGAAGGCCGTTTGCGTTCGGGAATCGAGACTTCAGCCGGAAAAAACGCCTGAAGGCTCCACTCCCCCTGCTCACGGCGCGCAAGCACAGAGAGGATGCCGGTCTCAGAGACCGGCAGCCCGGCGCTCTAAGAACCTATCCGAGAACCTGTGCCGTCCCCGCTGGACCACAGTCCAGCGGGGGACCATGGTCCGCTGTGGGCGGGTTTCCGGATGACGGGCTATCCGTAGAACTCCCGGATCGCCTCGGCCACGGTCTGGACCTGTTCCTCGGTCAACTCGGGGTAGATCGGCAGGGAGAGGACCTCTTTTGCCGCCCGCTCCGCCTCGGGCAGGCTTCCTTCCGGCACCCCCAAGTGGGCATACATCGGCTGCAAATGGAGGGGCAGGGGATAATAGACCATCGTCCCGATGCCGCGCTTCTGGAGAAAGGCCTGCAGTTCGTCTCGGCGGGGAGCGCGAATGGTATACTGGTGGTAGACGTGCGTCACTTCGGGGGACCTGTAGGGGGTGGTGACAGGCAGGTCGGCCAGTAGTTGATCGTACTGGGCGGCGATGCGTTGGCGTGCGCTGGTCCATTCTGCCAAATGGCGCAACTTGACGCGGAGGATCGCCGCCTGGAGTTCGTCCAGTCGGCTGTTGTACCCCAGCCGCTCGTGATGGTACTTGATCCGTCCGCCATGCTGTCGCAAGACCCGCAACCGGTCGGCGATTTCACCATCCCTGGTAATCGCCATCCCACCGTCCCCATAGGCTCCCAGATTCTTGGTCGGGTAGAAACTCAGGCAACCGATCTGACCAAAAGAACAGACTGGTTGGCCGCGAAATGTGGCCCCCAGGGCTTGAGCGCTGTCTTCGATTACCAGCAGGTGATAGCGCATCGCCAGTTCCATGATGGCTCCCATGTCGGCTGGCTGGCCGAAGAGATGGACGGGCAGGATCGCTTTGGTGCGCTCGGTGATCGCGGGTTCGATCTGGAAGGGATTGATGTTGAAGGTCTTGGGATCAATGTCCACAAATACCGGCGTGGCTCCGGCGCGGGAGATAGTGTTAGCCGTGGCAATAAAAGTAAAGGGGGTGGTGATGACCTCGTCCCCAGGGCCGATGCCGAGCGCATCCATGGCCAGACGGAGGGCATCGGTGCCGGAAGCCAGGCCGATGCCATGGCCGCCCCCGCACCAGGAGGCAATTTCCTGCTCCAGCGCCCTGACGTTCGGACCCAGGATCAATTGCCCGCTTTCCAACACCTGTTCGATGGCAGTCTGGATTTCCTGGCGGATGGTTCTGTACTGCGTTTTCAGATCGAGAATGGGAATGGACATTCTGTTCTCCTGGCGTTAATCATTCGCTTCCTTCCAGCAAAGCGCGGATGCGGGCGGCGACCATTTCCATCGCCACCTCGTTGAATCCTCCTTCAGGGATGATGACATCGGCGTACCGTTTGCTGGGTTCGACAAACTCCTGGTGCATCGGCCGGACCGTGGTCAGATATTGATGGATGACCGATTCCATGGTCCGCCCACGCTCGGCGATATCGCGCTGGAGGCGGCGGATGAAGCGGATATCGGGGTCGGTATCCACATAGATTTTGACATCCATCAAGTCGCGCAACTGCTTATCGGCGAAGATCAGGATGCCCTCGACCAGGATAACGCGGCTGGGTTCTACGCGTTGGACCTGTTTGGTGCGGGTATGGGTTTTGAAATCGTACACCGGCATTTCGATGGCGCGTCCGGCCTTGAGTTCCTTGAGATGGGTGATGAGAAGTTCATTGTCCAGCGCGTCTGGATGGTCAAAGTTGAACATGGCTCGCTGAGCGAGAGGCAGGTCGCTCAGGTCTTTGTAGTAGGCGTCGTGCTGGATCAGTGAGATTTGTTTCGTGCCCGCCCGCTTCAGAATCTCGCGGGCGACGGTCGTTTTGCCGGATCCCGTGCCGCCGGCGACTCCAATCACCACGGGTTGCATCTTCCCCTCCCAGGTGTTCATATTTCAAGGGTGCAGACCGGGTGCTGCCCACAAACCCGACAAAGCCACGGCGGCGGCGACCACCGTCAGCCAGGTGAACCATCGCTCCCCGCCTCTGGGTAGCGACAATGCGGTGAAGGCCATGGCGGCAAGGAGCCAGGCGCTGGTCATCCATAACAGCCGAGGGTCGCCCTGGTACCAGGCCCAGCCCAGGCCCAGGATCAGCCCGCCGCCCAGAGCGACCAGGGTCAACTGATTGGCTTCCCGGGCCATGACGGATGATGCGGTCCGGCTGGACCGGGGGAGCTGCCGAAGGCGACCGGCCAGGGCCGCGTCCACCGTCGAGGTCAGGACGTTTCCTCCGGCTACGATGGCTGCCCCGCTTCCGATGATAAACAAGAGCCATTGCCCGACCCACAGTGGAAGGGACTGAAGGCAGGAAGATGAAACGCGGCCGGGCGGGGCGCCGAATGCCCCGACGGCGATCAACGCAAGGGAGATCAGATCCGCGACGGAGACAATGACCACCGGGCGAAAGCGCCAGGATAATACCCCATCAATGGCCCAGATAGCCAGAACCAGGCTCTGGATCAGAAGCGGGAAGTGGAATGTAGACCACGGCGCGGACGCGGCCGTCGTCCACCAGATGGAACTGGCCAGGGCGATCCAGGCACCCAGGCGCGCTACCGCGGCGAGCCATAGCCCCCCTTCGCGCTTCAGGGCCACGGCCAGGCCTCGAAGTGCCATGGCAATGATCAACAACAAAACCGCTACCAAGGTTCCCATTCTATTCGCCCTGTACCTGTGCCTCCTGGAACTGCCGGGTAATTGGCAGCAGCCACCGGCTGCCGGAAGCTCCTGGCAGGGTGAAGATCTGGACGGTCGTGGAGCCGTCTGGGTTGGCTACCACCGAACTCCATAGGATCTGCGCCGGTGCGATCCAACCCAGAGCCAGAGCCAGAACGGCGACGATCGCGCCACCGATGGCCAGTTCCATACCAGGCAGAGAGTCCACCCGCAGCACTGGGCGATAGCTCATCCCTACCTCCAGTTGCAGGTCATCCACTGCCACCCGGCTATCCTGCTGAAGGACGGTCACGAACCGAGGCTGGGAGTCGGGTTGGTCAGGATGAGAGACATACAAGGCCAACCGGCCGCCGGGATCTGGAGAGTAGACGAAGGAGAGAAGCAGGTTGTCGCTGGGGAGATAGGCCACCTGCTGGTTCTCGTTCAGAGAGAACGCGATCTCTGCCTCATGGTCTGCCGCCTGATCCGTCCCGCCAACCTGAAAGGCCAACGGATTGCCGGTTGGGTCCAGGCCTCGCAGCCTGACCACCGGGAGCTGACCGAGTTGCCGGACCGTGATCCCGCGCCATGTTGCCGGCTGCCCCATCCCGATCGTGCTCTGACCGGTTACTGTCTCGCCCTCTCGCCAGGAAATAATGCTCTGCGAATCGCACCAGGGAGCGGTTGCGGTTGGTCGCGCAAAAGTGTCCAACTGCACTGAATAGGGAGTTCCATGGCCGATGGTCAGACGGTCCCCTGGTGCCGCCAGCCATTCGCCACTATGCCAGCCCCAGGTCTCGGTGATAAAAAGACCAATGAGGGTCAACAACAAGGCCCCATGGGCCACGGGCCTGGTCCACAACATGTGTCGGCGGCGAGTAGCGAGCAGGTCCAGTGCCGGGGGGGCTGCCCGTTGAGTCCACCGATAGCCGTATTGGCTCAGCAAGCCATACAGCTTGCCAACCACCTCATCGCAACCAAGGGCGCTCGAGAAACGGAGCGCAGACCGCGGCTTTTCCCACCAGAACCCGGTTGGCGAGTTGGATTGGGTTCGGCCGGTAAAGCGCCAGGCCAGCTCGGCTGCCTCTATCCCCTGCACGAACAAGGTCAGCCCGATCAGGGCGAGGATCAGGTGGAACCACAGGGAATGATAGATGCGAAAGAGGCCAAGGGCACGGACGAGACCGCTAGTCTGGTTCAGAATATCCGGTTGAGCGGCCAGCCACTTTCGAGGGTCGTCCATCGTCTGGGGAGGGATTTGAGGGATCAGAGCGCTGAGACCCAGGATGAGGGCGAGGACTCCCATCAGTCCGATCAGGGTATGGGGCGCGACCAGTGCTCGCCACACCCTGCTCACCAGATCGAACCGGACGTTGGGTGAAGCGGGGGTCTCTCCGCTCATTTGTCCGTTCATCTACTGTGCCGACCTCAAGTAGCTGACATAACAAAGGCCCCAAGCGGAAGCCGTTGGGGCCTGCCGTTTTGGTGCCAAGCCACCCAAGGGACTTGAACCCTTAACCTGGCGCTTACGAAGCGTCTGCTCTGCCGGTTGAGCTAGGGTGGCGTCCTAGTCGGAACGACCGATCAGCTACCTTGATTATAGCAGGCTTGTCCCCGAATCGCAAATCGGCTCTTCCGGTTGTTTACGTACGATCCGCCCGATTGGGCGGCGAAGCCTCCCGATAATTCTTGACCGCCTGGATAAACGCCTGAAACAGGGGATGAGGGCGGTTCGGACGGGACTTGAACTCGGGATGGAACTGGCACCCCACCATGAACGGGTGATCGGCCAGTTCCCCGATCTCCACCAGCCGTCCATCCGGCGACAATCCCGAGAAGACCATCCCCGCGCTGGTGAGCAGGCTGCGATAGGTGTTGTTGACTTCGGAACGATGGCGATGTCGCTCGTATACCAGGCCGTCCCCCAGCGGGTGTCCATATGCCTCTTCGTACGCCCGGGCGGCCCGGGTACCGGGCAGGAGGCGGCACGGGTAGGCTCCCAGGCGCATGGTTCCCCCCATTTCTGAGATGTCTCGTTGTTCAGGCATCAGGTCAATCACCGGGTAGCGGGTGGTGAGGTCGAATTCGGTCGAGTTGGGTTCATCGCTCTGCAGGGCATGGCGTGCCAGTTCGACGACCATGATCTGCATCCCCAGGCAGAGTCCCAGGTAGGGCACCCGATTCTCTCGGGCGAATCGCGCGGCGGCGATCTTGCCCTCGCCGCCCCGATAGCCGAACCCTCCCGGCACGACAATGCCATCCACCCGGTTCAGGCAGTCGGTTCCTTGCCGTTCAATCTGTTCAGCGTCGATCCAGTCGATCTCGACCGACACCCCGTGGCGCCAGCCGGCATGGTGCAACGCTTCGCGCACACTGAGATAGGCGTCATGGAGCTCTGTGTACTTGCCCACCAGGCCGATCCGGACCGAGGGCTTGGGCCGCCGGATCTCCTCGACAACGGCTCGCCATTCAGTCAGATCGGGGGCCTGGGCATGGTCCAGCCCCAATCGTTCGACCAGGAACTGGCCCAATCCGGCCTCTTCGAGGATCAAGGGCACTTCGTAAATGATCGGCGTCGTGACCAAGGAGATCACAGCGCGGGGTTCGACATCACAGAAGAGGGAGAGCTTGGCCCGCACCTCTTCCCCGATGGGATGGTCGGAACGAGCGACGATGATATCGGGTTGGAGACCAATGCTGCGCAACTCGCGGACGCTGTGCTGAGTGGGTTTGGTCTTGATTTCGCCCGTGGACGAGATATAGGGAAGCAAGGTCACATGGATGTAGAGGGTGTTCTCCCGCCCGATATCGAGCCGCATCTGGCGGATCGCTTCGAGGAAGGGTTGTCCCTCAATGTCGCCCACCGTGCCGCCGATCTCGACGATGACCACCTCCGCTCCGCTTTCGCGGGCCACCAGACCAATGCGGCGTTTGACTTCGTTGGTCACATGGGGAATGACCTGGATCGTCCCCCCTAAATAGTCCCCTCGTCGCTCCTTGGCGATCACCTCGGCATAGACCTGTCCGGAGGTCACGTTGCTGGCGCGGGTGAGGTTCTCGTCAATAAACCGTTCATAGTGGCCCAGGTCCAGGTCGGTCTCGGCTCCGTCATCCAACACGAACACTTCGCCGTGCTGGTAGGGAGACATGGTGCCCGGATCCACGTTCAGATACGGATCCAGTTTCTGGATTGAGACCTTGATCCCCCGGCTTTTGAGGAGGCGCCCGATCGAGGCAGCCGTGACACCCTTGCCGACCGAGGAAACTACCCCGCCCGTGCAAAAGATATATTTGGTCGTCATCTAACGATCAATGCCCTATATCAAATGACTTAGATCTGCCGCCGCCCGGCGCATGTCCAGGAAGACCAACCCTAACTTGGCATCCTGGCGGGCCAGGGCGGTCAGAACAGCTTCTTCTCCCACCGACATGAGGATGACATAGCCATTGTTGCCCCGAATATAGACCTGGTCCAGGTTACCCCGCCTGAGCTCGCTGGCGATCCGTTCGCCAAGGCTGAGCATGGACGCGCTCATGGCAGACACCCGATCCTCTTCCACATCGGCCGGCAGGTCAGAGGCGATGATCAGGCCATCCACGCTCACCACCGCCGAGGCTTCGATATCGGGGGAGCTGACTCGCAGGTCCCGCAGGCGGGCGATCATTTGCTCTGTGCGCGATCTCATGATCTCAATGCTCCTTTCTCGAGGCATCCTCGCTGTGCAGGCTGCTTCATCTTATCACAGGTCGCCAGGGATGTCAATGCGTCTGGGTGGTCGTTTGCAGCGACTGTAGCGGTCTGGCCGAACTCATGGGCGATAGAGCCGCTCGTAGAAAAGATACTGCTCGTAGACGCGCTGGAGATAGATGCGCGATTGATTGGCGGTAATCACCTCGACAAAGAGGTCCAGATCGCCGCCGGCGGCGTCCCACCATCGGGTGGCGTTCCCCGGCCCGCCGTTATAGGCGGCCAGGGCGACCAGGAGTTGATTCTGGAAGCGCTTCATCTGAACGGCCAGATAGTAAGCGCCGAATTTGACGCTGATCACTGGACGATAGAGGTCGTCAAGATGGAACGAGTCGAGACCCAGGCTGCGGGCGATCCCCTCTCCGGTGGCCGGCATCACCTGCCCCAGGCCTCGCGCCCCGGCGTAGGATTCAGCCACCGGTTCAAAGAGGCTCTCCTGGCGGATCAGGGCAGCCAGGAGGAGGGGATCGAGACCCCGAGCTTGCGCTTCGGCGGACAACAGATCGGCGTAAGCCAGGGGATACGCCAGGCGTTGCAGCGCCGCCGGTGCGGTGTGAACCGTGCCGTGGGGCCACAATTCCACCAATCGGCTGGCGGCGCGGGCAGCCAGCCCATAGAAACCTCGTTCGTGGAAAAAGAGAGCCAGTCGGGCCAAGGTCACTGGCTGATCCCAGACGGCTGCCCGCACCTGGTCCCACGACTCCAGGGCTTCCCGTCTCAATCCGATCGTCAGCAGCGCCTGGCCGCGCTGAAAATCCAGACGCTGGGTGACGGTCACCGGAAGGGTCAGCAGATCGATGTCGGCCGGCACCTGGGTCCAGGAGCGCAACCAGTCCTCGAGCTCGGTCGAAACCTGCGAGGCATCCCATGGGGGTACCTCCACGGAAGCGGTGATCAACCGGGTGGAGGTCAAGGATTCGCCGTCGCGGGTCTGTTTCACCCGGAGCGCATAATAGTTATGAGGATAAGCCGCCACAAGCTGATCCCAGTAGCTTTCTGTGGTCGTCACTTTGCCCAACCAATAGAGGCTCTTGGCGCGGTATGCCGATTTGGGATACTTGTCCAGGAGAGCCTGCCAGTTGGCCGTTGCCTCTTTTCGATTTCCGGCCCGATAGTACGCCAGTCCGGCCCGCCAGAGGGCTTCGTCGGCGTTTTCAAAGGCGGGGAAGGTGGCCTGCAGGTCTTGATACAGTCTGGCTGCTTCGGAGTGCCGGCCGGCGGTCTCGCGGAGCCTGGCTGCCTGCCATAACGCTTTCGGGGCCAGGGCATCGGCCGGGAAAAAGGCAGCCAGGTCCCGATAGGTCTTGACGGCAGTTTCCTCCTCACCCATGGCGGCGAACGTCGCTGCCTTCTCCCACCAGGCCTGGGATACCCAGGAACTGGCCGGGTACCGGTTGAGGAGCGTCTCCAGGGTCTGCAAGGCTGCCTGAGGCTGGTCAGTAGCCCGTTGGGCCAGGGCTTTGCGAAAAAGGGCTTCGTCGGCTTTGGGGGCGGGTTGGGAGGACAGATAGCGGTCGAAGGCACGAATGGCGGCCTCATACGCCTCCGGGTATGTGGCTCCGGCATAGTAATCGACCAGCCCGCGCTGAAACTCGTCTACCTCCACGCCGGCATTCACCAGTTCAATCAACGAGAGATAGGCATACAACGTGCTCGGGTACCGGTCGACGACGCGGCGGTAGCGGGCATAGGCTGCTTCGGTCTGGCCGGAGCCGGCCAGCGCCTGGCCGGCCTGATACTCAATCCGGGCCCGGTAGGCGTCCACGCGGGCCACGGCCAGGATAGCGTCATATTCTTGCACAGCGGCATTCGGATCGTTGAGTGCCAGGTAACCAGAGGCGATCTTTTCTCGGAGGCTGACCTGGGCGCTCCGGTCCTGGCTTGCGGTGAATGCCTGCCGATAGCTGGTGATTGCCTCAGACCATTGTTGCCGGGTCGCCTGGCAGTCCCCCAGCCATTCGTACACCAGGTCGGCCAGGGGAGTTGTTTGCTTCAGATAGGTTTCATAGTAGGGGATGGCCTGATCGCACCGGTCTGCTGCATGATACGAACGGGCAGCCATGAGCAGGGCAGAGGGCAGGCGGCTATCGTCCGGATAGCGGGCCATAAACTCTTTCCAGGCGGCAGCGGCTGCCTCATAGTCCCGATTGAGGAAGTAGCTTTCGGCCAACAGATAGCGGGCCTGGCGCTCCTGGGCAGCAGTGGGGGTGCCGGCCAGCACCGCCTGACACTCTGCAATCGCCTGCTCATAGTCGCCATTGGCCTGATGGCGCAGGGCATCGTCCAACTGCGTGCTGGGCTCGGTCGTCGGAGTGGGGGTCGCGGTGGCGGTTGGGCTTGGGGATGGTGTCCAGGTGGGCGTGGCTGTGTCGGTCGGCGTCGGTGTCCAGGTGGCGGTTGGGTCTGGGATGGTCGGGGCCAAGGTGGAAGATGGAGTCGGTGCGTGGCTCACGATCGATGGGGTAAAAGTCAGCGGAGGCTCGATCGGCGTCGGGGTCGGAGGTGCATCGGCACAGCCAACAAGTAACCCGGTCATACAGACGCCAAAGATGATCAAGCCCATTAATTTTGGATAAAATCGCATGAATCTATTATGCCCACAACTGTCTTGCTTGTCAACCTGGATGGGCAGTGAAGAAGCGCTGGGCTGGAGCCTTTGGGCCGGCTGCGCCTTGCGTGTTCGGGTTTCTGTTTGGGCACGACCCGAACTGGTATGAGCGCCGTCGCTGATGATCGGTTGACCTGTTTTTGACAAATGGTTTTGAGTATGTTACGATTGGCGCTTGTAAAAATTGAACTGGACGCTCATCCAGAGGGGTGGAGGGACCGGCCCAACGAAACCCCGGCAACCAGTTGGAGGTTCGGTGCCGAGATTCGAAGACCGACCTCAGCATGGTGCCAATTCCGGCAGGTACGCCGGCACAATTGATGGCTCAGGCGACCTGAAAGATGAGAGGGGTCGTTTCAGAAGAAGCTCTCATCTGGAGAGCTTTTTTGTGTATGGGAGTGGGTGGTGCGAACGATCGAATGGGATGCCAAAGGCGCAGTGCGGATGATCGATCAACGGAGGCTGCCCCTGGAGTTCGTCGTGGTCGAGTTGCAGGACTACCGGGAGGTAGCGCAGGCCATTCAGCAGATGGTGATCCGGGGAGCTCCGGCGATCGGCGCGGCCGCAGCGTTTGGCCTGGCATTGGCTGCGTTGCGGAGTCAGGCTGCGACGCGAGAGGAGCTTATCCGTGACCTGGAGACGGCGGCCGATGTCATTCGCGCGACACGACCGACGGCTGTCAATCTGTTTTGGGCGGTGGACCGGATGCTGCGCAAGGCGCGAAGTTGGCCCCAACCGGAGACCAGCCAGATCGTGGCCGAATTGATCAACGAGGCGCAACGGATCGCGGATGAAGATATCCAGATCAATCGCGCTATCGGTGCGCATGGCGCTACCCTCATCGAGGATGGATGTAACATTCTGACCCATTGCAATGCCGGAGCGCTGGCCACGGTCGATTACGGGACGGCCCTGGCGGTGATCCGGACGGCCCATGAGCAGGGCAAGCGGGTCCATGTCTGGGTGGACGAGACTCGTCCGCGCCTGCAGGGTGCCCGTCTGACTGCCTGGGAGTTGATGAGGGAGGGCATCCCGATGACCCTCATTGCCGATAATGCTGCCGGCTATCTGATGCGCAGCGGGCAAGTCGATATCGTTCTGGTGGGCTCGGATCGGACTGCGGCAAACGGGGATGTGGCGAACAAGATCGGGACCTATTCCCTGGCTGTCCTGGCCAAAGAAAACGGCGTTCCATTCTATGCGGTGGTGCCCACCTCGACTATTGACCTGTCGCTGCCGAGCGGCGATCAGATCCCCATCGAAGAGCGGGATGGACACGAGGTGACGCATTGTGGGGATTGCCAAATTGCGCCGCAGGGGGTGAAGGTGTTTAACCCAGCTTTTGATGTGACCCCCCACCGCTACGTGACTGGGATCATCACCGAGAACGGCATTGCCTATCCTCCTTTTCAGCAGAGTCTACGGCGGATGGTCCACGGATGAGCGCTTTTCGGGCTGAACTGCGTTCCCTGGCTCCCGGAAGCCTGCCCCACACGGACCCGGCCGTAGCCTGTCAATTGATGATCGACCGACTGGATATCCCCGCCTGGCCCCAGCTTCCCAGGCGCTCGTTCCGAGAGAACATGGCGGTCCAGTTTAGCGAAAGGTTCCCTGGACTGGTGGTGAGCGGTGAGCAGGTCTACGTGGATCGGGGCCGGGATCTGAGTTTTGGCCTGGAACAGCTCTATATGGCCTACCTGACGAACGACCTGGAATTCGGCGCGATTGACCCCGACTATGCCGCCGGCCTGTCTCACTTCCTGAGCTGTCCGCTGGAGGGAATGGCTGAGGTCAAGGGGCAGGTGACCGGACCGGTGAGTTGGGGGATGATGGTCAAGGACCAGAATTGGAGGCCGATCCTCTACGATGAAGAGCTGGCGGAAGCGGCGGCCAAGCACTTGCGCCTGAAAGCAGCCTGGACGGAACGGGAATTGCGCAAGCGTGTGCCCCGAACCCTGATCTTTGTCGAAGAGCCAACCCTGCGCCACCCTGAATCGTCTTCCATTTCCCTGGACCAGGATCGGGTCGCCGCTCTTCTGGAAGAGGTATTGGCCGGGATCGAAGGGCTGAAGGGGATATACTGTGCTGGGCCCGCCGATTGGTCGTTGCTGTTATCGACCACTATCGATGTTCTGTACCTGGATATGTATGAACATGGCGAATCCCTGGTGCCGTATTCCGAGCAGGTGAGCGCCTTTTTGCAACGGGGAGGCGTGATCGCCTGGGGCATTGTTCCGGCGAGCGATCAGGTTCTGGAAGAAACGGTGGAGAGCCTGGTGGGTCGGTTTGATGAAAGGCTGGGATGGCTGACGGACCGGGGGGTGGATCGAGACGAGTTGTTGGCCTCCTCTCTTCTTGCCCCCGCCGGCGGCTGTGGTGGGCTCACCGAGGAGGCGGCGGAACGGGTGCTAGATCTGACCGCAGGGGTCTCAAAGGCATTGCGGGAGCGCTACGGCGTCTGAAAGGCTTTGATTCGAGGAGCCTCTACGATGAGAGTGGTCATCACCGGTTCTGTTGCGTATGACTATCTCATGTCCTTTCCCGGTCGCTTCCGGGAACATATCTTGCCGGAACATCTTCATCGGGTGAGCCTCAGCTTCCTGGTGGACTCGATGCGCAAACAACGCGGCGGTTGTGCACCGAATATCGCCTACAATCTGGCTTTGCTGGGCGAGCGTCCTACGGTGATGGCCACCGTTGGCTGCGACTTTGCCGAGTATCGGGCCTGGTTGGAAGGGTGGGGGATCGATACGTCGGCCATTGTGGAGATAGAGGACGAGTTCACCTCTTCGTTTTTTGTGAACACCGATCTCGATAACAACCAGATCGCCACCTTCTATATGGGCGCCATGGGCAAGGCCGATCGCCTTTCGTTTCGCGATTTGGATTATCGGTCCGTGGATCTGACCATCATTTCGCCGAACGCTCCAACAGCGATGGTCAAATATGTGCGGGAGTGTAAGGAGTTGGGGATCCCATACATCTACGACCCCAGCCAGCAGATTGTCCGCCTGGAACCGGATCAGTTGCTGGAAGGCACCCGAGGGGCGCGGATGCTGATCGTCAATGAATACGAGTTCCGTCTGATCCAGAACAGGACTGGACTGTCCGAAGAGGAATTGCGGGCCTTGCCGGAAATCACGATCGTGACGCGAGGGGAACAAGGCTCTACCCTCTACATCGGCGATCAGGTGCTCTCGATACCGGCGGTTCCACCGGAACCGTTGACCGAACCCACCGGGGCAGGGGATGCCTATCGAGCCGGGATCATCAAAGGAATGCTGCGTGGCTACTCGTGGGAGGTGACGGGTCGGATGGCTGCGCTGGCAGCCACCTATGCCCTGGAACAGGTCGGTCCGCAGAACCATCGCTATTCGCTGGCTGAGTTTGTCGCCCGCTTCCGCCGTGTGTTTGGCGAGGCTCCGGAGCTGGCAGATCTTTTACAAGCTGAAGGGAGAACAGACAAGTGAATCAAGAGTATGATGTCCGGGACCTGGATCTGGCGGATGCCGGTCAACGGCGCATTGAGTGGGCCGAGCAGGAGATGCCGGTGTTGCGTCTCATTCGGGAACGGTTCGCCCGCGAAAAACCCCTGAAGGGAGTTCGCGTTTCGGCTTGCCTGCATGTCACGACCGAAACCGCCAATCTGGTCCGTACGCTCCAGGCTGGCGGGGCAGAGGTGCGGCTGTGCGCCAGTAATCCGTTGAGTACCCAGGATGATGTGGCGGCTGCTCTGGTCGTCCGGCATGGGGTTTCCGTGTTTGCGGTCAAGGGTGAGGATTCTGAGACGTACTATCGCCATATTCATCAGGCCATTGCCCACCGTCCCCACTTGACGATGGATGATGGAGCAGATACGGTGGGGGTGTTACATAAAGATCGGACCGATCTGCTGGAGGGCATCATCGGGGGTACGGAAGAGACAACGACCGGTGTGATCCGGCTGCGAGCGATGGCCGCTGGTGGCGTGCTGCGCTATCCCATTATCGCCGTGAACGATGCCACCACCAAGCACTTGTTCGATAACCGCTATGGGACGGGACAGAGCACGATCGACGGCATCCTCCGGGCGACCAATATCCTCCTGGCAGGCAAGACCTTTGTGGTGGCTGGGTACGGATGGTGCAGCCGGGGCATTGCCATGCGGGCCAGAGGGATGGGGGCGAATGTGGTTGTCACCGAAGTGGACCCGTTGCGGGCGTTGGAGGCGGTGATGGATGGCTATCGGGTCATGCCGATGCAGGAAGCGGCCAGGATCGGGGACATCTTTGTGACTTCCACCGGTGACAAGCATGTGATTGACCGTCCTCACCTGGAGGTGATGAAGGATGGGGCGATCCTGGCCAATTCGGGCCATTTCAACGTCGAGATCAATATCCCGGCGTTGCAGGAGCTTGCCGTCGCAGTTCGTCATCCCCGCCCCTTTGTCGAACAGTTTGTGCTGGCGGATGGACGGCGGATCTCGCTTTTGGGTGAGGGTCGGCTCATCAACCTGGCGGCGGCGGAGGGACATCCTTCGGCGGTCATGGATATGAGTTTTGCGAACCAGGCTCTGTGCGCTGAATATATGGTCCAACATGCAGGACAACTGGAACGCACCGTGTATCCGGTACCCGAGACGATCGACCGGGAGATTGCCCGTCTCAAGTTGCAGGCAATGGGCATCCAGATTGATACGCTCACCCCAGAACAGGCGCGGTACCTGTCTTCCTGGGAAGAGGGCACCTAATTCCTAATTTAGGAGTATGTCAAAGATTTGGAAGGAGCCAGGAACATGCCAATGACTACGACTTTTATGACATCACCCAAGTTCTTTTTTACTTCTGAATCGGTTACCGAGGGCCATCCGGACAAGATCTGTGATCAGATTTCGGATGCCGTTCTGGACGCGATCATCCGCGATGATCCCGATGCGCGCGTTGCGTGCGAGTGCGCCGTGACCACCGGCCTGGTGTTAGTGATGGGCGAGATCACTACGACGACCTACGTGGACCTGAATAGCCTGGTGCGCGATGTGGTGTTGGATATCGGCTACACCCGCGCCAAATTCGGTTTTGATGGCGAGACGTGCGGGGTGATGGTTTCGATCAAGGAACAAAGCCCCGACATTGCGCTGGGTGTCAACAAGGCGCTGGAGGCGAAACGGGGCGAGATGAGCGAGGAAGAGATCGAGGCGATAGGCGCCGGAGATCAGGGCATGATGGTGGGTTTTGCCTGCACCGAGACGCCGGAATTGATGCCGATGCCGATCATGCTCGCCCATAAGCTGTGTCGCCGCCTGGCCCAGGTGCGCAAGGACGGAACATTGCCCTACCTGAGGCCAGATGGCAAGAGCCAGGTGACCGTCGAGTATGAGTACGGCAAACCCAAGCGGGTAGACACGATTGTGGTTTCGGCCCAACACTCGCCGGATGTGAGTCAGGACAAAATCCGGGACGACATCATCCGCCGCGTCATCAAGTATGTGGTGCCGAACGGGATGATGGATGAGCAGACCAAGATCTATGTCAACCCTACCGGTCGATTTGTCATCGGCGGCCCGGCCGGGGATGCCGGATTGACCGGGCGCAAGATCATGGTGGACACCTATGGTGGTATGGCGAGCCATGGAGGGGGATGCTTCTCCGGCAAAGACCCGACCAAGGTGGACCGGTCGGGGGCTTATTACGCTCGCTATGTGGCCAAGAACATTGTCGCCGCCGGCCTAGCGGACCGGCTCGAGCTTCAGGTCAGCTACGCCATCGGCATCGCCCGTCCCCTTTCCTTGGCCATTGAGACCTTCGGTACGGGCAAAGTGCCGGATGAGCAGATCCTGGAGCTAATTCAGAAACACTTTGATTTCCGGCCGGCAGCCATCATCCGCGATCTGAATCTGCGGCGGCCGATTTTCCGCCCGACGGCTGTGTACGGTCACTTTGGTCGGGATGATATTGATGCGCCGTGGGAGAGAACCGACAAGGCGGACCTTCTGCGCCGGGAAGCGGGGCGATAAGCAGCACGACGGTGCGCCGTCCAGCGTTCCGATCTGGTGTTCCTACGAGAAGGGTGATCTTGTATCTCCCGGCGGAGAGGGAAAGGGGAGCCGAGGGGATGAGGTGAGGTTGGTCCGTACAGGCGCGGCTTCCGCCGGCCGCCTTGGGTGGATAGCCTTTGGATCGGCCCATCGAGCGTTTCGCCTTGGCTTGCGTCAGACTGGACAAAAGACAGCTTTGCGCATATACTGGCTACCGTTAGCTTCAACGAGGAGGCTATGATGAGGGGACAAAGCGAATCATCCAAGGGGGGAAGGAGAGGAGCGATGTCACCGACCAGGTATTTTAGCCGGGCACCTCATGCAGGCTAACGGGTCCGTTGGAGTGCATCGAGGTGCCTTTTTGATTTTGGAAGGGAGAACACGGCGTGCGAGAGATTCACACAGACCAACTCACGGAAACGGTGGCTCGGCTCTGTATCGAGAGCAACTACTATCTGGGTGAAGACGTTGTGGCGGCTTTGCGCGCATCTCGTGAGCGCGAGGTCTCTCCGGTGGGGCGCGAGGTGTTGGACCAGATCCTGGAAAATGCCGAGATCGCCCGCGAGCGGCAAATGCCCCTCTGCCAGGATTGTGGGCTGACAGTCATCTTTTTGGAACTGGGACAGGACGTGCACATCGTCGGCGGAGACTTGAATGAGGCCCTCGCCGTGGGGGTGCGTCGAGGCTACCAGGAAGGGTATCTGCGCAAATCCGTGGTTGACAAACCCTTTTCGGCGCGCATCAATACCAAAGACAACACTCCTCCGGTCGTACACCTCACGATGGTACCTGGCGATCAGCTCAAGATTACCGTGGCTCCCAAGGGGGGCGGCAGCGAGAACATGAGCCAATTGGCGATGCTCAAGCCGGCCGATGGCCGCTCTGGGGTCGTCCAGTTTGTGGTCGAAGCGGTACGCAAGGCGGGAGCTAACCCGTGTCCGCCGGTGATCGTCGGGGTGGGGATCGGAGGTTCGGCCGAGAAGACGATGTGGCTGGCCAAGTATGCCCTGCTGCGCGAGGTAGGCCGGCCCCACCCCGATCCAGAGGTCGCCGATCTGGAGGCCGAAATCCTGGAGCGGGTCAATCGCCTGGGCATTGGGCCTCAGGGGTTTGGCGGCCTGACCACCGCCTTGGCGGTCCACGTCGAGACCTTCCCCTGTCACATCGCCAGCCTGCCCGTCGCAGTCAATCTCCAATGCCATTCGGCCCGTCATAAGGAGGCGGTATTATGAAGCTAACGACCCCACTGACTGAGGAAATGGTGGCCCAACTTCGCGCCGGGGATAAGGTGACCATCACCGGGACGATCTATGTCGCCCGGGATGCGGCCCACAAGCGCATGGTAGCGGCTTTGGATGCAGGGGAACCTCTTCCTTTCGATCCGCGCGGTCAGATCATTTATTACATGGGTCCCGCGCCGGCCAAGCCCGGGGAGCCGATTGGTTCCGCCGGGCCGACCACCAGCGGCCGGATGGACCCCTACGCTCCGCGGCTGATGGAAGTCGGGTTGAAGGGGATGATCGGCAAGGGAAACCGGTCCAAAGCGGTGCGTGAGGCGATGCAAAAGTACAAGGCCGTCTACCTGGCAGCCATTGGTGGGGCAGGGGCGCTGATTGCCAAAAGCATCAAGAAGGCCGAGGTGGTCGCTTACGAGGACCTGGGGGCCGAGGCCTTGCGACGGCTGGAGGTAGAGGAGTTTCCGGCCATTGTCGTCAACGATATCTATGGCGGCGATGCCTACGAACAGGGTGTGAAACAATATAGCCGGGAGTAGAATCTGGAGCCCGGCCAGCCTGGAGGCGACGAAGGAGCGGCGATGAGAGTACGACTGTCTGGCCAATCGGTGCACAATGAACTGGTGCGCCGCGTCGAGGAGTATAGCGGTCAGGACCTGATGGCGTGTTATCAGTGCGGCAAGTGCGCGGCCGGTTGTCCGGTGGCGTTTGCGATGGACATGTTACCCAGCCAGGTGATCCGATTTGTGCAACTGGGCCTGGTGGATCGGCTACTGGACAGCAAGACGATCTGGTTGTGTGCGGCCTGTCAGACCTGTTACACGCGCTGCCCAAAAGGGGTAGACCTGAGCCGCATCATGGAGGCGCTGCGCGAGATTGTCATGTTCGAGAAGGGGAGCTACATCAATTACGACGCCATCTCCCCGCGAGATGTCATGGAGTGGCCGCAGCAGGCGTTCATCGGTGGATTCCGCAAATACGCGGTGTGAACGGGAGTGGCAATTCATGAAGGTATCCTACTTTCCAGGCTGCACACTCAACACGACCGGCAAGGGGTTCGACAATGCTGTGCGCGCGGCAACGGCTGCCGTTGGGTTGGAGTTGATCGAACTAGCGGAGTGGAACTGCTGCGGGGCGACCTATCCTCTGATCGTGGATAACATGTTGGAACTGGCAGCGCCGGCCCACGTCCTGGTCGCTGCTCGAAACCAGGGGAGCACAGTGACCACTGCCTGCACCACCTGCTACAATGTCCTGAAGCGCACCAACAAATTCATCCGCGAACACCCGGACGAGCGGGAACGGCTCAACGCCTTCATCGAGGCCGAGTATCAGGGAGAGGTGGAGGTCAAAGATATCCTGCACCTGCTCCGTGATGAAGTGGGCTTTGCAGCCGTGCAGGAGAAGGTGCAACGGCCGCTCAAGGATCTCAAGGTAGCCTGTTACTATGGCTGTATGGTGCTCCGTCCGCCGGCGGAGGTGGCCTATGACGATCCCGATCACCCCCGATCGCTGGATGACCTGATGACCGCTCTCGGAGCGATGCCGGTGGACTATCCCCACAAGAACGAGTGCTGTGGTGCCTACCTGACGGTTAGCGCCCCGGAAGTCACCCGGGAGATGGTCTACACTATCCTCAAGTCGGCTCAACTGGCCGGGGCACAGGCCGTCGTGACCAATTGCCCGCTGTGTCAATTCAATCTGGACAAGCGCCAGGCCGAGATGGCTCAGTTCCATGCCGGGTTTCAGTCCTTGCCTGTGTTCTACTTTAGCCAGTTAATGGGACTGGCGCTGGGCCTGGATGCCAGCGAGTATGGCTGGGAACGGCACTATATTGATGTACGGCCGCTGTTGAACTCCCTGGGCCTCTAGGATGGAAGGGCCGATGGCTGACGCGGAGAATGGCTATAGCAAGCAGGTATTGATCGTCGGCGCCGGAATTGCGGGGATGCAGGCGGCGCTGGATATTGCCAATTCCGGCTATCAAGTTGTGCTGGTGGAACAATGGCCATCCATCGGTGGTCATATGCATCAGTTGTCCGAGACTTTCCCCACCCTGGACTGCGCCCAGTGTATTCTGACTCCTCGGACGGTGGATGTAGGACGCCACGAAAGGATCGCCCTATATACCTATTCCGAGATCGAGGAAATCAGCGGCACGGTTGGCGATTTCCGGGTGCGCATCCGACGAAAACCAGCCTATGTCAACTGGGACCTGTGTACGGCGTGCGGTGCCTGTACCGAGGCCTGTCCCCAAGCGATCCCCGTCGCCTTTGATCGCGAGCTTGAGCTGGCCAAGGTCATGGCCAGCGGCAAGGTACGGTTGGTAGGGACAGGTAAGGCGATTTACACCCTCTCCCCTCAAGCAGTTCCCAAGAAACCGGTCATTGACGTGCGCTATTGCACCTATTTCCAGAAAGGCAAATGCCGTCTGTGCGAGAAGGTCTGCCCCGTGGGGGCAATTGACTATGAGCAACAGCCCAAATGGATCGAGGAGCGGGTTGGGGCCATTATCCTGGCGACCGGCTACGAACTCTATCCTCTCGAAAAGCTAGGGGAGTATGGCGCCGGTCAAATACCCGATGTCATTGACGCGCTGGCGATGGAGCGCCTGTTGAGCGCCTCCGGGCCGACGGCTGGGGTCATGCGCCGTCCCTCTGATGGCAAGGAACCGAAAGAGGTGGTCTGGATCCAGTGCGCAGGTTCCCGCGATCCGGAGCAGGGGATGCCCTATTGCTCCAAGATCTGCTGCATGTACAGCGCCAAGCAAGCGATGCTCTACAAGCACAAGGTGCATGACGGCCAGGCCTATATCTTTTACATTGACATCCGGTCGGCGGGCAAGCGCTATGAGGAGTTTATCCAGCGGGCCATGGAAGAGGATCGGGTGCTCTTTGTGCGGGGAAAGGTGAGCAAGGTATTTCGAGAGGGAGACAAGGTGATGGTCTGGGGGGTGGACACCCTGACCGGGTTGCCTGTCGAAGTGGCGGCGGACTTGGTGGTGATCTCGCCGGCGATGATCCCATCGGAAGGTACGCGAAAGCTGGCCACCATGTTGGGGGTAGAAGTGGATGAGTTCGGATGGTGGACGGAGCGGGATGGGAATCTGGCTCCTCTGGAAACGAAGCAACCGGGTGTCTTTTTGGCCGGGGCGGGGATCGGCCCGAAAGACATTCCAGAGGCCGTGTCCCAGGGAAGCGGAGCAGCGGGCAAGGTCCTTTCTCTCTTGAGTCGGTGGGGCGGTCCTTCTGATCCTGCCTCTGAATAGTGTGCCGGTCCTTCCCACGGGCGGGGCTAGAAATCAAGCGGGAAAAGAATGAAACGAATTGGAATTTTTGTCTGCCATTGTGGGACCAATATCGCCGGAACGATTGACATCGCCCGGGTTATCGAAGAGATTCAGAAATTCCCGGAAGTAGTCTGCGCCCTCGATTACAAATACATGTGTTCCGATCCGGGGCAGCAATTGATCCGCGACCATATTCGCGACGATAAGCTGGATGCACTCATCGTGGCTGCCTGCTCGCCAGCCATGCACGAGACCACCTTCCGCAAGACGGCAGCAACGGCCGGCGTCAACCCGTATCAGACCGAAATTGCCAATATCCGCGAACAATCGAGCTGGGTACATCAAAAGCAGCGCGAAGCGGCGACCAATAAGGCCATCGAAACGATCCGCACGATTGTCGCCAAGGTCCATTATAACCAGTCGCTGGTCCCTTTTTATCTGCCACTGGTCAAGCGGGCGCTGGTTATCGGTGGGGGCATCGCCGGGATGCAGGCAGCGCTGGACATTGCCGACGCTGGCTATCCGGTGGTGTTGGTCGAACAGTCATCTGGTTTAGGTGGACGGATGGGCCAACTGTCGGGCATCTACCTGAACTTTGAGGCAGCCCCTGACCTGTTGTCGCAAACGATCGAGGCAGTGACCCATCATCCGAATATCCAGGTGCTCACCAACGCTGAAGTGACGCAGGTAGGCGGGTATGTCGGCAATTTCACGGTCCATGTGGAACAGCGAACCCCTGAACCGCCAGAACCGGCCAGTGCCACGGGCGTAGTGCCCGGCAACCCGGTGAGCTACTCGTTCGACATCGGAGCGATTGTCGTGGCGACCGGGTATGACCTGTATCGGAAGGAGCGTCTGGGTGAGTATGGAGGTGGGCGCTATCCCGATGTGATCGATGGCCTGCAATTCGAGGCGATGCTCCGTCGAGACGGGCCTACGGGAGGACTGATCCGTCGTCCCTCCGATGGCCGGATTCCCAAGGAGGTAGTGTGGGTTCAATGCGCCGGGTCTCGCGATCCCGAGTTGCACATGCCCTATTGCTCCAAGGTGTGCTGCATGTATGTCGCCAAGCAGGCGATGTTGTACAAACGACAGGTACCGGAGGGTCAGGCCACGGTTTTTTACATAGACATTCGGAGCCAGGGGAAGGGGTATGAGGAATTTGTCCAGCGGGCGATGACCGAGCATGATGTCCTGTATGTGCGGGGCAAAGCCTCCAAAGTGTTCCAGGAAGACGGCCGGGTCAAGGTGTGGGGGGTGGATACGTTGACCGGCCTGCCGGTCGAAGTGGAGGCGGACCTGGTAGTGCTGGCCACCGCCACCGTGGCCCGTTCTGATGCCCAGGAGCTAGGTCAGCGGTTGCGCATCAGTATGGATGAGCATGGATTCTTTAATGAGGCGCACCCCAAGCTTCGTCCCGTCGAGAGTCTGACTGCCGGGGTGTTTCTGGCTGGCGCGGCCCAGTTCCCGAAGGATATTCCGGAAACGGTTGCCCAGGCCAGCGCGGCTGCGTCCAAGGTGTTGAGCCTTTTCTCCCAACGGCAGATGGTTCAGGAGCCGACGATCGCCTATGTAGACCCGGAGATCTGTTCGGGGTGTGGGTTATGTATCCCGGCCTGCCCGTACGAAGCACGGACCATGCATGAGTGGCGGCACATTGCGGTGGTCAATGCTGCCTTGTGTCAGGGGTGTGGGGCATGCACGGTGGTCTGTCCAAATAAGGCATGCCAGGTTCGTAACCTGACCCCTGTCCAGATCCTGGCGATGATGGAAGCATATCTGTAGGCAGTGGGAGGGGGAGATGGAGCCGGTGATGGGGTGGATGGAGCAGGTGAAGGAGCTGAGTGGGCAGGAAGTCGGGCGGTGCTACTATTGTTTGCGCTGCACGGCGGGGTGTCCGTCGGCGTATGCCATGGACTACAGTCCGGCGCAGGTATTGCGGCTGGTGCAGTTGGGGCAGAAGGAGGCGCTGCTGCGCTCATCGGCGATCTGGCTATGCATTGGGTGTGAGACATGTGGGACGCGCTGTCCGAACGGGGTGCATGCCGGGGCGGTGATGGATGCGTTGCGGCAGATGGCGGTGCGGGAG
>JAGVRI010000006.1 GCA_018606645.1 Chloroflexota bacterium
CGGCCAGTGGGATGTCTTCTGCGGCCCCATCAAAGGCCAGAACGGCGAACTCTCCGTACCGGAAGGTACCTGCATGTCCGACCAGGAAGTCCTCAACATGGACTGGTTCGTTGAAGGCGTCGTCGGCGAAGCTCCGGGCAAGCCCCCCGTGGCTTCAACGGGCTAGCCGGGGCCAGAATCACACGGGGGACAGTTGACATCCCCAGATAAATGAAGAAAACTGGAAAAGGAGGTCCTGATCGGCCCGCGGGCAATCCTTTGAAGCACGGAACCGCATCAGGACCTCCTTATGGAAATATCGACTGCTAACTCATGAATTACCCGTTGGCTGATGAAGGACGAGTTCCATCGCCAGGAGCTGTGGTGAACGCCTTGCCTCCGGCTGTTGAGATGCGCGGCATCGTGAAACGGTTCCCTGGCGTGGTAGCCAACGACCATGTAGATTTGACGGTCCAGGCCGGCCAGATCCATGCCCTGCTTGGCGAGAATGGCGCAGGCAAGAGCACGTTGATGAACGTGTTGGCCGGCCTCTATCGACCCGACGCTGGTGAGATCCGCATCCACGGGCAGCCCGTTGAGATCCGTTCTCCGCGAGATGCAACCAGACTGGGCATTGGGATGGTCCACCAGCACTTTATGCTGGTGCAACCGCAGACGGTCGCGGAAAACATCATCCTCGGACTCAGTCGCCCTCGCTTTCGTCTGGACATGCGCACGATTGAGGCCCAGATCCGGGAACTGTCGGCACGCTACGGCCTCGAAGTGGATCCGACCGCGTACATCTGGCAACTGTCGGTCGGCGAGCAGCAACGCGTCGAGATCCTCAAGATGCTATATCGAGGGGCTGACATCCTGATTCTGGATGAACCAACCGCAGTCCTCACCCCTCAGGAATCGGAGGAGTTGGGCCGGACCCTGCGCCACATGGTCCAAGAAGGCCGAACGATCATTTTTATCACCCACAAACTGGATGAAGTCATGGCCTTCTCCGACCGGGTGACCGTGCTCCGCCGTGGGCAAAAAGTAGCCGACCTGGTGACCGCCGAGACCAGCAAGCGTGAATTGGCCCGACAGATGGTGGGACGTGAGGTCGTCTTCTACATTGACCGGTCCGAGTATCCAGTTCAGGATGAGGTAAAGGCCAAGGCCCGTCCTCTACTGGTCGTCGAGAATCTGTCTGCGCTCAGCGACAAAGGCTTGCCGGCTCTGCGCGGCATCTCATTCGAGGTATACCCGTACGAGATTCTGGGCATCGCCGGGGTTGCGGGCAACGGTCAGCGGGAACTGGCTGAGGTGATCACCGGCTTGCGGCCAGCCACAGGCGGACGGATTCTCCTATGCGAGCGGGACGCGACCAATAAACCTCCCCGCCATGCCATCGACCTGGGACTGAGCCACATTCCCGAGGACCGAATGCACACGGGCCTGATCGCCAGCATGACCGTCTGCGACAACCTGATCCTGAAAGAGTACCGTCGTCCTCTCCTCTCGAGGCTTGGCTTCCTGGTACAACGGGCCATTGCTCTTTTTTCCGATCGCCTGATCCGCGAGTTTGAGATCGCCACCCCCAGCCGTGACACACAGCTCAAGAGCCTTTCAGGCGGCAATCTACAAAGAGCGCTCCTGGCCCGGGAAATTGCCTCTGGGGGAAATCTGATGGTGGCGGTGCATCCGACGCGCGGACTTGACATCGGTGCGACCGAGTGGGTTCAACGCAAGCTCCTGGAACAGCGCCAGAAAGGGGCAGCCATTCTGCTCATCTCCGAGGATTTGGACGAACTACTGGCTGTCAGCGATCGCATCGCCGTCATGTACGAAGGCAAAATCATGGGCATCGTGCCCGCCCAGGAAGCTCATGTCGAGGAGATCGGTTTGATGATGGCCGGCGTGATCCCCGAGAGACGGGGGGTGTAGATGGTACCGTTTTGCCCCACATCCCGTTCAGCTCAAGAGAACGCACACCGTAAGGAACGGTCCGATGGAAATCGTATTTGAACGCCGGCTGGAACCTTCTCGCCTGATCGCCGTTCTTGTGCCCATCATCTCTGTTGTTCTGGCCCTGGTCGTGGGCGGCATCCTGCTGCTTGCGGCTGGTGCAGACCCGATTCAGACGTACCGGGCGATGTTCGATGGCGCTTTTGGCACCCCCTATGCCCGTTCTGAGACGATGGTCAAAGCCATCCCCTTGATGTTGGCCAGCCTGGCCGTCTCCATTGCCTTTCGCATGCGCTTCTGGAACATTGGCGCCGAAGGACAATTGGTGATGGGAGCCATCGCTACCGCCTGGGTGCCGCTCTTCCTACTGCATGACCGGGGCATTCCAGCCCATACGCTTCTGCTGTTGATGGGTCTGGCCGCCTTTGTCGCTGGGGCATTGTGGGGGCTGATCCCGGCCAGCCTGAAGGCGTTCCTCCGCGTCAACGAGATCATTACGACTCTGATGCTCAATTACGTAGCGATCCTCCTCCTCGATTATCTCTATACCGGTCCCTGGAAGGACAAAGAGGGTTACGGGTTTCCGGGCACTGCTTCATTCAAGGAACTCGCTGCCTTGCCCCGGCTACCTGAGTGGCTCAATGCCGGGCGGGTGCATATGGGGCTGATCATTGCCCTCGTTGCTGCCCTGCTCATCTGGCTTCTTCTTCTGCGCACCAAATGGGGGTACGAGATCCGGGTCACTGGCGAGAACCCGGAAGCGGCTCGTTATGCGGGCATCAATCTGGCTCGCAATTTCCTGCTGGTCATGGTCGTCAGCGGCGGCCTGGCCGGATTGGCCGGTTATGGTCAGGTTGCCGGAATCGCATTCCGCTTACAAAAGGGGATCGCCGTGGGCGATGGCTTTACCGCCATCATCATCGCCTGGCTGGCTAAACTTCATCCTCTGGGAGTCTTGCTGGTGGCCATCCTGATGGCTGGACTGAGCACAGGCGGCGATCAGATCACCATCACCATGGGGCTGCCGGCCGCCATGGCGCGGGTGGTGCAGGGTGCGATCCTCTTTTTCGTGCTCGGTGGTGACATCTTTGTCCGCTACCGGCTGCGAGTCATCCGAACCACAGGCAAGACCTGACCGAAGAGCGAGAAACGCTATGGACCTTGCCCTGCTTGTTTCCATTCTCACTGTTACCATCCAGGCCGGCACATCGCTGGTCTTTGCCACCATCGGCGAGATCCTGACCGAACGGTCCGGTATCCTCAACCTGGGGTTGGAAGGGATCATGATCATGGGGGCGGTGACCGCCTTTGCCGGTGCCTATCACTCGGGCAGTCTGCTGGTCGGGCTCTTGATCGCAGTCCTGGTAGGCTTGCTTCTCGCTTCCATCCACGCTGTTCTGACCATCACCTTCCGCGCCGACCAGGTGGTCAGCGGTCTGGCATTGACGCTCTTTGGCTCCGGGCTGGCCAGCTTCCTCGGTCAGCGATTGGGCCCCGGGGGCAAGCCTCTGGTAGGCGAGGTGGGTCCCAAGTTCACCAAAACCGCCGTGCCTTTGCTCTCTGAAATCCCGTACCTGGGCGAGGCGCTATTCAAACAAGACCCGATGGTCTACGGGATGTATCTGTTGGTCCCTTTGGTCGCCTACTATCTGTACAAGACCCGACCAGGACTCCACCTGCGCGCGGTCGGCGAGAACCCGGCGACAGCCGATGCCATGGGGATTCACGTGGCGCGCACCCGCTACCTGTATACGCTCCTCGGCGGGGTGCTCATTGCCTTGGGCGGAGCCCATCTCTCCCTGGCTTATACCCCTGGCTGGACCGAGAACCTCACCGGCGGACGAGGCTGGATCGCCATTGCCCTGGTCATCTTTGCCACCTGGGACCCGTGGCGGGCCGTGGCAGGAGCCATTCTCTTCGGTGGGGTCAATGCCATTCAGTTCCGGTTGCAGGCCGCCGGGACCACCCTGCCTGCCGCTTTTCTGGGCATGCTGCCCTATCTCTTTACCATTGTCGTCTTGGTGATCATCACCTGGTGGGAAGCGTTCCGCAAACGGGTGGGGGCTCCTGCCGCCCTGGGGATACCCTACGTGCGCGAGGAACGTGGGTAGACAGGCAGCACTCGCCGCGATGGGCCGCCTATTGCCTAACGTTAATCACCTCCACGTTCGCCCTTGAACTACCGCTAATTGACTACTGTCTCTCGCACCAGCGCGCGGATCGCTGCTGCCGTTGGTAACTGGAGAGCTCGTTCGACCAGATCCTGCATGTCGTGAAAGGCGAGAGAACGGATCAACGCCTTGACCTTAGGGATCGCTACAGGGTTGACGCTGAATTCATCTAGACCCATTCCAAGCAAAAGCGGAACAGCGTCGAGATCACTCGCCATCTCGCCACACAGACCTACCCATTTGCCCTCTCGGTGGGCATCGTCAATAGCTTTCTTGATCAAATACAAGACAGCCGGTTGTAGCGGATCCCACAGGTAGCCAAGACGCTCATTGTTACGATCCACCGCAAGGGTATACTGGATGAGATCGTTCGTGCCAAGGCTAAAGAAATCTACTCTCCGAGCCAGGATAGGTATGGTCAGTGCGGCTGCGGGCACTTCAACCATAACCCCGACCTCGATAGACTCCGCGCACGCCATGCCGCGTCTCTTTAGTTCCGTTCGGGCCTCTTCCAGGCACTCACGAACTGCCTGCAGTTCATCCAGAGTCACCACCATGGGGAACATTACTTTGATATCAGCATCGACGGCCGCGCGCAGGATAGCCCGCAATTGAGTCTTGAGCAGTTCCGGGTATGCGAGTGACACGCGGATAGCACGAAATCCCAGAGAAGGATTGGCTTCTTGGCCCAGGTCAAGGTACGGAAGGGGCTTGTCTCCGCCTATGTCAAGAGTCCGGATGACCAGCGGGCGTGACCCCAGCGCCGTTCCCAGCGCACGATATACGAGATACTGCTCATCTTCATCGGGCAAATCTTTCCGGTCCAGAAAGAGAAACTCGGTGCGTAGTAATCCCACCCCCTCGGCGCCAAGGGCTAGTGCTTGTTCTACCGACGCCACATCGCCAATGTTGGCGACCACCTGGATGCGATGACCATCCCGGGTCATTCCTGGCGTCTGTACCTCCGAAGCATCCGCTTCCCTCTGCGCTAATAGCCGTATCTTATGCAAATAATGGTCCAGTGTAACCGCATCCGGGTCCACGATCAAGAGCCCTGCACCCCCATCGAGGATCACA
Organism: Chloroflexota bacterium; assembly: GCA_018606645.1. Lineage (GTDB taxonomy): Bacteria > Chloroflexota > Anaerolineae > JAAYZQ01 > JAAYZQ01 > TumbabinsA96. Next base: position 5,184 of record JAGVRI010000006.1, read on the forward strand.
CAAGCCCCGTCGGGCACTTCATTGAGCAGTGAGTCACCCAATCCAACAACCGCTGGGATGCCAAAACCCCGGGCCAAGATCGCAGTATGTGAAGTAATGCCTCCTTTCGCTATCGCGAATCCCAGGACAACCGATCGATCCAACTGAGCCGTTTCTGATGGGGATAGATCCTGAGCTACCACAATAATCGGTGAATCCGATACAGGCAGGGAATCTTCCTCAATACCGGTCAACAGTCGTAGAACGCGCAGACCTACGTCGCGCACATCCGAAGCACGCTCTCGGAGATAAGAACCGTCAAGGCCAGCCAGCATGGCAGCGAGCCGGTCGATCTCCTGAACTAGCGCTGCTTCCGCATCGAGTCCAGCACGAATCTGATCCTCCACTGCGTCAAGCAACGTCGGATCTTCTAGAATCATCTGCTGTGCCTGAAAAATGGCCGCCGTGTCTTCTCCCGCTACTGACAGCGCACGTCCTTGGACCTCATACAATTGCTCCTTGGCCTGTGCCGCTGCTCTCCGAAAGCGGGCCAGTTCGGCTTCCACGCTTGTGCAAGTACGTGCCTGGGTGCGGGGAGTCGCACGGCGATACACAAAACTGGTTCCTACTGCAATTCCTTCGGAAGCAGGAAGACCCACCAACGTCCGCATTTCTGCACCGTTTCCGTCGATCAACAGATCACGCGCGCAAGTGTGGATCAAGCACGTCGCGCAGACCATCGCCAAGAAGGTTAAAACCCAAAACGCCAAACATGATAGCCAATCCTGGGAAGACCGCAGTCCAGGGTGCAAGCTCCATCAGCCTGCGACTGTCACTCAGCATGCTGCCCCATGCTGGAGCTGGTGGAATGGTACCCAAACCCAGGAAACTCAACCCTGCTTCGGTGAGCATCGCCCACGAAAGGGCAAGGCTAATCTGAACGAGAATGGGCGCAGTGATGTTCGGCAAAACGTGCCGTGCCAGGATACGTCCATGCCGCACGCCTATGGATTGAGCCGCATCGACATACTCCATGGCCTTGACAGCAAGGACTGGCCCCCGAGCTACCCGAGCAAAAATCGGCATATAGACAAGCGCGATTGCCAGAATCGTGTTTCGAGTACCAGGTCCCAACGCAGTGACAATGGATAGTGCCAATAAGATGGCTGGGAAGGCAAAGAACAGGTCCATTACACGCATAATGATATTATCAGTCAACCCTCCTGTGTAACCTGCAATCATTCCCAGAGCTGTTCCCGAAAGACAAGCCATGGCAACCGAAAGGACTGCGACATGCAAGGAGTTTCTGGCTCCATACATCAAACGACTCAAAATATCTCGCCCGAACTCGTCTGTGCCAAGCCAATAAATCTTCGAGGGAGGTGACAACCGATCTTTCGGATGTTGTTCGACAGCGGTGAAGGGGGCCAGAACGTCAGCGAACAGCGCCACGACCATATAGAGCGTCACAAGCACCAATCCCACCACCGCGCTGCGACTCCGACACAATCGAGTCATGCTCCATATTCTGCGGGGATGCGCCAGGCTCGAGCCTGTCAAAAAACGTGAACGTCCAGAGAGTTCTGTTTCACTCATAGTGGATTCGAGGATTGACCCAGGCATAAATCAGGTCCGCCAGGAGATTCACCAGTACAAAATTGACTGCGATCAGCAAGATGGTCCCTTGAACAACCGCGTAATCTCGTTCACCAATGGCGATCAACAACAAACGTCCAACGCCGGGCAGAGCAAATACTGATTCAACGATCACCGCCCCACCAAACAGATAACCAGTCTCTAGACCTACAATGGTAATGACTGGGATCCATGCGTTCTTGAGGCAATGCTGAAGTATGACTCTGCGTTCGTGCAACCCTTTACTCCGGGCAGTACGAGTATAGTCCTTCCCGAGTTCCTCAAGCATCGCCGAGCGCATGGTGCGCATCACATCCGCGGTAGCAGCGAAACCAAGAGTGAGAGCCGGGAAAACCATCTGCTTCAGATTGGCAACAGGATCCTCAAAAAAGTCAACGTAATTGCCCGCATTGGGCATGATCCTGAAATAGAGGGAGAGCACAAGGATGATCAACGTACCCAGCCAAAAGGCAGGCATAGCCAAACCAAGTAAGGCAAACAGACGGCCTATCAGGTCTATCGCCGAATCACGTTTTACTGCCGAAAAGATACCCAATGGAATGCCCAATATCAAGGCAATGGTCATCGAAAAGAAGGCCAGTTCCAGGGTAAGAGGAAAGTGCCGGAGGATGAGAGGTAGCACCGGCTCACCTTTACGGACAGAGTATCCAAAATCCCCTTGCATAGCAGCAACAAGCCAGCGTATATACTGTTCAGGCAGGGGCTTGTCCAGCCCGAAATACTCACGCAGTGCGGCCGCTTGCGCTTCAGTCAGTTTGAATTGTGTTCCGATCATCGCATCAATCGTGTCACCCGGGATGAGATGCATTACAGTGAACACGATGATCGTAATCCCGAACAGCGTCGGGACAAAGGCTATCAGACGTCGAGCAATATAGCGTTGCATTCCGCCCAGCCATAACCAGAGGTAGTAGTTGGTAGAACGTCCTGCCCACCAACTACTACCTGACAGTCAAACTACTTGTCTAACCATGTCTCACGCAAATACATGGCCGATCCATTGGCCAGTCCCGTATAGCCCTTGACGTACGGTTGCATCACACGGTACTGGTAGCCAACGTAGAGCCAGATCCATGGAGCAGCTTCGGTGAGTTTTCTGGAAATCTCGGCGTAGACGGCCTTACGTTGCTCCGGATCGGAGATCGTGCGAGCCTTGGTCAACAGGGCGTCGATCTCGGGATCGGTGTACTTGGCTACACTGTTCAGATTGCCCGAGCTGTGCCAGTAACGATAGAGCATAACATCCGGATCGGGATTCCCGCCATTTTCTGTAATCACCGCATCGAAATCCGTAGCAAACCAGCGGTCAACAAAGACCCCCAGTTCTACGGTTTCAATCTCTGTCTCAACTCCGATCTGGCTGAGTTGAGCTTGGATGTTTTGCGCTTCTGCCACTGTGACCGGCATCTCCTCAGGTGTGGTCAACATGGAAAATTTGAGCTTTGTCACACCCGCTTCCGACAGAAGCTGCTTGGCCTTTTCCAAGTCCGGAGTGTAGCAGAACAGATCCTCCAGCGGCGGTCGATAGTATGGTGGAGTCACCGGACCAATCACCTGACCCTCGCCGAGCGACGCGGTATCCAAGACCTGCTGCCGATCGATAGCACACGAAACAGCCTGTCGTACGCGTACGTCCTGGAACACAGGCCGGCTGGCATTGAGCTGCATCACATGGTACGACAGAGCTGGCGCCCGGTCTATCACCAGATCGCTACCCGCCGCTCCGGCGGCGATAGCAACACGCGGATCAGCGATGATCCCCCAATCGACCTGCTGGGTACGCAGAGCAGCCAGGATCGAGCTTTCGTCCGGGATGGTCCGGAACTCGATACCATCCAGATACGGCAGGCCAGGAAGCCAGAAGTCTGGGTTCTTTTCCAGAACAAGCTTCACGTCGGGCTCCCAACTTACCAACTTGAATGGTCCCGAACCGACCTCATCCTTGGCAGGGTCCGCACCAGCCTGGATCGCCTTCGAATCAACAATCGCCGAATTTGCATTCGTCATGGCCGCTAACAGGGAGACTTGAGGCTCGCTAAGATGAAACACAACGGTGTACGGATCCGGAGTATCAATGCTCTGAATGGCAGTGAAGTACGAACGCGCAGCCGCTCCCGTAGCTTCATCGAGAATGCGTTCGAAGGAGAACTTGACATCTTCCGAAGTCAGGGGATTGCCGCTGTGGAATTTGACGTTCTTGCGGATCTTTATCGTGAGAGTCAGACCGTCGTCCGACCACTCCCAGGATTCGGCCAGGTTGGGGATAACCTTCAGGTCTTTGTCAAAGGCAAGGAGCGAATCATAGGTCAACTCCAAAATGCGGAATGCCGAGAAGTTGGTAGCCTTGTGCGGGTCCACCCCCTTGGCGTCGGTCGCGTAGGCAGCGATCAGCACCCCGCCTGTTTTGGGCACTGGGGTGGGTTCTGGCGTGGCGGTCACGACAACCTGCACCGTCTCTTTCACCGGTACCTGGACGGTCTCTTTGACCTGGACAATCTCAGTCACCTGCACCGTCTCTTTGACGGGGACGGTCTCTTTAATGACTACCGGTGTAGAAGTGGGCCCACAGGCGCTCAAGAATGCGACCGCTACTAACACAAACACGCAAACCGATTTCTTTCTGTACATCATATTTTCTTCTCCTGTCAACTCTGTTGAAAACTGGAAAGAGCCCGCAATCTTTCCCAACGCAAATCTGATCTGGCCAGGATCACGCGGGCCGAACCATTAATGTGCTGCCGCCTCCCTCCTTTACTGCCTCAAAATATTTTCTGCTGGGCCGATCATTCCTTCCTCACTACGGAGTCACCCTCCCCCTCAAGGGTTCCAGTTAAGAGAGCTACGATGTGGACAATAGCCTCGTGCGCATCTTCTCCTTCTGCCCGGATAGTAACAGTTGCCCCGCGACCAGCGTTCAGGCTCATAATTCCAAGGATGCTTTTCCCATCCACCTCTCTGCCACCCTCTTTTGAGACGCGAATGGTGCACTTGAACTTGTTCGCCTCTTGCACCACCAAGGCTGCTGGGCGGGCATGAAGTCCTACCGAATCCTGCAAAACTACTTTGGCTTCATAAACGGACACGGGAGCTTCTCCGCATCTGATCGCTCTCTTGGGTCACTCAGCTTCCGGTTACGTTTCGAGACACACGGTCAAAATGCGCTGGATTTCAGCCCTCGCTGCCGCGTCAAGCAGGGCCGGCCGATCCACCTGCATGATCGCCTTAATTCTGTCCCTAGCCACATCTAGCAGCGTCTGATCGCCAGGAAACTGTGCCACGAGACCAGAGCGAACAAGCCGGGGTTGGAAGTATTCTTTCCGCATGTAGGCCAGCGTATGAGGCTCCGTCAAAAAGCTGCCCCCCGGACCAATCGCGGAAATTACCTCAAAGGCAAGGGTATCGGCCGTAACCGTGATGCCTTGTAGAGCCCGAAAGATCATGCCAAGGATCTCATTGTCAATAACCAATTGCTCCGCGCTCGACGTCAGAGCGTCTTCAAGTAATCCCGCAGCCGCTATCAGATCTGTGCCGGCCAGCCCAACCATGAGACCGTTTAGCGCCTTTTCATAAGCCGTCTGCTCGTCCAAGGCTTTGGACCGCGTACCCAAGCCATAGACATCAGAGCAGACCCTATAGCGTCTTGCGAGTTGCACAATCGCAGCCGACATCAATCCTGTTTCAATGGCACCAAAGGTGGCTGTCCCGGTTCTCATATCCATGGGCATCGGCCGGGCGGTATATTTGACATCAATGCCAGGCCGAACGATCTGAACCAACACCAGGCCAGCCAAAAACTCCGCATTCAACTGAGCCAACGATCCGGCGAGCGTCACCGGGCTCGTGCCTCCGCAGATTGGACAAGGGGCAATGGCAACCGGTAGTCCAAGCTCAGCATATTTGATCAGAATGTCAGCAGTATTCTCCGTATAGAAGAGAGGACTATCCGGACAGACACTGCCCCATACAAATGGTTTTGCCTGGAGCTCCGCCAGCCCCCCGGCAATCACATTGAGCAGATCGAGAATGTAAGCAAGGTTCTTAAGACTGTAGCTTGTGACCCCATAGGGTTTACCCGTATGTTGCAGCATGATAGCCGTAGTATAAATATCCCTGACCGAACTTGGGCACTCGGCCGGATACACGACGGGGCGACACACGTGGATGTTCTCCAGGCCATCCATCAATTTGGCTAGTTGCTCAAGATCATCTTGGGTTGCCTCTCGCAGCAAATCCCTCTCTGCGTCGAAAATCCGCACACACCCGCCGACGTTATGCCCACGGACCTGGCCGTCCTGCAAATCTATGAACTCGTTGCGGCCTCGATCCCACAACCGATAGTGGCCGCTGGTTGTCTGAAGAGCCCTCTCGATTAATCCCTCTGGAATTCTCACGCTCTTCCAATTATCATCAACCCGAGCGCCAGCCGAACTGAGGATGTCCAGAGCCTTCCTGCTGCCAAAGCAAACCCCCACCTCGGAGAGAATCCGCACAGACGCACTGTGAATGTCTTCAACTTGTTGCTCTGACAATACCTGTAGTCTCATGGTGAACCTTCCTCAATATTAGGAACCCAAGAACGACACACCATCCTGAGTAGGGGGTGCGTGAAAGAGGTGGGTGATGGTTGCTCCGACATCGGCTAATGTATCTCTGATCCCCAGCGGCACAGCCGGCCTTCCGCGTTGGTAAAAGAGCAGCGGAGTCTCCTCCCGTGTGTGCAGTCCAATGTTAATCTGGGGATCATTCCCATGATCGGCGCAAATCAACAGCCCATCTGCTTCAGTCATCTTGGGTAGCAAATCTCCAAGACAACGGTCCACTTCCTCCAGCACAGAAGCCAACCCCAGCACGTCTCCTTCATGAGCGATCAGATCGAACTCCTGAACTGTAGCAGCAATGAATCCTTCACGTATGCTTGAATATGAATCGAGCAGGGCTTGCATGAGCAGTCCCGTCGGAACAATAGGGTCCCTGATGGCTCCCGGGCAAACCACAAGATCGGCCATCTTGCCGAGCAGGATTACAGGAAGCCCCATACCGATCAAAAGGGATGGAGCCTGACGATCCGGATCAACGCCGTAGCCCAGGTGCTGAACGTATAAATCCTGGTTGTAAACCCCTAAAGCCGGACTGTTGACACCGACCTGTCCATTGTCGCGATGTTCAACGCGGCTGAGGATATCCTCTATGCTTATGCCCGGCCCGCCAAACACAATGACTCGACTGACACCGACGCAATCCCGAATCACTTTTCCTATCTTCAACGCTTGTTCAAAGTCAATCAGGTCGGTTGCTACCGTCAAGTTAATATTCAGACCCGGATCGGCCTCCAGATTGTCCCCCACAACCACCGATTCATTAACTAGCAACAACGGGCTTTCGATTAAAGGCCTCCTCACCGCATAGCCATGCACTTTGAGTTGCAGTTCCAAGTACTCGGCTACCTGTCGCATGAGAAGAGCTGCCGGTGCACTGGGAATCGTCCCCATCATTTCCTGGTGGCCCAGGTAGCTGTCAGCCCCTTGGTGGGCCAGGCGACTTCGGCCATAGCTCGCGAGGGGACTTGCAGCCGAGATATCGAAACGTTTCAACGGCACAATGTGACCCAGCCCCAAGTTGAGAAGATTCGGCAATTGCAGATGCTCTACATTCTCGACAAGGGTTTCTAGAGTGTTGGCCCCTATGTCCTGAGGTCTGACTTCCAACACGTCCGGCATCTCACCAATCCCCAATCCATCAAGAACCAACAGGATCAGCCGCATAGGCATCTGTCGCTACCTCCACCGGTCTCCCCCAACAATCAAACAAACCCACCAACGAAGCGTGCCCCTGTTGTATTCCCCGGACTACCGCAACGTATGAACGACTAACAAAGATCTGCACTCGTGAGGCCAGGATCACAGTATCACCCACCGAGACCTTGTGTCCGGGCGGTAAAGCCAGGGAAACGTAATAGTCAATGGCAGTAGGATCCAAGGGGAGGACTTGAGCCCTCTCCAGTTTGTCGGGTTTCGAACCAACCAACGCACGGTTGGTCTTTGCCCGGCGATAGGTGCCTCCTCCAAAAACATAAGCTTGGTTCCCATACAGATGAGAGACTTCGCTCACATACACAACCGCCGGTTTCTCTGGTTGATGCGAATGGGCATGGAGATACGTGGTACCCGTAAGAGCATGACCTGGCTCGCCGTGCGTCGCTCCCATCTGCGCTAGAATCGTCATAGCTGCCACACAAGTGTTCCCAGGAGCGTTGATCTGCTCTACCGCGATACCCAGCTTGTCTTGGAGGATCTGAGCAGCGCGCAGAATCGTGTGGAAATTCAAAGTCGGTTTTAGCGCTTGGCTGGATTCATCCACCTCAAGGCAGGGAAACGATGTGACACCCGCGATCTGGACATTAGGAAGCCGAAGAATCTGCGACGCTTCCTTCAGAAGGTTCAGCAGACAAAATCCACCTTCCTGACCAGGAAAGAGGGAATCCTCCTCCGAGATAACACGGAGCAGAAACCGTACCCTCCGGCCTTCCTGCACCGCTTTCTCGGAGAACTGGCGAGCTTTCTCAACGCCATAGATGGTCACTACCTCAGGTTCTAATCTTAAGATAGAACCAATCATTTGCGACGGAATCTGGACCAAATGCCCCACGTGGCCTATTGGAATGTTATGGCGTGAAAGGACCGAAATTTCGTGCACGTCGATGGCGATGGCTTTAGGAATGCCGGCCTGAACAATGCTCTTTGCCAGCAATGGATTGAAGCCAATTTGCTTCGTGGTAAAGTACAGGGCCAGTCCGTTCTTGGCCGCCGCGTGCTGCAACATGGATGCGTTTTCCATAACCGCGTCCATATCGATCACGAAGCAATTGGGTGGGATCATGCCTTCACGGTGGAGGGCAAAGGCAGTGTGGATCAGCTCAGGATTGCGTTCAAGCACGTTGTCTAGAAACACTTCATTCCCCCTGACAAGCCCTCAATGATTTTGTGAGGATATCAATGACCAGATCAGCCCCAGCTCGCATGGGGTTAATCCGGATCATCCTCTCAGCCAGGCCAGGGTTTTCCTGTCGAAACGTTCCGGAGATACGGTAAAAGAGGGGCAAGACCTCATATCGCGATTCAGCTCCAACCGGATGACTAGCAGCTCCAAATTGCACGCTCTTTTGCAGCACATCTTCCGCCCGTAGCCCCTCGAGCTCGACCAAGATCACGCATGACTGAGCATTCGCTCTATATGCCCGGACCACACCCGGCACCTGACTGGAATTCAAGTAGGTAACCACTTCTTGGACTACCTCGCTCTGGATGGCAAACACCACTGGAGCGTAAACCAATGCGCGTAACGCCTCCAATGCCTCGGGGCCCTGGACCTGTGTACCACCAGAGTAATTGTCCTTTCTGATCCTATCAGCCAACTTGGAGTTCGTCAGAATGCAACCCAAGCCCTCGGGACCCAGTAACTTGAACAGCGAAAAGGCTGAGACATCTGCTCCCAGCTCAACTCCGATCTTGGGGACTCGCATGGCGACGTAGTTATCGTCTACAATGACCGTCAGGCTCGGAGAGCGGTCCTTCATGGCCTCGATAACATCTTCCAGCACATATCGATCCTCAAACCGCTGGCGGGCATGCTGAACTAGGGCAGCTTCTATATCCTCGAACTCTAGCTTCTCGAGAGCGCTCGGATCGTTGAGATCGATCGGCACTAGCCTCAACCCCATGGCGTTCACCGTTACCAACGTTGTAGGATAAATCGGTGCATCATGCACGAGGAGCTTCTGCCCTGGCTTCAGGGCAGCCATCAGCACCGAACGAAGAGCCCCGGTACCGGCCCCACGGACAAGACAGGCCTCTTCTGCGCCAAAGAAATCAGCCAACACCGCCTCTACACGAGCTGTCGACTGAGGCCGCCTGATCTCTGCCCATATTCCATAGTCTCCGGCCTGAAGGAATGAAGACCCATCAAAACGCCGCGCGATCGCCTCTACCAGCCGAAATTGCAGCTTCTTCGCTTCTTCCAGATCCAGTTGCTCAAGTGGATATGTGTCCATGATTGCTCACAAAAAAGCTTGCCCAACGGTCTCCTGTGCCCATCAATCACCACTCCATCCAACTCTGGCAAATCAGCCCAAAGGGACGAGGCGGAGTGCGACCAAGGCCTTGACTGCGACGCCCAACAAGATCACTGCCACGGGGCCTATCGCCGCACGCACAACGGGTGTGCCCGCTACCTCGTTGAGCGTGTAGGCTCCGGCTACAGTCGCAAAGCCCAGGCCGGGTATAATGCGCTGAGCCATCATCAAGCTACCGACCAACGAACCGATCTCAAGAAGCTTGGTCATCGCCATCCGGAGATTGTCCGCTGCCCGTAGCACACCTGGAAAGCGTTCAAGTGAGTCAACGATCAGCCGCAAGCTTAGCGCCTCAGCGCTCATAACCACAGCACCGGCGACCCCAGCTACTACCGCATTCGGTGAAATCAACCCCGCGATTGCCACAAAACCCAGCCCATCCAATGCAAACACACCCGTCGCCAGTGATGAAAGAGCTTTAAGCGGGGCGAAAGAGATGGTACGCACGAGAGTAAAACCAATGGCTGCAGGCTTATCGCCTTGTGCGAGCATGATCAGCGCCTGAGGTCCCTCCATCATGATCATCCGATGACATGCCAAGCCGTAGACTGCGCCCAACACAGCAACTACTGGTAGATTGCGCCGGATTCGAACCATTCCTTGAACAGGGAAGGCATTTCCTCTTATGCCAGGTTCCAGGAGCTCCTTTCTTGTTCCCCCCCGGAGGGCGTAGGACAGAAACAGCGCCATGCCCAAAGCCACGACCCAGTCATCGGGCCTCTGAGCTCCCAACAGAATCGCTCCTTGGCGCGACAATAGAGTGACGAAGAAGATAAGTAACCCGTGCTTCGCACCGTACTCATACGCCAAAGCAAGCGCAGGAACTACAGCAAAAGTAAGGAGAATCGGGGTTGCTAATTCCTCCACAGCCCGCGGACCCCCAACAGGCAGACTCTCAAACAGTTCAGCGACGCCTTCAAGGGCTAACGCCAGCATACCTCCATATAGGGCACCAGCCAATATCGCCCCCACGAGGCCTAGCAGTTTTTGCCTTGTCCACATCGGGCCTCTTTCAGCGGCACCAGGGAACCAGGTACCAATAAGATCGGTGCCTAGCCAGAGGCCGTGATTGAGAAATATCCCCGAAATCAACGAAAACGGAAGCCCAAATCCAAGCAGGAGCCCCAGACTCAGATGGAGAGCTGTGGAATTCCACTGCTGTCTTGACATACGCCCCTCCATCCTCTCCGGCAAGAGAGAACGGAGAGCATCGTGAAAGATCGCCACGCCGCGATTGGCCATGGCCGCCCCACAGGCTCCCGCTACAGCCAGCACAGCAATCGTTTCCCACAACACTGGTTCCACCTTATAGCTGTCCAGAAGCGGGGTCAACCAAGTCCTGGTCCCCTCCCCGGGAGTCTCGGGACAAGATCGCTTTCATGATCAAAGGCACAGCCAATTCGATATGGTCGGTGGCAAATCCGAATGCTATCTTACCTTCCCGGACAGCTTTTTCAATATCCTCTTCCCTAGGCGGGCTGCCTGCTGTGCTGGCCGTGAAACAACGGGAATATCCCAGGACAGCGATAGCCATAGACAGAGCGCCTCCTCCGCCAGTCGCACAGGCTCCAAAATAGTAATCAGCCCTCCCTTGCGCCACCTCCCTTACACCCACAATGTCGGTCACTACCTGGACATCAACCCGGCCCTTTCCGATCTCGGTCGCCAGGCTTTGGATCTCTCTAGCGGCTAACCCACCCACCTTGATTCGGATCAAAGGAATTCCCTCCATATGACAGTAGGAAAATCTCATCGCTGCTTGGCTTTTTCCCGGAGGCACCTCAAAAAGATAAGAGCCGGCGAGGATTCTCAACGAGAAACCTGCGAACGGTTTCAGACCCAAGGCCGGCTGCCTCTAACCTCGGAACAAAGCGATTGAAGAGATAGCTATACCCCTCACCTCCATTACATCTCAATTGTGAACGACGGCCGACATCACTGGCCAGGACGATTTGTTCGTCGAAACCCCTATCAACCAGTTCCTTGATCAACTCGACCCTTCTGGCATCCGATTGATATCGCTCCTTCCCAACCGTGTCAAAACCCAAGAAGACACCCTGGCGAGCCAGGTCTACGAGGTATCGCACATCAGACTGCAAATCCAAATGACACAGTACTACACGACTGAGATCCGCCTTCTCTTCGCACAGTATCTCGATTATCTCTCGCCCCATAGTCCCCAGGGTGGTATGAACCGAGATCGGAGCCCCGGTGATCCGACTGGCCCGGCCAGCAGCACGCAGCACTCGTTCCTCTTTTTCCTCTATGCAGTGGTAACTCACGCCGATTTCCCCGATTATCCCAGCCCTGATACCCGTTCCCGCAATCCCCTCCCGGATTTCCTGGATAAACAAAGCAGCAAGCGACTCAACGCCCGCTGTATCCAATTCTTCAGGAAGGAAAGACCACCTATGTGCGGGCTTACCACCCTTCGGATCGTAGTTGCCTTTATAGAATCCAGTAGCAGCAACGATCTTCACGCCAGTAGAGATTGACACTGTGGCCAGCCGGGTGACATCACGCCCCATGTCAATCGTCGTGACTTCAACGATCGTATCGCCTCCAGAGTCCCTGAACGACAATAGCTCCTCAACTGCCATATCCAGATCATCGAGTTCTGTATCTGGGTCAAACCGGTTTGAAGTCGCTGTAGCAAATAGATGCTCATGAGTAGAGGTGTGGCCGATTTCATCAGCTCCGAATGGACCGAGAACCGTCATAATCCTGTTCATGATCCAAACAACCTGCGAGATGCAATTCACAAATCCATCCGGATCCGGCACAGATGGAGGGCAATAAAACCAACTTCATCACGCGGGATCGAGAGATTGAGCTCTGCCTCTAACAGCGCGACCATACGGCTAGCGAGCGCCACTTCTTCTGGAAATTCCTGGATCTCCTGCCACACCGCCTCAGGTGCCTGCATTAATGCGGCACCATCTAACAGGCGTTTCATGGTGATAGCCAGATGGTTGGCCAGCGAACCACCTAGCGCCTCAGTAAGCTGAACGCCATAATGTCTCTCCACCATGTGGAGAGCAGACTTGGCAGCAGAAACAGACTGCGTTGTGGCCTGCCCACTATCAATTAGCAGTTGAAATCGCTGGTCAAAAGGCCGGGTGTCAGATTTCATGATTGAGATGCCCGTCCCGTGTAGTCAGGTAGCGCACGGCAACTTGTGCCAGGATCGCCGCTCCGACGGGCAAGGCAGATTCATCTACATCAAACCGGGGATGATGCAGAGGGCGCACCGGCTCGCCCTCCGTACCTGTACCCAACATAAAGTAGCAACCTGGCACTCGCTGGAGATAGAAACTGAAATCATCGGCCCCCATTTCTGGCTCACAATCTCTGGTCGCCTCTGGGCCCATCATATCACGGACCACATCACGGAGTAGTGCGACTAGCGACGAGTCATTGATCAACGCCGGATACCCTTCCTTGATCAACAGACGATACTCACCGCCCATCGCCCGGGCTACATGACAAGACCGATCGATTTCCCGTTTTAGTGTCTGATGCACCTCCGGATCAAAGCTGCGGATTGTACCCCGGAGTTCGACTTTCTCAGCCAGAATGTTCTCCTTTGTGCCACCGAGGATTGTCCCGATCGAGATCACTCCGCTGTCAAGGGCCGATATCCGACGAGATACAATGGTATGAATCGCATTCACGACTTGGGCTGCGAGCAAGATTGCGTCTACTCCCAAGTAAGCTTGAGCGCCATGCACCGAGTGGCCGGCAATGACGATCTCAAAGTTATCCATCGCCGCCATAATACAACCCGGTGAACAGGCCAGGGCGCCAATCGGGTATTTGCCATCCACGTGTAAACCAAAGATGGCCTCTACTCCGTCTATAGCTCCGTCCTCAATCATCCGCACCGCACCGCTCTTGCCCTCATCGTCCATGCCTTCCTCTGAAGGCTGAAACAGCAGGCGGACTTGCCCTTTAGGTCTGGCTTCCTGCAGCAACATCGCTGCACCCACGAGACATGCAACATGAACGTCATGGCCACAAGCATGCATCACACCAGGCACCTGCGAGGCATAATCTGTGCAATTCAATTCCTGGATGGGCAGCGCATCCATCTCCGCGCGGAGAGCTATCACAGGTCCTCCGGAGCCGATCAACCCTACGACCCCTGTCTTGCCAACGCCGGTCTCCACTCGGATGCCCAGTGAGCGAAGGAACTCTGCAACCAAGGTTGCAGTGCGATGCTCTTGGAAGCCTAGTTCAGGATGCCGATGAACCGCCCGACGAATCTCAACCAGTTGAGGTGCAATCATCTTTGCCTGTTGCCACATCGGTTCAATAACTGGGCACCAGTATGCCTTCCATCACTTGTCTTTGGATTTCCAGAACGCGATCTGGATCGATAATCGAGCTCAAGGTCTGAAGAATGACGCGATTGCCCTTCTGCACGGCAATCACCGCCTCGGTGTTCGCCTGCATGAGCGCTAGTTCCCCTTTCAAAGAGAGTGAAACCGCCTTGAAAGGGTAAGAAGAAGTGTAAAAATCGTCACGGTTCCACACCGTGGCGTCGATCTGTCCCCTCTGCATAGCAGCCACCAGATTCATATAGTGAATCTTGACAAACTCAACATTCCTTTCGCGACAGACTTCTTTGGTCAAGAGAACCTGGTCGATAGAAGAAGGATCGATTCCAACTCTCATCCCATCCTCGATCTCGCTTTTGCCCGGATCGTAGAACAGAATAATGTGCTGTCCGACATACGATTCAGGTCCCAGACCAAGGACTTCTTCCATGGCCAGTCCATACTGGGCAGCATTATTAAAGGCAAAACGAGACAAGACCACAAAATCAAGTTTCCCTTGAGCCAGAGCGCGCAGACGATTCAGAGACCCGCGGGTATAGACCAGGTTCAGTGCTACCCCGGCCATCTCGAACACGTCATGAAGACCGGTCGCCAAGCCCTCATATCGGCGTGAGTAGGGGAGGGGCATACCACCAACAATTTGATTCTGACCTGTCAAGGACCAAATCAACGGGTAATTAATGTCTTGAATGAACGTTCCCAAATGTCCACGGCTCTCAAGCTCAACCGCCCCGATCTCTTGGAGATAACTGAGAGCGGCCTGCACTGTCCCTACTCCGGTTCCAAAATCCGCAGCATAGCGCTGAATCGGCTGAATCCGGTCACCTGGTTGATAGGTGAGAAGCAAATTCGCCAGCTTTACTACCACCACTCCCTGCTTGGAAACTAGAGGGAGGAACAGGTCATTCACCATGACATTCCAATCATACAGAATACAGAATCCAGTATATTGTTCCACTCGCCATTATAAACGATTCAGTTCTTGTTGTCAAGACCCCAAATTCTTAATTTTAGAACGGCGACTCTGTGGTTCGAACGGGGAAGGAAATGTAGGAGAACTCGGCAATCTCCACCGCCTGCACACCCCACGGCCGCATGGCGAGCAGCCCCTCTGTCGTAGCTTCCTCTTGATGCTCCAGATCTAGAGAGACGGGTCGGATCCGGCCAACTGGATGGATCCGTACCATGGCCTCCCTGTCCGAGCAGTTCCATAGATGAGCCAAGACCCGACCCTCCCGCACATAGAGCGCAGTCACCAGGACCTCGTCGGGAAACACGTTCAGAAAACTCCTCGAACTGACAGACGACTGATCGCTCTGCCCTGGAAGTACGAACGTCTGGCACGGTAGGTGATAATCCAAGGCAGCTCGCTGTGCTTCCACGCGTGAACCATAGGGCTGAATGGCATATTCATACGAGTGCCAGCCCCGCAGCGCTGTGTAGCGGGAACGTCCCCGCCGGATCGAATTGTCGCTGGCGTAGGGCCACTCCTCCGGCGCCCAGGCCAGCACATTGCGCAGCAGACCACGCTCCCGGTCAAAATGGTATCCTCGCGTGCCGCGATTGAGGATCGCTACCCCGGTACCAACCCTATCCTCCAGCCCGACCCAGTGGAGACCAACCACATGCTCAGCGCCCGTCTGGTTGATCAAAAAGGGGGAATCACAGCAAAGGATGGTCGCCGGAGAAGCCCAGACCACACAAAGCTTCTTTTCGTCCTGGATGGCCATCGCCCGATCAGGCCCATCATCGGCCATCTGCGGACCCAGGTACGTTTCCTCACCAAAATCAAAAGCAACCGATACGTCAATGCGTGGCAGACCCTGATACACCGTTGTATCTTGCACGAAGGGGACTCCGGCCACCTCACCCTCCACCCGGTACCGGCGGAAAACCAGCCCTTGGGCAACCCACTCTGCCCGTTGCACCGACGACCGGGAGTCATGCCAGGTTCCATCCCGCCAAGCGGTGAAGTAGTTTCCGGTCAGAATCCCCGCTCGATCCTCCAACTCCAGCGACAAACTGCCATCGCTGTGGAATCGTGCTGGAGAGATGAACGATGCCGCGCCATAGCCGGCGTTGGGTGCGTCCGGAGAAAACCGAAATGTGCGAAAGCCCAAACTGGGCAGGTCCACCACCAGACCGAGTACCCAGTCCTCGTCGGATTGGCTGACAAGCTGACACGGAATTGTCTGCTCGTCATCCACCAGGGCCATGGGTGGATCTGGGAAACTCCGAGGGCACGCTACCTCGATATATTCACGACGGGGCCAGGGAGATGGATTGAACACTAGCAGATCGCCCGATGCATGCCGGGCCAGGAAGCGCAATGCTTGCTCTGTTACCTCATCAGCCACCCGCTGAGCTTCGGCGGCATATTCCTGACCTACCTGCGCCATACAGGTATCGTGTCGCTTTGAGTGCCACGGCCCGCAAATATACAGGTCGTGGTGCTGGGCCAGGCACAGACTCTTCCACGCCTGCGCCAGCCTCCGTTCATCGCTCGTCCGCCCCAGAACATGAGCAATGGCGTCCAGCCGCTCGGCAACTAGCAGTCCCCCTTCAGCCGCCGCTTGAGCTTTCACCAACACTTCGCCCTGCAAGCCCCAAGGGAGCGTGCTTGGCATATTGTCCAGGTTGTACGACACCAGCGGACCTTCGTAAGGCACCAGGTTCAGATATTCGCCGACTGTCACCAGGCAGACATTGTCCATCCCAGCAACCTCGACCGCTCGCCTCCATGGAGCGTCAGGCAGGTTGGTGTCTTTCAGATCCGTCACCAGCGGGTGTGCAATGCCCTGCTGGCGCGCAGCCTGTTCAAAAGGAGCCAGGCTCTCCGGGTCCCAATCCGGACGATCATCGGCCATAGACAAGGCCATATTCGCCAGACCGCGATGGGCGGCCCGCAAGCGGTCGTAGCGCTGGAATGGATAACGGGGTACGGTAAGGAGGATGCTGCCATCAGGACCTTGCCAACGCACGAGGGTTGCCGCATGGGCCGGATCGGTACCGAATGCCGCCCACTGGGTGCGCAACACCACCCCCTTGTAGCCAAAGTGGGCCAACAATTGCGGAAGTTGAGGGAAATAGGCCGGTTCCTGGGAAT
Organism: Chloroflexota bacterium; assembly: GCA_018606645.1. Classification (GTDB taxonomy): domain Bacteria; phylum Chloroflexota; class Anaerolineae; order JAAYZQ01; family JAAYZQ01; genus TumbabinsA96. Next base: position 22,393 of record JAGVRI010000006.1, read on the forward strand.
AGAACACCCGGACGTCAGCCCCCAACGTTTCGCGCACGGCCCGCAAGCCATAGCGGAGTTGACGCAAGAATGATTCACCGCTTGTCAGACGAGCCAGGGGCTGAGCGTATGTGCCGTTCACGAACTCCAGTTGCCCGGCGGTAATCGCCCGACGCACCATCTCTATCGCCCAGGGAGCGAGGCGAGCCATCTCCTCCAACGTATAGGCATCCCAATCGAACACGGCTTTGAAGCGACGATCCCGTGCCGCTCGTTCCAGCGCCGGCTGAACACAAAGCGGCCAGTTGTACGCAAGCCACAATCCACCACCGGGCAACACCAGCCAGTCCCAGAACACGATTCCGCCATGATAGCCATCCACTAGGTATAATCTCCCGGCTGGGGCGGGGGCGCTGGGCCGGACCGTAGCCTGCCGTGCGTCCTCCCTGGCCAGGCGCCACCGCAATATCCCCACTATCGCCCGCACCAGAGCTTTCAGCAGCAGCCGAGGCACGGCCGGCGAGGCCAGCAACGACAGAACGGTGTCCAGGCTGCTCATTCTACCCTTCAGCGGCCAATCCAAATCGTCGCTGCGCGAACCACCATGACTACAACCTACCTGAAATCAGCTCGGTAGGTATCTACCACAGCCTCGACATTCCCCCAACGAGGTTCCCAGCCCAACACCTGTCGCGCCTTGCCGATATCAAAGAGATAGTCCGCCACGGCAATGGCCAGGTGTTCTGGCTCCAAAGGCGCTTTGCCCAGAGGGCAGAGGAGGGCCATCACCACACGCGCCAACGGCACGGGGATGCTTCGCACCGTTGAGGTCGAGCCTACCCGGTGGATCACCTCTTCGACCATCGAGCGAATCGGCGGCACTTCGGCGCTGCCGATGTGAAACGCCTGGCCTACGGCATCCGGATGATCGGCTGCGATCAGGCAGGCATTGACGACATCCTCGACGTGGACGAACTGAAAGCGGTTTTGCCCCTTGCCCAGCAGCATGACTGGCCGGCCAGCGCGGATATCGTTCAGCATCCCGACCAGGAACGGTTCGGCAAGCCCAGGCCCGATGATGGTCGGTGGGCGCAAAATCGTGACCTCCAGACCGCGTTCGACCGCCTGGAGACATGCCTTCTCGGCGGCGATCTTGTTGCGTCCATACTCGCCCAGCGGAGCCAAGGGTCCGTCCTCTGGACAGGGCACGATCGTCGGCACGCCAAAAATCTCGACGCTGGATAGGTAGACCACCCGCCGAACTCCTCTTGCCAGAGATGCATCGAGCACATGGTGCGTGCCGCCCACGTTGACCGCTTGCATGGTGGCCGCATCAGCCCGGCGTTGGGGGATGAGGGCAGCCAGATGGTAGACAACCTCTACCCCCTCACTCGCCTCTTGCACAGCTTCAGCATCCCGGACATCGCCCAGTCGCCACTCAACCTCGGGTTCGGCATCCTGGGGCACACCTAGGTCCAAGGCGCGCACGGTCTTGCCCTGTGCTCGCAGCGCCCGGACCAGATAGCGCCCCAAGAAGCCAGCCGCTCCGGTGACAAGATAGATCATAAGCTACCCCCTTAAACATAGACTGCGATTGAAATCGCCCCTGAAGAGCCTTCAGCTGGCCGTCGGCCTGCGCCAACGGAACGCGTCCCCGCCGGCCCCCTCCCCACAGCCCTCCCACCAGGGGAGGGAGTACGCGAGCCCGTCCGCGCCGGGGGACGCCCGGTCGCAGGCCCCGCAGGCGCGGCTTCAGCCGCCAGCTATTTTCTATCCCAACTCCCCAACGATGGGCAAAAAGCCGCGTCCCGCCTGCTATCACTACAAAGATTATCTACGGCCGTTGCTGAGCAGTTGACAGGCCCGCTGCAGCTTCGCGAAACGGCCTGGGAGTGGAAGTTTGAGCCGGGTTCCGCTTGATTCGGTTCCGGCTGAAGCCTCCACTCCCATTTGGGTGCTGTACCTTGCAGTAGCCGCAAACGGTCACCACCGTGCCTTGACATAGATCGGCTCCCGGCGAGGCTCGCCACTGGTGGTCGTGGCTACATACCACTCATAGATCTGGTGATATTGGGCTAGCTTGTCGGGATCCAGTTTCACCCCCAGGCCCGGTCCCTCAGGCGCGCGGATGGTTCCCTGTTCATACACCATGGGACCGCCCTGGATCACATCGTCTCCCAGATAATGATAGTGAACATCCGGAGCGTGATGGATACTTGGCAGGACAGCCGCCAGATGAAGGACGGCTGCCAAGGAGACCCCAAACTCGGTGCCGGAATGCATGCCCATGTCGAGCCCAAAGGCCTCACACAGTCGGGCCAACGCCAGGGTGGCCCGCAGCCCGCCATACCAGTGGGGATCAGCCAGCACCACGTCCACCGCGTCGAGCAGCGCCGCCGGGCCGATGTCTTCATAGCCGAAACAGGCCATGTTCGATGCCAGCGGCATCCAGGGAGCCAGCCGCTTCAGCTTGACCATGCCTGGGATGCCCCATACCGGATCTTCCAGATATTCCAGTCCGCAATCGGTCAATTTGCGTGCAATCCGCACCGCCGTCGTCAAGGTCCACGAGCTGTTCGGATCCAGGCGGATCGGCGCCCCAGGCATCCGCTCGCGCAGATGCAATACGGTCTCCGCCTCCAGATCAGGCGGATAGACTCCCCCCTTGAACTTGATGGCGGTGCAGCCCTTCCCTTCGACCAGTTCGACACACTTTTCCACGATCCGGGCGTCCGCTTCTTCCCACGGAGGCATCTTCTCGACCCCTCCGGGACTCTCATAGAAGATATACGCCGAAACAGGCACCCGGTCTCGCATCCGGCCACCCAAAAGGTCCGACACTGGTCGGCCGATCGCCTGTCCCTGAATATCCAGACAGGCACACTCAATGGCAGCATAGGCCAGGACCAGGCCTGGACCGAACATCCGACCGTAGAAAGGATTGCTTACTTTCCAGCGCAACCGTTCCAGTTGGAACGGATCTTCACCCACGATCAGCGACTTGCACGATTTCAGCAGTTCCTCCATCTGGCGGCCGTTGGGGGTCAGCGTCGTCTCGCCCAGGCCAACCAGCCCCTCATCGGTGACCACTTGAAGGATGACTCGCCCAAAGCCAGGATGAACTCCCCAGGCATGGAGCAACGGCGTGGCCAGCGGGATAGCGACCGGCGTAACGATCAGATCGGTAATTTTCATCGGACTCCTCCACCGGCACTGCGAGCCGGAAACGGATCAGAAGCGTCCGTACTTCAGGTAGACGTTGAGAGGATGCTCCCCAGCCGCCAGCTCTTGCCGGATTTTGTTCTCCGTTTCAATCACTTCTTCGGCTTCCAGCAGCACCTCCACTGCCAAGTCCTTCGGCACGACCACCACCCCGTTCCCATCTCCCACCACCCAATCGCCCGGGCGGATGTCCACGTTGCCGATCCGGATCGGGATGCCCACTTCGACATAGCGCCAGCGCCCCCGGATGTCAGCCGGAGTCTTGTAGCGAGCAAAGACGGGGAAGCCTAGCTCGATAATGCGTTCCACGTCGCGTACTCCCCCGTCGATGATCGCCCCGCCGCAGCCTTTGGCCTGGGTCGTGGTACTGATCATCTCACCCCAATGGGCGGTGCCAGGATCCTGCGACGTGTCATAGACAGCCACCTGCCCCGGCTCGATGGCCATGTATGCCGCAAAGGCCACCTCCAGATACGCATCTTTATGGATGATGGTCGGTGTGCCCTTGACCGTTTGGGCCGGCCCAGCTACTTTCATACCCGGAGCAATTGCCTGGATCTGCGGGGGAAGGACCTGTCTGAACAACCCCTTCTTGTCCAAAATGTCAGCGATTGCCGGGGTATGGACGCGCTTGTAGCGCTCGATCATCTCTGCCACCGGGATCTCTGTTTCACTCATTTTGCTTCCTCCTTTTCTTTTCCAAGGTCCCTCGGAGCTACCATCCATGATTCGCCAGGGGAAAGTACCTTCACAGCCAAATCCTCAGTTTCCAGGCTATTCATCCATTGCTCCAGGGCCGTATAGACCTCAGCCGTGTTGTCGGCCCGGATCCGCAACCCTGTGGTCCGGTCCAACCACTTGCCTGCACAGTGCAAATGCAAAGGTACGATCCAGCGAGGGCGCACCAGCCGCGCAAATTCCGTCACCTCGGCCAGCGACATGCCATCCCAGCCGAGCAAGGGATAATGGGCACAGGCTGCCTGGACCAACGCCACATCGAGAGAGAACGGTTTCAGATCGGTAACCAGGCCAGGGGTCAAACGGGTATCGCCGCTAAAGTAACCGGTCTGGCTTCCAGCCAGGACAAATCCTACAGCATCACCAGCCAGCGGATGTTCAGCCGGCACGGCATGAATGACCAGAGGACCGATCATGGTTTGCTCACCGCGACGCAAGGCGATCACCGTTCGTAGTCCAGCCCTCTCAGCTCGTCGAGCCGCGCCTGGCGAGCCAACGAACGCACAACCCAGGCGTCGGGCCAGAGCCAGGGCAGTCTGATCAAGATGATCCAGATGGTGATGAGACACGAGCAGTGCATCCAGAGGTCCAATCTCATCGGGGGTCAGGGCCACAGGCAGAGTATCTGGGGCAAGACGACGTTCTAGCCAGCCGCGCGGCCCGAACCACGGATCGGTGAGCAATGTAATCCCGTCCAGTTCGATCCGCACGGTCATGTGCCTGATCAGCGTAAGCTGCATCTTCCATCACCTCCACCCGGATGCGTCCAGTCGAACCCGGCTGGCCACACCTTGATGATAACGGATGATTGGCGGCTTTGGCCAACCCGCCTCAGTCGCGCTGCATGACCCTGTTCAGATCACGGGGGAAGGTCTATACTCGCCTGTGCCCTCAGTGCCGTGTCCAATCGCACGCCTCTCAAGGACGGTCTTGCAGGTTTGTAGAACGTTCTCTTCATAGCATAGATCCCGGCTTTTGTCAAATCACTTTCCGGCACCCCGAACCGGAGAACCGGAAAGGGAACCAGCTTGCTACCCTGCCAATTGAGATCAGGATTTTGCCAAGCCCTTCAAATGAAGCTATAATTTCGCAAGTTTTATCCAGAATAGACACAGACGTCCACTGCGACGTAGAACATCTACAGGGAGGCTTTGAAACGATGTCAAAGAAATGGGTGTATCTCTTTCACGAAGTGGAGGAGGCCGAACGCTATGCCGGAGACTGGGATGGAGTTCGAGCCCTGCTGGGCGGCAAAGGCGCAAACCTGGCCGAGATGACACGCATCGGTGTACCGGTACCTCCAGGTTTCACCATCACCACCGAGGCCTGTAATGCGTACCTGGCCGCGGGTGAAAAGTTCCCGGAAGGAATGTGGGAACAGACGCTCGAAGCACTCAAGGCTATTGAAAAAGAAACGGGCAAGGAATTCGGGAACCCGCGCAATCCGCTCCTCGTCTCGTGCCGATCGGGAGCCAAATTCTCCATGCCGGGCATGATGGATACCGTCCTCAACATCGGCCTGAATGACGAGACAGCCAAAGGGATGATTGCCCTCACCGGGAACGAGACTTTTGTCTATAATTCCTACCGGCGCTTGATTCAAATGTTTGGCTCGGTGGTCCTCGGCATCCCTGATGAGCCCTTTGAGGAAGCCATCGAACACCGAAAGAGGCTCAAGGGGGTGAAGGACGATACCGAACTGGATGCTGAGGACTGGAAAGCCTTGACTGAGCAGTTTAAGGAGATTGTCCGCCAGTACAAGGGGTTTGACTTTCCCCAGGATCCGATGGAACAACTTCGGCTGGCTACAGAAGCGGTGTTCAAGAGCTGGTTCGGCAAACGCGCCGTGGACTATCGCCGGGCAGAGAACATTCCTGATACCCTGGGCACCGCCGTCAACATCGTGACCATGGTCTTTGGTAACATGGGGTGGGATTCCGGTACCGGGGTGGCCTTTACGCGGGACCCTGCTACTGGAGAGAAGGTCCTGTATGGCGACTATTTGATGAACGCCCAGGGTGAGGATGTAGTCGCCGGCATCCGCAACACCAAAAAGATTGCCGAACTGGAACAGGAGCTGCCAGACGCGTATGCCCAGTTCCTGGATATTTGCGACAAACTGGAGAAACATTACCGCGACATGCAAGATGTCGAATTCACCATCGAACGCGGTAAACTGTGGATGCTCCAGACCCGCAATGGCAAACGCACCGCCAAAGCCGCCATCAAGATCGCGGTGGACATGGTCCACGAAGGGTTGATCACCAAAGAAGAAGCCCTCAAGCGCATTCGACCGGCCGACGTAGATACCCTGCTTCACCCTCAATTTGATCCCAAAGCGAAGAAAGAGGCTTACTCGAATGGCACCTATCTGGCAAGCGGAGTGAATGCGTCGCCCGGAGCTGCGGTTGGTATTGCTGCCTTTGACGCCGACCTGGCCGAGCAATGGGGTCTGGCCGGCAAGCCAGTGATTATGGTTCGGCCCGAAACGAAACCGGACGACGTGCACGGCATGATCGCCGCGAAAGGGATTTTGACCAGCCGCGGCGGAGCTACTAGCCATGCGGCGGTCGTGGCCCGGCAATTCGGCAAGCCAGCCGTGGTTGGCTGTGAAGCGATCGAAATTGACTTGGAACGTCGCCGACTGCAGGTTAATGGCAAAGTGGTTGGAGAAGGGGAATGGCTGTCCATAGACGGCACGACCGGTGAGGTGTTTGCCGGACAGATCGCCACGTCGGCTCCCAGTTTTGAAGAACAGAAGGAACTGATCACCTTGTTGAATTGGGCCGACGAGGTCTGCGCCCGCGAAGGCACCCGTACCTGGCCTGAAGATTACCGCGGCTTCCCCACCCGTGGCCTGCAAGTCTGGGCCAACGCGGATTACCCTCGGGATGCTCAGCGAGCGCGCAGTTTCGGAGCCAAGGGTATCGGCCTGTGTCGCACCGAGCACATGTTCTTTGAAGAAGAACGCCTGCCCATCGTTCAGGCAATGATCCTGGCCAAGACCCCGGAAGAACGCAAAGAGCATCTGGATAAGCTGCTCCCCTTCCAGCGCGCCGATTTCGAGGGCCTTTTCGAAGCGATGGATGGGCTGCCGGTGATTATCCGTCTGATCGATCCCCCACTTCATGAGTTCTTGCCAGCCAAAGACGATCTGCTGGTCGAAGTCACCGAGCTGCGTGTCAAGGCCCAGCGGTTGGAAGCAGAAGGCAATCAGCAAGAGCTGACTGAACTGCGGGCAAAACTGGCCGAGAAGGAAAAGATGCTCCAGGCCGTCGAAGCCATGGAAGAAGCCAACCCGATGATGGGCTTGCGTGGCATCCGCCTGGGCATTACCATGCCCGAGATCACTCAGATGCAGGTACGGGCCATCTTCGAGGCCGCCTGTAACAAGGCCCTGGAAGGCATTGATGTCCACCCAGAGATCATGATCCCCCTGACCGGCCACTACAACGAACTCAAGGTAGCTAATGACTTGCTGTTGCCAGTGGCCAAGGAAGTGATGGCGGAGAAGGGAATCTCCATTGACTACAAGTTCGGGACCATGATCGAGGTCCCGCGCGCCGCAATCACGGCGGACGAGGTAGCCCGCTACGCCGAATTCTTTAGCTTTGGCACCAACGATCTGACCCAAATGACCTTTGGGTATAGCCGCGACGATGCGGAGCGCAACTTCCTGCTCTACTACGTCGAACACGGCATCTTGCCCAAGAACCCCTTCCAGGTGTTAGACCGGGCCGGTGTCGGTGAGCTGGTCAAGATGGGCGTCAAAAAGGGCCGGGATACTCGACCCGAATTGGAAGTCGGCATCTGCGGTGAGCATGGCGGGGATCCCAGTTCTATTGAGTTTTGCCATCTGGCCGGGCTGAATTATGTAAGCTGTTCGCCCTTCCGAGTGCCCGTTGCCCGGCTGGCCGCCGCCCACGCCGCCTTGGGACACAAGTATGTAGGCGATTAGTGGTTTGCTCGTTATCCACAAATCCCTGGATTGCTCACAGCGCAATCCAGGGATTTTTTATGTCAATACTTGAATCGATCGCTCCTGACATTTGACATCTTGCCGGACTTGTGCTAGTATCGCCGCCAATTGAATACCCAAGGATGAGGATTTCTCATCAAGAGAGGTGGAGGGACCGGCCCTGAGAAACCTCGGCAACCAAGCCATGTGGCCGATGCTGGCTATGGTGCCAATTCCGGCAGACCCTGAGCGGGATCTGGAAGATGAGAGTGCAAGCTGTGACAAGCCTCTTCAACCGGCCTAGGCCCGCTGAAGAGGCTTTCTACATCTTCTCCTCTGATGGGAATCGTCATCCATCCATGGGGCACAATCCAATGATGAGGAGAACGATTATGTCCATCCATTTTTCGACGCAGGCGGTACACGGTGGTGAAGAAAAACGCAAGCCATACGGCGCCATCACAAACCCCATCGTCCAGACCTCTACCTACACCTTTGCGAATACAGCCGAAATCCAGGACTACATGCAGCGGAAAGCAGCGGGCGAGCCGGTGCGCGATGAATATGGCCGCTACAGTAACCCTACCCAAAAGGCCGTGGAGCGCAAACTGGCGTTGCTGGAGAGCGGCGAGAGAGCCTTGCTCTTTGCCAGCGGCATGAGCGCCATTACAACCACCCTGCTAGCCCTTCTTTCTGCCGGCGATCATCTGATCATGATCAGCGGAGTATACCGCCGGACCAAGGACTTTGTCGAGAGGTTCCTGCCCCGTTGGGGCATCGAAACGACGGAGGTGCCAATCGATGATCCGGATGCCCTGTCTGCGGCCATCCGCCCTGCCACCCGCCTGATCTTTGCCGAAACACCGACCAATCCGTACCTGCGTGTCATCGACCTGACCAGACTGGCCGGTCTGGCGCAACGACACGGCATCCTCACCGTCATCGACAGCACCTTTGCCACTCCGATCAACCTGCGCCCGCTGGAGCACGGCCTGGACCTGGTGATCCACAGCGCGACGAAATATCTGGGTGGCCATAACGATCTGCTGGCCGGGGTCGTCGTGGGCTCCCGTCAACTCCTGGCCAAGATCGAAGAGGCGCGCGGCGTGTTCGGGGGCGTGAGCAGTCCCCACGATGCCTATCTGCTCTTGCGCGGCGTCAAGACCCTTGAACTGCGTGTCCGTCGCCAAAACGAAAGCGCGCTGCGCGTCGCTCAATTTCTGGAGAAGCACCCTGCTGTTCACCGCGTCTACTACCCTGGCTTGCCCAGCCATCCTGATTATGAGGTCGCCCGTTGCCTAATGAGTGGCTTTGGTGGTGTCGTGAGCTTTGAGATCAAGGGCGATTTCGAGAAAACCGGACGCTTTATGGACCATCTGCGTCTGCCCTACATCGGACCTACGCTGGGCGGCGTGGAGAGCATCGCCCAACAACAAGCGGCCTTTATTTCGCTCGATCCTGAGGAACGGCGCCGGTCGGGAATTGCCGACAATCTGGTGCGCTACGCCCTGGGCATCGAGGATGTAGAGGACATCATCGCCGATTTGGAACAGGCATTGGAGGCCATTCGATGATCGTTCACAAATTCGGAGGAACCTCGGTCGGAGATGCGTCTTGCTTTGCCAACGTCGCCGACATCATTCACCAACATTATCACCGCCCTGGCGCAGCAGAGACGGGGACGGTTGTCGTCGTATCGGCGATGAGTGGCGTGACCAATCAATTGATCGCCGGAGCCCGAGCTGCTGCTGAGGGCAAAGACAGCATCTATCGCGAGATCAAGGCCAGTCTGTTGAACCGACACCTGACCGTGGTCGAAAGCCTGTTAACCAGAACCCCCCAGCGACTCGAAGTAGCAGGATGGGTGGAAGACCGGCTCCACGAACTGGAACGGTTCTACCGCAGTATCGCGATGCTGGGTGAACTGACAGCCCGCGGCTGCGATGCCGTTGCTTCATTAGGTGAGCAACTGTCTGCCAGCATCCTGGCCGCTGTCCTGTGTGAACGGGGTATGCGTGCTCAAGCCATCCTGGCTACCGAACTGATCGTGACCGATGACCACTTTGGCGCGGCCACCCCTCTCATGGCTCCCACCCGGCAGCGATTACAGACCCGGCTCAAGCCCCTGATAGAACGAGGAATCATCCCCGTCGTCACCGGCTACATTGCGGCTACGGAGAAGGGAGTGATCACCACGTTGGGGCGTGGTGGAAGCGATTATTCCGCCGCTCTGATTGGCGCCGGGCTGGACGCTGACGAAGTATGGATCTGGAGCGATGTCGATGGTATCCTCACCGCCGATCCCAACCTGGTTCCCCAGGCGCGTACCCTTGACCAGCTCTCCTACAGCGAGGCGGCTGATCTGGCTTACTACGGCGCCGATGTGCTCCATCCTAAAACCATCCGTCCTCTGATGGAGCAGGGCATTCCTTTGCGCATCGTCAATAGTTTCAATCCCACGCATCCTGGCACCTTGATCGTCGAATCCCCCAGCCCGAACCGCCAGCGCTTGCCGGCCATCATCTCGACCACCGGTTTGAGCCTGATCGCTCTTGGCAGCCGCGATGACTCATGGGCGCTGCCCCTGGCTGCCCGGGCGCTGCAGAAACTCAGCGACGCTGGAGTGGACGTCTTGATGTTTTCCCAATCCTTTTCAGAACACAGCCTCAATCTGGTCGTCCGTGAACAGGACCAGGCGCACTGCTTGAAAACCCTGAGCCAGGAGTTCAGAAGCGATGGGCCCGATGCCCGCTATCACCTTGGGGTGAAGGAGCAGGTCGCCACCATCTCGGTGGTCGGCGTCCCCCACTGGAATGAAAACGGCATCGTGTCTCATACATTTCGAGCGTTGGGCCAATGTGGTACACGGGTCATTGCCGTGGCCCAGGCAGCCACCGAGCATAATGTCTCATTCTGCGTACCGGAAGATCAGGTCGCCGACACGGTGCGCTTTTTGCATCGGGAACTGGGGCTGGAGAACCATCACAGAGTTGGGAGGTAACATGAATCGAATTCCTGTCGCCATTCTGGGTGCCACAGGCACGGTCGGGCAGCGCTTTGTTCAGTTGCTGGCCGACCACCCCTGGTTTGAGGTAAAGGCTCTTGCTGCCTCCGATCGCTCCATCGGGAAACCCTACGCCGAGGCCTGCCACTGGCTGCTTCCATCGCCCATGCCCACTGCGGTGCGGGACCTTCTCGTGCAGCCGATCGCGCCGGGGATCGAGGCCCGACTGGTCTTTTCGGCATTGCCCTCAGAGATAGCCCAGACAGCCGAACCAGCATTTGCTCAGGCCGGATATGTGGTTTGTTCCAACACTTCGGTCCACCGCCTGGATGCGGATGTTCCACTGCTGATCCCCGAGGTCAATGCCGAGCACACTGCCCTGATCGAGACTCAGCGCCGCCAGCGTGGCTGGTCTGGATGGATCGTCACCAGCGCCAATTGCACCACCACCCAATTAGCACTGGCACTCAAACCTTTGCATGATACCTTCGGACTGCGCCGGGTTTTCGTCGTCTCGATGCAAGCCATCTCAGGCGCAGGCTATCCCGGCGTCCCCTCTTTCGATATCGTGGACAACCTGATCCCATTCATCAACGGCGAAGAGGAAAAGGTGGAACAGGAGTCGCGCAAGCTCCTGGGTGTCTGCCGTCAGAATCGGATTGAAGACGCTTCTTTTGTCGTCAGCGCCCAGTGCAACCGCGTCCCGGTTAGAGAGGGACATACAGAGTGCCTGGCGCTTGAATTCGAGCGGCGTGCCACTCCCCAGCAAGTCATCGATGCGCTGGAAAGCTTCCGTCCTTCAGCCCAGGTCGCTGCCTTGCCCAGCACGCCAGCCCAGCCAATTATTGTACGACGAGAACCGGATCGCCCTCAGCCTATCCTCGACCGGGACACGGGCAACGGCATGGCGGTGGTGGTGGGTCGGGTTCGGCCGTGCCCGCTGTTTGATGTACGCCTGGTCCTTTTGGGACACAACACCATCCGTGGCGCAGCCGGAGGAGCGATCCACAATGCGGAACTACTGGTAGCCCAGGGTTGGCTGCGGCCGTAACAAGCACCAGGACAGGCAGCGGTCCTGGCTTCGGCGCCAACCCTATGACCTATCGGGAGGCTGAGCATGAGCTATCGCAAGTACGATATGACTTCACTGCATTCATTTCTGGGCGATTTCGTCGTCTATCGCAATCTGATCCCGGCGGACGAGCGCCTGCTGTCGTTTCCGGACTTGGCCGCCCCCTTGGGCTTGCCTGACAGGCCGTTACCCCGCAAGGCAGAGCCCGCTTTTGGCCGCGTCGTGGCCGAGATCTTGCGTCAGGCACGGAAGATCGATTTGCCCGGAGTCACTCTACGTCGGCTGGTCTACATCGGTGATACGCGGATGAACGACGGGACTGCGTTTCACAACCTGTGCCTCGCCGGCGAGTGGCCTGGCTGGGCCTTTATTGCCCAGGAGAATATGCTCAGCCCTGCCCGGGTCGAGATCGAAGGGGCGCTCTATCTCACCAACCGCTGGTCAGCCCTGTCAGATTTCCTGTGCTTTCTGGAAGAACAGGGCTTTGTCCTGGATGAAGCGACCGCGGTGGTGATTGACATGGACAAAACGGCGATCGGGGCCAAGGGCCGCAACGACCGGCCGATTGACCAGGCCCGAGTGGAGAGCATCCAGCGTACTGTCGCGGATCTACTCGGACCCAACTTTGACCAACAAGCCTTCGCCGTGGCGTATGCCGAACTGAAACAACCGGCCTACCATCCCTTCACCGCCGACAACCAGGACTATCTGGCCTACGTTTGCCTGATGCTTGGCGCCGGTCTGTTTCAGCTTGAGGCCCTCATCCGGGATATCCAGGCCGGAACGATGTCGCACTTCTTTGACTTTATCAGGCAGGTAGAAAGCCGTCGCTCCGAACTGATGGGGACAGGACTGGCATCCGTCCACGACGCGGTGTGGCAATGCGTGCAGGCTGGGGATCCGACGCCCTTCAAGGCTTTTCGATACAACGAGTACCTGGCCACCGCCGCCCGTTTCGGCGATTTGCCAGGCGCGACCATCGAACGACTGCTGGCCGAGCGTATCGCAATTACCCAAGAAGTGCGCGAAGCCGCCATCACCCTCCGCGCCCGAGGGGCATTACTGTTCGGTCTTTCGGACAAACCAGACGAAGCCTCAGTCCCAACCGCAATCCAGGCCGAGCAGGGGATGAAGCCGCTCCATCGCCTCGAAACCGTGGCGGTGGGGAGTTGCTAACTCAGACGCGGGCCTGCTCGGTCGTGGTCGCATGCCAGGTCCAGGTCATCTCAGGCTGCCGACCTGCCATTTCCCAGGTACTTTTTCACCTCCTCGACCAGTTCCTCAATCTGGATCGGCTTTTTTAAGAAATCCTTGACCCCCATCCCCAGCATCTGCGCCTGATCTCCCTCGTCGCGGACCGAGTGTGCCGACAAGACAATGATAGGGATGTGCCGTGTCTCTTCATTCTCCCGCAGTTTGCGAATCGTCGTCCGGCCATCCATGCGAGGCATCTTGAGATCAAGCAGGATCAGGTCCGGCTTGTGCGCTTCCACCGCCTCCAGAGCCTGGACGCCATCGTACGCCTCCTCGACCTCATAGCCGTAGTGGGTCAAGGAATGTTTCAACCAGCCGGCGATATCGATCTCATCGTCCACCACCAGGATCCGGTTCCGTGTCCCGCCATTCAATTGATCCAGGATGCGACGAACACACTGGATCAGTTCCTCCTCTTCCAGAGGCTTCACCAGATAGTCCGCCGCTCCCAGCACGAATCCCTCCTCCGGCTTGGGCACGACCGAAACAATGACCACCGGGATCTTGGCCGTGAGCGGATCGGCCTTGAGTTGCTGGAGGACGGTCAGTCCATCCACATCCATCAACAGGTCCAACGTAATGAGCTCCGGTTTGAGCTGGCGCGCCACTTCGACCGCTCGGCTCCCCTGGGTCACGACCGTAACTCGATACCCCGCTTTCTGCAACTGACGCTGGAACAACTGAGCTACCTCAGGCGAATCGTCCACGACCAGGATCCAGGGGCCGGAGGGGAGAAAGGCAGCTGGCGACTCGCTGACCCTGATCTCGCGACCAACCTCGGCTCCGATCAGCCCGGCTGGTAGAGGCAGGGTGAAACTGAAGGTGGTACCCTTGCCAGGCTCGCTTTCCAACCAGATTCGGCCGCCATGCATCTCGACCAGCGATTTGGTGATATTCAGCCCCAGGCCTGTCCCTGGTTGTTGGCGAACCAGGTTGTCTTCAGCCCGGAAAAACCGACCGAAAATCTTTTCCTGATCCTCTTTGGAAATGCCGATCCCGGTATCGGAAACGTCCACCTGGATTGCGTTGGAGGTCAACCGGGCACGAATGGTGGCTCCCCCGTTCTGTGTGTATTTATAGGCATTGCTCAACAGATTGCTCAGGATCTGCGCCACTCGCACCGGATCCGCCAGGATCTCCGGCAGATTGGCAGGTACATCTAGCTTGAGGGTTAGCCCCCTCGCCTCGAATTCATGCTCCAGCCCCCGAGCTACCTGATCAATGATCTCGGACAGGGAGGTCACTTTCAGGTCCAGCACCGCCTTGCCTGACTCGATCCGGGAAATATCCAGCAGATCGCTGACCAATGCGTTCAACCGATCAGCGTTCGCCTTGGCAATCTCCAGAAAACTTGCCTGCTGTTTGTTGACTGGGCCGGCGGCGCCCATCAATACCAGGTCCAGGTAGCCCTTGATTGATGTCAGCGGAGTACGCAGCTCATGAGAGACAATCGACACAAAGTCGCTCTTGAGCCGGTCCACCTCGGCTTCCCCGGTCACATCGCGGAACACCCCCACCATGCCGATCACTTCTCCCGTGGGCGAATGGACCGGAGCAAAACTGACGGAAAGGATCCGGGTCCCCCAGACAAACTTGAGGCTGGAACGATGGGACTCCCGCTGCCACAAGAGCTCCAGCACCTTGTTCCGGTCCTGGATCGTCACCCGCGAACCCATCAGCCGTTCGATGTCGGCCCCCAGGATCTCATCGGTGGAGCGTTCGAGGATCCGCCCGATGGCTGGATTGGCCACGATAGCCCGGCCATGGCAGTCAAAGACAATGACCCCATCGGCAATACCCTCCAGGATCGCCTGATTCTTGTTCAACTCGGCATGCTCACGAGCCAAGGCTTCGGCCAGGTCTCGTGTCCGCTCGTCGACCCGGCGGTCCAGTTCCCGGTTGGCCGTTCGCAGTTCCTCCAGGGCGCGCTCCAGGCTCCGCGCCCACAGCCAGGAGACCAGGGCTACTGCCAAGAAGCCAAGCATGGCTAGGACATTGGGCACAATCTGGATCCTCAACCCCAGCACCGCAATCACCAGACTGCACAGAGCAGCCACGGCAAAGCTCGCCCACGGCCACAACAGGATGCTGGCCATCAGGATCGGGATGGCAAAGGTAAACAGGCTCCGGCCATTCACCACCTGCTCGGGTTCATCCGAGACGGCCAGGGCGCCGATCAAGAGCAACAAGAACAGCGCACTGGCCAGACGGCCCGAGCCGTAGCGGTTGATGGCAAAGATGATGATCACCCCGATCAGGGTGGCTAATGCGCCCCGATACAGGACCCGCAACAGATCCTGACTCTCGACCCCCAATCGTTCGACGACAAAGGTTGCTGCCAGAGCCACCAGCAGTAACACCGCCATCCCAACCAACAGGGTATTGAGTAACCGCCGTCGGCGGGCATCATCCGGATCGGTCAACGGGATCGTGAACAAACGCCGAATCGCCATCTTAGTTCGCCTCCGCCATCCATAGTGCGCTCAAAATCGCCGAACGAACGACCCACACCGGGCAGTACAGACTTTTGCCGATCCACAGCGGGGGATACGGAGGATCGGCGTGCCCCACCAGCCACGCGGCACCGCGCTTCAGTATCTGGTCCGATACCTGCTTTCCCGTCCGTTTCCATGCACACAGGGCCTGGAGGCAATAGGCCGTTTCCTCAGCCGTGGGCCGATAGTATCCCCAAGAGCCATCTCCGTTTTGCGTGGTCTCCAACCAATATACCGCATCGTCTACCAACCAGTCGGCCCAGCCGGCACAGGCGATGATGGCATGAGCGGTGGGATAGTAGGGTGAAGCGTGCCATTTGTCGAACCAGAACATCTGGAGCGTCTTGGTTTTCTTCAAGTACTGCAACACCTTTCGGACCACCGGATGTTGTACTCCCCAGCCGGTTGCGCGCAATGCGCTCAACACATGAATGTTGGTGCTGATCGAAGGGTTGGCCTCCAGATCGAAACAGCGAAAGTGATCGCCCTGCTCATAGTGCAGGACCGCCTGCACATCCACCGTCCGCCCCCAGCGAAGCAGCGCTTCGTAGACCAGTGCCGTCGTATCGCCGTCAATGAGCGTCAGATTCGAGACAGCGGGAATGCCCCGGCCCGGCGTCCAATGGGATTCCAGGAAATCGAGATGAGGTTGGCACAGAGCCGCCAAATCGCTATCGAGGTTTCCGGCCAACGCCAGGTTCCACAGGACCCAACCTCGCTCAAACACATCAATCGGCGCAGTATAGGGCACCGCACCGTCTACTGCCACACTCTCCAGATACTTTCTCGCGGCGGGATCGTTCGGGCGTACATATCGAGCAAAAAAGGCCGTCGAAGAAGGACTATAAGCCACTGAGCCATTCGATTCCTGAAGGTTGTCTACATCCAGCAGTCCCAGGCCATCCAAGCCCACCATCTCGGTGGAGAAAGCGACCGTCACCCGTCGATCAATCACCCGATCAGGGAGCCTGGACAGTTTCGCCTTTCGATATTGATGGAACCGGCTCAATTCGCCATTCAGTTGCGTGGAGAGGATATCCAACTGTTTGCCCTCAGCCAACAAGGATGGCAGGATCAATTCAAATCCTATCGTTTCGCCGGCTGGATCGGAGCGCAAACCTCGGGCCATTTCCTCCACGGCAAGCCGAGCGCGGCGCAGGCGAGCCATGTCCCGCTCGTCGCCATGCCGGGCTAACGCCGTCATTGCCGCCAAAGTGCAGATCAGACGATCATGGTGGTAGCAAAGTTCGGCCGCTCCCCAACTGCCGTCGGCAAGCTGATGGTCCCGCAACCAGTCCAGCGCCTGTTCCCCCAGCGGGTCTCCCAACTCCGCCAGGCGGGCTACCCATGCCGTGTCATAGGCCGATCTCGTGATCTGTTGACCGGGCCCCACCTCCTCCAGCAGGCGGCGGATACTTGTCTGCAAATCCATGAGCCCACCCCAGTATGGTCTCTACCGACTACAGCCCGGTGATCGGCCACTCAGCCGGCCATTCCACCTGCGGCAGCGGATACCACACCCCTGCGCTGCCCCTTCTGACCCCCACGCCCAGGGTTTTGCCCAGATTCAGCCGATAGAATCTTCTCATCTGCTCCCACTCCTCCGGCCCCATGGCCGCATAGTCCGGATCCCCTCCCCCCCGGCTATATAAGTGGTCGTAGAGAATGCCCCGCAATTGCTCCTCCGTTAGATAGAGTGACGGACACACCGTAAAGTAAAGGTCCTCATTGCCGGTAGCCACCAATGGCATGTCAAAAGCGCAAAACTTGTCAAAGCCAATGAACAGATCAACGGGTGCCACATACTCACCATAGTAGCGCTCGATTAGGATTCGCTTGTCGGGCACCTGGCCCGTCTGCCGATAATACTCGATGGCCAACTGCGCGATCGTTTCGGTGGCATCCTGAGCACACACCCCAACGAACAGACGATGGCCGTCGTTCGTTTGCGTGGCGGTGGTGAGCTGATCGAAAAGTTCTGGCAGGTGCGCATGCGGCGTTGCCCCAAAGAACCTCCGATAATCACCATAGAAGCGCACGCGCACTTGAGAGGCCGTGTAGAATTCGAGGAACCTGGGATCGGTCGCCAGCATTGCCAGGCCTCTCGCCGCTGCTGCCATATAATCCGGGCCGCGCTCGACCAGGTCTGGTCCAAAAACCGGAGTCAGCAAGGTGTCCAGTCCATGATCGAACAGGAGCTGGTAGAGCTTCAGATGGCATCGCCCGGCCATGTCTAGATACGCCTCGATGGGATCCTCGTCCGGTCCGGGCGGGTACTCCAGCAGGAACCAGCGTCGGGTACCATTGATCGGAAACACACACACTTTGGGACCCGCCTGGCGCACCAGCCGGGCCACTTGGGCAACGGGCAGCGCCTTAAACGTTTCCCAGTCCATCATTCCCTCTTGGAAATCCGCAACCGGGGCAGAAACCGGGACGTGCGGGCCATATACTCGGCATAGCCCGCCAGATTCTGGCTGAGCAGGGCCTCCTCCTGCCTGGCAGCGCGGGAGAAATCCCAAAACACATATCCGGCGACCACCAGCGTGGGCAGGGCAGGATTCACCAGCAGCAAGCCGACGGCAAACAGAAAAAAAGAGGTAAAGATCGGATGGCGCACGTAAGCGTAAGGTCCGCTATCCACCAGACGATGGCTTTCCTGTAGCTCGACTCGCTCGGCATAGAAATGCTTTAAGTGCATCCGGGCCCAGCCGTGGAGCAGCAGAGCACCCGCCATCAGCACCAGGCCGGCAACCTGGATCCATCGGCCCCAACTGGCAGTCAGATGCAACCCCAATCCTGGAGCAACGATCGGCTGCAAGACAAGGATCATCATCGCTGTCATCGCCATCAGGGTATAGTCCCAGCTCCGTCCGCTTCCGCGTGACCGCCGCTGCTTATCATAATGGGCCATCAACCCAACATCCATCCCATAGAAAGCCAGGATGCCGCCCAGGATCATCGCAGACTGAACCATACCGGTCCACATTGTCGCCTCACGTCCACGAAGTCGCGATCCACATTCCCAACCGGTGGAACCACCCCAGGCCGGCGAACATATCGTGATTGTTGCTCTCCTTTCGGAACCCCAACCTTTCCTTCACCTCGTAGGTCAGGCTGCCCCATCGCAGCACTCGCGCCCCCCGCTCGATGGCGCAGCGGATGTCGGCATAGCCCAGCACAAAATAGGCACACGAGACCTCGTAGTCCAACCCCAAGGCTGTCACCAGCCAGGCATCCCGATCGCCGAGCATCAGCTCACAACCTACCAGCCGGCCATCCACCTCGGCAGCAAGCCAGATGGAGTCGACCAGATCGGCATGTTCCAGCGCCCCCCTCACCCAGGGTTCCGGCCGCGAGCGATGGCGTCGAGTCACATTCCGGTGAAGCCTTAGGGCACGGTCGATATCGGTCGCTTTTGGATACGCCTTGACCTCGATGCCAGCCTGTTCGGCAAGCCGACAGTTCCGCCGAACATTATAGCGCTGCTTCTTGCTCAGATGAGCCAGATACGCTTCAAAACTGGACCAGACAATATCGAGACGGGTGCCTGGTCCCGGCGTGATGGCCCGTACATACCCATCAGGCCACCCCGGCCAACGGGTTTCCTCTTCCTCCAGGTAGGAAAAGATGCAAAAGGAAGCACGGTACTGACGGCCCAGCTCGAGGGCCACTTCGCCTATCGTCCGCAGGGCTGCG
This sequence comes from Chloroflexota bacterium, assembly GCA_018606645.1. GTDB lineage: Bacteria > Chloroflexota > Anaerolineae > JAAYZQ01 > JAAYZQ01 > TumbabinsA96. The sequence goes on from JAGVRI010000006.1 coordinate 41,814, forward strand.
TCCCGGAGCGGGGGATCGGGCAAGATCAAACCAGGCGAAGCCGTGCTATCGGTTAGCGGCGCCTGACACATGAGCAAAGGCCGACAGCGGAGCAACGCTTCGACCAGATAGCACATCACCCTCGACGTCATCGGCATCACTTCCCGGTGAGTCAGCCAGAATGTCGCCCGCGCGACTGGTTCGCCCTGCAGCGACAGGATCACATACACTGGCCGGGCATAGGCCATTGCCCGTTCCCCAAAACGATACCAGCGAAAGCTGGCAAATGGACGGTCTCGCCCCAGCGCATCCCACGCCTCCTGGCCAACCTCTTCGACACCGTGAATGACCTGAACGTCGAAATTCATCCCAACCCCTCCGGGAGTCTGGTGTCATAGTCCGGAAGGAGACTCTCTACATCGCGCACCGCCCGCACGGCGTAGCCCATCAGTGGGATGACCATCCCGATCAGGCCGGCCAGGGCGATCAACACTGCCATCCCGCATCCCGGCCCCACTCCAAAGAGCGAGCCCAACGCCGAGGTCAGCCAGCCTCCCGGCCGCAACGCCGGTTCGAATCCATGGTCGGCCAGAGGCCCAGCCCACAGCATGGCCAGGGGGTACGCACCCTGGGACATGAACATCTGGGTCGCAAACACGCGCCCCTGAACGTCCGGTGGGACCTTGACCTGCCAGATGGCCTGGGCTGAACCGTTGACGATTGGTTCAAAGAAGGTAAAGAGAAAGCTGGCCGCTATCCATAGCGGCACACTGCGCCCAAGGCCCATCATCAGCATGCCCAGGCTGGAAAGAGTCCAGCCCAGCAGCACCCCATGGATCTTGCGCCTCGACCCTCCCCACAGACTGAGCGCCACCCCACCGATCAACCCGCCCAGCGCTCCCGCCGACTGGACGCTCCCCAGGACCAGTTCGTTGTTCCCCGTCCGGGCCAGGATCATTGGCGCAAAAAGGGCAAATCCTGTATACTCTATCAGGTTACCCAGGCAAAAGAGTCCCTGCAACCCCCACAGGCCAGAGCGTCTGATATAGTGAAACCCATACAGCGATTCCTGCCACAGGCTTCCCCGCCCCTGTCGTCCTTCTTGAGAGACCGGCGGCTGAGGGACCCGAACGACGGCCAGAGTCCCCAGAGCGAGAATAAAGGTCACCACGTCGAAGGTCATGATGCCCGAAATGCCAACAGGTCCCAACAGGGCTCCCGCCAGCAAGGGAGCCAGGACGCTTGGGGCCGCATAGGCCATCTCCAACATGCCGCCGGCGCGGGCGTAGTGTTCCTTCGGTACCATCAAAGTCACGGCTGCTACATAGGCCGGGTACTGAAAGGCTTGAAACGATCCGGCCAGAAGACCAACCACGTATAGATGCCACACCTGCAACCGGCCCGCGCCATACAGGCCCAGCACGGTCAGAGTCGCTAGACAGGCGGTGAAATCGCTGATCATCATCACTCGCTTCCGATTCCAGCGATCGACCAACGCGCCGGCCAGTGGGCTGATCACCCAGGTGGAGCCAAAGGAGAAAAAGCCCAACAGGGCCAGAGCCGTCGCCTGACCGGTGACCTGGAACACCCAAATCGTCAGGGCAAACCAGGTCATGGCGCTGCCCAAGAGCGACACCGTCTGACCCAGCCACACCAGGGCAAAGGCAGCCGAACCAGGACGCATACGCTCCATGGCCAGGTTCCGCAGGCTCTAGAGGGGCTGATGATTTTGGTGTTGATTCAGCCACCGATCGATATCGGCTTCGCGGATCCGCCACCCACGGCCAATCTTGTACGCCGGAAGGTCGCCGTCTTTGATCCACCGCCGGACGGTGTACACTGAAACGCGGAGGATGGCCGAAACCTCCTGCGGCGTGAGAAAGGGCTGCTGTTCCATCGAACGCGCCGACCACATGATCTGCCTCCCTCCAAAACTCAACTTGGCCAACAGCCCCAGTATAGCACAAAGTAGCACGACCTGCCATAGGATTATAGTCCTACCATGAACCAACCGAAGCAGGCTGGTGGCTCGGTTCACAGCAAGCGCCAAGGACCCGAAAGGTCTCGGAGACCTTTCGAGTCTCCTCCGATCATGGGACCTGCACCCAGGTGTCTACCTCTTTTGCGACTGTCGTACAGTAGGTGGACCAGTCCGTTGTGGCTTCGACACGGCCCAAGAGTGGAAGCTTTAGCTGGGTCCTGCGCGATTTCGTTCCGGCTGAAGCCTCCATTCCCATTGGGTGCCGGACTTGGCAACGACCCAGGAGTGGAAGCTTTGGCTGGGTTCTGTGCCATTCCGTTCCCGCTGAAGCCTCCACTCCCATTGGGTGCCGGACCTGGCAACGACCCAGGAGTGGAAGCTTTAGCTGGGTTCTTCGTGATTCCGTTCCGGCTGAAGCCTCCATTCCCATTGGGTACCGGACTTTGCCGCAGCCCAAGAGTGGAAGCTTTCGCTGGGTTCTGCGCCATTCCGTTCCGGCTGAAGCCTCCACTCCCATTGGGTGCCGGACCTGGCAACGGCCCTACTGCCCCTTTTATAGAGACTGGCGCAAAAGCCCACAATTGTGTATAATAGTGGTGCAGCAAGTTCGGCTTAGGAGGGGACCATGAACCCAAACGATCGGCCCCAGGAGGAAACAACGACCTTCCACTCAGTCCTGCCCAAATGCCCCACCGGCATTCAAGGCCTCGACGAGATCACGGGAGGCGGATTCCCCAGAGGACGGATTACGTTAGTGTGCGGCGGCACGGGCTGCGGCAAGACCCTGCTGGCCATGCAATTCCTGGTCAGTGGAGCACTGCACTACGACGAGCCCGGCCTCTTTGTCTCGTTCGAGGAAACCGACCAGGAGCTGATCCAGAACACCGCTCCCCTGGGTTGGGACCTGCCCCGGCTGATCGCTCAGAAGCAACTGATTCTGGATCACGTGCTCATTGAGCGCAGCCAACTCGAAGAAACGGGCGAATATGACCTGGAAGGGCTGTTCATCCGCCTGGATCATGCCATCCAGACTATCGGCGCCCGGCGCGTCGTGCTCGACTCCATCGGAGCCCTCTTTAGCGGGTTCGGCCGCACCGCCCTGCTGCGCGCCGAGCTGTGCCGCCTCTTCCGCTGGCTGAAAGCCAGAGGAGTGACCGCCATGCTCACCGACGAACCGGGCCAGACCACTCTGAGCCGCTATGGTCTGGAAGAGTATATTTCCGACTGTGTGATCGCCCTGGACCACCAGGTGAGCGGCCAGGTGGCGACCCGCCGGCTGCAGGTAGTCAAGTACCGGGGCTCGTACCACGGCACCAACCAATACCCCTTCTTGATCGGGGACCGAGGGATCGAGGTGCTCCCCATCACCTCTCTCCGCCTCGATTACCCGGTATCTACCGAGCGCGTGTCCAGCGGCATCCCTCGCCTGGATACGATGCTGGATGGCAAGGGATACTACCGAGGAAGCACAGTCCTCATCTCTGGTACCGCCGGTACCGGCAAAACCACCCTGGCTGCCTACTTTGCCGATGCTGCCTGTCGGCGGGGCGAATGCTGTCTCTACTTTGCGTTTGAAGAGGCAGCGGAGCAGATTGTGCGCAACATACGCTCCATCGGTCTCGATCTGGCCCCCTGGGTGGACAGTGGCCTGCTGTCCTTTGCGGCCGATCGCCCGACCAGGTTCGGACTGGAGATGCACCTGGCGGCGATCTACCGCCAGATCGAGGCGTTCAACCCCCAGGTGGTGATCGTCGATCCCATCTCTAACCTAGTGACAGTCGGCAGCGAGGAGGAGGTCCGTCTCATGCTGGCCCGTCTCTTTGACTTTTTGAAAATGAGACAGATCACCACCCTGGTCACCAACCTGACCCGTGGCGGCAGCCCGCTGGAGACCACACCCGTAGCCATCTCATCCCTGACCGACACCTGGATCGTCTTGCGCGACATCGAACACGATGGCGAACACAACCGGGGTCTCTACCTGCTCAAGTCACGGGGTATGGCCCACTCGAACCAGATGCGGGAATTCGTGCTGACCGATCAGGGCCTGGAGTTGCTCGACGTGTATGTGGGCCCGACCGGGGTGCTCACCGGCACGGCCCGCTATCAGCAGGAGGCGCGGGAGCGAGCCGATGCGTTGCTCCGTCAGCGGAAAATCGAACAGATGCAACGGGACCTGGAACGCCGGCGTCAATCGCTAGAGCGAGAGATCGCTGCACTGCGCGCCCAGTTCGAGGCCGAGAGGGAAGAGATCGAGTGGCTCATCGCCGAGGAAGAGCAACAAGAGCAGGCTCAGTCCAGGGACCGTGAAATGATCGCCCGGATGCGGCGGGCAGACTGACGGCATGGGAACCGCCCATCCCAGACCGTGGCGTTAGAAAGGCAGCGCAATGAACCAGGAACGTGCAGGACCGCAAGAGGCCGCTTATCAACCGGACGAGGGGGCGTCCGATTCCGGCGCGCCCCGTTACGTCCTCCGCCTGTATGTGGCCGGGATGTCACCCCGCTCGATGCGGGCCATCTCCAATATCAAGCAGATCTGCGAGGAGTATCTCCAGGGTCGCTATGACCTGACCGTGATCGATCTCTACCAGCAACCATCCTGGGCCGCCATCGACCAGATCATCGCCCTGCCAACCCTGGTGAGACAATCTCCCCTTCCAATGCGTCAACTGATCGGCGATCTATCGGACCGGCAGCGCGTACTTTTGGAACTGAGCCTGACATCCAGGTGAGGGAAGAGATGTCTGAAGAACCAACACGCGAGGAGTTGCAGCGGGAGATCGAGGAGCTTCGCGCTCGACTCCGGGATATGGAGGAGACGTTGCGGGCGATCCGTTCCGGATCCGTGGACGGCCTGCTCCTCACCGGACCTGCCGGACAGCAGGTGCTCACCGTGTCTGATGCCAATCTATACTATCGCCTGTTGTTCGAGCAGATGCACGAAGCGGCCCTCGTCTTGACCACGGATGGAATTATCCTGTACGGTAACCGACGCCTGGGAGAGATCCTGCAGGCGCCCCTGGAGAAGGTGATTGGGACCCCATTTTCTGACTATGTGGCCCCGGCTCATCAACCGACGTGGACCGATTTGCTGCAGCAAGCCAGCCAAGGCAACACCCGCGGCGCACTCTCCCTCCGCCGAGCAGATGGCACCACGTTGCCGGTGCACCTCTCGGTCAACCCGGTGCAGTTGGAGAATACTCTGGTCTTGGGAGCGGTGATCGCCGATTTGACCGAGATCACGGCCCTGAGACAGGCCCAGGCGGAGGCCGAACAGGCCGAGGAGCAGGCCCGCCGCCTGGCAATGCGACTCCGCGCCGTCGCCCAGCCCGCCCGCGAGATGTCGGCCCTGCTCGACCTGGATGAACTGACCCGCCAGATGGTGCAATCCGTCCAGGAGATCACCGGCTGCTACAATGTGAACCTTTTTCTTCGCCAAGAAGACAGTCTGGTATTGCAGGCCGGCTACGGAGGCTATCCAAACGGCCAGCCTCCTCTCGGCTATCGTCTGGCCCTCGGCCAGGGGATTATCGGCCACGCCGCCCAGACCGGCCAGCCGGTGCTGGTGCCCGACGTTCAGCAAGACGAGCGCTATTGCTTCTTCGAGGGACTGCCCCTCACCCGCTCCGAACTCGCCGTGCCGATCAAACATGGTGACCAGGTCCTCGGTGTGGTGGATATGCAGGCCACCGAGCCTGACTCCTTCGACCTGGCCGACCTGGAGGCCCTGGGCGTGCTGGCCGATCAACTGGCCATCGCCCTGCAAAACGCCCAACTGTTCGAGGAGATCCGGCGACTCAAAGAGTTCCACGAGAATATCGTCCAGAACCTCACCGAGGGGATCCTCATCACAGATGCGGAGGGATACTTTACCTTTGTCAATCCAGTGATAGCGCACGTGCTGGGCTGGACGGTTCAGGAGCTGATCGGCCAACACTGGACGGCGATCGTGCCCGTGGACCAGCAGCCGATCGTCCGCGCGGCCAACGAACGGCGGAAGCGAGGCGTAGCTGACCGGTACGAGCTGGAATTGGTGCGCAAGGACAGTTCCCGTCTGGCCGTGCTGGTCAGCGGCCGCCCCCGCTTTGAAGGGGAGCAGTTTACTGGCACGCTGGCCATCGTGACCGACATTACCACCCGCAAAAGGGCCGAAGAAGAGCAGCGCCGACGCCTGGCCAGCCTGCAGGCGCTCAGCCGCGTAGCCCTCGCCTCCCGCACCGCTCACACCTTGGACGATCTGCTTCCCGTGCTGCTCGATGAAACCCTTGCCGCCCTGGCCGCCGACACGGGGGAGATCTTGCTCTACGACGCCGCCCATCAGGTGTTACAGCCCATGGTGGCGCGCGGGTGGCTCACCTCATTTTTGGACGATGCGGTTCCCTTCGGCGAAGGAATGGCTGGATCGGTCCTGGCCAGCGGTATGCCGCACGTGAGTCGTGAATTCGCCAGCGACCCACTGGTGCTGTCCTCGGCGCGCCACAAGGTCCCACCTGGCTGGGGCGGGGCGGCGGTTCCCATCCGCACCGCCGAGGCAAATATCGGCGCGATGTTCGTTGCCGTCCGGTTGCCGCGCCAGATCCAGCCCGACGAATTGAGCCTGCTGACCACTCTGGCCGAGATGGCCGGGAATGCCATTCATCGCACCCGGCTGGCCGAGCAGACCCAGGCACAGGCGCGGCAGATGCAACAGATCGTGGACACCGTCCCCGAGGGGATGATCCTCCTGGCCGCCGATGGCCGGATTCTGCTGACCAACCCTATTGCCCAGGAGTACCTGGACGCTCTGGACGGCGTCCGGCCGGGCGAACGCCTTACCCATCTAGCGGACCGACCGCTGGCCGAGTTCCTCGGTCCGGCGCCGACCGGATCTCGGCACGAGCTAAAAGTTCCAGGTCCTCCGCCACGCATCTTTGAGGTCTCTGCCCGGCCGGTGGTGGGGGATGCTCAGACTGGCGGTTGGGTGCTGACCATCCGGGACGTGACCCGTGAACGCGAGGAACAGCAGCGCCTGGAGGCCCAGGAGCGCCTGGCGGTGGTCGGGCAGCTGGCGGCCGGCATCGCCCACGATTTTAACAACATCCTGACCGTCGTCATCCTGCACACCGACCTCTTATTGCGAACCCTCGATCTATCTCCGGAAGCGCAAGGTCGCCTGCAGACGATCCGCCAGCAGGCCGGGCGGGCAGCCCACCTGGTGCAGCAGATCCTGGACTTTAGCCGGCGGGCGATCCTGGAGTGCCGGCCGTTCGATCTGGTTCCCTTCCTGAAAGAACAGGTCAAGCTGCTGAGGCGCATGTTGCCGGAGAATATCAAGATCAGCCTCCAGACCGGCCCGGGGACCTGCATCGTGAACGCTGACCTGACCCGCATCCAACAGGTGGTCATGAACCTGGCAGTTAATGCCCGCGATGCCATGCCCCAGGGCGGAGAGTTAGGCATCCGGTTGGATCGCATCCAGGTGCCCGATAGCCAGGCTGCCCCGGTCCCCGGGATGTCAGCCGGTGACTGGATTTACCTCCAGGTCACGGATACCGGCACCGGCATCCCTCCTGACGTACTGCCACATATCTATGAACCGTTCTTCACTACCAAAGAGCCGGGCCAAGGTTCCGGATTGGGCCTGGCGCAGGTGTGGGGCATTGTCCAGCAACACCAAGGCCACATTACCGTAGATACCGAGGTCGGGCGGGGGACCACCTTCACCATCTACCTCCCTGCCGTGTCGGACAGCCGGCGGCGTTCGTTGACCGAGGAGGCCTCCTTTTCACCCCACGGCCAGAAGCAATTGATTCTGGTCGTCGAGGACGATCCTCTCATCCGGGCCACATTGACCGACACCTTGGAATGGCTCAATTACCGCGTCCTGACGGCGGCCAACGGTCGAGAGGCGCTGGACCGGCTGGAGGAATGCGCCGAAATCGCCCTCGTGCTCAGCGATGGAGTCATGCCGGACATGGGTGGGGTGGCTTTGTTCCACGCCATGCGCCAGGAGGGGCACACCGTGCCAATGATCATCCTCACCGGCTATCCGATGGAGGAAGAGCTGACCCGGCTCTACCGGCATGGGCTGAGAGGCTGGTTGCCCAAGCCGCCCGACCCGGAAGAACTGGCCCGCATCGTGGCCCATGCCCTGGCTGAGGGTGAATCAGAGCGCTGAGGAGGCATCGAGCGCCTCCCGCACCCGGCGCGACAAAGCCCCAAAGAACTCGGTATAGACCACCTCCAGCGTCCGGGGCCGGGGCAGGTCCACCACTACCTGGGTTCGGATGCGGCCCGGGCGTGGTGACATGACCAACACCCGGTCCGCTAAAAAGATCGCTTCCTGCAGATCGTGGGTCACCATTACCGTGGTCACTCGCCGCGCCTGCCAGATGCGCAGCAATTCCAGATTCATCTGCTCGCGGCTCAGGGCATCGAGGGAGCCAAAGGGTTCATCGAGCAACAGCACTCCGGGACTGCCCACCAGCGCCCGGGCGATGGCCACCCGTTGCGCCATCCCTCCCGATAGCTGGCGAGGATACGCCTCCTCAAACCCCTCCATCCCCACCAGAGCCAATAACTGCCGGGCCCGCTCTTCGGCCACCCCTCGGGGAACCCCGGCCACCTCCAGCGGCAACATCACGTTGCGCAGCACCGTCCGCCATGGCATGAGATTCACGTTCTGGAACACATAGCCCACCTGCCGACGAGGGGATGACAGCGGCTGGCCGTTCAGGTGCACCCACCCCTCCGTCGGGGTCAACAAACCACCCAGAATGCGGAGCAGGGTGGTCTTGCCGCAGCCCGACGGTCCGACGATCGCCACAAACTCCCCTTCGTCCACCGACAGGCTGACCCCATCCAGAGCTAACAGCTCGCCCGATCCGCCCCGGTAAACGTGGCGGATGCCTTCGGCCCGCAACGTGGAAGGCATGTCAGGGCTCCACGGACACGATGAACCGGTTGCTGAACATCTCCGTCACATCAGCTCGCCGGCCCACCAGACCCATCTTCTCCATGATCTGAAGGGCCGCCTGCCAGTCGGCCTCCACCGAACGCCCCAGATCACCCCGCTCCGCTTTCCAGAACTCGATCGACTTGAGCAGAATAGCGCGGTTGACCGCCTCAGTCTGGGCATCATTGGCCGCCTCAGGCACATATTTCAAACAGACCTGGAACGCCTCTTCCGGATGATCGAGCGTGTAAGCCAGGCCCCGCAGGGTCGCCCGGACCATTCCTTGCACCAGATCCGAACGTTTCCGGATCGTCGGTTCGTTGGTGATCAATCCGTTCGAGACCAGATTGGCATAATCGGCGACATAGAGAACGTTCACCGAGTGACCGGCCGCCTCCAACTGAACCGGCTCGTTCATCGCGTAGCAGATCGCTGCATCCACCTGCCCTTCGGTCAGGGCCGCAACCTGCGTATAGCCGATGGACACCAATTGAACGGCCGTTTCCTCCAGGCCAACCGCGTCCAGCAACGCCCGCCAGCCGATATAACTGGCCCCATACGTGGCCGGTGTCCCCACCCGTCGCCCGATCAGGTCGTCGGGATGCTCGATCCCCTGTTCAGCCAGCGAGACCACACATACCGGAAAACGGCGGTACCAGTTCAGAACGTACACCACGGGCAGCCCCTGGCTGCGGGCGAGGATCACCTGGTCGCCACTGGCAATGGCAAATTGGAGCTCATCGCTGCCGACGAGCTTGAGCAAGTCCGTCTCCCAGCCATAGTCGAACTGGACCTGGATGCCCTCCTCAGCGAAATAGCCCTTTTCCACCGCCACATAAAACGGCGCAAACTGCACATTGGGGATAAACCCCATCGCCAGAGTCACCGTTTGCGGGGAGCCCGGCTTGCCGACCGATCCACATCCGGCCAACAGCCCTCCCAGCAGGCAAACCAGCAGGATGGCCAGCCCACCCCTGATCAGAAGCCCTTTTGAACGATTGTCCACGATCATCTTGCCTCCCTCTAGAAAAGTAGATTCAGGCCGGGCGCTCCCCACTCAGCCCAGGTTTGAGCGCCCAGCATCATTGCCGTAAGCCCGACGCTGACCGGCCAGGCCCATCGCCAGTCCGACAGGCCAGCCAGAGCCACCGACCAGATCAGATGCCAGGGTTGGCTCCGCGCCGCACCCAAGCCGAACAGCAACAGGAAAGCCAGAAAACAGGCATTGGCCAACCTCTGAAACGACGCCTCCCCCCGGGCTAGATTGCCCATCAGGACCGCATAAGCCCCGACAAAAAATGCCAGCCCGATCCGCAACATCCACCCTCCCGCATCAGACCAGCCTTCCATCCAATTGATCGGCTGCAGCAAGCGCGCTCCGATGCCGGTCAGCATACCGGGAAACCAGAAGGGAGCCAGGACCATCGTTGAGAGAAGCGCCGAGGCGGACAGCCCTCCGGCTACACGCCGCCATCCACGCGACCAGCCTGTCTGATCTCTCTGCTTCCAGGTCCACAGAATGAGAAGTGGAACCAGAATCGCGCTGACATATTTGACCCAGACCGACAGCGCCAGCGACACCCAGGCCCAGCTCCAGTGCTGCTTCTGTGCCGACCATAGAGCGAGGAGAACCAGGGCCATCATTACCAGATCATTGTGACCGGCGCCTACCGCCAGGAGGAGAATCAGAGGGTTCCAGGCAAACAGGTACAAACCTTCGGCAGCGGCGATGGGCCTCGTCTGCTGAAGAATCAGCTCCACCAACCTCGCGCTACCGAGGTACGCGGCTGCCGCCAACCCTTTGATCCAGCACACTCCGCCAACGATGTCCCAGCGGGTCAGAACCCCGGGCGCGGCCAGCAGAACCCACGCTGGACCATAGACCGAAGGGCGGGTCACATACCGGGTCGGATAGGCCCGGATCAAGGGATCGGTGAAGAAGGTCAGCGGCGCCACCTGAAAGGGATTGGCCTGCAAATCGGCGAAAACGTGCGCCTGAGTGAGATAGGTAAACAGGTCCGATGAGATAGGCATCACCCAGAACAAGGTAACCGTGAACAACCCAGCAAACCCCCAGACGATCCGTCGGTGCCCCCAGCCCTGGCGAACGGCGAACCATCCCACGAGATAGGCTCCCATCAATGCCCCGATGGCTGCCAGGCAGACAGGCAGCCCCTTCCCACCGCCAAGCAACTCCGGCCAGCTCCATAAGCGGCTGCCATATCGCCACCAGGGCAACCGGATCGCGGCCATGAGATACACCGCCTCACCGATCAAACCGGCTGCGCTCAGCACAGCCCATCCTCTCGTCAAGCGCATGGCTCTCCTCGGTCCAGATCACGACTCCCGTTTCCAGCGCAACAACAGCCACTCCATCACCGAGACGATCCCGTACAGACTCAAGGCAATGGTCATCAACACCAGCAGGGCAACGAACATCAGCGGCGTATCGAATAGCCCCCGGTTCGCCAGGTTGACCAGAAAACCTAATCCCCGGTCCGACTGGGCAAACTCGCCCACTACGGCCCCGATCACCGACAGCGTAACCCCGATCTTGAGCCCTCCCAGGAGCACCGGCAGGCTGGCCGGCAGCTCCAGATATCTGAACACCTGCCAGCGGCTGGCCTGCAGGGCGCGCATCAGATCCATCAGGTCCCGTTCCACCGTGCGCAATCCAATCATGGTGTTGATCAGCACCGGGAAAAAGATCGTCAGGGCACAGACCAGCACCTTCGACAGCACCCCGAAGCCAAACCACACGATCAGCAGCGGGGCCAGGGCGACAATCGGCACCGATTGGCTGGCAACAATGTAGGGCGACAGAAAACGCTCGAGCAGGGGTGATTTGGCCAGGAGATAGCCCAGCAGGCTGGCGGTGGTCAATCCCAGCACCAGACCTCCCAGGATCTCCCACAATGTGATCGAGGTATGGTACCATAATGTCCCATCGGCTGCAACCGTCAGAAAACGGTTCCACACCTGAACGGGTGTGGGCAGGAGAAAGGGCGGATAATTCCCCAGCCGTCCAATTAATGCCCACACACCAACAAAGACCGCCATCGCCACCGGCACGAGCAAGAGTTCGAACCGCTGCCGGGCGAAGCGGACCAGCGACCGCCCTCCCTGCCAGACTCGTCTTTCCGTCCCACTCAGAAGCTGCCTGTTTTCCTGTTTCTGCATCAGTACCGCACCATTTCCGTCAAAAGAAAAAGCCCCGAAAACGAGAGTCTTCGGGGCAACATCCCACCTCGGCAGACGGCCAGCCATCCGCCGTCCAACACGACCTTCTCCCATCCGGACTATACCGTCGGCCCCGGCTTTTCACCGGATCTGCCCACCTTACAGCAGGCTCGCGGGCTCGACTGACCAGACGAGGTCAATCCTACCGCCGATCAGGAATTGGCGCTCCGAGCGCCTCACCTTGCCCCGAAGGTCTGTCAATTGTAAGTGAACACCAAAACAATTATACCGTCAATTCAGCAAATACGCAACTTGTGTTACCTGATTGGATCGTGTAGAATATGATGAACCATCAGAGAGAGAAAGGCCATGCCCATTCGACTCCTACCGCCCGAAGTGGCCGGCCAGATCGCCGCTGGTGAGGTGGTGGAACGCCCGGCTTCGGTGGTGAAGGAACTGATCGAAAACAGCATAGACGCGGCTGCCACTGACATCCGCGTCGAGATCAGCGAAGGGGGCCAACGTCTCATCCGCGTCGCGGATAACGGGTGCGGCATCCCGGCTGAGGAGGTGACCATGGCCTTTGCCCGCCATGCCACCAGCAAGCTGACCTGCGTCGCCGATCTGGAACGGATCACAACCCTGGGATTCCGGGGTGAAGCGTTAGCCAGCATTGCCGCGGTGAGCCAGGTCACTCTTCTGACCCGTCCGGCCTCTCAGGCGGCCGGCCAATTCCTGCGCGTCGAAACCGGGCAGATTGTCCGTCAGGAAAGTCGGGCGTGTCCGGCGGGTACGATCGTCACCGTCGAACACCTCTTCCGCAATGTACCGGCTCGCCTCAAGTTCCTGCGCCAACCCCAAACAGAAACCGGGCATATCTACCGCGTGGTTACCCACTATGCCATGGCCTTTCCCCATCTCCGCTTCAGCTTGATCGCCGATGGCCGCCTAGCTTTCCAATCTGCCGGCAATGGCCAGCTCCGAGACGTGTTGCTGGCCGTGTACGGCCTGGATACGGTCGAGCAAATGATCGAACTCAGGCAGGAAGAGGATGCTTCTTCGCCGCCACTCTCCGTTCTGGGTTTTATCGGCTCGCCCTCTCTCCATCGGGCAACTCGGGATTCCCTGGCCTTCTTTGTCAATCGCCGCTGGGTCCAGGATCGGTCTCTGTCCCACGCCGTAGCCGAGGCCTATCACACCTTCCTACCGACAGGCCGGCATCCGGTGGCGATCGTCCTGCTAGAGATGGACGCGGCGGAGGTTGATGTCAATGTCCATCCCACCAAAAGAGAGGTCAAGTTCCGGAATCCGCAGCGGGTGTTTGCCACCGTGCAGCGGACTGTCCGGCACACGCTCATCAACCGGGCGCGAGAGTCGGTTACCGCTTTCTCATCGCGCACCTGGCCTTCCCCAGAGTGGCAACGCCATCGGACCCTTTTCCCCTCTGAGGAAGGGCTTTTCACCACGCACCGTCTGGCCGCCTTGGAATTGTATCGTGCAGATAAAGACGACCGGGCTCCCGGGTTTCATCCAGATCAAGAACCCCAACCGGTAGGACCGATCCGCCTGCCCTTGTTGCGCGTAGTGGGACAGGTCGGAGGAACTTACATCGTCGCCGAAGGGCCTCAGGGCATGTATCTGATCGACCAGCATGCCGCCCATGAGCGGGTGCTGTATGAGCAGATGCTGGCCGACTACCGCCGACAGGAGGTGGCTTCCCAGACGTTGTTGGAGCCGCTGCTCCTCGACCTGGACCCCCTGTTGGCCGGGGTCTTGACCGAACACCTGACTACCCTTCATGGAGCCGGGTTCCTGATCGAACCGTTCGGCGGAACCAGCTTCCTGCTCCGGGCAGTGCCCTCGATCCTGGCCGTGCCCGATGTGCGCGCGGCTCTCCTGGACATCCTGGAACTGATGCACCAGAATGACCACCCGTTGGCAGATCAAGTCGAAAACAGACTGATGGCCGCCGTCTGCAAGCGCGCCGCTGTGAAGGCCGGACAGACTTTGTCCTACGAGGAAATGGAACAGTTGGTCCGCCGCCTGGAGCAATGCGAGTCACCGCGCACCTGCCCTCACGGTCGGCCCACGATCCTGCACTTCTCGGTCGAACAACTGGAAAAGGAGTTTGGCCGACGGTAGTCCACCGTGCGGAGAAGGCAATGACTCTGGCGCTGGTCCTTGGCTCAACCGGTTGCATTGGCGCGAACCTGGTCCGCGCTACCCTCGCTGCCGGCTGGGAGGTGCGCGCCTTCCACCGACCGACCAGCCAGACCTGGATGCTGGAAGGGTTAGATGTAGAGCACGTCACGGGCGACCTGGGAGACCATGCATCGCTCGTTGCCGCAATGCGGGGTTGTGATATTGTTTTTCACGCCGCCGCCTACTACCCCTTGCATTCCCTGGACATGGCCGCCTCCCTACGCCGCGCCGTACAAGAGATGCGTCACGTGTTGCAGGCAGCGGCCGAGACAAGGGTGAAGCGGCTGGTCTACACCAGCACCCTGACCACCCTCGGCCCTCCGTCAGAGCCTCATCGCCTGAGCAACGAAGAGGATTTTTACCTGCCGGGCAGCACCCGCAGCGCCTATTTTGAGAGCAAATGGGCCATGGAAGCCGAGGCGTGGCGGGCCTCCGCCCAGGGATTGCCCATCATCATCGTCAATCCGACCGCCGTATTCGGACCGTGGGACGTCAAACCGACCACCGGTCAGATCTTGCTCCAGATAGCCAGAGGACGGGTACCGGTCTGGCTAGACCTGGAACTGAATGTGGTAGACGCTCGCGATGTGGCCCAGGGACAACTGCTGGCCGCCGAGCGCGGACGTATTGGCCGACGTTACATCCTGGGCGGCGAGAACCTTTCCCTGCGCCAGGCGCTGACCATCGCCGCGCAAGAAGCGGGAGTCCGACCTCCTCGCTGGCGGGTCTCATTGAAACTGGTCGAGGCGGGTGTCCGGTTGGGCGAGGCGGTCAGCCACCTGCCCTTGATGCACCCCCTGCCGCTGGAGCATCTCAAAACGATCCGGGAGTGGCGCGCCATTGATACAAGCCGGGCGCGGCAAGAGCTGGGGTTCACCTCCCGGCCCTTTGTCGATACGGTCCGCGATACGCTGGCCTGGTTTCGGAAGCACGGATACCTATGAATTGGCCATATGCTCCTCTCGTTGCTGCGTTTTCACTGGCTGCCGGGCTTGCCCTGTGGATAGCTCTCTATGCCTGGCGACGGCGCGCTGCGCCAGGTGTCGCTTTTTTTGCCTGGCTCATGGTCGCCGTGGCCGTATGGGATCTAACAAGTGCCGCCGAATTCGCTGCTATCCAGGTGTCCACCAAGATCCTCTGGTCCAAGATCAGCTACCTGGGGATCGTCAGTGTTGCCCCGCTGTGGTTCCTGTTTACTCTGCACTACAGTGAACCAGCACCCTGGCTGACCGGCCGCAAGATCGTCGTGTTGTGGATCATCCCGATCACTATCCTGATCCTGGTCGCAACCAACGAATGGCACCGCTGGATCTGGCCCTCCGTCACGCCCTCCTCCGAGACATCAGGCGCCATGCTGATCTATAAGCACGGTCCGGCCTTGTGGCTCAATGGACTCTATTCATATCTTCTCCTACTGGCGGGCACCCTCTGTCTGGTCCGGCACGTTCTCCATCTGCCGAGTGTATATCGAAAGCAGGCCACGGTGCTGCTCATCAGCGCATCGATTCCCTGGGCAGGGAATGTGATCTATCTGGCCGGGCTCAGCCCGCTGCCCGGTCTGGACCTCACTCCTCTGGCCTTTGTGGTCACTGGCTTGTTGATGGTGTGGGGTCTCTTCCGCCTCCAGATCCTGAACCTGGTGCCCATCGCCCGCGACGCGCTGATCGAAAACATGGCCGATGCAGTCTTGGTCGTGGATACCAACCATCGCATTGTGGATGCCAATCCGGCGGCTGCCCAATGGATCGGACACGACAGGGGCCATCTGGTGGGACAGCCGGTCGAAATTTTGCAACAGAGGTGGCCTCAGCTGGGAGAATGCCGCCTGGGGACCTCCGAAGTGCAGGTCGAGATTGGCCTGGAGAATTCGTCCCCTCCTCAGTGGTACGAACTGCGAGTGTCTCCCCTGCACGACCGACGTCAACGGCTGAACGGCTGGCTGCTGGTCCTGCACGACATCACCGAGCGCAAACATACCGAAGAGTCGCTGCGCCGGTACGCAGCGGAACTCGAGACCATAAACGCGGACCTGGATGCCTTTGCTCATACGGCGGCGCACGATCTCAAAGGTCCTCTGTCGGTGATTATCGGCTTCAGTTCATTGCTGGAGGCCCAATGGACAACCATGAGTCCAGAAGAGATCGAGGAAACGCTGAAGTGGATCACCCAGACCGGCTACAAAGCGGTGAACATTATTACCGAACTGCTGGTCCTTGCCAGCGTACGCCGCAGCGAGGAGGTAGAAGCTTATCCGTTCGACATGGGAGCGGTGGTGGCCGAGGCCCAACGCCGCCTCTACCCGATGATCATCGAGCGGAAAGCCGAGATCGTCATGCCCGATGTATGGCCGACCGTCTTTGGCTACGGCCCCTGGGTCGAGGAGGTGTGGGTTAATTATCTCAGCAATGCCCTGAAATATGGAGGGAACCCTCCCCGGATCGAGTTGGGGTTTGAGGAGCTGACGGAGGAGGCCGATGAAACATCGACTCTGATTCCGATCCGTTTTTGGGTGAAAGATTACGGCGCCGGTCTGGCACCCGAAGAGCAGGAACGGCTGTTCGTCCCCTTTACCCGGCTCAAGCGGAGCCATATCGAGGGCCATGGCCTGGGGCTGTCTATTGTTCGCCACATCGTCGAACGGCTGGGGGGAAAGGTTGGCGTGGACAGTCAACCTGGACAAGGGAGCACGTTTTGGTTCACCCTGCGCGGCATGCGCTTATGATAGCTTCACTTTTCCTTCGTCTCTCCATTATGATATAATAGAACGTAGAATCAGGGATTTGGATCGTTTGAGAGAGGCAGAAAGATGCAGAGGATTTCGGCGTGGCTGACCCGTTTGAAGCTTCAGTATATCCTGGTCCTGGGTTTCATGCTAACCGCAGTCATCACCATCGGCACCAGCACCTGGATGACCTACACGGTGATCAACAAGTATCTCAAAGGTGCTCAAGACGCCCGCGTGGGCCGGGATATGAATCTGGCAGAAGCCTTCTACGATCTCAAAGTCAGGGACATTCGCTCCATGGCCGGGCGGCTGGCCGCATCGGGCACTGTCCGGTATAACGTGACTGCAGCCAGCCAGGGCGAAAGCCAGGCCATCCGCGCTCTGGAGGAGAGTATCGACAACGAGCTCCGGAACTTGCCCCCATCGACCAAGCGTTTCGTCGTTATCACCGACGCCAGAGGCTTCAGCGTCGCCGGGCAGGTGTTGGCTGAGAATCAATATCGGCCCGCTCTGCGACGCACCGATTGGTCTTCGCTGCCCATCATCGCTGCGGCACTCAACAGCGGCCAGATTCAATCCGGCACCGAAGTCATCCCCGCCGAAATATTGCGCTGGGTAGGGCTGGATGAACAGGCCCGCATCCCGGTGATCGATACCCCCAAGGCAGCCCCCCAACTATACGATCCTCGGGAGGGCACGGCCGGCTTGGTCGTTGCCAGCGTAGCCCCCGTCCTCTCGGACAACCAGGTCATCGGTTCGGTATTGGTCGGCCACCTGCTTAACCGCGATTTCACTCTGGTCGACCGAATCAAAGAAGTGGCGGGAGTGGATACGTCCACCATTTTTCTCGGAGACTGGCGCGTATCCACCAATGTGCTGGACGCGGACGGCAACCGGGCCATCGGCACACGGCTCTCCAAAGAAGTCTATGATCAGGTGCTCATCAAAGGAGAGGAATTTACTGGTCCAGCCTACGTCGTCGGTCAATGGTACATCAGCCGCTATCGTCCTTTATACGACCACGTTGGCCACATCACCGGCATCCTCTATGTGGGAGCCAACCAGTCCAGGTTTCAGACACTGGTTGTTTCGTTCTTGCGCCAGGTCATTCTGATCGCCATTTCGGCTCTTCTGATGGCCGCCCTGATTGCCATCCCGGTGGCCTATCTGATCTCCCATCCCCTGACCATCCTGGCCATGGCGACCCGCCGGGTGGCCGAGGGGGACTGGACGGTGCGGGTCTCTGGCGAAGGCTATCAGGAGATGCACATCCTGGCCGAATCGTTCAACACCATGATCGAGAACCTGAAAGAGACGCAAGAGCAGTTGGTGCAAAAAGAAAAGCTGGCCTCTGTAGGCCAACTGGCCGCCGGCGTGGCCCATGAGATCAATAACCCGCTGGGCTCCGTGTTGCTCTATGCCGATATCCTGCACAAGGAGACTCCGCCGGAAAATGTGCAGCAGCGAGCCGACCTGGAAATGATCATCAACGAAGCCACTCGCTGCAAGGCAATTGTTAACGATCTCCTGAACTTTTCTCGTCAGAACGAAGTGCTGGCCCAGGAAACCGACTTGAATGCCCTGCTACGCGAACTGGCTGAAGAAGTAAGTCGGTTGGAACTGTACCAGAGAGTCAAGGTGGTCCAGGACCTGGATCCAAACCTGCCGGTCATCCAGGCCGACCCTCTGCAGCTCCGCCAGGTCTTTCTCAACCTGATGAACAACGCAGCAGAAGCCATGCCCGAAGGGGGGACCTTGACCCTTCGCACCCGCCGTGATCCGGCGAACGAACAGGTCATCGCCCAAGTGCAGGACACGGGGATCGGCATTCCGCCGGAGAATATGAAAAAGATCTTTACTCCCTTTTTCACCACCAAACCGATCGGCAAGGGAACTGGCCTGGGGCTGGCGATCATCTACGGCATCGTCAAGATGCACCGCGGCCAGATCAGCGTTCAGAGCGAGGTAGGCAAAGGCACGACCTTCACCATCACCTTGCGAGAGCGCCTGCCCATCCAAACGGAGAGAGCCGAGCCAAGTCTCATCGCACTCTAGTTCCGTAAAGCCTTGACCCCTCAGGAGCTCTCAGCATGGACAACCAGGAGCATCCGGCTCACATCCTTATCGTTGACGATGAGGCCGGCATGCGGGAGGGCTGCAGACGGGTGCTGGCCCCCCGCGGCTATCGGGTTGATACCGCAGCCAGCTTTGAGGTAGCCCTGGATCTGATCCGCAATCAGAACTACGATTTGCTGCTACTCGACGCCATGCTGCCGGACGGCAACGGGCTGAACCTGATCGCCCCGGCCCTCGAGCGGGATCCGGATACCATCTGTGTCGTGATTACCGGCTTTGGCAGCATCCCCATGGCCGTCGAAGCGGTCCGAAAGGGAGCCTATGATTTTCTCTCCAAGCCCTTCACCGCCGACGAGCTGCTGATGGCGGTGAACCAGGGCCTGGAGCGGCGTCGGCTGAAAGCCATTGAGAGGCAGTCTATCGAGCTCTCCCGGGCCAAGGAGGAACTGGAAAAGCTGGACCAGATCAAGAGCCAGTTCATGCTCAAGGTGGCCCACGAACTCAGAGCCCCGTTGGCCGCCATCCAAAGTTACATCAACCTCATCCTGGGTGGTTATCTATCGGGGGAGGAACTCCCCTCCACCCTGACCCGGGTCCAGGCCCGGCTCCAGGAAGCCCTGGACATGGTCGCGGACCTCCTTCAACTGGCGCGCCTCAAGCAGGCGAGGGATCAACTGCTGGAAAAGGCCAGCCCCCAACCGGCCGCCGAGGTTCTCGAGGAGGTGTGCGCTCTCTTCCGCGAGCAAGCCCATAACAAACAGCAACGCCTGGAGGTAGATATCCAGGCGCGGCCAACCATCGTCATACATCGCGATCATCTAAGACAAATTTGGACGAACCTGATCAGCAACGCGATCAAGTATACCCCTCCGGGAGGCCAGATCACCATCACCCTGGGTACCGACGATAATCACCTGGTCAGCGCCGTCGAGGATTCGGGTATCGGCATTGCCGAAGAGGACCTACCCAACCTCTTTCAGGAGTTCTTCCGTACCGAACAGGCCAAGGCCAGCGGCGAGATCGGAACCGGACTGGGCCTGTCCATCGTGAAGCAAATCATCGAATCCTACCATGGCACGATCCAGGTCACCTCTCGCTTGGGCCAGGGCAGCCGCTTTCTCTTTTCCCTCCCCTTATCTCCGCCTCCAGCCGAGGTCGCTACGGCCCAGTCTTGATCACACATGGGACATAGACCGCAGCCGTCCATTCGCCAAAGGTCATCGCCTCGGCAATGTTGCTGTATTTCGAGTCGCCATCATCATTGAAGGCGCGCACTCGATAGAAGTACAGGGTCTCTTTTTGCAGCCCTGTGTCTGAATAAGCGCGCACATTGGCCCCCACCGTGGCGATCTGGTTCCAGTTGAACACCCCATCCCGTGAACGCTCGATCTTGAAGCCGTTCTCGTCGGTGCTCTGATCGGTCCATTTCAGATCGATCTGGCGGGTTGAGACCGCCTGAGCCTGCAGGTTGGTCGGCGCCAGAGGAACATGACGGGTGCCCTCATAGACGACATAGGTCGCGGCGTAGCCCACATTGGAGACTCCTCGGGCAATCCGCATATAGCCGCCCTCGCCCCAGCCCGGTCCCCACGAATTACGCAGATACCAGATGCCGTGGCTGCCCTGGGCATCATCCCAGCCCACCAGGACCACGGCATGGTTCACCCCACCTTGGCACTGATACGTCTCGTCAGTGGCAAACACACCACTCCGGTAGGACTGAAAAGCTGATCCGACACACACGGCCACCGAAATCGGCCCGTAGTTGTAGATCGCCTGTTTGATCTCGGCAACCGACGGGACATTAACGCTCGGATTGACAGAGCTCCATGAGAGCAGCTTCTCATGGTGAGGGTGAGGGGGATTGCACGGCAGGTCAAGGGCCATGTATGGAAAGTCCGCCTCATAGACCGCCCCAGCCGCCGGCTCCCCAGGCGGGACCTTGTCCTTGTGGTAGGCGTGGGCCCACCACCCTCCGTTGCATCCCCACCCATCGGTGTTACAGGAGACAAGATACTGCTCGGATAGATCTTTCGTCAACCCGTCCTTGATCTTGATCAACGACTCAAGAGGTCCCACCGTGCCAAAGGCCCAGCAACTCCCGCAGTACCCCTGATCCTTAACCGGCGTACATCCTCCGAGATCACACCAGTTAAAGGCAGTGGGAAGGTCTTCGGGAGACACCGCATCGGCCAACTCCTCATCGGCTACAGCAGCACTGGTAGACCGGTCATCCGTCCACCTCGTTTCCGATTCTGTGTTGGGCCCAAATGGCCCCACCGTCTGCACCTGGATCGAAAACCGATGCAAGGGAGCCTGCTCTTCCCACGGCCGGCGGTAGACCAGGACCAGATCGGTCGAGCCGGCACCAACCGCCTGGAAGCGGTATACCATCCGCACTGGCGCGCCCAGCCGATCCGATTGAGGAACAAACTCAACCGGGCCGATCGGGCGTAGTATCTTTATGTCAATGTTAACAATCTCCCACAAATAGCCGGTGGAAGGATTGCCCTCTAGGTCCACCACCAGCATCTGATCCCCCCGCAGTTCCAATCGTTGCCCGTTGTCCGCTTCACGTACGATTCTCTCCTCGGAACCGATCAGACTTGCCCGGGGTACGGCCGGATGGACGAGAGCGGAGGCCGCCACGAATAAAGTGATAAATGAAAGAAACATACTGAATCGTTTCAAACTCACGGACCTCCTCCTTGCCCGGCCATCCGACCACGCCGCGTATTTCTCTCCCTTGCTTCGCCTCTCTACGAACCTATCACACGTTGGAAGGGCTCACTCGATACAGCATCTCCCCCGCCTTGGGCACAACCAGGATCCCTTCGTCCTCACGTCCGAGCCATTCTTTTATGTCAATTTCGTTTGGATCCAGATAGCCCAGGTTGACCCGTTCACACCGCTCCCGTGGAATGCTTGTGGCCAGCGTCACCTGGATGCGGGGTTGTTCCACACCGGTCGCTGCGTCATAGGTGCCCAGCCCACGCAGGTGCGTCGAATGGGCCAACACCCCCCACGGATAATGCTTGAACCGATCCCATTGTTTGACAAAATAGTCCCGGACGTGATACCCCACCTGGTCAATCACCCGGCCGTGCGTATACGAGATCTCGGAGATGTGCGGGGCATAGATCACGACTTCGCCGCCGTCGGCAATCGCCGGCTCCATCTTGTACATCCCTTTTGCCGCCGTCCACAAATCATCGTACATTTCGGGCATGATCGACAAGACCCGCTGGAACGGCTTCGGCGCATAGATGATGTGCAACTGAGCCGACAGATCGGCCGCCGCCGACCAGGCTTCTTCCGCCGGTCCAATATATAGACCGTGCAGCGGCACCTGTCCTTGTTCTTCCTTCCCGACAACCAGGGCAAAACAGAGCCTGGGCACAGGAACCAACGAAGCAGCTCGATCAATGACCGCCCGAACCGGCGTCCACTTGGTGCCGATGATCTCATAGCTGGTGATCAATGCACCCAGCCAATGGGTAAAGTTGATCACCTCTGGACCGCTTATCCCCGGAAACAGGTATTTGTTCCCCCCTGAAAAGCCCACCACTTCATGGGGAAAGACCGGCCCCCAGATAATCAACTGATCGTAGTCCAGGATGAGACGGTTGAGGGTTACCGGCAGCTCCTGGACCAATAATCCGTTCGACAGCCGCTCGATCTCGGCCGATGGGATGACGCCCGCTGTCCAAAACGTGTTGGGTTGATCCCAGCGATGGTTGAACAAGTTCACGCCGGCATACACCGTGCGATGTTCCTCGGCAGTGATGCCGACCCAGCGACGCAACGTCTCCTCGCTCATCGGCTGGTGGGTACCCAGCGCTACCAGGTAGTCCAAAGCTGCCACCCGGCCCCATAGCGCCTCATAGAACAGTCGGAAGAAAAGCGGCACCGGCGCTGTGCGGGTGCCATCGGGAATAATGATCAACACTCGCTTGCCATCAAGGCGAGCCTGCTCCAGCGCCTCAGTCGTCAGGCTTCGGATCTCCTGCTCGTTGAGAACCCGGTCCCGTGACCCCCTGCCTATCAGTCGAATCATCCTTTACCCTGCTTTCCAGCACAAACTTTCCGACCCAGCGCGGCGAACCCAACCGTGCGAAGCATGATAGCACTATCCCGGGCTGCGGTCAAGTCATAGCCCCGGTGAACCGCTCTGTTACTTTCTCTTCCAGGGCGGTACTTCGGGCAACAGTTTCTCAAACTCGGCAATCAGTCTTGCCTCATAGGCCCCCGCATATTCCCCGGCCAGGAACTTGTGCACCGCTTCTTCAAAGAAGCGCTGCCATGATTCCTCCTCATGCCCGGGGTTCACCGGGAAGAACAGAGCGTTATTGGCTCGCGCCGCTTTCAGATCACCGGGCGCATCACCGATCATCAGAATATGATCGGGGGCGTATTTGCCTTTGGCTGCCAGAGCCAGATGCTCGCTCTTGGTCCCCATCTCCTGCCCGGCAATGATCCGGACATAGCGGGCGATGTCGTGTTCCTCCCATTCCCGGACCAACGCCTCCTGCGGCGTGGCCGACACGACCATCAGATCCGCCTTGTCGGCCAGGAAACTCAGGCTCTCTCGCACGAAGGGGAACGGCGGCACGCCATGGACGATATCGGCAATGGCTGCATTAACGCCATTGCTCCAGGCCAGTGCCCGATCTAGCTCCGGATGCGGATGCTCGGCCATGTATGCCTTCAGGCCGTCGTTGCTCAACGGCAACCCAGAAGCGATGAATGCGCGGATGTGCGGCGCCTCTGGCGGCTCCACTCGCCGCGCCTGTACTTCAGGCCGCTCTCGCAACAGATCAAAGACCATGATCAGCGCCGGCCAGCGGTTGATGCCCCGCCATTTGGAGTACAGGTTCACAAATTCAGCCGCCTCGCGGGCATACTTGGACACCGCCTGGAGGTCCCAGTATTTGATGATATTGGGAATAAAGCACTCCTTGTGCTTGATCTCCATCGTATCAAAGGCGCAACCATCCGAGTCAATCCCGATAAAGTAGTCGAAGCGCGGCTCCAGTTCGACCAGAGGGCGAGCCGCTTCAGTGTAATCTGCCATGCTTCCTCCTATCTATCCTTGACGATCTATTTCGGTCCACAACCTGCGACGCCGCTCACACTCCGCTGAACGCACTGAACCCTCCATCCACCGGCACAACCACACCGGTCACAAAGGCAGCCCCCGGCGAAAGCAACCACAGCACCGTGCCCAACAGGTCGTCGGGATTGCCGAACCGGCCCATCGGTGTGTGATCAATGATGACCTTGCCCCGAGGTGTCAACTCGCCGGTTGCCTCATCGGTCAGCAAGAAGCGGTTCTGTTCCGTCAGGAAAAAGCCGGGGGCGATGGCATTCACTCGGATGCGAGGCGAATACTCCTGGGCCATATGCACCGCCAGCCACTGGGTAAAGTTGCTCACCGCCGCTTTGGCCGCCGAATAGGCTGGAATGCGGGTCAGGGGCCGAAAGGCGTTCATGGACGAAACATTCAGGATCACCCCCTCCCCCTGCTCGGCCATCTTTTTGCCAAAGACCTGGCTGGGCAATAGCGTGCCCAGGAAATTCAGATTGAAGACCCACTGCACCGCATCCGCCGGCAGGTCAAAGAACGACAGATCTGAACTGGTGGTCGCCTGCTTCTTGTTGCCCCCGGCTCCATTGATCAGGATATCCACCCGGCCAAAAGCCTCTAGCACGGCCTCGGCTGCCTTTTCCACACTGGCCTTGTCCAACACATCACACGGAATCGCCGTCGCCTGCCCACCCAGTGCTTCCACCTCGCTTGCTACCCGCTGCGCCGCCTCGGGAAAGAGATCCAGTACAGCTATCCGCACGCCCACTCGTCCGAGCGCCCGACTCATGGCACCGCATAACACCCCCCCTCCTCCCGTTATCGCGGCAACTTTGCCCTCCAACCCAAACAGCTCATCCAGATACCGACTGCTCATTTTCCAACCTCCTCAAGCGACAAATGGCGATAGATGCTTCTCAAAATGGGCTTCGAGCGCCGCATAATGAGCTTCTTCATGGGCTTCCAATACAGCCCTGAGCCGTTCCCCATACCGGTCCAGCACTGAACCAAAGGTGACATGCAACACCTCGCGACCGTCGAACCGGTCCAGCACCCCTGCCAATTCCTCATCCCTCAGTTCGTCCGGAGACGGCACCCTGGCCACGCTGGCTGAGACATGATAGGTAGCTCGGTCTTGCTCGTAGCGATCCCGCGCCAGGGCCAGGACCTCCCGGAAGAAACCGGGCTCCACTCGCGCGATAGCCCTCAACGCTTCCAGGTAACTGGTTCCTGCTGTCTTCAGATGGACCAGGTCACCCGCCTGACGGGCAAAGATGGGATACACGCTGAACTTGTCCGAACCAGAATGGATGCTTAGCTTGTAAGGCCCCATCGCCCGGGCGATAGCGGCGTGCTTTGCCAGTTCAGTCTCGAACTCTGCCAGGTCGCCCGGCTGCCCCGAAGGAGGGATATAATCCACCCCTTTTTCAAATCGGCCGATATACCGGGGCGCCAGACTGACCCACCGGACTCCCAGCCGTCTCAATTCGCAGACAAAAAAGAGATGTTCCAGTGGCGAGGTCGGGGTATCTGTCTCATCCACCGATACTTCCAGCTCAAAGACCTCGGTCCTGGCAGCGAGGTGGCGGTACATCTGCACCGTGTGGGCAATGGCCCGTCCGTACTTGGCTGCTGCACGGGCGAGGTCCTGGAGCTCAAACTGGAATGCATTTCCCTCTACATCAAAGCGACGATCCAGATATCGCCGGTACAGATCCTGCGGCGAATCCTCCAACTCGTCCCACGGCAACGCCTGCACCTTTTCCTCCAGCACCGCTGCAGAGGCAGTCTGCGCCTCGTTATCCACGCAGGCACCCGGGTCCACGGTAAAGAAGGTGTATCTGGCCGCCACCGCCACATCGATGTCTTGCGTCGTCTTCAAGTGATCGGCATCGGCCCCCCACGGTTCGCACCAACCTTCTTGAAACACCCCCCACATGGCATCATCCAGTACCTGCTGGGGCGTCCGACCGGTGCGGGCGTTTTCGCGAACCGATTGTTGAGCCAGGATGGGGATCAGGGTCCCTTGCCCCGTGCCGCGCGCCAGGACCCGCCGTACGGCACGAATGTGTCCCGGCGTGGCTAACCCCAGCCGGTCACCGCATCCCACCGACTTGCGCAGGCCCACCAACCCCGGCCGCAACCAGGGCAACCGCTCTCGTAACCTGGCTGCGTTCGCTGCTGTGAGTGGGCCGACAAAGACATCTCCAGCCCATGCTCCGGCAAATCCGGTTGCGTCTCCCAGAATACATAGCACTCTCCCTTGATCCCCTCGGGCCAACAGATAGGTTGTCCCGTTCACCTCCGTCTCTGAACGGGGATAGATCGAGAGCTGCGCCAGACATTCAAAGGCCATGGTGTCCTCTTTCCTCAAGCCAGTGCAGGGATTCTACCGCCCCCGGCCTTTCTTCACCTCGGCGATAAAGGCTGCTGCCCGCCGGGTCAGTTCCTCCATGTCGCCGGCATCCAATAACTTCTGATTGATTAGATTGCTGCCCACCCCGAGCGCTACGGCCCCCTTCCGAATGAATTCCGCGGCCGTTTCCAAGGTCACCCCACCTACCGGGATGATCTCGAGTTGCGGCAGCGGGGCCAGGATGGCCTTGACCAGATCCGGGCCTCCGATTTCCGCCGGAAAGAGTTTGATCATGTCCGCCCCAGCTTCCCAGGCCGTCAGCATTTCCGTCGGCGTGAAACAGCCGGGGATCACCGGCACTCCATAGCGCTGGCATAAAGCCAGGACGTTCAGGTTCAGAGTAGGGGCGACAATGAAACCCGCTCCGGCTAGGATAGCCGCCCGTGCTGTTTCCGGATCCAGCACCGTACCGGCGCCGAACAGCACCCCTTGCCCGTAGCGACGGGTCGCCTCGGCGATCACCTCCAGCGCTCCAGGGGTAGTCATTGTCACCTCGATCACCCTGACCCCGCCGCGCTGGATCGCATCGGCGGCAGCGATCAGTTGATCCGAGCTCTGAGCCCGCATGATAGCAATCACTCCCGTCTCTCGGATCAGATTCAATTTCTCAGTCTTGTTCATCTTTCCTCCCGACATTCTGCACGGCGGTAACAACCCATTCTTCTACTGTCTGTGGCTTCTTATCGCACCGTCCGCTTGCCACCACCCAGGACATCGGCTTTCATGAGCGCCTGGATCTCGGCCTTGTCCACAATCGGCAGATCGAACATCAGCGTCTGCTTCAGACGAGTTGCCGCATCGCCCACCAGCACGCCCTTCACCAGGCCCTCCCAGCCAAAGCCGGCGGTCAACAACCCATAATAAAAGCCCGCATTCCAGGTATCCCCTCCCCCGAGCCGATCGAGAAGGGTGATCGGCCGGATCGCCGGCGAACGGAAAAAGTTGCCGTCCGCATCCGCCGCTGCCGATTCCCAGCGGTGCTGCTCAAAACTATCCGGATAGCGGATGGTGATCGCCACGATCCGGGTGTGGAAGCGCTGATGGACCTGCTCCGCAAACGAGCGAATATCGTCGTCTTCCAATGGACCAATGTCCCCGTCCACGATCTGTTTGGCCGAGTACTGACCACAGCTTAATCCGTACAACTTGGCCATATCCTCGATGGTCGTCACCAGGATATCGACATGGTCGCTGACGATGGGGGTCATAATCTCTCGCGCCTGCTCCGGCGACCAAAGCGTCGCCCGGTAATTGAAATCCAGGCCGACCAGACACCCGTCCGGTTTCGCCGCCATCGCCTCCTGAAAGGCTTCATAGCAGTAGTTGCGCTCGTACCGACTGTGAACCGCCAGGCCAAAGGTGATTCCCGAGGTATGGAACAACACGGCATCCTTCAGCGCTGCTTTCCAGTCCACCATACCAGCCCCCAGACGGGAGGCTGCTGAAAACATGCGCTGATAGATGCCTACATCCTGCCTCGGTGTGCGGCCAATTTCATAGATCAAACGGCCCATTGGCTCTGTTTTTGGCGCCCAGACCAGATAATCGGTGTTCACCCCTTGTTCGCGGGCGATGTTCCGCAACGCCCGCCCGTAGGGATTGTCTGGTACCCGGGTGATATAGGCCGAAGGAATGCCCATCCGGCTCAAGCCGATCGCCAGCGTATACTCGCTGCCGGCCATCGACAGGTGGACCAACCTGGTCCGCTCCGGACGCTCCATATCGGCTGGAGTCTCCCGGACCATCACCTCGCCAAAGGTCACAAAGGCCGGCCCTCGTCCGCTAAACCGGCTGAGATCATCTTTCGTAATCTCATACACTGGAATTTCTGCCATCCGTGCCCTTTCCTTTCCACTCGTTTTCTTTCGAGATTCCAGTTGATGTCCCAAGGTTCCGTGCGGAGGACATAGACATCTTACGGTTTGACCACCACCTTAATCGCGCCGCCCAGCCGCTTCTCGGCTGTCTCGAAAGCAGCATGGATCTGGCTCAACGGGAAGGTGTGAGTCACCAGCGGCGAAAGATCCACCGCGCCCCGCGCCAGCAACGCCAGGGCCTGGGCCATTGAACGCTCGCCCTCCGCCTTGGAACCGGCGACGGTAATGTTCCATTGAACGACTTTGTTGATATTGAGCGGCGCCGGTTCCTGGTAAATGCCGACCAAGGCCACTCGACCGTTCTTCTTGGCCATTTCGACCGCATCCACCGCGGCCTGCACCGTGCCTGCACACTCGATCACGGCATCTGCCCCGATCCCTCCGGTCAACTCCATCACCCGTTGTACCACATTTTCTTCCCGGGCATGGATCGTCACATCGGCACCCAGCCGTAGACCGACGGCAAGCCGATCTGGACGGGTGCCAGTCAGTATCACCATACCGGCGCCAAGCAATCGGGCCATGACCACTGCCATCAGACCGATTGGGCCCGGTCCGGATACAACGACCGTTTCTCCCGCCTCCAGACCACCGATCCGCCGGATGCCATACAGGGAGGTGGCGGCCGTCGTGATCAGCGTCGCCACCTCAAAAGGCATCCCATCCGGCAGCTTGTAGACCGAATTGACATGGTTGCAGGCATATTCAGCATAACCGCCGTTTGTACTGAACCCATAATGGCGGTGCCCCTTTTCGGGTCGGCCATAATTGAGGCACGTCGTATAGTATCCGTCACGGCAGTTGGCGCACACTCCACAACCTTTGTGGGGTTCGACAGCGACCCGGTCACCTGGGGCGAATTCGGTCACTCCGTCGCCCACGGCCACCACCGTCCCGGCGTACTCGTGACCAAAGATAAACTGACCATAGGGCGGGTGGTTGGGCCAACCATGGGCCAGGATCTTGGGATCGGTGCCGCAGATGGCACAGGCTGCGACCCGGATCAGCACCTCGCCTGGACCCGGCTGCGGGACCGGATAATCGTCTACCAGCCGCAGGTCCCCCTCCCCATACAGCACCGCCGCTCTCATCGTCTTGGGAATGTCCGTCATGTCTCCCGTTGCGCCCTTTCTAGAAGTGAATTAACACCTTCATCGCCTGGCGGCGATCCATCGCCGCCTCAAAAGCCCGATCTGCGTCAGTCAAAGAGAAATGATGAGTGACAAGTTCTCGGGCGAGATGAGGATAATCCCGGATAAAGCCGAGCACGCGCTCGAATTCGCCCGTGCCGCCGATGCTACCCATCACCTGGGCAGCCTTGAACGTAATCTGCTTGAGCGGTAACTCTACGGCAGGGATGAAGCCCAGGGCCATAATGGTCCCTAGCGGTCGGATCAATTCTACCGCACGACAAAAGGCCGCTGCCGATCCTGACGTTTCCACAATGACATCATAGCCACGGCCGGAATACAGCCCGCTATAGCTCTCCGTCCCATCCGTAGCCATCGCCACGTCGGTAGGCGCGTCCGCCCCTAATGCCATCGCTTTGCTCACCCGCGCCGGCACGACGTCGTACAGTTCAACCCGTTCGCACCCTTCCAGCACCTTAAGGGCAAACAAACAAGACAGACCGATCGCCCCGCCCCCCATCACCAGGACCTTCTCCTGACGGAGATGCGGGCGGGACTCTCGAATGCGCCGGACCGCATGGGCGCCCACGGCTAATGGTTCGCTCAAGGCCAGCAGGTCCAATTCAACGCTGGGGTCGGCGCGATAGACATAGCGCTCATCCTGCAGAAACCACTGACGGGAAGCCCCATGAACCGTGATACCAAACTTCTCGATCTGCTGACAGAGGTTCTTATCGCGCCCACAGAATTCGCACGATCCACAGAAGAGGGAGCAATCCCCGGTCACCCGGTCGCCCGGCTGGACCCGCGTGACTTCAGGTCCAACCGCTTCGACAACCCCGGACCACTCGTGACCGAAATAGAGAGGATAGTTCTTCGGCCCCTCATAGGTGCCCAGGTACAGCCCGATGTCCGAGCCACACAACCCTACCGCGTGTGTTCGGATCAAGACCTGTCGGCCTTCGGGCCAGGCCACCTCCTCCGTCACCAGGTCACACCGTTTTCCACCTTGCAAGACCAGTCCCCGACTCTGCACGTCACTCCACCTTCCCGCGCTAGAATATGCCCACAGACTGTGAAGGGCACGCTCCTCGCTATCTTATCTTCCCAAGAATCCCCCGTCGACCGGTATCGTGACACCGCTGATATAATCCGAAGCCGCCGACGCCAAAAAGACGACCACCCCCTTGAGGTCATCGGGAGTTCCATAACGCTGCATCGGAATGCGATCCATCACCCGGCGATGCCATTCCGGGTCAGCGCGCAAGGCCGCATTGAGCGGCGTCGCCATATAGCCAGGTGCGATGGCATTGACCCGGATTCCACGGGCCGCCCACTCGTTCGACATGGCCATGGTCATCAACCGGATCGCCCCTTTACTGGCCGTGTAACCGATCTGGTTGGGTCCTCCGATGAAACTGTACAGCGAGCCAACGTTGATGATCTTGCCTGATCCCTGACGGAGCATGATCTGAGCCGCCAGTTTGCTCATCAAGAAGGTCGTGGTCATGTTCACCTGGATCACGGCCTCCCAGTCGCTGAGGGAATGCTCCTCCGTAGGGCCACGCCGGGTAATGCCGACATTGTTGACCAGGATATCCAGACCGCCCAACAGGGCCACGATCTCATGAAAGCCGCGTTCCACCTCATCGGGCCTGGACAGGTCAGCACGGACCCCATAGGCCGGCGCTCCGTGGCTTCCCAACGCTGCCGCAACGAACGGCGTGTTCTCGGCGATGTCGAGAAGGCCCACTGCGGCCCCAGCTTCGTGCAGCCCTTCTGCCATGGCCAATCCCAGGCCACTCGCTCCTCCGGTGACCAACGCTTTCTTGCCAGTTAGATCAAACAAGTCCATCACTCTACCCTACCCTCCATCCCGCTTTGCCGGCCAGTCTCTACCGCCGATTTACTACACCAGCCGATGGATGGGACGACCTTCTATCCATGCTCGTACATTCTCCAGCGAGATTTGCAAAATCCGATCGCGAGCCTCCTCAGTATACCACCCCAGATGCGGTGTGATCACCACATTCAAGTCCCCAAAATCGTGATACACCGTTCGCTCGTCCTCCAGCACGTCCAGACCAGCGCCCCGTAACCGCCCGTTGGCCAAGGCTTCTTTGAGCGCTGCCGTATCCACAATCGCCCCCCGCGAGGTATTGACCAGGATGGCGCCCGGCTTGACATGCGCCAGCGTCGTCGAGTTGATGAGATGGCGTGTGCTCTCCAGAAGCGGTACATGCAGGGTGACAAAGTCAGAACGGGCCAACACCTCCTCCAGAGACCCATACTGAAATCCCTGCTCGGCTGCCAGGCGTTCATCCGGTGCCACGTCATAGGCCATGATCTGCATGCCAAAACCTTTGCCAATCCGCACACTATGCCGACCAATGCGGCCCGTCCCAATCACCCCCAGCGTCTTGCCATACAGCTCGACACCTCCGAGGCCGGTGTCATCAAAACGTCTCTCCTGGCGATATCGGGCATTGCCACGACATACGTTGCGGGCTACGGCCAACATCAAGGCAAAGGCATGCTCGGCGATCATGTGCGCTCCATAGTCAGGCACATTGCACACGACAATCCCCCGCGCCTGCGCTGCCGCCAGATCAATATGATCGTACCCGGCAGACCGCGTCACAATGAGCTTTAACCGTGGGCACCCGGCCAGCACCTCCGCCGTGATCCGCCCAAACTGGTCACGCATCATCAATATATCGGCATCATGGGCCGCGGCAATCAGATCGGCTGCTGTGCGCAACGGAGGATGGATGGTGAACTCGCAGCCTTCCAGGCGGATCGCCTCCCGGTTCTCGAACACAAAATCCACAAACGCAACTTTGAGACCCATTCCTAACCCCGCGCCACCATCCGTCTCGGCTCGTGAGCTATCCCGTTTACCTATATTCGGCCAGATCTACCGGTCGTGCTTCCTTGAACGAACGGGTGGCTGCCAGACCGATGACCAGTGCCGCGCGGGCATCGGCCCCGGTCACGGCTGGAGGCTGGTCCCTCATCACCCGTTCCACAAAGTCCTTGGCCTGGGCCTGATATGCAGCGCCAAAACGTTCGATGATATACGGCACCATATCATGACAAATCCCGTGTCGGGTCAAGATCAGCAGCGGCGTCTGCTGATAGTAACCGATATTCAAGCCGCCCTCCGTGCCGAGGATCTCGGTCCGGATGTCATAGCCATACATGGCATTCCGGCTCACCTCCACATTGCCTAGCGCTCCCCGCTCAAAGAGAAGATTGATCACCGCATTGTCAATGTCACCCACCGTGTTGAGTTGCGGAAAGGCAAGGGTTCCCCCTTCGGCATATACCCGCTTGACTTCATCGGCCATCAACCACCGCGCCAGGTCGAAATCGTGGATCGCCATGTCCAGGATCAACCCGCCGCTGACATCAGGGCGGGCATAGTTCAGGTCCGGGCAGAAGGGGTCCCGTCCAACCGACTTGAAGGTTACCGGCTTGCCGATCGTGCCCGCCTCAATGTGCCTTTTGGCTGCCTGGTAACCTGCGTCGTAGCGCCGCATGAACCCTACCTGAAAGATCACTCCCGCCTTGTCTACCGCCGCCAGCATCTGGTCCGTATCTTCCAAAGTCAGGGCAATCGGCTTCTCACAGAAAATGGCTTTGCCCGCTTCAGCCGCCGCCACCACCACTTCGCGATGGGTGCTGGTGGGAGAGGTGACAAATACCGCTTTCACCGCTGGGCTGGCCAGTAGTTCCCGATAATCGGTTGACCAGGACTCCACTCCCAGTTCAGACGCCAGGGCCCTGGCCCGATCCTCCAGCACATCCGAGACAAAGACCAATCGGGCTTCCGCAATGGTCTGTGCCAGATGCCTGGAGTAGATCTGCCCCATCCGTCCCAAACCAATGACACCGACCGGTACTCTTGGTTTCATCAATCCTCCTTATCAATCGATTGGATCGCTGTTCTCATCACAAGTCGAGGCTGGGAAGTATGGTCTCCCGCAGGTAGGCAATCCCCCGCTGTGCCGCTGTGTCAGCATCCGGGAGCGGCATGAATTCACCAGATATATGCCCCCGGTATCCCGTCGCCCAAAGTGCCTTCAGGATCGACCTGAAATCGAGATGGCCCGCCCCGGGATACCACCGATTCGAGTCCGCAATATGGAAGTGATAGATCCGACCTGCACAAGCGCGAAGGCTCTCCTCAATCACCGGTTCTTCGATATTCATGTGGAAGGTATCGGGCATCAAGCCTAGGTTGTCCGCTCCTACCCGTTCCAGTAGGTCGAGCCCTTGGGCCAGGTTGTTGATCAACGTGGTTTCGTAGCGACAGATCGGCTCCAGGGCCAGACGGACGCCATGGGGACGCGCCGCTGCACAACATTGCCGCAACGCATCCACCAACCAGTCCATTGCCTGCTGGTGGTCCACACTGGGTCGGACGATCCCACGCAGCAAACCAATCACAATCACTGCCCCGGTGCGAGCAGCAAAGGGGATGTGGGCGATCACGCGGCGGATAGCCGCTGAACGCACGTCCGGATCGGGATCGGTGAACGATAATCCCTCCTCCCCCCAGGCCTGACCGGTACCGATGGCCGGTACCTCCAGACCATAGGCAGAAACCACCCGCCACAACTGATCGCCGTCTACCAGACTCGGATCGCGAATCGCCAACTCGACACCGTCATATCCCCAACTCGCGATCTTGGCCACATTGGACTCAAAATCACCCTTGAGAGCTACTGCCGCAAACTGAGCGGCATGGGTGGAGAGAACCAGACTAATCTTCATCGGCGGGCTTCCTTTGTTCCGGTTCTTCCGAAAGACAGCGAATCACCAGCGTGGCACATGGCGCTGCCTGCAAAACCTTTTCGGCGACACTGCCGTGCGTCCAGCGTTTGACGCCCGAGTAACCGTGGCTCGACATTACGATCAGATCGATGCCATTTCCTGCTGCATAGTCAATAATCTGCCGAGCGACTCCACTCTCCACCGGTTGATGCTCGATTGACACCCGGTCATAAGGCAACCGCGACTTCACCTCCCGGAGATAATCCTCCGCCTCCCGGTACGCCGCCGCTACCACCTCATTGTAGACATCCGGCATCTCCAGAAGGGCCCGGGTGCGAGGGATCGGCTGCGCAACTCGAAAGAGCACCAGCTCCGCCCCCATCGTCTGGGCGATGCCCAACGCCGGCCCCACCGCCATCTCGGCACACTCGGAGCCATCCAGCGGCACCATAATCCGCTGAAATCGTAACGGTCGGATATCTTCCATCACTCACCCCCTACGGCAACGAGTGACGAGCAACGAGGTCCACTCGTCACCCGTCACTCGCTACTCCGTCGAGAAAATGCAGGTAACGGCCTGGATCAGAGCTCTGAACCTTGACCCAGACGTGGCAAGCCGTAGACAGGCTTCCAACCCGGGCTCAATGGTTCACGCAAGTAGGGTTCCATCTCGGCAGCAGAGCGCAGCGTGACTTCCTCCACGGGTGGCACAGTTCCTGGCGGAAAGGCTTCCAGGATCTGATCGTTGAGCAAGGTCAGATAACGGAGGATAGCCGCGACTGGGCGCTTGGCCTTTTCCGCAGTTGCCGACCTGGCCTTGCCGACCACTCCTTCAGGCGTGGCTGCGATTTCGATGGCCAAATGCCCTTCCCCCTCCGACCAACGGCTTGGGCGGCCAAAGGGATCGACCGATTTGTCAAAGTGACCCTCGGGCAGATAGCTCTTGCCTTCGGTGTCCACCGCATAGGCCATGTCCACCATCTCCGGGAAGAGCAAGAGGCCCAACGAAGTTTCTGATTCATCGGCATGAACAAAATTGGTCTCCCACTTGCCACCGCGATTCGTCGTACGGAAGAACTCGCGCACGGCCCGGTGCCAGTCAATCACGCGAAATATGCCGGGAAGCTGGTACCGCATCTGGAACTGATGGATGACCGATTCCAACACCCACAACTGGCCGTGGTTGTTGACAATGATCTGCTTCCGAAAGCCATCATTCCACAACCCCAGCATGACATCGATCATCAGTTCGCGGACCACATTCTCCCGCACGATCACAGTTCCAGGCATACCGATGTGGTGAAAAGGATGAGCTCCGTACATTAGCGGCGGCAGCGCCAGGCTCACCGGCGCACCCCGTTTGGCGGTGTAGCGCCGCACCCCCTCCACGATGGCGCTGACAAACAGCGTGTCCATGGCGCTCACCGTATGCTTCCCATGGAGTTCCGTACACCCCACCGGGATCAGCACAATATCGTTCTTGCGCCGCTCCGCCTCCACCTGGTGGCGTACCGTCGTCTGGATATACACCCCCGGCGTGGCCCAGCCAATTGGCGATGGGATGCCGTACTCGGCGAGGATGGCATCGATCTCGGCATCACTGGCTTCCCACAGTTCCTTTTTCATCCGACCTACTGGATTGTCCTCAAAAAACAGGTCTGGCTGATCGGTCGGTAACAATCCTTCAGGTACTTTTTGCGACATTTTCTTCCTCTCTTTCGTGAAATGAATTCCTTGGAACAGGTCCCAGGATGAATATTCCTCTTTTCATTCAACCTCGGTCAGTTTGACTGGTCGCCCTTCTGCATATGACCGTTTCGCTGCATAACCCATCACCACCGGGATGCGACCATCCTGACCGGTAACCGGTGGCGGAGTATCGTGGATGATACAGGCAATAAAGGCCTTCATCTCGGCGATATACGACTCGGTGTAGCGTTCGACAAAGAAAAAGAGGGGCAGAGAACCATGGACCCCCTGTTTATCGCTGATCACCACCGTGTCGGGCAGGTTGTTT
The DNA here is from genome assembly GCA_018606645.1 of Chloroflexota bacterium. Classification (GTDB taxonomy): domain Bacteria; phylum Chloroflexota; class Anaerolineae; order JAAYZQ01; family JAAYZQ01; genus TumbabinsA96. The sequence goes on from JAGVRI010000006.1 coordinate 78,199, forward strand.
GTGCAAGCCACCATGCCTGCCGAGCCAAAGACTTCCACCCGCTGGTCGTAGCCGTATACGGCCTGGCGGCTGTTATCAATCGTTCCCAACGCTCCGTTGGCAAAGTGCAGAGTCAAGATCGCCGTGTCCAGATCGCCGGCCTTGCCGATCTCCGGATCTATCATGACCCCGCCTGCGGCATAGATCTCCTCCACCTCACTGCCCATCAGAAAGCGAGCCATATCAAAGTCGTGAATGGTCATGTCCAGAAAGATGCCACCGGAAACTTTGATGTAGGCCAGCGGAGGAGGCTGCGGATCGCGGCTGGTGATGCGCAGCAAATGGGGAGTGCCGATCCGGCCCGCAGCAACCGCCTCCTGGATGCGGCGAAAGTTCGGATCAAAGCGCCGATTAAACCCGATCTGCAACTTCACCCCAGCCCGATCCACGGCTGCCAGGGCGCGGTCAATCGCTGCCAGATCCAGGGCGATCGGCTTCTCGCAGAAAATCTGCTTCCCTGCTTCGGCCGCCTGTTCAATGAGCGGAGCATGAGTATCGGTACTTGAGCAGATCAGCACTGCCTCAATATCCCGGTCGTCCAGGATGTACCGAGGATCTGCATACACCCTCTGCACTCCCAAGTCAGAAGCCACTTTTTCCGCTGCTTCCACGACGACGTCCGAAACGGCCACCAGATTCGCTTCAGGAACGCGGTACTTCAGGTTCTCGGCGTGCAGCCGGCCGATCCTTCCAGTGCCAATGACTCCGATGTTGATCTTTCCCTTCATGGATACCTCTCTATACGATGGATGAACCAGCCCGCAGCAACCAATCCCTCGATTCCCGAAGATAGGTTTCCAGCCAGTACAACCAGTCCTCACCCTTGATGGGCGTAAAGGGATCGGGGCCCGGGGCGGTGCACTCCAGAATGATGGGTCCTTGATAACCGATCTCATGCAGGGCCGCCAGTTGCCCATCAAAATCGGTGTGCCCACGGCCGATCCCCTGTCGGTTCGAGTCGGCGGCATGGTACAACCAGAGACGCCCCCCCGCCTGGCGTAACGCCTGAACCGGATCCGACTCTTCAATATTCATGTGATACGCATCGAGCAGGATGCCTACATTCTCCGCCCCTACATCGGCCAGAAACCGAATGGCGTCAGCGGCTGTGTTGAGCAAATGAGCTTCGTACCGGTTGAGCACCTCCATTACCAGGCGCAGTCCTAGCTCCCGCGCTCTTTCGGCCACCTGGCGCACCGCATCAACAAAGAGGGTGTATTCCTCTGCTTGAGAAGCAATGGCTCTCACCCGCCCCACCTGTCCATGACAGGCAACTAACGGGCGATCGAGGGCGGCCGCAAAATCGAGAAGGCGCAGGTAATAATCAATCGCTTCCGAGCGGATCGCTGGATCAGGGTGGGCCAGGTCTACATCTGCTGGCGTCAGCGAGAAAACGGACAACCCAAAATCCTGCAGGATCTGCCCTGCCTCCTGAGGAAGATAGGCCTCCAGATCTCCCAACAACTCCACACCGTCCAATCCGAGGGCCTGGACCCGACGGGCGATCTCCAGCAGCGGTAGATCGCCAAAGGTCCAGCTACAAACTCCGAGTTGATATCTGCTTTGCACTGTTCTTCCCCTCGTGTCTATTGTCCCAGATTAGTGAGCCTGATAGACTCCAAATTCCTGCCATGCTTCCCACATGGCGATCACATTCTCCGGTGGGGCATCGGCCTGAATGTCATGCACGGCCGCAAACACAAACCCTCCGCCGGGAGCCAGCGCCTCAATATTCCGTCGCACGTCGTCCCGGACCTGCTCCGGCGTACCATGGACCAAGACGCCTTGCGTATCGACACCCCCTCCCCAGAAGACCAAGGACTGACCAAATTCCTGCTTCAGCTCTTTCAACACCATGCCTGCGGCGCTGATCTGCACCGGATTCAGGATATCGATCCCGGCTTCGATAAAGTCTGGGATCAAGCGGCGCACTGCCCCGCAAGAGTGGAAAAAGACGCGCACCGGGGCCTGGGCTTTGATAAAGGAAAAGAGCCGCTGGTGCCGCGGCTTGATCCATCGCCGATAGGTCTGCGGTGACAGCAAGGGCCCCTGCTGCCCGGCCAGATCGTCGGCCTCGATGACTACATCCACCAGGTCGCCCACCTCACGCAGAGCTCGCTCCCAATAGGCGCACTTCCACTCCACCAACCGATCCAGCATCCCCGCTACGGCAGAAGGGTTCAACGCCAGATCGGTATAGAACCCTTCATATCCCCGCAGCCAGGCATACACCTCGACAATACCGGCACACGGACCGGCCAATACGGCTGCTTTGCCCTGAGCTGCGATCGCTTCCGCCTGGGCGCGAAGGGGAGCGAACCGGTGTTCATCCACCGGATCGGGGAAGGGAAACGAGCTGAATTCATCCCACGCCTTATCCGCCAGAGGATGGATGTACATATCGTAATACAGACCACCGTCCTTAGGCTTGCGCCAACCAATACCCCATTCATCGGTGTAGGCTTTGTACGCCCCTTCGTCTCGAAAGATGTACTGGAAGCCGGACGGTAGTCCAGGCAGAATCAATCGAAAGTCGGTCTGTAGCCGATCAGCCACATCCTCATCGACACAGGCCAATTGCTCGGCCATGGCCAGGACGCGCGCCTCGACCGGAGGCAGCCCCAATGCCTGCCGGAGTTTGCGGTAGGCGATGAGGTGGAGGGTAGTCAGGCCGGTCCCGCCGAGATCGAACGGCACTCGATCCGGTTCTTGATGGGATAACGCCAGCCGCACGCGCTCTCGTGAATCCATATCCGCCCTAATGCCCCAGATTAGCGCTCGCGCTCGCCGGTGATCAGGCTGGCAATGTCCTTTTCTGTCACTTCTTCTTTCGGATAACTGCCAACCAGTTCGCCATGACGGAGGATGACAAACCGGTCAGCGACCTGATACACGTGTCCCACATTGTGGGTAATAAAGATCACCGAAAGACCTCGTTCCTTGGCCGCGAGGGTATAGGTCAGCACCTTGTGCGTCTCGCCGACCGACAACGCCGAGGTGGGTTCGTCCAGGATCAAGAGCTTGGCACCAAAATACTGGGCACGGCCGATAGCGATCGACTGCCGTTCGCCGCCGGAGAGCTTGCCCACTTTTTCTCGCGGCGAACGGATATGGATGCCAATATTCCGCAAAGCATCTCGTGATTCCTTATCCATTTGATGCAGATCCAGCCAATGGATCGGCCCCAAGTGGCGCGTCAGTTCGCGGCCCAGGAAAAAGTTGCGAGTGATACTCATATGGGGAACCAAAGCCAGGTCTTGATAGCAGGTTTCAATACCCAGCGCCCGTGCGATCCGGGGAGAGGTGATATTGACCAGCTTGCCCTCGAAATAAATCTTGCCACTGGTCGGCGGATAAACCCCGGTCAGCACCTTGATCAGCGTGGACTTGCCCGCTCCATTATCGCCCAGGAGCCCCACAATTTCCTGGCGGTTCACTGTAAAATCTACTTGATTCAGGGCCGTAATGGTCCCAAAGCGCTTGACGATCTTTTCCATATGGACGACCGGCGTATCGGTCCCGTTGCCGCTCATGCTCACGATCTCCCCTATTGCTCAGGCTCGGCTGCGGATCCAATTATTCAGAATCGCCGCGCCGACGATGGTCACCCCGACGACAGCCTCAAAGTTGTCGGCCGGAATAAACGGTAGGTTGAGCAAGATGATGCCGGTGCGCAACATGCTGATCAACATGACCCCGATCAAAGCCCCGACAATGCTGCCTTCACCCCCCGTCAACAATGCCCCTCCTACCACGGCTGAGGCAATCGCTTTCAGTTCCTCCCCGGCTCCCGTCGCAATCTTGGCTGTCTTGTATTGGCTGAACAACAGCACTCCAGCAAAACCAGATAACACTCCCGAGATGATAAAGCAGATCACCTTGGTTCGGTTGACATTGACTCCCTGCGCCTTGGCCGCACCCGGGTTCCCGCCAATGGCGAATACATGGTTGCCAAATCGGGTACGGGTCAGGATATATTGGAACAAGAAAACCACCCCAAGCAACCACAACAGAGCGGTCCGAAAATTCGCATCCTTGATCAGATCGGCGATAAAGTCCATGCGCCCATTGAACACATCATAGATCGGGATCTGCTGCACAGTCTGCAGCATGATCCCCCCTGAATAGACCCACAGCGCCCCTCGATAAATGAATTGCGTCCCCAAGGTCACAATGAAAGAAGGGATCCCGGTCCAAACCAACAAAAGGCCATTAAAAGCTCCCAGCAAGCCCGGTATGATCAAGGCCATGAGCAGTGCCACAAGCGGAGGACTGCCGTTCATGGTCAGTCCGCCGTACAGGAAGGCCCCCACGGCCATTAGCGCTCCCGCCGACAGGTCAAACTCGCCGGCGATCATCAGCAGGGTAATACCAACAGTGATCATCCCCGTGAGAGTAGCCGCGTTGACAATCCCCGACACAGAGCGCATGGTCAGGAAATTGGGAACGAATGACAGGAGAAAAAAGATCAGAAGAAAGGTGATCAAAGGTCCGGCAACGGGCGATTCCAGCCAACTTCTCAGGCGAGGCTTTGGCGCGGCTACTCTTCGGGTCACGATCTCACTCCCTCTCATTCGGTCACGTTTTGGCCAGAGAAAGGGGTAGGGACGGATCTAAACCGTCCCTACCCCGAAACTACCACCTTTACCGATAGGTGCCGGCCAACGCCTCGACCACCGCTACGTTGTCCTTGGTGACAAAGCCAGGACCGGTCGGCGTCACGGGCAAGGCCGGGCTGATGCCATAGCGAACCTTGAGCATGAGGGTCATGACCGCGCCATAGCCCTGCAGGAAGGGCTGCTGATCAATGCCAAACATCGTCGTCCCATCCTTGATCTTGGCAATGATCTCCGGGCTCAGGTCAAACGTCCCATGCTTGATGTCGCCCGGCTTTAGCCCCGCCGCATCCATGAAGGCATAGAAGGGGTTGGCTCCGTTCGGACCCAGGGTCATAAAGATGTCGGTGTCGGGATTCGCGGTGTAATAGTCCGAGATGATCGTCTGAGAGGCTGCCGGGTCGTCACTGATAGCCAACACCTCGGCCGGGATGCCTTTCTCCTTCAGGGCATCGACAAAGCCCTTGCATCGCTTGTCCAGCCCGGTGTGCCCTACCTGCTGGTTGATGCACACCCCCTTCTTGCCACCTTCCGCCGCCAGCCGGAGACCGCCCAGATATCCACCGGCGTACTCGTCCTGGCCCAGGTAGGTCAGATAGGGGATCTTGTCTTCGATCGGGCCGGCGCCGGCGTTGTAGGCGATCACCGGGATGCCGGCATCAATCGCCCGCTGGATCGGTGCACGGAACAGGTCCGGGTCGGTCACGGTCAGCGCCAGGCCATCAGGCTTGGCTGCCACTGCCTGGTCGATCAACTGCGCTACCCGCTCCAGGTCGAACTTGTCCGGCCCCAGCAGCGTGTAGTTGACATTCATTTCCTTCGCTGCCTGCTTGATGCCGTTCTCGACCACGCACCAGAACGAGTCCCAGGCGCACATGGCGTGCTGGACCAGATAGATGTTGACCGGCCGGTTCGGATCTACCACGAAATCCACGTTCTCCTTGGTGACAAAGCCAGGACCGGTCCCGGTCACCGGAAGCGCCGGCAGGATGCCATAGCGGCCGACCATGGTCAGCATCATCACCCCGCCATAGCCCTGCAGGAAGGGCTGCTGATCAATGCCAAACATCGTCGTCCCATCCTTGATCTTGGCAATGATCTCCGGGCTCAGGTCAAACGTCCCATGCTTGATGTCGCCCGGCTTTAGCCCCGCCGCATCCATGAAGGCGTAGAAGGGGTTGGCTCCGTTCGGACCCAAGGTCAGGAAGATGTCGGTGTCGGGATTCGCGGTGTAATAGTCCGAGATAACGGTCTGGGAAGAGGCTGGGTCATCGCTGATGGCCAACACCTCGGCCGGGATGCCTTTCTCCTTCAAGGCATCGACAAAGCCCTTGCATCGCTTGTCCAGCCCGGTGTGCCCTACCTGCTGGTTGATGCACACACCCTTCTTGCCACCTTCCGCCGCCAGCCGGAGACCGCCCTGATACCCACCCTGGTATTCATCCTGGCCCAGGTAGGTCAGATAGGGGATCTTGTCTTCGATCGGGCCGGCGCCGGCGTTGTAAGCAACCACCGGGATGCCGGCGTCAAGGGCCCGCTGGATCGGCTCGCGGAACAGGTCCGGATCGGTCACCGTCACCATCAAACCATCGGGCTTGGCTGCGACTGCCTGGTCGATCAACTGCGCCACCCGCTCCAGGTCGAACTTGTCCGGCCCGAGAATGGTGACATTGACGTTCATGTCGTCAGCCGCCCGGCGGATGCCCTCCTCGACCGTGCACCAGAACGAGTCCCAGGCGCACATGGCGTGCTGGACCGCATAGAGGTTGAGCACCCGGTTCGGATCGGCGCCTGGCTTGGTCTCCACCGGCACTTCAACGACCTTGGTGACCTCGACCGGCACCTCTTTCACCACTTCCTTGGTGACCTCGACCGGCACCGTCTCTTTGACCACGACTTCTTTGGTCACCTCGACCGGCACCGTCTCTTTGACCACCTGTGGCGTCGGCTGGCAGGCGCTCGCCAACAGGGTCACGACCACAAGCAACGCCATCAACATGGAAACTTTTCTGGACATTTTCTCTCCTCCCTCTCAATCTATTTTGCAAATCTTGCCAACGATCTCAACCACCGACCCAACCTCCATTGTTCGCGTGCCATCACCTCCTTTCGATCAGGTCACTTACTCTCCCCGGCTCAGGTAGGTGTTGAGTAAAACGGCCAGGATCAGGAAGATGCCGGCTACCGCCCGGAAGATCTGAACCGACACACCCATCAGCACCAGGCCTGTCTCAAGGGTCGTTAACAACAGCATTCCCAGACAGGCTCCCAAAATCGTGCCCACGCCGCCCGTGAGATGAACCCCTCCGATCACGCACGCGGACACTGCGATCAGTTCCCACCCTTCTCCACGCACTGGGTCCACGCTGGTGCGGTGGGCAAACTGCATCACACTCGCCAGTCCAACCAGCACCCCTACCAGGATAAACGCTGTCAACTTGACTCGCTTGACTGGCACACCCTGTTCCAAAGCTGCCCCTGGGTTTCCTCCAGCAGCGAACACCCAGTTGCCGAACCGGGTCCGGTTTAAGACCCATGCCATGAGCAGTGCGATCAACACGAACCAGATGATCGACACCCGAAAGTTGGTGCCTCCCTCAAAGAGACGGTTCAAAAAGGTAATGGGACCGTTCAAGACATCGAACAGGAATGGCCGCGATTGGGTATATTTGGCAAAATCGCTGCCGCCGATCGCCCTGGCGATCCCTCGATACGCCAACATTGTTCCCAGGGTGACGATAAAGGACGGCAATCCCGAGCCAATGACCACCAGACCATTAATGGCTCCCAGGATGGCCGAGGACAGCACCGCAAGAATCATGGCCAGCAGAGGCGGGACCCCGGCGTTCATCAGGTCAGCCCATACATAGCTGGCCACGGCAAAGTTGGAACCTACCGAGAGGTCGAACTCCCCGGCAATCATCAACATCGCCACCCCGATGACAATGATGCCCATGATACTGCCAAAGGTCACAATGTCAGCCAGGGCCAGCGAAGACAAAAAATTGCCAGCCGCGACCGCGAAAAAGGTAAACACCACTATCAAACTGGTCAGAGCCACCGCTTCCGGGGTCTCGGCCAGCTTGACTCGAAACCGGGTCCACCTCATCGCCAGAGAGTGCACGGATGCCTTTCCTCCTTGAGAAACCAAGGTCATTGAAAACCGGGCCTCTACCGACAAACAGGGCCTAGCTCGGCTTGACCAGGATCTTGCCATCGGTCCGCGAAGTAGACCGGGCAATCGCATCCACCGTCTCTTCCAACTTGTAGCGGGCGGTAATGATTGGACTCAGGTCCAGGCGGCCCGAAGCCACAAGGCGGATGACGTTCGGGAACGTTCCATTGCCCGAATGACCTTGGGCGCCGAATACCTGCGAACCACGCACCTGAAGCGTCTCCAGATACATGGGTACCCGCTGGGCAGCGCGGCCGATCTGCACGATCTTGGCGTTGACTGCCAGCGCCTTTTCCATCTCCAGCACCGTCAAATGGGGCGCTCCCGCCGCTTCCACATGGAAATCAAATCCCTCACCCTGGCTCAACTCTTTCATCACCTCGCTGGCTTTGACCTCGCGCGGATCGTACACAAAATCGGCCCCAACCTTCTTCGCCAACTCGCGTCGCTGAGGCGACACCTCAAAGGCCACGATCTTGCCGGCTCCCGCCGCTCGCGCCAGGCCAATGGCCGCCAGTCCGATCGGCCCCGCTCCGAAGACGCTGACATACTGCCCTGGCTTGAAACCTCCAGCCCGAGCGAACATGCCGTTGTACGCCACACAGGTCGGCTCGGTCAAGGCCCCGACCTCGTACCCTTTCTCCTCGCTGCCAAACCGTTCGGCGATGGCATCGATCTTCCAGCAGAACTTGCTGTCCACAGCGATATAGTTGGCGAATGCACCCGGGATGGTGAACCCGATCTCTTCCAGATACTCGCAGTGATTCGGAAATCCATTCCGGCAAGGAGTACAGCGGCCACACCATTGCATCTCCTCCACGGTGACCATGTCGCCAACTTGAAGGTTCTTTACCTCCTTGCCCACCTCGATCACTTTGCCCGAGAACTCGTGTCCCAGAACTGTGGGGAACTTGGTCAGGCCGGGATACAGGATATAATGGTCGGCATCTGTCTCGTAAAAGTGCATGTCCGAACCACAAACCCCACAAGCCTTCACCTCGAGCAGGACCTCGTTCGGGCCTGGCCGCGGATCGGGCCATTCGCGCACCTCAAGCTTCGGATAGCGCCAAACCGCGCTACCGGTAATCGCCTTGCCGGTCGCTTTCTCCCACTCAGACAGTGCATAGTCTGGACGAGGTTCCCATTTGGCATCTAGCACCAACGCTTTCATGACGAAATTCCTCCTGAAAGAATTTTTTTATCTCCTCTCGCCCCCGATGACCCACGGACGATCAGGCGACCTTGGACGATCACATTGGACACCCATCTGGTCTCTTCGCTGCTTTCGCCAATCAACGCTAGAACCATCTTCACCGCCTGCCATCCCATCTGAGAAATAGGTTGAGCAATGGTCGTCAGGGGCGGGTTTACATACGAGGCAAACGGAATGTCATCAAAGCCGACGATCGACAGTTCCTCGGGGATCGACAGCCCAGACACTCGGGCCGCCCGCAGCAACCCGATGGCCGTCATGTCGTTGTAGCAAAAAACACCGGTGGGAGGGTGTTTCAAATCCATCAACCTCGAGAAAGCTATCTCTCCACCCTCCACCCGTCCTGTCCCAGGCACTACCAACTCCGGCTGAAACTCAATTCCAACTTCGGTGAGAGCCTGACAGTAGCCCTTCATCCGCTCCAGATCGTCACTGTGATTGGCCGGCCCGGTGACATACGCAACACAATCGTGCCCCAGGTCGAGTAGATGGCGGGTTGCCAGATAGCCTCCATGTCGGTTGTCGACTGTGATCGAAAAGGTATAGGGACCTTGCTCTTCACGATGGCTGTTGATCAGAACGACCGGCACTCCGAGCCGGTCGAGATACTGCTGGTATAGCGCACCCACCCGCGAAGAGGTGACGATCACACCATCCACCCGCTTGGAATGGAGCATCTCCACCGCCGCAATCTCTCGCTCCGATTCGGCGCTGGAGCTAGCCAGGACCACCGAATACCCATACTCGTGAGCCGTGTCTTCGATAGCTTGCACAATCTCAGCAATGAACGGATCGGTAAGACGGGTCACGACGACCCCCAGCGTCAGCGTCCGGCCCATCACCAGACTGCGAGCCTGGGCATCAGGAGAATAGCCCATCTCGCGGGCCAGAGACTGGATACGCGACTTGGTCTCTGCATTGACCAGCGGGCTACCGCTCAGCGCCCGTGACACGGTCGAGTGAGAAACTCCTGCCACCTTGGCTATGTCTTTGATCGAAACCCGCATATTAGCCCGTCTTCTGCACACGTGTGCATTCACATCGTCGAAAAAACCACTCACGTAACCCAGGGACCCAACGAGTGCTGCACACGTGTGCAATTATATCATATTCCGCGCTTCTTGTCAAGCTCCCAAAATCAATAAGAATTCGGACGATCTCTGCTGTGAGGCCTGCCCCCTTTTGACAAGACCGCCATTCTATAGTATTTTTATTACATGGATTGGCGATCTCAGAGAGCTAGATATGTCCAACCTGTATCTGCGTGGTGCATCTCGCGAAGGAACTATTGCGCATCCATCCGATCTTGACCAGAGCAAGCACCCGCACCGGCGCCATAACCCTCTGACCGGCGAATGGGTGCTGGTCTCGCCTCATCGCACCCAACGCCCCTGGCAAGGACAAGTGGAGAAATCGCCTCTGGAGGAACGTCCTGCCTACGACCCCCAGTGCTACCTTTGTCCCGGCAACCTCCGGGCCGGTGGCGCTCGTAATCCCAGGTACTCCTCTACCTTTGTCTTTACCAATGACTTCTCAGCCCTCTCGCCTGATTCTCCACTCACTGAAGAGGAGCACCCCTTGCTCCGCAGCCACGGTGTACAGGGCACATGCCGGGTCATCTGCTTCTCGCCCCGTCATGACCTGAGCCTGCCTGAAATGACGGTGGGCGATATCTGCCACGTGGTCGATGTCTGGGCAGAACAGGTCACCGAACTGGGAGAGCGGTACCGTTGGGTTCAGGTATTCGAGAATAAGGGAGAGATCATGGGATGCTCCAACCCCCACCCTCATGGTCAGATCTGGGCCAGCACGGCATTGCCCAACGAGCCCGCCAAGGAAGACCAGCAGCAACGAGTCTATTGGGATCAATACGGTCGCTCTCTGCTGCTTGATTATGTTGAATTGGAAACCAAACTCGGCGAGCGCGTCGTTGTCGAGAACGCCGATTGGCTGGCAGTTGTGCCTTTCTGGGCCATATGGCCGTTCGAGACACTGCTCCTGCCCCGTCGCGCCGTTCGCCACTTACCCGACCTCGACCGCACGGAACGCGCTGCCCTGGCCGACATCTTGAAACGACTGCTCACCCGATGCGACAACCTGTTTGAGGTCTCGTTCCCTTACTCGATGGGCTGGCACGGCACCCCGACTGGCCAGAGCACAGGCCCAACGCCTCACTGGCAACTCCATGCCCATTTTTATCCGCCGCTGCTGCGTTCAGCAACCATCAAAAAGTTCATGGTCGGCTATGAAATGCTGGCTGAGGCGCAGCGCGATCTGACGGCCGAGCAAGCCGCCGGGCGGCTGCGGACGGTGTCGGAAAGGCACTATAAACAGCGACCGTAGTTCCTCCTGCTTCTGGCGATAGGGATGTGCTCCTGCGGCCAGGCATCAAGCCGGGATCACGTCCACAGCTCTGATACGCCGAGTTCCTTTTGCGCTACCTTTTGGGATGTGCTACAATGTCTCGGAATATGCGAGAGCCAAAATCTTGCGAGGACCGGCCTCGAGCCATCCTTCATCTGGACCTCGATGCCTTTTTTGCTTCGGTCGAGGCGCTTGAGAACCCGCTTCTGGCCGGCAAACCGGTGATCGTCGGAGGCCGACCCGAAGAGCGAGGGGTGGTAGCCTCGGCATCCTATCCGGCCCGCGCTTTTGGCGTCCGTTCAGCCATGCCTACGTCCCGAGCCCTGGCCCTCTGCCCAGAGGCGATCGTCGTTCCGCCACGACATCGGCTGTATGCCGACTACTCACGACGCGTCATGGAACTCCTCCACCAGGTCTCTCCGCTGGTCGAGCCGGCGAGCATTGACGAGGCCTACCTGGACCTGACCGACCAGATCGCCGACTGGGAACAGGCGGTCGATCTGGCCCGCCAGGTCCAGCACCGAGTGCGCGACGAGATCGGCCTGTCATCGTCGCTGGGAGTCGCGACGAACAAACTCGTCGCCAAGATAGCTGCTGACCAGCACAAGCCTGGGGGACTGACGGTTGTCCGTCCTGGCCAAGAGGCTGCGTTTCTTGCTCCCCTGCCGGTGCAGGTGCTGTGGGGGGTAGGTCCGGTCACCGCGCGTAAACTGGCCGATCTCCTGCAGGTTTCCACCGTTGGTGATCTGGCTCAGATACCCGAAGAAGTGCTCCGGGCCCATTTTGGTCGCCACGGTTCGGCCATGGCCCGCCAGGCCCAAGGCCGAGACGAGCGGCCTGTCGTCCCGGTCCACGAACGAAAGACGTTGAGTCAGGAAAGGACCTTTCGCCGAGACCTGGCCCAGGCTGAGATTCTGGAGCAGGAACTGCGGCAACTCAGCGAAGCAGTTAGCCAGCATTTACAGAGCGCCGGGCTGGCATGTGGCACCATTGCCCTCAAGCTGCGGTATGCTGATTTCACCACTCTCACCCGGCAAATGACGCTGTCTGCGCCGACGAATGATGCATTGCTTATCTACCAGGCCGCCCTGGCCATGTTCCGGCGAAGCTGGGAGCGAGGGCGACCTGTCCGCCTTTTGGGCGTCTCTGGGCGGCGCCTCTCATCGTTGGTTGGTCAACTCACTCTATGGGGAGGTAGCAATGAACCAGACTGACCGTCTTCAACCCAGGATCACTGTATTAAGCCCTCCACAACGCGAGTGGATCCACAGCCGTTCCCTGGAGATCCTGTCTACGGTAGGCGTCCGCGTGGATTCAGAACCAGCCCGCCGCCTGTTTGCCAGAGCGATCGGGCCATCCGCTGCCCACGACGACAGGGTACGGATCCCGCCTGAACTGGTCGAGTGGGCCCTACGCGCTGCTCCCTCGAGTATCGAGATTTATGATCGCAACGGTTCCGTCGCCTTTTGCCTGCCCGGCCCTACCCGTTTTGGGGTTGGTGTGACTGCCCTCTACTACCAGGACCCGGAAACGGATCAGGTGACCCCCTTTGTACGTCATCATATGGCCTCGTCTGTTCGGTTGGCCAATGCCTTATCGAACTTTGACCTGGTCTCGACGATTGGCATTGTTCAAGACGTCCCGGCCGACGTGGCGGATCTTTATGCTACGTTGGAGATGGCAGCCAACACTGTCAAACCGCTGGTAATCCTTGTCTCCGAAGAGGAAGCGTTCCCAACCGTGTTGGACCTTCTCGAACATCTCCACGGAGACCTGGCCGTGCGCCCATTCATCATCCCATATTTTAACCCCATCACCCCCCTGGTGATCAACCGGGGGACTGCGGCCAAGATGTTTACCACCATTGAGCGAGGTCTGCCATTCATCTATTCCAATTACGGGATGGCCGGTGCCTCGACGCCCATCACCGCTGCCGGAAGCCTGGTGCTCCTCCATGCTGAGCTTCTGGCCGGCCTGACCCTCAGTCAGTTGATCCGCGAAGGAACCCCCATCATCCTTGGCAGCCTACCTGCCTTTTTCGACATGAAGGGCATGGGCAGTTTCTACGACGCGCACAGTTACATCATAGACCTGGCCTGTGCGGAGATGATGGCTCATTACCAATTGCCTCATGCTGGGACCTCAGGGGCCGGTATGGGTTGGGGGCCTGACCTGATCGCTGCTGGACATCAATGGACAAACCATCTTCTAAGTTGCATGGGGCAGGTTGGGCTGGTTCCTTTTGTCGGTGATAATCTGGGTTCCAAGGCCTTTTCGCCGGCTCTCATGGTGTACGCCGATGAGATCATCGGTCAGGCCCGCCGTCTGGCTGAAGGTTTTGTCCTAGATGAAACCATGGCTGGCCTGGACGAGATCAGCGAGGTCGGTCCGGGGGGCAGTTTCCTGACCACACCACTGACCTTGAAACTCTTTCGCCAGGCTTATTATCACAGCCGGCTGTTCCCCACCTTGACCTTGGAAGAATGGGAAGCTCAAGGCTGCCCCCGTGCTGATGATCGAGTGCGGAGCCTGACCCGTCACCTGCTCGATGAACTGAAACCACCGACCGATTACGGCGAATGGATCGCCCGAGGCGAAGCGTTCATTGAGACCTTTCGACGCGGCTGACCATCTATGGACCTCTCCCACCGCATGTCGTCCAGGCTGCGGCGTCTCCTCACCGCGTTCTTGGGGGCGGACCAAGCAGTGCCGGTCCGCAGCGAGGAAGAAGTCGCTGCAGAAATCGAGCGGAATTATCGCTGGAACTTTGTCGTCAACCTCGTAGACGGCACTTTGTTCTGGTTCGGCCTCACGTTCATTTCCTCAGCCACCCTGTTACCCCTCTTTGTCAGCAAATTGAGTTCCAACCCGTTGTTGATCGGCCTGGTGGCGATCATCTCCCAAGGAGGTTGGTTCTTGCCCCAGTTGCTGACGGCCCACTGGGTGGAGCGTCTGCCCCGTCGAAAGCCGATTGCCGCCCATCTCGGGTTGTTGCTGGAACGATTGCCACTATGGTTGGTTGCTGCCTCAGCGCTGCTGGCTACCCGTTGGCCAGGGCTGACCCTTGTCCTTTTCTACGCAAGCTACACCTGGCACAACCTGGGGGCCGGAGTCATAGCCACTGCCTGGCAAGACCTGCTGGCCCGCTGTTTTCCGGTCAACCGACGTGGACGGTACTGGGGGACCACAACCTTTCTGGGAACCGGCCTGGGCGTAGCAGGAGCCGCACTCAGCGCCTGGTTGCTGGATCGATTCCCTTTCTCCACCAACTTTGCTGTGGTCTTTAGCCTGGCTGCTCTCTCTATCACCATCGGATGGTTCTTTATCAGCCTCACCCGGGAGCCAGCCCTGCCTGCCGGCAGTATCCAACAGACCCAACGTGAATTCTTGGCAGACCTGCCCGACCTCCTCCGCCGCGATGTCAACTTTCGCCGCTTTTTGATCGCTCGCCTGACCATGACGCTGGGCGGGATGGGCACCGGGTTTCTGGCTGTGTCAGCCGTCCGCCAATGGTTGATCCCGGATAGCACAGTGGGCCTCTACACTTCCATTTACCTGGCAGGCCAAACGATCAGCAACCTGGCCCTCGGTTTGGCGGCCGATCGGTATGGCCACAAGTTATCACTCGAGTTTGGGACACTGGCTTCCACGCTGGCTTTTACCCTTGCCTGGCTGGCTGCCTCGCCCGACTGGTATTACCCAGTCTTTGCTCTGCTCGGTCTCAACACCAGCACGGTATTCGTCTCCGGCCTCCTGGCGCCCCTCGAATTCGCCGAACCCCAGCGACGGCCGACCTATATCGGCCTGACCAATACCACCGTCGGCGTGGGCACGGTGGTCGCGCCGCTGGTGGGCGCCTGGCTGGCAGGATTGGATTACGACCTGCTTTTTGCGGTGAGCGCTGGCATCAGCCTTGCCGCTTTCGTGGCCATGCACTGGTGGGTGCGGGAACCGCGAAAGACCCTTCATTTCTATCGGTAGGAGTACAGGACCATGACCACCCTTGTGAATGTGGTGTTACCCGTCTTCTTGGTGGCCGGCGGAGTTGCTTTAGCTCAGACCCGACTGCGGCTGAACGCCCAGACCCTGTCGCGTGCTGTCTTTTACCTCTTTGCCCCGGCTTTGATCTTTGATTCGCTCGTTACCTCGAACGTCAGTGGAGCCGAATTTGGCCAGATCGCTCTGGTTCTGATGGTCATCACCGCCATTTTATGGGCGCTTGGTGCAGTGACCGGGCGGCTGCTGAAGTTGAGTGGCCCGACTCAGGCAGCGTTTCTGGCGGCCATCGTTCTCATGAACGCCGGTAACTATGGACTGTCGATCGACCTGTTCGCCTTTGGCAAGGCCGGGCTGGCCCGGGCCACGCTCTACTTTTCCGTCAGTGCCACCCTCAGCTCCAGCCTGGGGGTGTACTTGACCGCCCGGGGCCGCGTTCCACCTTCCGCAGCTCTGCGACGCGTTCTTGGTGTGCCATTGGTCTATGCCGCTGCCCTGGGTCTCACCCTCAACCTATCTCATCTGACTGTTCCTGAACCTTTGCAGAAAGCGATTCACCTTCTCGGTCAGGCTTCAGTGCCGGCGATGCTAACCGTGCTTGGCGTGAACCTGGCCGAGACAATAAGCAACCAGCGAAACGTAGTGCACTGGCCGGCCCTCATTGCTGCGGTGGGGCTGCGTCTCATTGCCGCTCCCGCCCTGGCCTGGGTCGTGGGCTCTGCGCTCGGCCTCAGTGGGTTGACCCGAGATGTCGTCACCCTCGAAAGTGCCATGCCGACAGCGGTAATCACCATTATTCTGGCCAATGAGTTTGAATCGGATCCCTCATTTGCCAGTATGTGTGTCCTTGCAAGTACCCTGGCCAGTCTGCTCACCCTGACCGTCTTGTTGAACTGGCTCATCTGATCATCGATTTCAATCAACCTCTGCTCACAGACTGTTCCTGCGCAAGTCGTTTTTCTTGGTTTGCGCCTGCGAACTGGCGACGACGCACTTCGCATAGCTCAACACCGCACGGCTCCGCATTGCTTATGCACGGAACGCGCCTCTCCGCACGCCTCTGTTTCGCATAGTTCAACCCAGGCAGCCGGTCGCATGGTTTCGTGTAGTGTAGGCCCCTTGTCCTACCCCCTAAGGTACCTGGGTCTACCTCCAGAAATACGCCCCATGGCCCATTGTCGCGCTCCTGAAGCACGGTTATAATGAGGGGGAGCCGAGGAGATAGAAGCGAATTATGATCGGCCTAATGCTCAAAAAACATAAAAATCGGTCAATACTTGACCTGGAAAATGGGCTACCAGCCTGGTCGGCAGATGGCCGGCTGATTGCGTTTGTATCGAATCGGGATGGGAGCGTGGCTATCTGGTTCATGAATGCCGACGGCAGCCACGAGCGCTGTCGATTCTCCATCCGAGATCCGCTGACCCCTCCGTTGCCAGAGGATGCCCCGCCAGATATTTCCAGCCAGTCTGACGAGGTGGTTTCCCAGGAACCACACACCTGACTCGAGTCCAAATTCTGGGGATAGAATGCAGGAAACACCGTTGCGCTTTGTTGTTCCTCCCCCTCCAAGTAGCTTCGGAAGCGGTCCCCGGATCGGTCCTTCTCTCCGACCTGCTACCTTGCCTATGAACGCCTCAAGACGACACCCGCGTCCTGTCCCATCGGCAGCGCGACCACGCCTCGGCCCACCCCCAGCCCGCGCCGGAAACTGGATAGCTTCGGTCATCGTTCGCGTTTCTTTGGGATTGAGAGACGCATAATACCTCTGTAGAACTTTGCCTCAGACACTGCCTCCCTCACCCAACGAATCCATTCGATTTGTCGACCTGGTACGTAACACAGGTCTCGCCGTGCTCAATTGTCTGCGTCTTCTTGGTCGGCGGAAACTGGGCTATGTCCTTCTCCGAGTCGGAGGGCATTACCCGGAACGAACTATGGTCCCTCGCCGCCCTTTTCCCTTTTCTCTCCTGCCCTGGCCAGAACCTCCAGTCACTATCCAGGGCTTTACGGAAACGCTGGAGCTTCTGGCAGCAGACCCTCGCCTTCGAGGTGTCGTGTTCCTTGTCTCCGGGTTAGCGGCTGAACCTGCTACCTTGAGTAGCCTGCGACAGGCGATCATCCGTTTCCGTGCTTCAGGCAAGCACACCGTGGCCTATCTCCATGATCTCCACATGTGGTCCTACTACCTTGCCTCCGCTTGCCATCTGATCCTTGCCCCGCAAAGCGCTACCTTTCAGTCCGCCGGCCTGCGGTCGGAAGCGATCTTTCTTAAAGACACTCTGGCTTTGCTTGGCATCGAGGCTGACTTTGAGGCCATCGCCGAATACAAGGTCTCGCCCGACACCTTTCGCCGGGCGCAGATGACCGAACCCCACCGCGAAATGCTGGAATCGCTGTTGGATTCGATCTATACCCATCTGCTGGCTACCATTGCGGCCGGGCGTAACACTACCGCCGATCACATCCGTGGCCTTTTTGACAATGTCCCCTTGAGTGCAGATCAGGCCCGCGAGTTCGGATTGCTTGATGCAGTTTGCTATGAGGATGAATTGCCAGACTATCTTGGTCAAGACCGGAAACCGGTTGACCTGATTCCCTGGGAGCAGGCGCGGCGACTGGTAATCCGGCCGCAGCGCTGGACGAGCCGCTTTCGCATCGGAGTCATCTCCATCGAAGGGATGATCGTCGCCGGGCCCAGCCGCCGTCCGCCCTTTCCTCTGCCATGGCCCCTGCCCGCCATCCAGGCCGGGGCCGACACCCTAGTCCGCCAACTACGGGCTGCAGCCCAGGACAAGACGATGGCTGCGGTGGTCCTGCACGTAGACTCACCAGGTGGGTCCGCGTTCGCTTCCGATTTGATCTGGCGTGAAGTTGCCCTTCTGCATTGTCATAAACCTGTAGTGGTTTATATGGGCAATCGGGCCGCCTCTGGCGGTTACTATGTGTCAGTGCCGGCGAATGCCCTTGTGGCCCAACCGACTACCCTGACCGGTTCCATTGGCATCTGGGGCGGCAAAATCGTCACCCGCGGCCTTTATGCCAAGATCCGAGCCAATCGAGAACAAGTGTTGCGAGGCAAGTCCGCTGCTCTGTACGCCGATACTGCTCCGTTCAGCGATGAAGAGCGGGCCAGGATCCGCGCCGAAATCGGCGCTGGGTACGCCCGGTTCAAAGCCAGAGTCGCAGAAGGCCGAGGCATGACCGATGAACAGGTAGAAGCGGTTGCCAGGGGCCGCGTCTGGACCGGTGAACAGGCCTTGACTCACGGCCTGATCGACCAACTCGGCGACCTGCATGCCGCCGTCGACAAGGCTCGCGAACTGGCGGGGCTAGACCCTCGCCGCCATGTCCGTCTGGTCCCGGTCCCCGTTCCCAAACGCTATCTCCGACCCACCGTCCCAGTCACTGACGTGGCCGAGTGGGTGAACGCCTGCTTGCAGCTCGCGCAGGAGCGCCTCTTTGCCTTGGCTCCATGGATGATCCGCGTGCATGATTGAGGTACAGAAAGGCACATATCACCCTGTGAACTGAAGAGATATGGAGGAACTCATGATCTCGTTTCCCTCGCGCCGTTCCGTCGTTCACGCCCGTCATGGCATGGTCGTAACCAGTCAGCCGTTGGCTGCCCTCGCCGGACTTCGGGTTTTGATGGCTGGTGGTCACGCAGTGGATGCTGCGGTCACGGCTGCGGCCATGCTCAACGTTGTCGAGCCAATGTCGACCGGAGTTGGCGGTGACTGCTTTGCACTGGTCTATGAGGCTAAGACCGGTCAGGTTTTCGCCCTTAATGGCAGCGGCTATGCCCCCGCCGCCTTTACGCTGGCCGAGGCTCAACGGCTGGGTCTGAACCAAATCCCGCTTACCGGACCACTGCCGGTGACCGTGCCCGGCACGGTGGGTGCCTGGTGCGCCTTGTTGAGACGATTTGGCCGCCTTTCCCTGGCGGACTGCCTGGCGCCGGCCATTGCCACCGCAGAAGAGGGATTTCCAGTGAGCGAACGGATCAGTGCCGGCTGGCAGCGCTCAGTGGAAAAGCTGTCTCAGGACCCAGAAGCCAGCCGGGTCTATCTGCCGGCTCCGCAACCCGGGCAGATCCATCGCCAGCCTGACTTGGCCCGCACCTTCCGCCTCCTGGCGGAAGGGGGCGAGGAGGTTTTCTACCGAGGCGCGCTAGCGGAGGCCATTGCCTCCTATGTTCAGTCCAAAGGTGGATACCTCACTACCGAGGACCTGGCCGACTATGCCCCTACCTGGGAGGTCCCCATCTACACTGTGTACCGGGGCGTGCAAGTGCTGGAGCATCCGCCCAATGGCCAGGGCCTGGCCGCGCTGCTTGCGCTTAATATTGTGGCAGGTGACGATCTGAAGGAGATGGATTATTTCGACCCGGCGCGGTGGCATCTGATGATCGAAGCCATGCGGTTGAGCATGGCCGATGCGGCGCGCTACGTGGCCGATCCGAGAGTTGTGCCGGTACCGGTTGCCGAGCTCCTTTCAGCCGAATACGCCGCTCAACGCCGGGCTCTGATCCAGCCTTCCCAGGCGCTGGAGTGGGCCATTCCGGGTCAGCCAGAGCATCGGGATACCATCTATCTGACTACCGCCGACGCCGACGGCAACGCCGTGTCCTTGGTGAACAGCCTGTATTACGGCTTTGGCTCTGGATTGGTGGTTCCGGGTACTGGCATCTGCCTGCAAGACCGGGGAGCCTGTTTCACCCTGCAACCCGGGCACCCCAACTGTCTGGCCGGGCGCAAGCGACCGTATCACACCATCATCCCGGCGATGGCCCTGCGGGATGGCCGTCTGTGGTTGAGCTTCGGAGTGATGGGTGGCTTTATGCAGCCGCAGGGACATTTCCAGGTTTTGGTCAACCTGATTGACTACGGACTGAGTCCTCAGGCTGCACTGGACGCCCCGCGCTTTCGGGTGGACGAACGAGGTGGACGACAGGTGGCGATCGAAACCGGCGTGCCCCCCAGTACGCGGGAAGCCCTAGCCGCCATGGGCCATGAGATACTCCCGGAACCTACCTTCACCCCGGGATTCGGCAGCGGGGAGATCATCATGGTGGATCCCGATACCGGCGTGCTTTCCGGGGGATCCGACCCTCGCAAGGATGGTTGTGCCATCGGGTACTAGCCGGAAACAGGAACCGTCGCCTTTCACATCCCCACATACCGCGCCACCAGGGCCCGCGCCTGCTGAGGATCGCTGGTGCCTTTGACAATGGTTCGTCCATCGGGGAATACGGTCAGTTGTTGACCCTCTACCTCGAGACGAAGCAGATACTCGTTGCTGATCACTGTGCCGATGCCCGACAGCCGCTCTGCCAGGGCCTGGAGATTCACCCGTTGGGCCGGGCGAGGCGTGATCTGCACCGCATTACGCCCGCACAGCACCACCGTTACTGAACCTTGCTCGGCCGTGAGGAGCTCATACTGGCCGTCATCGCACACCGGGCACCGGCTCTCGCCTTTCTGCACTCGGGCTCGCTCAAAATCCCCGTTCCACACGTCCACCATGACCAGGCTGCGGAGAAGATCCTGATCACGGCCCAGCAAGATCTTTAACCCTTCTGTCGCCTCCAGCGCGGCAACGACTGCGACCGCCGGCCCCAACACTCCAACCGTTTCGCAGGTCGGCACCGAACCAGGCGGGGGCATAGGTCCGAGCAAACAGCGCAAGCATGGCGTCTGGCCAGGCAAAATGGCTGCCGAAAGCCCGTATGTACCGAGCACCCCTCCGTAGACCCATGGGATGCGATGCTTGACGCACGCTTCATTCACCAAGTACCGGACCTCAAAGTTGTCCGCCCCATCCATCACTACATCGGCTCCCCGAATGAGCTCCTCAACTGTGTCGGCGTTGACATCCACCACGTGCTCTTCAATCTCGACCAGGGAATTGATCTGCCGTAGCCGTCGGGCAGCAGCCACCGCCTTGGGCACCCCATTCTCCGCATCCGCCTCCGCGTACAGGGCCTGCCGTGGCAAATTGTGGAACTCTACGAAATCACGGTCAGCTAACACCAGCCGCCCAACTCCAGCCCGGGCCAGATGGCTGGCCACATGGCTGCCTAACGCCCCACAGCCAATCACTACTGCCTTTTTTTCCGCCAATCGTGCCTGGCCCTCCCGACCACCCCAGCCAGGCAAGATCATCTGGCGCGAATACCGTTCAAACCGATCGGCCATGTCCCCTCCGTACCCCCAGCGTGTGTGCGAGTTTGATTATACTGGACATCCTGACCTGCAGCAAATCGCGCCTGCATCTCCGATAATGTGTAGCTTGCAGCAGGAACCCGCAGACGGTTACCCTCCTGAGCCAATGGTTTCTAGAAACCTCCAAGAAACCCTCTCGGCAACTTGCCCTTCGGCCTGCTCTGCGCTAAAATATCTATACCTCACCACCCAAAGACGGGGAAAGGAGTCAGAAAAAATGGAAAAGGTCATTACGATCGAGCGCCATATCCTGGAGCAACAGAAACAGCACCCCAGCGCCACCGGTGTCTTGACCAGCATCCTGTATGACATTGCTTTGGCTGGGAAGGTGATTGCCCGCGAGACTACTCGGGCGGCCCTGGCTGACATTTTGGGCCTGACCGGTCGGTTCAATGTCCAGGGAGAGGAAGTCGCCAAGTTGGACCAATACGCCAATGCGGCGATCGTTCGTCTCAATCAGTATACCGGACGTTTGGCCGTGATGGCTTCCGAGGAGATTGCCGAGATCATCCCAATTCCGGACGAGTTTCCTACTGGCCGTTATGTTCTGGTCTTCGATCCGCTCGATGGTTCATCCAACATCGATTATTCGGTGAGCATTGGCACCATCTTTTCGATCCTGCGCCGCAAATCCCCCGACGGTACCAGGGGCACGCTCGAAGATTGTCTCCAACCCGGACGCGAAATCGTCGCCGCCGGATATATCCTTTATGGTCCCAGCACGATGATGATCTACAGCGCCGGTCACGGTGTACACGGCTTTACCCTTGACCAGACCGTGGGTGAATTCCTGTTAACTCACCCCAATATCCGCATTCCGGCCAAACCCAAGTATTACAGTGTCAACCAGGGATACGAGCGTTATTGGGCCCCAGAAATCCAGGCCTACACCCGCGAGCTGCAAGCCCGCGACCTCTCCCTCCGCTACATTGGTTCCCTGGTGGCCGACTTTCATCGCAACTTGCTGAGCGGCGGCATCTTTTATTATCCGGCGGACACGCGCGATCCCAAAACGCCCCATGGCAAGCTGCGTCTGCTCTATGAAGCAGCGCCTCTCGCCTTCCTGGCTGAGCAGGCAGGCGGAGCCGCGTCGGATGGCACTCAGCCCATCCTCGATATTCAACCGACCAAGCTGCATCAACGCACGCCCCTTTTCATCGGTAATCGGGAACTGGTCGAACTGGCCGAAGGCTTTATTCGCCACGAGCGGCCCTAAACCAAGACCTCCAAGGTCTAGAGAGGCCTTGGAGGTCTTGCCTGCCCGCGCGTCCGGTTCTCAGGGTGTCGCATAGATACTGACCACATCGCGCAGCATGGCTGCCGCCGTCGGGAGCGGCGTTTCTTCGACGATGGACGCCGAGATCACACCGCACACATCCGTATAATAGACGACGCCAAACTCAGTGGCGCCAAGTTGAGCCATCGGATGTTTTGCATCCAGCCAGGTAGGCCGCACACTCAGGCGATACCGATCTCCCTCCCGCTCGGCGGTAGCCAGTAACTTGAGCCGCTTTCCATCGGCCGCGCCAGCCGCCAACTCGGCCGGGGTAATGCCTGTAATCCCTTCCAGCTCCACTTCGTGAAGGGTAGCTGGATATCCCAGCACGCTGTGGGCCAGAATGACCAACTTGTTCGCCGCATCCCATCCTTCCACATCCAGGCTCGGATCGGCTTCGGCATGACCAGACGCCTGGGCTTCAGCGAGGGCCTGCTCATAGCTCAAGCCATCGTCCGCCATGCGGGTCAGGATATAGTTGGTCGTAAGGTTCAGGATTCCCTCCAACCGAACGATCTCCACCGCTGCCAGATCACGCTGCCCCAGATTGATCGCCGGCAACCCACCAGCCACCGTGGCATCGAAGCAGAGTCGCACCCCATGAGCTTGAGCCAATGCCAGAAGGCGAGGAAAAGCCAGCACTAGCGGCACTTTATTTGCAGTGACGACATGCATCTCCTTGGAAAGCGCTGCCTCGATGCAGGCCAATCCCGGCTGACCATCCTGCATGCGAGCTGGCGACGCCTCCAGGAGCAAGTCGGCGTCGGTTTCTTGCACCATCTCCAGCGCCGAGACCCCTGGCCGGCCCCACTCCGGATCCGCGCTTACGCCCTGACCACTGGCTTTTAGGGCAAGGATGCGTTGGATATCCAACCCCTCCGCACACACGGCAACGCCGGAGCGATCGGCGACGCCGACCACCTGCAACTCCAGACCTATCCGATGGCGCAACGATTCCCGTTTAAGGTTCAACACATGAAGGAACCGCCGTCCCACATTCCCCACCCCCATCAGCAACATCCGAACCTGGATCATCCGAGCCTCCGCTACCATCTGAAATCTCGTTATGACTGAAACACCCAAGTATCACGAACGTTGCTTATTCCTCGCCCGACTGATCCTCGCCATAGGCCGCCCGCCGAAACGCTATCCAGGGCAACAACGCGCACTTGAGTCGTGCCGGGCGGATGGAGGATTGCAGCTCGGCGAGAAACTCCGACCGGCCCAGACTACGCAATTCGTCCAGGCTTTTGCCGTGGA
Organism: Chloroflexota bacterium; assembly: GCA_018606645.1. Lineage (GTDB taxonomy): Bacteria > Chloroflexota > Anaerolineae > JAAYZQ01 > JAAYZQ01 > TumbabinsA96. The sequence goes on from JAGVRI010000006.1 coordinate 102,365, forward strand.
TTACCTCGGTCAGGATCGAGGCCGCACCCAGACAGACCGCACATCCCCGGCCATCGAAATACGCCTCGGCCACCTGCCCATTCTGGACCCTGAACTCGATACGCACCCGGTCACCGCACAGGGGATTATACTCCTCTGCAACAAAGACCGATCCACCCTCATCCAAATGCCGGGGGAGACTCCCTCGGTTGCGCGGATGGAGATAGTGGTCCAGCAAACGCTCGGTGTACATTTCGCTCATCCAAGATCTCCCCGGCGCAAAACCGAGCCAGAACGCGAAACCCTGCACGCATCACTCACCGGAAAGAATCCTTTCTTTGACCTTCCACCACCAAGCCTGAACACCCTGTGCCCAGGAGGGCCATCGCGCCCACGGCCGGATCGGTCCGGTCCTCTGGGACCACGGCGGTTGATACATCAACAACCCGGCGCTCGGTTTCCCGGCCTGATCGTAATCCACCCGAACATATGGAAGCTGGCGCTCCATCGTGAACTTTTCCGGATGCTCGAATAGATCTCGCCAAGTGTGGGGGCCTGCCTGTTTAAAGTCGCCTCGCCATGTCCAGGTCCCGCTGTTGACATAGGTACCGCCGTTGGGTAGCGACTCGACGCCCGGATCATGAGCATGACCAAAGATCACCACCTGAGCCCCCTCTTCGAGGGCGCGCCTGGCAGCGGCGTCGTACAACATCACATTCACCCGTCCCCGAATCTGATCGCCCATGGCCACCGGATCGGAAACGGCCATCAATGGCATCGCCTCCCCTCCAGGGAGCGAGGGGGGTGGACACAAGACACGAGCCAACGCCATGTGGAATTGGACCCGGAATGGCCCATCCCGGTGGTACCGCGCTGCCAATTCCTCGGCTTGCCCGGGGTCCTCGAGCTGGCGAACCAATTCGGCGCGAGGGTCCCGGGTGTCCAGGAAACCCTCGCGGACCACTCCCGGCAGCGCTCGCAGCAGCGCAGCCAGGGCTCGAGCCGCAAAGGGAAAATCATAGGCCAGTGCATACCACACCAGAGCCGTGACCGGCTTGACGCCGTCAACCCAGTACCTCTCCCGCTCCACCTGGTTGAATACGTCCATCACCAACCACGAGCCCGGCGGCAGGGCCAGTTGCCCTGGCCGCTCTGGATCGTGCGGTTCTTCCATATCCTCGACCCGGTCCACCACCTCGCCATACTGATTGCCGTGCTCTACATAGATCCCTTCGCGACTGATCCGCCGTTCCGCAAAGGTGAGCAACGGCGCTCTGGTCCCGGTCGCCGCCACTGCCTGGCGGATCTGCTCCTGCACCGCAGGCCAATGCAGATTCAGGTCATGGTTGCCTTTGACGATGGTAACATGTCGCCGCGGCGGACCCAGCCGGACAAATCGCCCTAACGCCTCAAAGAAAAGACGGTGCCCGGCGATAATGAGCGCCATCTTGCGCACTGAATCGGCCTCGGAAGAAGAACGGTACGCTTCAGGCGGATAGACCTGCCCTGGTTCAAAGCTCTCTACATGGGGTACCTGCAACATTTCAAAAGCATCGCCATTGATGATCAGCTCGACGTCGGCATTTCGACTCCTGCTCTCTGCCGCAACTTCGCTCAGGAAGAAGGCAAACTCCTGATCACTGCTGAAATCTTCCAGCCGATTCCCCTCGGCCTCGTGACCAGCGCCCAAATGCAGGTCACTGATCACGATCTTGAACTTGGCCCGCGTTCCTTCTCTCTTTATCATGGATTCGCCACAACTGTTCCATCCACTCTGGCACGGTCGCTTCGGGAAAAAGGTCTCCTCGACGTAAATACGGTTTTATGTCGAGTATCGGGGTGTGTACACAGGCATCGAGGCCTCGCACCCACAACCTTGTCCCCTCCCGTCTAAGCAATTGTACCGCAGTGATGGCGATCGGGTTCGGTCGCTGGGGGGAGCGCGTCGCAAACAGTCCCACCCACGGCATCTCTTCACGCCGTTCCGGCCGGACATGTAACGAATTCGGGGGACCGGACACTCGGTCCGGCCACCACACCACCCAGATGTGGGAAAAGCCCTCAATCCCGTCGAGCGCCTTGGCCCAGGCGGCATCGACTTCGATCTCCGCTTCCGTCTCTTCCCATTGTAGTTGGCGATCTGGTGAAGGAAGGCCTTGGACCACCCGACCAATGGGCCGTACGACCAGGCACTGTTTCGTTTCCATTCACTCCTCCACAACGGGTTCTCATTATACCACATGTTCCCCGAAATTCAGAATGACGAGGGGTCCGATCGGCTGGAGAGAGCTGTGACGCCCCATGACGACCGGAGATGAACCGAATCCAGAGCGGCAATCCTGGTAGTTTCACGCGGTCTGTGATATAATTGCTTTAGTGTGTTTTGGGCCGATACGAATCTGGGATGTATGTGTCAGCGGAGAAGCCAACGATGGGCGACAAGAGTACGGTCTTGATTGTGGATGACCATCTCATCATCCAACAGACTCTGAAACATCTCCTTGCTGACGAAGGGTACCACCTGGCCTTTGCCAGCAACGGCACCCAGGCCCTCGAACTGGCTGCCCAACTGGTTCCGGATGTGATCCTGCTCGACGTGCTCATGCCCGATATTGATGGCTTTGAGGTCTGCCGACGGCTGCGTGCTTCCCCCCTCCTGGCTGAGGTTCCGGTCCTCCTCCTGACCGCGCTTCAGGACCGTGAGTCCCGCCTGCGCGGTCTGGAAGCAGGAGCCGATGACTTTATCTCCAAACCGTTCGACGGCCTGGAACTGCTGACCAAGCTCCGCACCACAACCCGCCTCAATCGATATCGTCGCCTCGTCGAAGAACGTCTCCGCCGAGAACAAGCCGAAGGGGCCTTGCGCGAGTCCCAGGAACGGTACCGTCTGATCTCCGAACTCACGTCTGACTATGCTTATCTGTTCCGGATCGAGTTGGATGGCTCCTTGGTCCCGGAATGGATGTCAGAAGCGTTTGTCCGCATTACCGGTTTTACACCGGAAGAGGCCACGCACTGTGGAGTCTGGACCGGGCTGATCTATCCCCAGGACCTGCCACTGGCCGAGGAGCAATGGCGAGCGCTCTGTTCGGGTGAGACCTCGGTCAGCGAGTACCGAATCCTTACCAGGAATGGCGAGGTGCGCTGGTTGCGCAACTATGCACGCCCCGTCTGGGATGAGGCCCAGGGCCGTGTGGTGAGAATCCTCGGTGCGGCCCAGGATATCACCGCCCGAAAAGAGGCCGAGGAGCAAGTTGCCCGTCACCGCCAGGACCTTCAACGACTGTCGGCTCAACTCTTTAGCGCTCAGGAAACCGAGCGCGCACGATTGGCCCGCGAATTGCACGACGAACTGGGTCAGGCCTTGACCGCAATCAGCCTCGACCTGGCCGAGGCGCTGAAATCTCTACCCCCCGACTTGCCGCCCCGATTCACCGAAAAATTAACCACAGCCCGAACGGTCGCCAAGGAAGCCCTGGACCAGGTCCGTCGCCTGTCTCTGGACCTCCGACCGGGGATCCTCGATGACCTGGGTCTCGTTTCTGCCTTGCGTTGGTACCTGAACCGCTGGAACAAAAACTATGAAATCCAGGTTGACTTCCAGGTCCTCGGCCTGGAGGAACGTCTGTCACCGGAAGTGGAGACGGCCCTCTATCGAGTTGTGCAAGAAGCGATGACTAACGTCGCCAAGCATGCTCAGGCCAGTCAGGTACGGGTGCTCCTGGAACGCACGCCCTCGGCCGTCGTGGCCCTCATTGAGGATAATGGTCGAGGGTTTGTGCTCGATGAGGTCTTTGGCAGGACCCCCATAGAAGGTGCAGGCTTGCTCGGAATCCGCGAACGGGTCTCTCTGTTGGGCGGCCAGTTCACTCTCATTTCCCATCCTGGACGGGGCACTTGCCTGTCGATCGTGGTTCCACTGGCTGATGGAGGTCAGGCATGAGACCCATCCGCATCCTGCTCGCCGAGGACCACACCCTGGTGCGCAAGGGTCTGCGCTCGCTGCTGGAGGGAGAAGATGGCCTGGTTGTGGTTGACGAGGCAGTCGATGGCCGCGAGGCGGTGGAAAAGGCCGGAAAGTTGCAGCCCGACATCGTCCTGATGGACATCGCCATGCCCGGCCTCAATGGCTTGGAAGCAACCCGCCAACTCCGACAACGACATCCCAAGGTCCAAGTCGTCATCCTGACCATGTACGCCGACGAAGAGTACATTCCTCAGCTTCTGGAAGCGGGAGCCCGTGGCTACGTGGTCAAACAGGCAGCCCCGGAGGAACTCATCGCTGCCGTGCGAGCCGTGCATCAAGGCGGAATCTTTCTCACTCCCTCCGTATCCCGCACCGTTGTGCAGGAATACCTTCAGCAGGCAGCGAGCATGACCCGTAGCGGACAAGACCTCCTCACCCCTCGTGAGCGAGAGGTGCTGCAGTTGATCGCCGAAGGCCATCCCCCGCGGCAGATCGCTCAGCTCCTGTGCATCAGTGTCAAGACGGTCGAAGCCCATCGCGCCAATCTCATGCGTAAACTCGCGGCCACTAGCACCGCCGAACTGACCCGCCACGCGATTCGCCGCAAACTGATCAGCCTCGACTGAACTCGCCTGTCCGGTAGCAAGGTCGCGTCTCCCCGAAATCGGGGTTTCCCCGATTGACCCCAACCTCCCGTTGGATGTATCCTGAATGGAGGGATGGTGCATCTTTGTTGTGGTCGCATGTATCAAGGAGTCGCCTATGCATACCACGCTGCGAACCCTGATCGTGGATGACGATCCCCGCTTCCGACAGCGCGTCCGCGACTTGCTGGCCCCTGAGCCAGGCATCACGGTCGTCGGCGAAGCGGTGGACGGTATGGATGCCATTGCCAAGGCCAGAGAACTCGAGCCGGACCTGATCCTGCTTGACATCCGCATGCCGGGAATGAACGGGTTGGATGCAGCGCGGCAGTTGAAAACAGAGAGGCCGGAAGTCAAGATCCTCATTCTCTCCCTTTACGATCTGGAAGAATACCGCTCCATCGCCCGGGCCAACGGCGTGAATGGTTACATTGTCAAGCATTCCTTGGTCGAAGAGTTGCTGCCGGTCATCCATGGCCTTGAACGGACCCGCCAGATCTGGAACCCCAGCGCTACTCCAATGGAGGCCACGGTCAATTGGCTCGGAGATCTGGCGAGCACCGGAGAATTGGACCCGGATCAGGTCGGATCGGGACTCTGATGCCAGGGAACCGAAGGCGCTCCGTGATCAACGCGGGTATGATGCTGCCCCCAGACGGAGTAACACAGAGATGGGCGAGAACCGGATCAGAGTACTCTTGGTGGAAGACAACCCAGGCGATGCTCGGTGGCTGCGCAACTTCCTGATCGAGGCGCCAACCGGAGAGTCAACGCCCTCATTTGATGTCGTCCATGTCGATCGGCTGGGCCAGGCGTTGGATCGGTTGGCCGAGGAATCGTTCGATCTGATCCTGCTCGACCTGACCCTGCCCAACAGCCAGGGCCTCTCCACCCTGCACCAGATCCTGGAGGCAGCGCCAGACCTGCCGGTGGTGATCATTAGCGGGCTACGCGGCCGCCAACTGGCTCTGGCGGCCGTCGAGGCGGGCGCTCAGGACTATCTAATGAAGAGCCAGATCACCCCCGATTCCCTGCCACGGACCCTTCAGTACGCTATTGCCCGAAAACGGGACCAGAAAGTGTTGCAAGAACGAGAAGCCCGGTACCGGGCCTTGTTGGAATCCACCCCGTGTCTCATCTGCACCCTGGCCCCGAACGGAGATACACTGTTTGTCAACCCGTACGTCGCATCCGTGACTGGCTATTCTCCCGCAGAGTTGATCGGTCGGAACTGGTGGGACCTGTTCTACCCAGGTGAGTTGCGAGCCCAGGTCCATGCTCTCTACGCAGCCTTTGAGAAAGGCGACGTTCGAGACTATGAGATGACCCTGGTGGATCGTCAGGGCCGTCGGCGCGTGCTGAGCTGGAGCTCTTTCAACGTGCGGGACAAATCGCAGGGCCAGCTCATCGAGATCCATGGCGTGGGTCTGGATATTACTGAGCGCAAGCGCATGGAGGAAGACCTGCGCCGGCGCACCGCCCAATTGACCGCATTGCATGAAGTAGGCCTGGAGCTGGCTGGTCAGTTGGATCTGGGCGTTCTCTTGCGAACAATTGTAGAACGGGCAGTGATCATGCTGGGTGGCCAGATGGGGAGTCTGGGTCTCTATCAGCCTGATCACGATATACTGAGCGAAATACTCACCGTGGGCCGCGCTCCGATACAAGGCACTACTGCCCTCCGCCGCGGGGAAGGAATGTTCGGCCGGGTGTTGCAGACCGGGCAACCGCTCCTGCTCGACGATTACCAACGCTGGCCCGGACGCCTCCCTGCATACGAACACGTGCCGCTGCGCGGCGTAATGGCAGTGCCGATCCGGTGGGGAGATGAATTCCTGGGAGTGCTGGGCGTAGGCTCCCACGCTCCCGGAGCCTTCTCGCCGGAGGACCTTGAACTGCTGGGCCTGCTGGCCATGCAGGCCGCCACCGCCATCCACAACGCCCGATTGTTTGCCGCCGAACGGACTGCCCGTCAGCAGGCCGAGAGGCTGTACGCCGCAGCCCAGGCTCTGAGCGCCAGCCTGGACCTGTCGCAGGTCTTTTCCTCCATCCTCAGCGAGTTACAGCAGGTTGTTCCCTACGACAGCGCCTCAGTACAGCAACTCCAAGGGGAGACCCTCCGGATTATCGGTGGCCATGGCTTCCCGAACCTGAACGAACTCCTGGGGGTGAGCTTTGATCTGAACGCGGATGATAATCCCAACCGGGAAGTGGTCCGCACGCGACAGCCGTTGATCCTGGATGACGCCCCGCTTCTATACGCGGGCTTTCGCCGCGATCCGCACCGTCAGGCCAACATTCGGTCCTGGTTGGGAGTGCCTCTCCTCTTTGGGGATCGGCTGATCGGGATGATCGCCCTCGACAAGCACGAGCCCGGTTTCTACACGCAGGAACACGCCCGCCTGGCCATGGCCTTTGCCGCCCAGGCAGCCATCGCCATCGAGAACGCCCGGCTTTACCAGGAAGCACACGAGCGGCTGCGGGAACTGACCTTGCTCTTCGAGACGAGCGCAACCCTCGCCACTTCGCTCGACCGGGAAACAGTGCTCCACACCATCGCCCGCCAGATGGTCTCTGCCTTGGGAGTAGAAGGGTGTGCCCTTTCGTGGTGGGATCAGGAGAAGGATGCCCTGGTGACCCTTCTTGATTACGCTTCCGATGCGGAACGGTGGAAGCCTGTGCCGCCCGGCACCGTCTACCACCTGTCCGACTACCCGGCCAGCCGTTGGGTGCTGACCGAACGCCAGCCCCTCGTTGTCCAGCGGAGTAACCACCACGCTGACCCGGGCGAACGGTCCTGGATGACAGCCGAGGGAGTCTCATCAGCTCTCTTGGTTCCGCTGGTCGTGGCCGATCAAGCCGTAGGCCTGCTGGAGTTGATGGAATCGGAACAGGAACGACATTTCAGCCCGAACGAGATCAGGTTATGCCAGACTCTGGCCAACCAGGCTGCGGCTGCCCTGGAGAACGCGCGGCTGTACGAGGAGGCCCGACGGCGCAACCGCGAACTGGCCCTCCTCAACCGGGTCATCGCCGCCTCGGCCACCACCTCCCGCGTGGAGACGATCCTGGAAACCGCCTGCCGTGAGCTGGCCCTCGCCTTCCAACTGCCCCAGAGCGGCGCCGCCCTCCTCAACGCCGCCCGGACAGAAGCGGTGGTGGTCGCCGAGTACCACACCGAGGGCCGACCCTCCGCCCTGGGCGCGATCATCCCCGTCGAGGGCAACCCCTCCTTTCAGTTCCTGCTCACCGAAAAGCGGCCGCTGGTCATTGACGATGCTACCTCCGACCCGCGCCTGTCGCCCGTCCACGACCTGATGCGCCGGCGGGACGTCGCCTCGATCCTCCTCCTGCCCCTCCTCGTCGAGGGGGAGGTGGTAGGCAGCCTGGGCCTGGACGCGTTGGAAGCCCGTCGCTTCACCCCGGAGGAGGTCGAGCTGGCCTGGCGGGTGGCCGAGCAGGTGGGCGGGGCGCTGGCCCGCGCCCGGCTGGAGGAGGAGCGGGTGCGGCTCAGTACCGCCATCGAGCAGGCGGCCGAGTCGGTGCTCATCACCGACCGGCAGGGGGTCATCACCTACGCCAACCCCGCCCTGGAGCGGATCAGCGGCTACAGCCGCGCTGAACTGCTGGGCCAGACCCCCCGCCTGTTCAAGAGCGGCCGGCACGACTCCGCCTTCTACCGCCGCCTGTGGGAGACGATCCAGAGTGGGCAGGCCTGGCAGGGGCGGTTCATTAACCGCCGCAAGGACGGCCAGCTCTACTACGAGGATACGACCATCGCTCCGCTGCGCGACGCAGCCGGCCAGATCGTCGGCTATGTGAGCACCGGTCGCGATGTCACCCAGGAGGTGAGTCTGGAGGAGCAGTTCCGTCAGGCGCAAAAGATGGAGGCGGTCGGGCAGTTGGCCGGCGGGGTGGCCCACGATTTCAACAACCTGCTGACCATCATCCAGCTCAGCGCACGGCTGATGGGCAAACAGATCCACGCCGAAGACCCTCTCCAGGTCCAACTGGAACGCATCCAGGAGGCCTGCCATCGCGCGAATGAGCTGACCAAACAGTTGTTGACCTTCAGCCGCCAGGCGCCGCTGGAGACGCGGCGGGTGGACCTCAACGACAGTATCCGCGAGATGAGCCGGATGCTGCCCCGCCTCCTGGGGGAGGACATCGAGCTGGTCCTGGCCCTGAGCGAGGACCTCTGGCCGGTGGTGGGCGACGCCAATCAGCTCGACCAGGTGCTGCTCAACCTGGCGGTCAACGCCCGCGACGCCATGCCGCAGGGCGGGCGGCTGCGGATCGAGACGGCCAATGTGGTCCTGGACCGGGCCTATACCGAACATCACTTTGGGGTGGAGCCGGGGGAGTATGTGATGCTGGCGGTGAGCGACACCGGGGTGGGGATGAGTGAGGAGGTCAAGGCGCGTATCTTTGAGCCGTTCTTCACCACCAAGGGGTCGGGGCAGGGCACCGGGCTGGGGTTGTCCACGGTGTATGGCATTGTCAAGCGCCATGGCGGCCATATCGGCGTCTACAGCGAGGTGGGCCAGGGGAGCACCTTCAAGGTCTACCTGCCCCGCATCCAGGAGGAACCCAGGCGCCCACACAAGACCTCGTCCGTCGTTTCTGAACCACCACGAGGAACTGAAACGATCCTGGTGGTGGAGGACGAGGCTACGGTGCGCGAGATGATCACCCAGATTTTGAACGCGCACGGATTCCGGGCACTCACCGCGGCTGACGGCCCGGAAGCGCTGCAGCTCAGCCGGGAACACCAGGGCCCGATTCACTTGCTACTCACCGACCTGGTGATGCCCTCGATGAGCGGTGTGGAACTGGCCGAGCAACTGCGCGCCGACCGACCCGAACTGCGGGTAATCTACATGTCGGGCTATCCCAAAGATGAACTAATGAGACGGAAACTGGTAGAGGAACAGGCTGTCTTTTTGATCAAACCGTTGACCGAAGAAACGCTGATCCAAACGGTCCAGGCTGTCTTGTGCAGCACGGGGGACGAATCCAATTCTAATAATCAGAAGCTATCGCACAGGTGTCCATGAGCCAAAAGATCTTGATTGTAGATGATGAACCAGCCGCGCTCAAAGTCCTCGGCATGGCGCTGCATCGTGAAGGATACGAAGTGCTGGGCGCGCAGAGCGGCCAGGAAGCACTGCAAAAAGCCATAGCCGAACAGCCGGATCTGATCATCCTCGATGTGATGATGCCCGACATGGACGGCTTTGAGGCATGTCGGCAGATCCGGTCCACTCCTGAGATCGGCCACATTCCGATCATCTTGCTCACTGCCCTGTCCAAAGTCGAGGACAAGGTCGCCGGGTTTGAGGCTGGGGCCGATGACTATGTCAGCAAGCCAGTATCTCTCAAGGAACTGAGCGCCCGGGTCCGGGTCCTGCTGTCCCGCACCCGACCGACAGCCGCGGTGGCTCCGCCTCCCAGTCGCGCCCATATCGTCGCCTTCACCGGGGTCAAAGGCGGGGTTGGGACCACCACCCTGGCGCTGAACGTGGCGCTGGCAACGCTCGAGAAGGGACACTCGACGATCCTGGCCGAATTGCAGCCCCAAGGAGGATCGCTGCAAGCTCAATTGGGCGTGCAGTTCCAGCGCAGCTTCCACACTTTGCTGGAACAAAAACCGGAAGCCATCGATGCCACGATGGTCGAAAGCTGTTTGCTTTCGGATCGAACCGGTCTACAGGTCTTGGTCTCTCCATCACGCCCATCAGTCACTGATCGAGAGTGCACGCCCCGCCATGTCGACAAGATCGTCCAGCATCTGGCCGGCATGGCGGATTACCTGTTCCTGGACCTGGAACCAGCCATCAACCCGTCGACCCAGGTTGTGTTCAGCCGCGCCAGCCGGATCGTTCTCGTCTGCGAACCTGATCCGATCGCCTTTCAGATCACCAAACGCTGGCAGGCTGCGCTGGAACAGATAGGCCTGGCTGGCAAACGGGTTGGCATTGTCGTCGTCAACCGCTCCAATCCAGCGACAGGCTACAGCCGCCACCAGATGGATGAGATGCTGGGTTCAGCGTTGTTGGGAGCCATCGCACCCGCGCCTGAGGCCTGCTTCTATGCCAACTCCAACGCAGTCCCGCTCCTTCTGCACAAACGGGACCTCCTCATAGAGACTCAGATCAGGACCTTGGCCCGAGAGCTGACTCAATGATGAGACCATCGACAAATGCTATGGACGATCGTCTGAAAACTCAGATCCTCAGCCGCCCCCTCTCCATTCGGGACACAGGGCTGACCCTCGGACTGTTGAGCGAGCTGGCCCTGAAATGGATCTATCATGCCGGGGAAGTCGGCGCGGCTGAAATCTGTACCGAACTGCGCCTCCCATTTGCTGGAGTCGTCCAGCGAGTGTTGGAATTGCTGGATCGGGAAGAACTGGTCAATATCGTCGGTGCCGAAGGGTTCGGGGAACGAGCATACCGTTATAGCATTTCCCGGAAAGGGATCGAACGGGTCCACCAGATTCTCGAGCGCAACCAATATGTCGGGCCGGCGCCGGTGCCGCTGGAGCGCTACAACTCCATGATCCGCGCTCAGGCCGTTGGAGAGATTACCCTCGACGAAGCCGAGGTCCGCGCCGCCTTTAGCGGATTGGTCATTCAACCGGCCATCCTGGACAAGATCGGTCCAGCCCTCCTGTCGGGCCAATCCCTGTTTCTCTACGGGCCACCAGGCAACGGCAAGACAACGCTTGCCACTCGTATGGCCCGGTTGCTGGCGCGCGATCCGATCTATATTCCCTATGCAGTGTCGGTCGATAGCCACATTATCAAGGTCTTTGACGAGTTCAACCACAAGCGGGCTTCCGACAGACCAGAACCAGATGCTGGCACGGCAGCCAGGGAACCAGTCCCCGCCAAGACACTCGATGAGCGATGGGTCTTGATCGAACGGCCGGCCATCATGGTCGGTGGAGAACTGACCTTGGCCAGCCTCGATTTGATCTGGGACCCGGCCGCCAAGTACTACGAGGCTCCCCTTCAGATGAAAGCCAACGGTGGGATGTTTCTGATTGACGACTTTGGTCGGCAACAGATGGACCCTCAGGACCTGCTCAACCGGTGGATCGTCCCCCTGGAAACCCGGGTCGATTTCTTGAAATTGCACACCGGCAAGAAGATCGAGATCCCGTTCGAGCAGTTGGTCGTCTTTTCGACCAATCTGAATCCTGCCGATCTGGTGGACGATGCGTTTTTGCGGCGGATCCGCCAGAAGATCAAAGTCGACAACCCCTCGGCTGACGAGTTTCATCAGGTCTTTCAGATGATGTGCAAGGCTCGAGGGGTTGAGTACACTCGAGAGGGATTCGTTCACCTGGTGCGAGAGTGGTACCTCAAGCCCCAGCGCCCGTTCCGGAATTGCCATCCCCGCGACATCCTGGATCAATTGTTGGACATCGCTCGCTATAAACGTTTGAAACCGATCGCCAGTCCGGAAATGATCGATCTGGCGGCATCGTCCTACTTTGCCGATCTATAGGAGGAAAGTGTGCTAGACCAATTTCAACCACCCCCCAATCAGATCAAGGTCTTGATCGTCGACGACATGGTACTCAATGCTGAACTGCTGGCTGAAATACTCCAGGAAGAAGGATACAAGACCGTGATCGCAAGCAGCGGCCAGGAGGCACTGGAAAAGGTCGCTTCCGAAAAACCGAATATTGTCCTTCTCGACGTGATGATGCCCGACCTGGACGGGTTTGAGGTCTGTCGCCGGATCAAGAGCAACCCTGCCTCCCTCTTCTTGCCGGTCATCCTGGTAACCGCCCTCAGCGCGGTGGAGCACCGCGTCCGTGGTGCACAGGTTGGGGCCGATGAATTTATCACCAAACCCCCCGACGAACAGGAGCTGCTGAGCCGCATCCGATCGCTCACCCGATTACAGTTCCTGCACAATGCTCTGGAAGCCAGCAACCGACAGCTTCGCGAGGTGTTGGAAGAGCGGACGCGGCAACTGGAAGAAGCAACCCAGGAACTCCAGAAACTACTAGAGCAAAAGGCTCACTTCAGCCCTGAACTGGTCCCTGCCTCCTGGGGAAGCCCGGTGGCAGTCGAACCGGTCCCCCACGAGATCATCGAGGACCGGGCCGGGCGTCCTGCTTTGCCGGAGGATCAACAATCGATCCGAGATTTCAAACGGCGGTTGATGAGTCGGTTGTCGGATACGCTGGAAGGGCGTACTGACCTGTCTCGCACGCCGGAAATGGTTTCACTGCTCAGTCAACGGCTGGCGGCGATCTATGAAGCGTCCGGACTGAAGCTGCCCGACGAACTGCGGGCCCGGTTGTTCCGCGAAATCGTGGACGATATTCTGGGATACGGTCCCATTGAACCTCTGTTAGCCGATCCGACCGTTACCGAGGTGATGGTCAATGGCCCGCGAATGGTCTATGTCGAGCAGAAGGGACGGCTGTTCAAAACGGACATCCAGTTTGACGATGACGATCATGTACTGAGGGTGATTGATCGCATCATCCGCCCGCTGGGCCGCCGGGTGGACCGCAAATCGCCGATGGTTGACGCACGGCTGCCGGATGGCTCGCGGGTCAATGCCATTATCCCACCCTGCGCCCTCGACGGGCCGACGATCACCATCCGCAAGTTCAGCAAGAACAAGTTGACGGTGCAAGACCTGATCAATCTGGGCTCCCTGACCCCCGAAATGGCCCAGTTCCTCGAAGCCTGCGTCCGTTCCCGCGTCAACATCATCGTCTCCGGCGGAACCGGTTCAGGCAAGACCACTCTGCTGAACGTGCTTTCTTCCTTCATTCCCGAAGACGAACGGATCGTGACCATTGAGGATTCGGCCGAACTGCAACTGCACCAGGAACATGTGGTGCGACTCGAGGCCAAGCCCGCTGATGTGGATGGCACCGGTGAAGTGACCATCCGGCAGTTGGTCAAGAATGCGCTGCGGATGCGGCCGGACCGCATCGTCGTGGGCGAGGTGCGGAGCGGAGAAGCCCTGGACATGCTGCAGGCGATGAACACCGGGCACGACGGCAGCCTGACCACCATCCATGCTAACTCGCCTCGCGACACGATCGCCCGACTGGAGACGCTCGTCCTGATGGCTGGCATGGACCTCCCCCTCAAAGTGGTCCGTGCCCAGATTGCCTCGGCCATTGACCTGATCATTCAGCAAGCCCGGCTGCGGGACGGCTCGCGCAAGGTGATCGGGATTGCCGAAGTGCAGGGAATGGAGGGAGACGTCGTGGTACTGTCGGATATCTTTACCTTTAAAGAAAAGGGAATGGACAACGGACGGGTGATCGGCGAACTGGTGCCAACCGGCATCCGGCCCAAGTTCACCGAGAAGCTGGAGGTGCATGGTTACACCTTGCCGGCCAACATCTTTCTCACGCCGGAACAGCAGGAGCACTTTAGCAGTAGCCGTCGGAAGTGATGCCCTGCCTGTATCGGCCGTTTTTCCACTTCGCATCCCTTGCGCCCCCCATCCTGGTGATCTGCTGCTTCAGAGCGACATGCCCTGAAGGCTCTGAGCCACTGGCCAGAAAGAGTCATGGTCCACACCCACTATCTTCGCATCTCATGCGTTGTCCGGGGCCCGATGTGATCCCTTTGACAAATCGTCCACAGCATGGTATAGCAAACACGATCCTCATCGCACTTGGAAAGGATGGAAAGGATGAAAACTCGACTCGTGGTCGTCGGCGGCGTCGCCGCCGGGATGAGCGCCGCAGCCAAAGCGAAACGGGAAAACCCCCAACTGGAGGTGGTAGTCTATGAACAAGGCCCCTTTATCTCGTACGCGGCCTGCGGCATGCCCTATTGGTTGGCCGGCGATATCGCCGACTACCATCACCTGATCGCCCGCACACCAGGGCAAATGGCCCAGCAGGGCGTCACGGTGCACCTGCACCATCGGGTATTGTCCATCGCCCCAGCAGATCACACCATCCTGGTTCATGATCTTCAAACCGGACGGGAATTCACCGAGCCGTATGATCGCCTCATCCTGGCCACGGGCGCCCGTCCCATGGTGCCTTCCCTGCCCGGGGTTGAACTTCCGGGCGTCTTGGGCCTGCGCTCCCTGGAATCGGGGTTGACCCTTCAGCGCTTTCTCCAGGACCGGAAGCCCCAAAGGGCGGTCATCCTGGGGGGCGGCTACCTGGCCGTGGAAATGGCCGAAACCTGCCATCGATTGGGCATACAGGTCACCCTGATTGTTCGCTCGGGTCAGGTGCTGCGTTCCTCTCTCGACGATGATATGCAGACCATCGTCCACGCCGAGCTCAACCGCCATGGCGTCGAGTTGGTCCAGGGCACCCCCGTCGCTCTGGAAGGCGATAGCCGGGTCCAGGCCGTGGTCACCACTGAGGGACGCTATCCGAGCGATCTGGTGATACTTGGCCTGGGGGTGCAGCCTAATGTCGAGCTGGCGCGGGCGGCCGGCGTCCGACTCGGCTCCAGCGGAGCCATCGCCACCGACGAGATAATGCGCACTAACCTGCCCGACTTGTTCGCTGCCGGGGATTGTTGCGAAGCCTTCCACCGGGTGATCGGGCAACCGGTCTATTTCCCTCTGGGAACCACAGCCAACAAACAAGGCCGCATCGCCGGAACCAATGCGGCCGGTGGGCACGAGACCTTCGCCGGCATTGTCGGCACGACCGTTGTCCGCTGCTTCCGTCTGGCGATCGCTTCCACCGGTCTCACCGCCGCACGAGCCAGAGCCCTGGGCTATACGGTCCAGGAGACGCGCATTCAGGCCAAGGACATCTCTCACTATTTCCCCGGCGCCGCCGACCTATATGTCAAGTTGGTCGCCGATGAAAAGGACGGACGGCTGTTGGGCGGTCAGATCGTGGGCGAGAAAGGAGTGGCCAAGCGCATTGACGTACTTGCCACCGCTCTGTACCACTCGATGACCGTGAACGAGCTGCAGCGGCTGGATCTGAGTTACGCCCCGCCCTTCGCTCCGGTCTGGGACCCCATCCTGGTCGCTGCCAACGTGGCAGCCAAATAGCATGCCTTGAAGCCGGGTGTCCGTTTGACAGCCCGTGGTACCCATGGTATCATCCACAGAAACGAGGAGGCGCAGCTAGCCATGTCGGATGAGTCAGCGGCAGGCCAGGGAGCAAGAGCCAGCAGCGGTGAACCGGTGTGGACCTATCGCGGCTATCAACTACGCCCCAGTGAATTCACCACTGCCATGGTCCATTTCTTCCGCGCCGAAGTCCAGCGAGCCAATGTGTGGCGGCAGCGGCTGGATACCACCACCAACTGGGCAGTGATCACCACCGGCGCGGCGATTTCCTTCGCCTTCAGCCGCGCCCTGGCGGAAGACCACAGGGTCATCATCCTCAACGTCCTTCTCGTAACCCTGTTTCTGTATATCGAGGCCCGTCGAGACCGTTACTATGAACTATGGAGTTACCGCGTCCGGCTGATGGAGACTGACTTTTTTGCCGCGATGCTGGTACCGCCTTTCCACCCTGCCCCTGACTGGGCGGAGAGCCTGGCCGAGAACCTGCTCCATCCCCAATTGCCCATCTCCTTGTGGGAAGCTCTGGGACGGCGTCTGCGCCGTAACTATCTGTGGATCTATGGCATTTTGGGCCTGGCCTGGATGGCCAAAGTCTGGTTGCACCCCACGACCGCGACCTCCTGGTCCGAGTTCATCTCGAGGGCCGATATCGGCCTGCTACCTGGCGAAGCAGTGTTCATCGCCGGGGTGTTCTTTAACGGGTTGTTGGCGTTGATCGGTATTCTGACGGTCGGTTTGCAGCAGGCCACCGGCGAAGTACTCCCTCGTTATGGAGCGTTTCACCTGCCCAGATTCCTGGAACGGGCGCCCACGCCGCGCAGCCTGCGCAACCTGCGGGCCTGGTTTCGCCCCAGCCGACGGCGACAGCAACTCCTGGCTCTGATCATCACCGACAAGGCCCAGGCTGTCGCTGAGCGCATCCTGCGTGACATGCGGCGTGGGGTCACTGCGCTTTCGGGTATCGGTATGTATACCCAACAGCCCCGCACGGTATTGATGGTTGCCCAAACGGTAACCGAAGTGCCTCGCCTCAAAGACCTGGTCGGCGATGAAGATCCTCAGGCCTTCATCACCCTGGTGCCGGCGCATGAAGTATTGGGCAAAGGGTTCCTGCCTCTTCAAAAGGAAGCGAGGGCATCGGGATGAGAATCCTGGCGTTGGGTGGAGCCGGGGCCGTCTGTCGGTGCGCCACCGGCGACCTGGCTGAATCTTCCCCGTTTGACGAGATTGTCATCGGGGAATGCAATCTAGCCGCTGCCGAAAAGCTGGCCGCCGAGATCGGCGATCCACGCTTGCGCGTTCTGCCGATCGACGCCGATGATTTCGACGGGCTGGTCAAGACCATTCGCGAATTCGATATCATCCTGAACGGCCTGCCGTGGCAATATGATCTGGTCGTCACCCAAGCCTGTATCGAAGCTGGGGTCCACGGCCTTGACCTTTCTAGCGAGGAAGACCAGTGGAGCTATGATGCTGATGCCCGGCAGAAGGGCATTATCTTTGTCACGGGGGTCGGCGCAACGCCGGGCATCACCAACCTCATGGCCCGGCGCGCGGCCGATCAACTGGAACAGGTGGATGAAATCGAAATCGCTTTCGCCGCCTTCCGCGGCCCAGCTCCAGCGCCTGGCCTGTTGACGACGTTGCTATGGGAGTTTCACCCGCGTACCGAGGAACGACTGGTCTACCAGGAGGGTCAGTATCACTGGGTGGCCCCCTTCACCGGCGCCAAACGGGTGGAATTCCCTGACCCCATTGGTGAACAACTGGTCTACTACATCCCTCATCCCGAAACGCGCACCCTACCCCGCAGCCTGGGGGCCAGAGCAGTGGCCGTGCGCGGCTGCTTTCCGCCCCATGTCATGCGTCTGATCCAGGTCATGCTAGAAGCTGGCCTATATCGCGAGGAGCCAATCAACCTCTGGGGGCTGCACGCCAGCCCCCTTGAGATCATGCGGGAACTGTTGCTCCAACTTCCGGAAAGCAAACAAACCCCCTTGTGGGCCTACGGCCTGCACGTGGAAGTGTGGGGCAGAGCGAACGGACAGGCCCTGAAGTTGACCTATTGGAACCGCCATCCTCCGCAGGAAGAATGGGGAGGGCCAGCAGCCTACTACAAAAACATTGGTTTCCCCTTGAGCATCGGCGCCCAGATGATTGCCCGAGGCGACGTGCTGACCAACGGGGTGGTCCCCCCAGAGCTGGCATTCGATCCGGTTCCCTTCTTTGCCGAATTGGCCCGGCGCCGCATCGAAATCCACGAGCAGGTGGAACCCTTGGGAGTGTCTGAGGAGGGACTGTGGTAACGCTTGTCCCGGTCCAACCAGCTCACCGCGCCTTGTGGAGCGGCCTGGTCACTGACGATCCAGCCGCTGAGGTCGGAATTCTGGGAGTGCCCTTTGACGGAGCAGCCAGCTATCGACGAGGCACTGCCTTTGCCCCGGCCAGACTCCGGGAACTGACTCCTCACCTGTCGCCTTGCGCCGAAGAGGGGACACCGCTGCACCTGCGCATCTGCGATTATGGTGACGTTCCGGTGGATCTCGATTGGGCCCGCTATTTTGCCACCGTCGAAGACCGGGCCGTTGAGGTGCTCCGCCATCCTCTGGCTATCTTCCCGGGAGGCGATCACTCGGTTACCATCCCCTTAATGCGCGCCTTCCAACGCACCCACCGGCGGCCCTGGGGTGTGCTGCATCTGGACGCCCATCCGGACCTGTGCGATCAGTTCGAAGGCCATCGCTGGTCCCATGCCTGCACGGCGCGGCGCTCGCTGGACCTGCCGGGACTGGCCCCCCAGCATCTGGTCTTTGTCGGGCTGCGATCGTTCGTGCCGGAAGAATGGGAATTCCTGGAAGCCCATCCTGAGATTCTCTATTTTACCGCGCGTCAGTGCCATCGCCAGGGCATCGAAGCGGTTGCCCGAAGCGTCGTCAAGCAACTCCACGGTGCGGAAGGGGTATATCTCTCACTGGACATCGATGTCCTCGATCCGGCCTATG
The DNA here is from genome assembly GCA_018606645.1 of Chloroflexota bacterium. GTDB lineage: Bacteria > Chloroflexota > Anaerolineae > JAAYZQ01 > JAAYZQ01 > TumbabinsA96. The sequence continues at coordinate 121,003 of JAGVRI010000006.1, forward strand.
CGCCCGGTACTGGCGTTCCCGAAGGAGGGGGACTGACCACGCGAGACCTGCTGGAGTTGATCCGCATTGTGTTCCAGGAACTGCCCGTTCGGGCCATGGATGTGGTCGAAGTGGCCCCACCCCTTGACAGCAACGATATTACCTCATTCGCTGCCCTGAAAGTGATCTATGAAGCCTGGGGAGCCTTGCAACAGAAAATCGGGTGAGCACCTGGTAGTGACACGCAGGAACACGACTCCTCTCAATGGCCCATCGCTCGATCTTGCAACTTTGCATTGACAGTGCTTTTCTAATCTGATACAATAAATTATAGGTCGATCACCCGAACCCGTGAGCAGGAATGAGGGAGATGGGATCAAGAATGGGCTGGGTGCATGCCCTATGGCGTGCGTTGGGGAGCACTTGGCTGGCTGCGGTGCTGCTGGCTGCCCTGCTCATCGTCGCCTTGTTGGGGAGTCTCTTCCCCCAGATGCCCTCCGATCCGGCTGCCCGACAGGCCTGGCTGGACACGGTCTCGATCCGATATCACCGCACGACCCACCTGCTTCGAATGGTGGGGCTGTTTGAGCTGTACCAGACTGCCTGGTTCGGTACCCTGTTGATCATCCTTGGCCTGGTTACCGGCATCTGCACCGTCCAACGCTTTCCTTATCTGCGTCACGCTCTGCACCGCCCCCAGGCTATCCTGCGCCCTGAGGGGTTCTACAACGAATTCCCCTTCCAGGCCACCTGGCCCGTCCCATCCTTTGCCACCGGACTGACCACGGTGCAACAAGCCTTGCGCAGACACGGGTACTTGTTTTCCGTGGCCCACGCTCCCGCCGGCGACTATGCCGATTTGTACGCCGAACAGGGGCGTTGGGGACAGGCGGGCACAGTGCTCAGTCATGCGGCAGCTCTGCTGCTGGCGGCTGCTTTGGTGGTCCGCCCTCACCTGACCTGGCAAGAGCAGAATGTCGTTCTAGCCCCGGGTCAAGTCCATGCCGTCGGCCACGGGCACGAGTGGGCCGTACAGGCTGGTCCGCTGACCGTCGATCGCTACCCAGGCGGCGAACCCCGTCAGTACCAGGTTCCACTGACCGTGTTGGTGAACGGCTTGCCGGCGCAGACCAGAATTGTCCGCTTGAACCACCCTCTCACTGTCCGCGGTGTCTCGTTTCACCTTCAGGGCTACGGTCCAGCCGTCGAGTTAACTGCGCCCGATGGGACTATTTGCGTGCCCCTTGTCGGATCTCAGGCCCAGGAGGTGACCGTACCGGGAAGCCATGTCCGGTTGCGTGTCGCCCTTCTGCCCCACGACCAGTCCCTCTACGTCGAAGCCCTGACTGCCGCGGGAGCAGTGCTGGGTTCCGGCCCGGTCGCTGATGGGGAACAGATCCAGGTGGAAGGCATACCACTTACCTTTCGCGTCAGCCAGTACACCTTGTGGCAAGTCGGTCACGATCCGACTTTTGGCTGGGCGATCGCGGCTGGGGCGGTGTTTTTGATCGGCGTGGTCCTGTCCCTCTGGATACCGCACCGACGGCTCTGGGTCCGCATCGAAGAAGCACAGGTCCGATTGGCGTCCATCGATCCAGGGACGCTGGACCGCGTCCGTGCTGAGATCTCTGCCCGTCTTCTGGGGGAAGGTTCCCGTGGCGAGTAGTTCGATCACGCCTCTCATCGCCGGAGCGCTCCTGGCACTATCTGCGCTGGCCACCTTCCGCCAATGGAGAGTGGTCGGGGAGTGGCTGGGCGCAGCCGGGCTCATAACCATGCTGGGAACGCTGGCTGCTCGCGGGCTGCATGACAGTCACTGGCCATTGACCAATCTGTACGAGTTCTTGCTGGCTTTCGCGTCGGCCACGGCTCTCGCGGCGCTGTGGTCCAGAACAAGGATCGCTTCTGGTCGCGCTAGCCCCATTTCGGACAAGGAGCCCGGCTCTACCCACGGAACGAATCAGCCGGCCTCGGCAGTCGCCACGGTGCAGGCGGCGACCTTTGTTCTGGCTGCGGCCTTGGTCCTTTACGCCCGCCTCGGTCTACCGGCTTCTTACCGGGCTTTGCTACCGCTGCCCCCGGCCCTGCACTCAACCTGGTTCCCCCTTCACGTCGCTACGGCAGCGCTGGCCTACGGCGCCCTGGCACTGGCCGGAATGGCGGGAGGAGTCTATCTACTGCATCCGGCCTCGCGCCATGTCGCACCCTCCCTTATGGATCAGGCAATCGTGGCCGGCTATCCCTTGCTCACCCTCTCGATCCTCCTGGGCATGATCTGGGCCCAGACAGCCTGGGGGCGCTACTGGGGCTGGGACATCAAAGAGGTGTGGACTCTCGGTACCTGGTTAGTGTATGCACTCTATTGGCACCTGAGACGACGTCCGCGATGGCGAGGCAGCCGTCTTGCCTGGCTGGCAATGATTGGCCTGGGTATGGTGTTCATGACCCTCCTGGGAGTGAGACCGTTGGCCCGAGCCGTAGGCTTGACGAGTCTGCACTTGTTCTAAGGCGATGATGCGGCAAATGCCTGGAACAGGAGGTTATGAGATGAAGAACCTATCCCGCCGGACGGTCCTCAAAGGGCTGGCCGGCATGGGGCTGTGCGCCCTGGGCGGGGGAGCCCTATGGGCTGAGTGGCAGTCGGCCAGGGAACCTACATCCGCTGAGGCTCCACCGTCGCTGCCTGCGCACACGCGAGAAGCAATGTATTACAGCAGCATGGCACAGGTCGAAGAGGGCCTGGACTGCGCTTCCTGCCACACGCCGGCTGAGCCGTCACGGACACTATACTGCCACGTTCCCCACCAGGGGCGCTATGTCCGCTGTGCCCTCTGTCCCCACCGCTGCATCCTGGCCGAAGGAGAACGAGGCCGCTGCCGGGTTCGCGAAAACCGGGGTGGCAGACTCTATAGCTTTGTCTATGGCAACCCCTGCGCTATTCACGTTGATCCGATTGAGAAGAAGCCATTCTATCACTTCTTGCCAGGCACTACTGCCTTCTCCCTGGCAACCGCCGGATGCAGTTTGCGCTGTAAGTATTGCCAGAACTATACCATTTCGCAGTATCCGCCCGAACAGACTCAGAACCAGGACGCTCCTCCAGAGGTGATCGTCGCTTCCACCCTGCAATGGGGCGCGCCCACCATCGCCTACACCTACTCCGAGCCCATGGTCTTTTACGAGTATATGCTCGACACGGCCCGCCTGGGCCGCCGCGCTGGGTTGCGCAACGTCGTCATCTCTTCTGGCTACATCAACCCTGAACCGTTACGCGAATTGTGCCAGGCTGTAGATGCGATCAAGATCGATCTGAAGGGTTTCAACGAGGATTTTTACCGCGAGGTGTGCAACGGTACGCTGTCCCCGGTTCTGGAGGCAATCCGGATCATCCACGCCATGGGCGTGCATCTGGAGATCGTCAACCTGGTGGTCCCCACCCTCAATGACAATCCGGACGAACTGCATGCCCTGGCGGAATGGGTGCTTGAGGCAGTCGGACCCGATGTGCCGCTTCACTTCAGCCGCTTCCATCCTGACTACCAACTTTTGAACCTGCCTCCAACCCCCATCGAAACACTGGAGGCAGCGCGACAGAAGGCGCTCGATGTCGGCCTACATTATGTCTATCTTGGCAACGTGCCGGGCCACGAGGGGAATCACACCTACTGCCCCAACTGCAAAGAAATGATCATACGTCGTAGCGGGATGGCGACGACAGACATGTGGCTGGAAGCGGGTCGCTGCAGTTACTGCGGCACACCAATTCCAGGAGTGTGGATATGAGACGAATGCTGATCTGGACGTTGGTCGGGTTGCTGCTGGCAGCCTGTCGGGCAACGCCTTCCACCAGGCCAGGAACGGAGACAGCGGTCCAACAGCCCACTTCTCTGCCCTCTCCCTCCGCTCCCCGCCTCACCCCTCAATCCCAGGACATCCATCTCGCCGAAGGTGCCGATCGCTGGTATCCTGGCGATCCCGACCAGTTGGGGTCCGCGGTCCAAGCCTATCTTGACCAGGCGCAGGTCCAGCCCATCCCTGGAAAGGTCCTGGGAGTTGTGGTCCCCCACGCCGGTTATGTCTACTCTGGGCCAGTGGCTGGCTATGCCTTCCGCGCTCTGCGCGACACAGGCTGTGCTGACCATACCATCGTCGTCATCGGCGACACCCACACCGGCAACGGTTCAGCCGAGGTCGCGATCTGGGCTACTGGCGCTTTCGAGACACCGTTGGGTCGTCTGTCCGTGGATGAACCCGTTGCGCAATCGATTCTCACCGCTGACTCCCGGTTTCAGTTCGACCGCGAGGCGTTTCGCTCCGAGCATCCGATCGAGAACCAATTGCCGTTCCTTCAGATCGCCTGCCCCGGAGCCCGCATCGTGCCCATTGTCCTCCGCGATCCGTCACTCGAGAACGCCAGAGCCCTGGCCGAAGCCCTGGTCCGGGCACTCGGTTCCCGGCAGGCTCTTCTGGTGGCCAGCACCGACCTTTCCCACTACCACCCGTATGCAGAAGCCCAAGAGATCGATCGAGTCGCCCTGCAAGCCATCACTTCTCTCGATCCCCAGGCCGTGGCGGACTCGCCCCGACGCTGTGCCGAATTGGGTCTCGGCGGAGGCCAACCCCTCACGATGTGCAGTCCAGGCGCGGTCATGACCGCCTTGTTCGCCGTACGGCAAATGGGAGCTGATCAGGCAACCGTCCTACGTTATGCCACCTCGGGTGATGTCCCGCTTGGCGACCGAAATCAGGTTGTCGGCTATGGGGCTGTGGCCTTCTGGCGCTCGAACGGTCACGAGACTCCGACGTCCAACTCCTTTCCCTCGCCTCTCCCAGACAATGCGCTCCCCCTCTCCCCAGCTCAACAGAAAGAACTGCTGGCCCTCGCCCGTCAGACAGCCGCCCACTTTCTCGCCACCCAGACATTTCCTCCGTTCGAGACGTCGGATCCCGCCTTGCTGCAACCGCTCGGGGCGTACGTCACCTACCACGCGATCGATCGCACAACCGGCCAACGGACACTGCGCGGCTGCCTGGGTCGCTTGGAGGCCGATCGCCCGGTCTATCTGAACGTTCAATATGCGGCGGTTGCGGCAGCTCTGGCCGATCCGCGCTTCCCACCTGTGACTCTGAGCGAACTGGATGAATTGACCATCGAGATCACTCTTCTCCAGCCGATGCACCCGGTGTCCAGCCCGGAGCAACTCCGCATCGGACAGGAAGGGGTACTGATGCGGATCGGGCAGAACCAGGGGGCTCTCTTCTTGCCTCAGGTGCCACTTCAGGAGGGCTGGGACCTTTCGGCCACGCTGCTGAATCTGTGTCGCAAAGCCGGACTGCCTGATGACTGTTGGCAGCGACCCGATGCCCGATTCTATGGGTTTGAAGGGCAGTGGTTCGGAGAAGAATGACGCTCTCCACCCGCCTTGTCTCTCTGCTTGTCGTCCTCGTTGCCATCGGCCTGACCTCGATTTTCGGTCAATTGATCCTCCTGCGGGAATTGGTCGCCGTATTCTATGGCAACGAACTGATCCTGGGTCTGATCCTGGCCACCTGGATGGCCTGGGTGGCCATCGGCGCCTGGAGTGGGGGTCGGATTCGGATTCAAGAGCGAACTCATTATGGACTGGCAACCGGCCTGGCCATGACAGCGCTCTTGCTCCCAATCCAGATCGCAGTCTCTCGCGCCAGCCACAGGCTGCTGGGGGTGACGCCGGGCGCGCTAATGCCCCTACCGCCCATGATCCTGAACCTGGTACTGATCCTGGCTCCCCTTTGTCTCCTCCTGGGTCGGCTATTCACCCTGAGCGCACGGCTACTGGTCGCAGCCGGCGGCAATGCCGGCCTGGCCTACGCCGCCGAGAGCCTTGGCGCACTGGTTGGCGGAGTCATCTTCAGTTTCTTGCTGGTAGGCCGGCTGGACTCGTTCCAGATCGCGCTCGGCGTCGGGGCTGTCAACCTGGCGCTGGCGTTGGGAATCAATCGGAAACGCCAGCTCTTTTTCTGGAAGAATCTGGGCATAGCTGTGGTCGCGCTTGCATTGCTGGGGGCTGCGCTTCCCCTCGGCCAGTGGCTTCATCGTAGCTCAGTAGGTTGGCAGTATCGAGGATTGCTCTTTATCCGTGACTCGCCATATGGCCGCATTGCTATTACTGGTCAGGGTGAACAACGCGCCTTTTTTGTGAACGGACTGCTATTTTTTGAGACCCAGGGGACATCGGCTGAAGAGATCGCTCACCTGCCCCTCCTTGCCCATCCATCACCCCGCCGGGTGCTGCTGATCGGCGGCGGGGTGAGCGGCACCCTGGTCGAGATCCTCCGCCACCCCTCGATCCAATCCGTCCATTATGTCGAGCTTGACCCTGTCCTTATTGTCGCCGCTCGAGCGGAGCTGCCTTCAGATCAGGCGGCTGCCCTCGACGACCCCCGTCTGACCCTGGCCCATCAGGACGGGCGATTGTATGTGCGCCAGCAACGACAGCTTTCTCCCTTTGACGTCGTCATCCTGGACCTGCCTGAACCCGCCACCGGACAACTGAACCGCTTTTACACGCAGGAATTCTTTGCCGAGGTCCATAGCATCCTGGCCCCCAATGGGTTGTTCGCTCTACACCTGCCATGGCAGGAGAACTACCCCGGTCCTGCCCTGCAATACCTGGATGGATCTATCTATCGCACATTGGCCGCCGAATTCGCCAACATCATGCCATTTCCTAGTGGCGGGCAACTCACCCTGCTGGCGTCGGACGCAACTCTGCCCACCAAGGCCACAACCTGGACCGAGCGGTTGCGGGAGCGAGGCATTGAAACCCGGTGGGTGGTTCCGTCCGTTCTGGACTATCTGGTCCGCATTGACCGGGTGAAGGAAGCTCAGCTCTTGTTGGAAACCGTCTCCGACGTGCGCCTGAACCGCGACCTCACTCCTATCTCCTATTACTACGACCTTGCTGCCTGGCTGTTCCGCCTCTACGGCGGTCTGAGCCGATGGATCGCCCCGGTCTCCTTTTTCCAGTTGGGTTGGCTGGTGTTGCTGCTGGCTGCGGTCGCGATCTTGCTGCGCCGCTGGCCCGTGCCGGCCGCCGTTGGTTTCACCGGTCTGGCTGGCATGACGCTAGAAGTGATTCTGCTCTTTGGCTTCCAGGTGTTCCATGGTTATGTCTATAGTCAGATCGGGCTACTGGTCACCGCCTTCATGGCTGGTTTGGTGCTTGGCGCCCTCGTGGGGGGACGATGGTTCGCTGGTCACAGGGCGGGAACGAGCGGGCGTCCACGGCTGAACCCATTAAAGGTGCTCTTGAGGACGCAAGGAGGGGTATTCTTCCTGGGAATAGGGTGTTTGGTGTCGCTTGTCCTCTGGAAACCGCCAGCCTGGATCTTTCCGTTTTTGCTTCTAATGGCTGGCACACTGACCGGTCTGGTTTTCCCAGTGGCCGTGGCCTGTCTGACCACCAGCGAGCGGTCCAAGCCGGATCAGGAACCAGCCGGCCTGATTGGAATTCTGTATAGCGCGGACCTGGCTGGCGGATGCCTGGGAGCGATTCTAGCCAGCGTGTGGTGGTTGCCCATTCTGGGCATCCCTCAAACGTGCCTGGTCGTTGCCCTATTTGGTCTGGCCGGCTTCCTGGTATTGCTGCGGAAGGGGTAATAACCCGTCACACTCGATGACACGCCACCCAGTGCCCGCCACCGACATCACGCCACGCCGGCCTGTCGGTCGCACAGCGCGCCTCGGCCTGTGGACAACGAAGATGAAATCGGCAGCCACCCGGCGGATTGATCGGACTGGGCACCTCACCTTCCAACAAGACCCGCTTTCGGCTGCGAGCTACCTGTGGATCGGGCACCGGAACTGCCGACAGCAGCGATTGGGTGTAGGGGTGCAGCGGACTCTCATACACCTCATCGCGCTGTGCCATCTCCACCAGCACCCCCAGGTACATCACCGCTACCCGTGTGCATAGATGGCGGACCATGCTCAGGTCGTGAGCGATAAACAGGTAGGTCAGACCGAAACGTTCCTGCAAGTCCTCGAGCAGATTCACCACTTGCGCCTGGATCGAAACATCCAGTGCCGAGATCGGCTCATCACAAATCACAAACAGCGGTTGTGATGCCAACGCCCGCGCAATCCCGATGCGTTGCCGTTGTCCACCAGAAAACTCGTGGGGGAAGCGGTTGATCAGCCGCGGACTCAGGCCTACCAGTTGCATCAGCTCTTTCACTCGATCCAGTCGCTCTTTCTCATCCCGACACAGCTTATGGACTCGCAGGGGCTCGCCCACTATCGCTCCCACCGTCCAGCGTGGATTGAGCGAGGCATAAGGATCCTGGAAAATCATCTGCGCTTTACGGCGGATGGCCATCAACTCCGCCCCCTTCGCTGTCCGCACGTGATGGCCGTCGATCACGATCGCGCCTGCTGTTGCCGGATACAACCCCAACACCGTTCGCCCTACGGTCGTCTTGCCGCAACCGCTCTCCCCCACCAGGCCCAAGGTCTCACCCCGCGCGATGCTGAACGTCACATCATCCACCGCCTGGACCGCCCCCACTTGACGCCGGATCAGAATCCCTCGCGTGATGGGGAAATGCTTGACCAGGCCCTCTACCCGGACGAGCGGTTCGGTCTCCGTCACCGGCTTCCTCCCCTCAGCACATCCACCCAGCATGCGATCTTGTGTCGAGGCGCTATTAGTTCCAGAGGAGGCATTTCGGATTGACAACGGGCGATGACAAACTCGCATCGCGGCGCAAAGGGACAGCCACGAGGCTTGACCAGCAAGCTGGGCGGCGCGCCCGGGATCGACTTGAGGCGACGGTCGCGTCGGCGGTCCACTCGGGGCAGGGCAGCCAGCAGTGCGATGGTATAGGGATGGCGCGGATCCTGGAACAAATCATCGACATTCGCCTCTTCGACAATAAACCCGGCATACATGACCATGACCCGTTCCGCCAGGCCAGCGACCACCCCCAGGTTATGGGTGATCCAGATCATCGCCATTCCCACCTCTTCTCGCAGGCGGATAACGAGGTCCATAATCTGGGCCTGGATCGTCACATCCAGGGCTGTGGTCGGTTCATCGGCGATCAAGATGCTGGGTGTGCAGGCTAACTGCATGGCGATCATCACCCGCTGGCGCATTCCGCCCGAAAACTGATGAGGATAGTCAGCCAGTCGCCGCCGCGCATCGGGGATGCCGACCCATTCCAACAACTGGACGGCTCGGTCCGCCGCCTCAGCCGGCTTCATCCCCATGTGCTTTTGCAGCATTTCCGTAATCTGCTTGCCAACGGTCAGTACAGGATTAAGGGAGGTCATCGGATCCTGAAAGATCATGGCGATCTCTTTACCGCGCACCTGCTCCAATTCCTCTTCCGACATGCGGAGCAGGTCTCGGTCTCGATACCTGGCCGTCCCGCTGACAATCTCGCCGGGTGGGATCGGGATCAACCCCAGGATCGACATCATGCTCACCGACTTACCGCAGCCGCTCTCGCCGACCATCGCCAGGGTCTCACCCTCATGGAGCCGATACGAAATACCGTTCACGGCATAGACCGTACCTTCCGGCGTATGAAACCGCGTTTGCAAATCGGCAACGTCAAGCAGAAGCGGTCGTTCCATCGTCCGTTCCTGGCCCAGTTCACACCACCCGGCTGCGCGGATCGAGTGCGTCGCGCAGCCCATCCCCCAGGAAGTTGATGCTTAACACGGTCAACACAATCAATGTCCCAGGGAAAATCCAGAACCAGGGTGCCTCCTCAATATAGTTCATCGCCCCTTCCAGCATGTTTCCCCAGGTTGCAGTCGGCGCCTGAACCCCCATCCCCAAAAAGCTGATATAGGATTCCGACAAAATGGCTGCTGCCACGCTCAGCGTCGCCGAGACAATGATCGGGGCAATGCTATTCGGCAAAATATGTCCAAAGATGATCTGCCGGGCTGGGGTCCCGATAGCCCGCGCCGCCAGGATAAACTCACGTTCTTTCAGGGAAATGAACTCGGCCCGCACAATACGGGCCAGATACACCCAACTGGTTGCGCCAATGATCAGGATCACCACCACCACGCTGCCGCTAAAGGTGCGCCCCAACAGGGTGAGGTTGGGCACTTTGCCTCCAAAGAACTTGGCCATCACAATCAGCAAGAAAAGCTGAGGAATGACAAACACCGCCTCGGTAAAGCGCATCAGAATGCTGTCCAACCAGCCGCCGTAATACCCGGACAGAGCACCGATCAACACCCCAATCACCAGTTCCACCAGCATTGCAGTCAAACCGATGATCAGTGAGATCTGCCCTCCGTAAATCGTGCGGGCCAGGATATCCCGCCCCACGGTATCGGTGCCAAAGGGATGGGACACGGATGGCGCCTGAAGGCGCGCCTTGGTATCCGTGTAATTGGCATAGTCTTCACTGACCCAAAGAGCTCCTCCAAAGCAATAGACAAACAGGAGCGCCAGCATGACGGCTCCGAACAGTGCCATCTTGTGGCGACGAAAGCGGCGCCAGGCCAACTGACGCAGACTTAGCGGTGGGGCCTCTAGCTCATCGGCGGCGAATTGAGGAATGGCCGAGAGCGCCTCGGTCGTATCGCTCATCCGTCCCCTCGGTTCCTCCTTCACTCATACCGGATCCTGGGGTCCAGCCAGGCATAGATCACGTCCGTAAGGATCTGAAAGACGACCACGGCCACGGAAACCATCATCAGGATGGCCATCACTACCGGAGTGTCCGCATCGCTGACACTATCAAAAAACAGCCGACCCATCCCCGGCCAGCCGAAAATGCGTTCGGTGACAATGGCCCCTCCCAACAGGGTGGGCAAGTCCAGACCAATCAGCGTGACAATGGGCAGCGAGGCATTCTTCAGGGCGTGGGCAAACAGGACGTAGCGCCGCTCCAATCCCTTCGACTTGGCCGTGCGGATATAGTCCTGGCTCAGCACCTCCAGCATCGAACTGCGCATATAGCGGCTGTAGCCGGCCAGGCTGATCAAAGACAGACTTAACACCGGCAAGACCATATGCCATATGACCTGGGGAACCGTCTTGCCCGCCTCTGGTTCGAACATCCCCACCGTCGGGAAATAGGGCAATCCCCACTGCTTGGGTTTCACAGCCAGGAGATACATGCTGAGCAAGGCAATAAAGAAGATGGGCATCGAATAGAGGACAAAAGACACGCCGGTCACTGCGTGATCAAAGATCGAATACTGACGCACCGCCGAGTAGATGCCCAGGGCTACCGCGCCTACGAGGACCACCATCTCGTAGGTGCCCATCAGTAGTAGAGTATTGGGTAAGCGTTCGCCAATCAAGTCCAGGACCGGCTGCCTCTTTTTCAAAGACCTCCCCAGGTCCCCCCGCAACACTCCCTTGCGCTCCCCGCGAGTCTCGCGCACGCCATCGCCATCCAGATCAATGGACGTCCAGTCATTGCCAACCAACCAGTACACATACTGCATCAACACCGGTTGATCCAGGCCAAGTTGCCGTTTCAGCCGCTCGCGGTCCGCCGAGCGGGTGGGCCGACGACCACTCATCGTCGCCAACGGGTCCCCAATGCTCTGCATGAGCACAAACAAGATCACGCTGATAATGAATAACAGGGGCACCGCCTGCAACAATCGCCGGGCTACGTACCGTCCCATCTTGCCCACCTCTGCCGCATCAGCAAGTCATTGCCGTCATCAATGCAGAGCCAGGATAGGGTGTTTGCCCGATCCTGGCTCTGATATCCCTCATCACCTAACAGCGCAACGGGAACATCCCATGTCGGCCTATTCGACCAACTCCCATTCCATGATACTGTAGAGCGGCGTGGCTCCCGAAATCTTGACGTTCTTCAGGCGCTTGCCGACGGCCCAGGTATCCGGGTCTTGCCACAGGCCCAGCCAGTATACATTTTCAAAGATATGCTTGGTGATCTGGTGGAAGGTCGCCATCCGCTGTTCCAGGTCCACCTGGGTCCGCTGCTTGGCAAACAAGGCATCCAGCTCCTCATCGCAGTTGGCTTGCCAGTTTGAGCCATCGGGATATTCATCGCTCGGGATCTCGCTGCACAACCAGTCTGCAGTATCAGGATCAGGAGGCTGGCTGGGGGAGGTTGAATACTCGAATAGATCGTACTCGCCCCTGGCCGCTGGTCCACCCTCTCCATACCCGGAGAAGAAGAGGTCTGCCTCGGCGTTCAACAGGTTGACCTTGATACCCACCGCCGCCAGTTGCTGTTGGAGCACTGCCTGGGTATCCTTGCGGATCTCGCGGGTGGTGGTGCCATAATCGAGCACCAACTCCACCCCGTCCTTGTCACGCACCCCATCGCCGTTGCTATCCACCCAACCCGCCTCATCGAGCAGTGCCTTGGCCTGATCAGGATCATAGGGCCATGGCTGCAGGCTAGGATCGTTCCAGGGGGTCTGATCCCAATCGGTTGCCGCCGGAACTGTCCCTCCCAGCAATAGATCGGTGCACAAAGAGAAGCGGTCCGTGGCCAGGGCGATGGCCTTGCGCACGCGGAGGTCCTGCAAGGCCGGATGACCTTTTTCGGGATGCATGTAGAAGTAGATGCCCTCATTATACATGGAGAAAGCGGGGACAACCTCAACACCGGCCTTCTCAAGAGTAGGGATATCGGACCAGGCAATGAAGGTGCCCAAATCTCCATCTCCGGCCTGGAGCGCCGCAATCTGTGAGGCATCGTCAGGCACAAATCGGAAAAAGATCTCGTCAATCTTGGGCTTGCCCAGCCAGTACTTCTCATTGGCCACAAAGCGAGCGAAGCTGCCCGATTCCCACTCGGCAAAGACATAGGGGCCACACCCCACGGTCGGGTTCTTGTTCCAGTCCGCCTCATTCAGAGAACCTTCCGCCTCAAAGACCGGACGCAAGACATGGGCCGGTAAGATGCCGCGCCACATGATCATCCACGGCGCAAACGGTTCTTTGAAGGTCATCACCACCGTCTGCGGATCGGGCGTCTCCAGCTTTTCCAACTGATCGTAGGGATAGGTCGAAGCCACCGTATTGGCCGGATTCACGTACATCTCGTAGGTAAAGGCAAAATCCTCTGAAGTGAGCGGCTCGCCATCAGACCAGACCGCGTCATCCCGCAACTTCAGGGTGATCACCTTACCGTCTGGGCTGATCATGCCATTCTCGACACTGGGCAACTCGGTGACCAGGGAGGGGAAGGGATTATTCTGATCATCGAACAGCCAGGCAGCACACTGCCACAACTCAAACGTGGTCGTCGAGAACCACATATTCGTATAAAGCGGGCTTAATGTATCGAATTCCTGGGTCCAGATGAAAGTGGCCACCTTTCGTGCTGGGGGTTGGGTTGGCTGAGGCGGCGGCTGGGTTGGCTCAGGCGGCGGCTGGGTTGGTTGAGGCGGCGGCTGGGTTGGCTGCACCGCTGCTTGAGTTGGCGTTGGCGGTGCGACCGTCGGCGTCGGTTGACAGGCTGCCACCAACAACCCCGCGACAAGGAAAACCGTCCACAGTACAAAATGCCATTTGCTCTTCATCACAAGTCTCCTCCTTTTTTTCAGGGTGAGCATTGCGACCCTCTCGCGCCCACCAGGCCTTTCCACACACATCCATACCGGTGAACTCGGCTGTTTTTCTGAAAAAACCAAGGGCTTTCTCCTTTTAATCACCCCCTCTCCTCCTGACCGACGTGGAACTCCACGCCCCCTGCTGGCTCAAGCCCCTCAGGACTTTTGCCTCATTCCGCCTTCAGAGCCTAGAGTCCGGAATCGCACCTGAAGGCAAGACGATGCACCTGCACTAATTGTAGCACAGAACTTGAATCTGTGCAACTAAGCCGCGAATTCCCAGAGAGTTGCCGACGCCCTCCGTCCTTTTGCATTTTTGACCGGAATCGAGTATACTGATTTCAGTCTCTCAGGCTGATAGGGTCAGAGAGGATCGCAACTCAAAGGGGAGTTGGTCCGTGAATCGGACATGTTCAAGAGGCTCAAACTTGAGGATGGGTCTGCTTGTTTGAACTCACGGCAAAATACCGTACCCTTCGGGGCCCCTTGCCAATTGCAGGGGCTCTATTTTATGTGCAGTTCAGGAGGAACATAGAGTGGTTCAACGGACAATGCTCGGTTCGGTGATGGTAGTTGGCGCGGGAGTCGGCGGCATGCGCGCTGCAATAGACCTGGCTGATTCGGGATACAAGGTCTACCTCCTTGATTCGGCGCCCAGCATCGGCGGTATCGTGGCCCAATTGGGTTTCATGTTCCCCACCCACGACTGTGTTCTCTGTCGAGGCACTTCCGACCATGGGTATGGCTGCTCTCGACCCTCCATCTCCCCCTTCCTGCTTGACCATAGCCAACACCCGAACATCGAAGTGATGACTAACAGCACGGTCATCGGCGCCCAGGGCCTGCCCGGCGATTTCACCGTGCGCGTCCATCGGCGCCCCCGTTATGTCGATATCAGGCGATGCATCAACTGCGACGAGTGTGCCCAGGTCTGCCCGGTAGAGCTACCCAGCGGCTACCAGGCCGGCCTGGTGACCCGAAAAGCAGCCTATAAACCCTCAGTGCGGGCGATTCCGAACGCATATGTCATTGAGAAGGGGCCGTACTGTCTTGACTGCCGCAAGTGCGAAGAGATCTGTCCGACGCGAGCTATCAATTTAGACGAAGAGGAGCAGATCGAAGAGATCCATGTCGGGGCGATCATCCTGGCGGTGGGCTATCGCCTCTACGACCCCACGCCCGCTGAGGAACTTGGCTACGGGCGGTACCCCAACGTGGTCACCGGGCTGCAGTTTGAGCGTCTGGCCAGTCGCTCCGGACCCACCGAAGGGATCATCGAACGGCCATCTGATGGCAAGATCCCAGAGCGGATCGCCTGGTTGCAGTGCATTGGTTCCCGGGACCAGGAACATCCCTATTGTTCTTCGATCTGCTGCATGTACGCCACGAAAGAGGCGGTTCTGGCCAAGGAGCGCCTGGCTCAGGTCTCTTGCGAAATCTTTATCATGGATGAGCGGGCCTTCAGCAAGGAGTATACCGCCTATTTTGAGCAATCCAAGAACCTGTGGGGAGTGGAATACACCCGCTGTCGTATTTCCGAGATCAAGGAGGATCCCCACACCCACGATCTGATCCTCCACTACCAGGACGAGAAAGGTACGTTGCGGCGCAAGAGGTTCGACATGGTCGTCCTGTCGGTTGGCAGCGAGCCGCCGCCCAAGGCTGTAGCCCTGGCCGAAGACATGCAGATTGAGCTGAACGAGTACGGGTTCTGCAAATTCGACAAGTTCGAGCCGCTTGACACCAGCCGTCCTGGAGTCTTTGTCGCCGGGGCCTTTGCCACACCCAAAGAGATCGCCGAAACGGTCATGGATGCCAGCGGCGCTGCCGCGCGCTGTATGGCTCTTCTTTCTGGCAAATCAGGCACCCAGGTCACTACTCCCTCATATCCGCCGGAGCGCGATGTCCGGGGAGAGCCTCCCCGGGTAGGAGTCTTTGCCTGCTATTGCCATCCCACCATTGACCAGGTAATAGACGTAGACGGTGTGTTGGCCTCACTGCGCCATCTACCTGGTGTGGTCCACACCCAGGCCTTGGAGTACGGTTGCCTCCCGGGTGGGCCGGAAGCGATCCGCGCTGCTATCCGGGAATATGGCCTCAACCGGGTGGTCATCGGTGCCTGCACGCCCCGCACCCACCTGGCCCTGTTTCGTCATGCGATTCGACAAGAAGGTCTGAATCCCCAACTACTAGAGTTTGTGAGCCTGCGCGACAACTGTGCCTGGGTACATGGGGATGACCCGGCTGGAGCCACGCGCAAAGCCAAAGAGGAGATGCGAGTCGGCGTGGCCCGTGCCCGCCATCTGGAACCTTTCTCCAAGGAAAAACGCAGCTTCCATCGTTCAGCCTTGGTCATTGGGGGAGGCCTGGCCGGCATGACCGCCGCCCTATCCATCGCCGATGAAGGCTATGATGTGTATCTGGTCGAGAAGACGAATCAGTTGGGCGGCAATTTGCGCCATCTCTATATGTCCGCCGAGGGGCCGAACCCGCAACGCCTGCTCCGAACGTTAATCAAACGAGTCCACAGCCACGAGCGGATCGCCCTCTACTACAATACCGAAGTGATCGGCTTTTCCGGACATGTCGGTAATTTTCGCACCCGGTTGAGCAGCAGCGGCAACGGCGAACCGCCTCGGTGCTGGGAGATCGAACACGGCGTGACGGTAGTGGCCACCGGCGGCTACGAGTATAAGGGGAATGTGTACCTCTACGGCCAGGACCCGCGCATCGTCACCCAGCTAGAACTAGAAAAACGGCTGTGGGAAGATGTCGATGCGGCACGCCGCTTGCGGCAAGTAGTCATGATCCAGTGCGTCACCGGCCCGGAGCAAAAGATCCACTATTGTAGCCGCACCTGCTGCACCAATACGATGAAGAATGCCATCTACATCAAGCAGATCAACCCGGATTGCCAGGTGTATGTGCTCTACAAGGACTTGATCACCTATGGCTTTCGCGAGGAGTACTATACCGAGGCCCGACGGCGGGGAGTTCTCTTCCTCCGCTACGAGGAGGAGGATCCACCGCAGGTTCAGATCAGCTACGGCAAACTCGAGGTCAGGGTCAAGGATGTGATCCTGGACCAGCAACTCACCTTCACCCCCGACCTGCTGGCACTCTCCATGGCCACCATGCCGGCTGAAACCAACCCTCAACTGGCCGCTCTGCTGGACGTGCCTCTTTCCAGCGAAGGCTTTTTCATGGAAGCCCACCTGAAGCTGCGGCCCATGGACTTTACCCGTGAGGGAGTGTTTCTGGCCGGTCTGGCCCACTATCCCAAATTCATCGAAGAGACCATCTCTCAGGCCCTGGCTACCGCCGGACGAGCCATGACCATCCTCAGCCGGGAACAGCTAGAAGTGGGCGGTACAATCGCCATTGTAGACCAGGCCAAGTGTGTCGGCTGCTTGACCTGTGTCCGCGTCTGCCCTTTCCACATTCCCAAGATCCAGCGCCAGGCCATTGGGGTAGGACGGATCGTTGGTGCCGCGTACATCGAACCCTCGCTGTGTACTGGCTGTGGTACCTGCACCAGCGAGTGCCCGGCGAACGCCATCCAGCTCCGTCATTACCGGGACGATCAACTGGTGTTGGCCGAGGAGCCGATCCTGGGCAGGTGGCTGGTAAAGGATTGAGATATGGCCCCCATCTACAGCAGACCTGGTGGATGATTTTCGAGGAAACGTATGAGCGATCAAGATAATGGTTTCAAGCCGGAACTCACTGCCTTTACTTGCATCTATTGCGGCAGCATGGCCGCTGACACAGCCGGTGCACTGCGGGTGAGCTACCCGGCCACTGTCAAACTGTTTCGTTTCCCCTGCACCGGCAAGGTAGACGTGGAATATATCCTGAAAGCGTTTGAAGAAGGAGCCGACGGAGTCTACATCGTCGCCTGCTCGATCGGCAATTGCCATCATGTGCATGGCAATGTCCGCGCCACCAAGCGATTGGCCTATGCGCGTGAACTGCTGCAACAGATCGGGCTGGAAGGAGAGCGACTGGGCATCTTTTATATGTCAGGTAGCCAGGCCCATGCCTTTGCTGCGGCAGCTCAGGAAATGACCGAACGGATTCGCCGGCTGGGGCCCAGCCCGCTGCGCAAGGCCAAGGAGCGCGAGCTAGAGCCTTGACACGCGATTCACTTTCAAGTATACTCGACCTGAACTGACACAAGGCTGTGGTGAGGTTTCCATGACCTAGGGCGGGAGTCCAGAGGTTTGAAAGAGGAGCGACTCATGGCAGAACCTACAGACAACAAGCCAATCGGTGCCGCTCTGGTGGTCGGTGGGGGCATCGCTGGCGTCCAGGCTGCCCTTGATCTGGCCCGTTCGGACATCCGGGTCTACCTGGTGGAACGTGGCCCGGCGATCGGTGGCAAAATGGCTCAACTGGACAAGACGTTCCCCACCAACGACTGCGCCATGTGTATCCTGTCGCCCAAACTGGTAGAAGCTGGTCGCCACCGTAACATCGAAATCCTCACCAACAGCGACCTGGTGCGATTAGATGGTGAACCCGGCCATTTCCAGGCGACGATCCGCCGTCGGCCGCGCTATATCAGCCTTGAGCGCTGCACCGCCTGTAACGACTGTGTCCTGGTCTGTCCCATCACCGTGCCGAACGAGTTCAACGAGGGTCTGTCACAGCGGACGGCTACCTACAAGCCCTATCCCCAGGCCGTGCCAAGCGCCTATGTGATCTCTAAACGTGGCACCAGCCCATGCAAGGCCACCTGCCCGGCCGACACCAGTGCTCAAGGATATATCGCCCTGATTGCCCAGCAGCGCTACGAGGAAGCACTGGAGGTCATCAAGCAGTACAACCCCTTCCCTGCCACTGTGGGCCGAGTGTGCCACCATCCCTGCGAGGGCAACTGCAACCGTGGGAAATTCGACGCGCCAGTGGCCATATGTGCTCTGAAGCGCTTTGTCGCCGACACGGTCTATGCCCGATGGGACGCGGAAGGCAAGAGAGCTGAATTACGCGAACTGGCCCCATTCCCCTGGGCCCCTGAAGAACTACCGCCCGAGGACAAGCGGCGAGTCGCCATCGTCGGCGCTGGTGTGGCCGGCCTGTCGGCTGCCCACTTTTTGGCGCGCATGGGCTACCAGGTCACCATCTACGAGGCCCTGCCGGTGGCCGGAGGTATGGCCCGCGTCGGTATTCCGGCTTACCGCTTGCCTCGCGAGGTGTTAAATCGTGAGATCGACGAGATCCTGAAACTTGGCGTGGAGCTCAAGCTCAACCATCCGATCCGCAATATCCGAAAACTGTTTGAAGAGGGCTACTCTGCCGTCTTTCTGGCCATTGGTGCTCACGAACCCCAGAAATTGGGGATTCCCGGCGAAGACGAAGCCCAGGGTGTCTATCACGGCGTACCATTTCTGCGAGCGGTGGCGCTGGGCGAAGAGGTCCGCCTGGGTGAGCGAGTCGTTGTAGTCGGCGGCGGGAACACGGCCATTGACACCGCTCGCACCGCGCTGCGGCTTGGCTCCCGTGATGTAACTATCCTCTACCGGCGTACCCGGGCCGAAATGCCCGCCAACGAATGGGAAATTGATGAAGCGCTGGAGGAAGGGGTCAAACTGGAAATCCTTACCCAGCCAATTGCCGTCCTCTCCGACAATGGCCAGATCACCGCCGTGCGCTGCGTCCGAATGCAATTAGGAGAACCAGATGCCAGTGGCCGACGCCGACCGATCCCCATCGAGGGCACCGAATTCGATATTCCTTGTGACGCCCTGGTCGCCGCTGTGGCTCAGGCACCTGAGATCAGCTTCCTGGACCCGGACCATGGTCTGGCCATCAGTCGGCGCGGGACCTTTGAGGTAGACCCTCGGACGCTAGCCACCAACATTCCCGGCATCTTTGCCGGCGGTGATGCGGCCGCCGGCCCCGGCGCGCTCATTGAGGCCATCGCGGCCGGGCGACGGGGGGCGCTGTCCATTGACCGCTATCTACGCGGCGTGCCACTTCTCACCCCCCGTGAACTGTTGCCCCTGCCCACCGTCGAACTCACCGAAGACGAAATCGCAGACCAGATCGCTCTCGGTCAGGCCAACACCCAACCGCGAGTGGTCATCCCCAAGGCCGCAGTCTCGGAGCGGGTCGGTGACTTTCGTGAAGTGGAGCAATGTCTCACCGAGGAGCAAGCCCTGGTCGAAGCCAGCCGTTGCCTGAAGTGCGGCCTCTGCTCCGAATGCTACCAGTGTGTCCTGGCCTGCAAAGCTCACGCCATCGACCACCAGCAGGCTCCGTATGAGCAAACATTGGAGGTTGGCGCGGTCATCCTGGCTCCTGGCTATGCTCTGTACAATGCGGCACGAGCTGGGGAATTGGGGTACGGCCGCTACCCGAATGTCGTGACTGCCTTGCAGTTCGAACGACTGCTCAGCGCCTCTGGCCCGACTGCCGGCCACGTTACCCGCCTGTCTGATGGCGCCGAACCGAAACGGATCGCCTTTCTCCAATGTGTTGGCTCCCGGGACCAGGAACATCCATACTGTTCCTCGGTCTGTTGCATGTACGCGACAAAGGAAGCCATGCTGGCATTGGAACATGTGCCCGGGGTCGAATGCCACATCTTTCAGATCGATATGCGCGCCTTTAGCAAAGGCTTTGACGCCTACTTTGAACGCGGCAAGGCGCTCGGCATCCACTACCATCGCTGCAAGATCTCGGGCCTGAAAGAGGACCCCAGAACCCGCGAGATACTGATCGATTATGTAGACGATACCGGTCGGCTGAGCCAGCAACGGTTCGATCTGGTGGTGTTGAGCCTTGGCATGGAAAAGCCAGAAGGCATCGAGGCCCTGGCCCGGGCTACCGGCATCGAATTGGATGAGTATGGGTTCTGCAAGACTCAGCCGTTCCATCCGGTTGAGACGACTCGTCCTGGTGTCTACGTTTGCGGTGCCTTCGCCGAACCCAAAGATATCCCGGATAGCGTCATTCAGGCAGGAGGCGCAGCGGCTGCAGCCTTGGCGGTCATCGCCGAAGCGCAGGGTACCCAGGTCAAGCCAGCCGAGTATCCACCCGAGATCCAGGTCACGCCCGAAGAGGAACCGCGCATCGGGGTGTTCATTTGCAGTTGCGGCAGCAATATCGCCGGGGTCGTCGATGTGGCCGACGTGACTGCCTACGCGGCCACCCTCCCCAACGTGGTCCACGCCGAAAACACCATGTACACCTGTTCTGCCGACTCACTCCAGTTGATCCAGGAACGGATCCGGGAAAAGCGATTGAACCGGGTCATTGTCTCCTCCTGCACACCGCGTACCCACGAGCCGATCTTCCGCGATACGATCCGTCAGGCAGGACTCAACCCCTATCTCTTTGAGATGGCGAATATCCGCGATCAGGACTCCTGGGTCCACGCCAGGTGGCCCGATCGGGCCACGCAGAAGGCCAAAGACCTGACCCGCATGGCCGTCGCCCGTTCGCGACGGCTCCGCCCGCTATACACTCAGGAGCAGTCCCTATTCCATCGGGCTCTGGTGATCGGCGGCGGCGTGGCCGGCATGACCGCCGCCCTCAACCTGGCCGAACAGGGGTACGACGTGGTACTGGTGGAACGAGAGAAGGAGCTGGGGGGCCAGGCGCGTCGTCTGACTGCCACGGTCAAGGGTGGCAATCCCCGGGCGTTCCTGTTCGAGCTGATAGGCCGAGTGACAACTCACCCACGCATCGAAGTATTGACCGATCACGAGGTGGTCAAATCGAGCGGTTTTGTTGGCAACTTCCAAACGACCATTGCCTGCCGCTCTGACCCGACCCAGCGCCTGGTTGAGCATGGAGTCATCCTGGTTGCTACCGGCGGTCGTGAGTACCGGGGGACTGCCTTCGGTCTTGGGAGCGATCCGCGGATCATCACCCAGAGTGACCTGGAGCAACTGCTGGCGACTGTCCCCTCCCCTTCCCCTCAGTCCGTGGTCATGCTCCAATGCGTGGGGCCTTGGGACGAGGATGGTGCGTCGGACAGCTTCTATTGCAGCCGCATCTGTTGTTCCGTCGCCGCCAAGAATGCGTTGCGCCTGAAAACCCAGAATCCCAAAACTCAAGTATGGGTCGTCTACAACCGTGACATCCGCACCTATGGCTTCCAGGAAGCGCTCTATACCCAGGCGCGCGAGGCAGGAGTGCTGTTCGTGCGCTGTGCTGAAGGAACGCGCCCTCAGATTCAGATCGGCGATCGGCTGCAGGTCACAGTCCAGGACGAGGTCCTGGACGATAGACTGACGCTGTCACCAGACCTCCTGGTCCTGAGCGAAGCGATCCTCCCGGCCGAGGGAAGTCGTGAGCTGGCAGAACTGCTCAAGTTCTCCTGCACCCTGGAAGGGTTCTTTTTGGAAGCTCACGTCAAGCTTCAGCCAGTTGATTTTCCGGCGGAGGGCCTGTTCCTGGCCGGCACGGCGCACTATCCGAAGCTACTGGATGAAGCCATCGCTCAGGCTGGGGCTGCCGCGGCACGGGCGGCGAGTATCCTTTCCCGCGAAACGTTGGAGGTAGGAGGGGTAGTCGCCATTGTGGATCCGGCCAAGTGCACCGGCTGCCTGACCTGTGTCCGTATCTGTCCCTTTGGCGCAGCTCAGATCAATCCGACGCTGGTCGGGGTGGGCGGGATTCGAGGCGCCGCAGAGATCACGGCAGCCGCGTGCCGGGGGTGCGGCCTCTGCCCGGCTGAGTGTCCGGCCAAGGCCATTCAGTTGCAGCATTTTACCGATGACCAGATTCTGGCGAAGGAGGAGGCTCTCTTTGAGGCCATCGAAACGGCATTGGCAGCGTGATCGGAGAACCTGCTGCCTGGCAAGCAACCGAGATTGCAAAGGTTGAAGGAGTCCGCCATGATCGACTATGAACCACAAGTCCTGGCTTTTGCCTGTCATTACTGCGCCTATGCGGCCGCGGACCTGGCGGGATCGATGCGCCTCAACTACCCACCCAACGTCAAAGTACTGCATCTCCCCTGCACGGGCAAAGTGGACGTCATCTATCTGCTGCGCGCCTTTGAAAAAGGTGCGGATGCCGTGTTTGTTGCCGGTTGACTGAAAGGGACCTGTCATTACCTGGAAGGTAATCTCGGTGCAGAACGCAGGGTTAATTACACCAAAAAGCTATTGGCCGAAGTCGGCCTCGAACCAGAACGATTGGAGATGTTCTTTCTCTCCTCAGCCGAGGGGGTGCGATTCGCTGAAATTGCGACAGAGATGACAGAACGGGCCCGGAAACTGGGTCCTAATCCGCTCAAGAATGAACAACCATCGGAGGTTGAATAATGATAGTAGCACAACAAAAGCCGCTCGAGGAGATCATGGGCATGATCGCCAACGCCGAAAAGGTGCTGATCCTTGGCTGTGGCACATGTGTCACCGTCTGCTTCGCTGGCGGCGAAAAAGAAGTAGCTATCCTGGCTTCCCAACTCAGAATGGCGACCCGGCTAGCCGGGCACGAAAAAGAGATCCGCGAGTTCACCGTCCAGCGCCAATGCGAGTACGAGTATAACGAGCAGGCGGCTGACTATGTGCGCGACGCGGACCTGATCGTTTCCCTGGCCTGCGGCATCGGGGTCCAGACCATGAACGAGCAGTTCCCAGAAAAGCTGACGGTGCCGGGGCTCAACACCAGCGGCCTGAGCCAGCCTACCGAACAAGGGGTCTGGGAGGAGCGTTGTCAGGCATGCGGCGACTGCATCCTGGCTCTCACAGGCGGCTTGTGCCCCATCGCTCGTTGTGCGAAAAGCTTGCTCAACGGACCCTGCGGCGGTTCTCAGCGGGGCATCTGCGAGGTCTATGCAGAACGACAGACCCCCTGTGTCTGGGACCAGATCTATCATCGGCTCAAGGACCTGGGGCAACTGGAGAAGCTCATGGAGATTCGACCACCCAAGAACTGGCACACCAGCCGCGACGGCGGTCAGCGCAAAATCGTACGGGAGGATCTGCGACTATGAGTGACAATGGGTATATCGTGGGCAGCAATCTGGAAAAGGCATTGAAAGCCGGATACTTTGTGGCGACGGGTGAATTGGGTCCTCCCCAAAGCGCCGACCGGCACGAGATCGAACACAAGGCCAAATTCCTGAAAGGGATCGTCGAGTCGGTCAATATTACAGACTGTCAGACCGCCGTGGTACGCATGTCTTCGATCTCAGTCGCTGTCATTCTCCTCGAACTGGGCATTGAACCCAACATCCAAATGACTTGCCGGGATCGAAACCGGATCGCCATCCAGAGCGACCTATTGGGCGCCTACGCCCTGGGCTGCCGCAACCTGTTGTGCCTGACTGGCGACCATCAGACCTTTGGCAACCACCCCCAATCCAAGAACGTGCATGATCTGGATTCGATCTCGCTGCTACAGATGTGCCGGGACATGCGCGATAAAAAGATCTTTCAGTGCGGCGAACCGATCAAGGGACAGGAGCCCCGCTTCTTCCTGGGGGCAGCGGCCAACCCGTTTGCCGATCCCTTTGAATTCCGTCCCTATCGCCTTGGGAAGAAAGTGGCAGCCGGTGCCGACTTTATCCAAACGCAATTGATCTTCAATGTGCCCAAGTTCCAGGAGTTCATGCGCCGCGTCGTGGACCTAGGCTTGCATGAGAAGGTCTACATCCTGGCTGGAGTAGGGCCGATCAAGAGTCTGGCGGCTGCCCAGTACATGGCCACCAAAGTACCCGGCATGGAGGTGGACCCCGAATACATTGAGCGCATGAAGAACGCCACCAAGGGCTTGCCCTCGCTTGCCGAGATCAAGAACATGCCTCCCCAGGAGGCGGCGGAGGCGCGTCGCTTGCGCAAGGAGGCTTCCGAAGCAGAGGGCATCCGCATCTGCGTCGAGATCATCAACGAGTGCAAAAAGATCGAGGGAGTCCACGGCGTGCACATTATGGCCATCGAGTGGGAAGAGGCGGTAGACCAGATCGTCCGTCAGGCCCAAATCGGGCCTAAATACGACCCGGCCCGTCAGAGTGCCACGCTCCAGACAGATTGACACCTTACCACGAGGGAGGCCCATGACCCTGCTGCTGCGTACCGATCTCGCCACCGAAATCATGGAACGGTGTGGCGAAAATGTCTTTCTCTGCTATCAATGCAAAAAGTGCACGGCCGGCTGCCCCGTGGCCGCGTATTTCGATCTCACGCCGAATCAGGTGATGCGTGCCTGCCAGTTCGGCCAGGCATCCTTGGTATTGAACTCGCGGACGATCTCGCTGTGTGCTGCGTGCGAGACCTGTTCAACCCGATGTCCCCAGGGCATTGACATCGCCCGCATTATGGACGAACTCGAGATCATGGCCCAGGAATTGGGCATCAAACCCAAAGTGCCCACCGTGCCCATGTTCTACAAATCGGCCAACCGCACCATCAACTGGTTTGGGCGGATGTGGGAATTGGGGCTGATGGCTGAGCTATATATCCGCGAGTTCTTTGCCGGCAAGTTGAATTTCAGACAGCTTTTCAAGTACGACCTGCCCATGGCGATCCGCATGTTGCGCGCTGGAAAGCTCAAGATCCTGCCCAGCATTGCCCGACGCCCGCGCAATGGCAGGCGCGCGCCCAAGACCCTCGAACCGGACATGATCCCGGCATACCCTGAACTCCAGCCCAGAAAGACATCCCCTGCCAAAGGAGAGATCATTTCCTATTACCCCGGCTGCAGCCTCCATGCCACCGGCATCGAATTCCACCTGTCAACCATGGCCGTGGCCGAGAAGCTGAACCTGAAACTGGTCGAGCCGGAAGGTTGGGTCTGTTGTGGGACCTCGCCAGCCCACAACACCAACTTTTACCGGTCCATTAAACTGCCGATGCAGACCTTGGCTATCGCCCAGGAAATGGGCCACAGCTACATGACCATGCCTTGCGCTGCCTGCTTTTCTCGCTTTCGCATTGCCATGCATGAAGTCCAGCACAACCCCGAACTCCGGCGACGCATCGCTGAAGACATTGGCTTTGAGTACACCGGCGGCATCCAGGTAGATAACCTGTTGACCACCATCACCGATCGAGTGGGCTACGACGCCGCTGCCCGACCGGTAGTCCGGCCTCTGGAAGGACTCAAGGTCGCCTGTTACTACGGCTGCCTGCTCACCCGCCCTCCTGACGTCACTGGCGAAGAACATTACGAGTATCCGACCCACATGGACCGCCTGATGGAAGCGCTAGGCGCCAAAGCGGTGGATTGGTCTTACAAAACTGACTGTTGCGGCGGCTCCCTTTCCCTGAGCACCCTTGAGATCGCCCTCGATCTGAGTCACAAGATCCTGAGAAACGCCCGGGAAGCGAACGCCGATATGATCGTGACCGCCTGCCCATTGTGCCACGCCAACCTGGACTTGCGTCAAAAGCAGATCAGCGATGAATATGGCGAGGACATCAATCTCCCTATTGTCTATTTCACGCAGTTGATGGGTGTGGCCTATGGCCTCGATCCCAGGAAACTAGGCCTGGACAAGCATTTTTCCGATGCCATTGGCTTACTGAGAGCCAAGGGATTGCTCGCTGCTCAGAAGTGACGTATGCCAGTAACCGTGCACCAAGAACTCATAAAGGAGGACGAATTGTGAGACTCATTGACAAGCCCGTCAGCCACTTTCTTGACGAACTGGCCAGCAGTGCCCCGGCTCCGGGTGGAGGGAGCGTGGCCGCTTTGAGCGGTGCTTTAGGAGCTGCACTGATCAGCATGGTCTGTAACCTGACCCTTGGCAAGAGGGGCTACGAGGAAGTACAGGGGGATATCGAGGACCTTCTGGCCCAGGCGGAAGCGTTGCGCAAGGAACTCACCGATTTGCTGGAGGCCGATGTGGCTGCGTACACTGCCTATTCTCAGGCAGCCAAGCTGCCGCGCGAGACCGAGGAGCAGAAAGCTGTTCGGTCCGAAGCGATGCAGAACGCCCTCAAGAACGCAACGTTGGTTCCCATGCGCATCGCCGAAGCAGCGGTCAAGGTCATGGACCTATGCATGCCGGTAGCGGAAAAGGGCAACAAGTTTGCAGTGAGTGATGCAGGCGTAGCCGTGCTGATGGCCGAAGCCTCGCTGCGCAGCGCAGCGCTGAATGTCCTGATCAATTTGGGTACCCTGAAGGATGAAGCGTTTGTGGCCGAAAAACGCCAGCAGCTTGACTCCTTGCTGGCCGGCAAAGGGGAGCTGCGGGATCAGATTTACGACTATGTTGCCGCCAGGCTGTAGCGCCGCTCTCGAAAGATCACAAAGGAGGAGATAACCAATGTCTGCTATCATTCTGGACGGGAAAGCGGTCGCCAAGACCATGCAGGCCGAACTCGATGCCGCCGTGGCCGAGTTTAGGGCCAGGACCGGTGTGACCCCAACCATCGCCGTCGTGCGGGCTGGCGAGGACCCGGCCTCGGTGTGGTATGCCAATGCTATTCAAAAGACCATGGCGGCGCGGGGTATGGTCGCTCAGCTCCACGTCCTACCCGAGACAGCCACTCAGGAGGAGTTGGTCGCGTTGGTCACCCGTCTCAACGCCCAACCGGATGTCCACGGCATTATGATCCAGGAACCGATGCCGAAAGGGATCGATGAAGCAGCGGTCAAGGCTGCTCTTTCCCCTAGCAAGGATGTCGATGGTGTGCACGAAGTCAATGCCGGACGATTGGCCATGGCTGCACCGGTCGGTCGCCCGGCCGGCGTAGGACCCTTTTTCGTTCCAGCGACTCCGGCTGGCGGGATGGAGCTGATGCGCCGCTATGGGGTGGAGTTTAACGGCAAGCATGCGGTAGTCGTTGGGCGCTCGAACATTGTAGGCAAGCCCATGGCTCTGCTCCTGATGCGCGAAAACGCCACCGTCACGGTCTGCCACTCCCGCACTGCTAACCTGCCAGACATTTGTCGTCAGGCAGATATCCTGTGCGCCGCTGTGGGTCGAGCCGAAATGATCCGCGGCGACTGGATTCAGCCCGGCGCCGTCGTGGTGGATTTTGGGGTCAATGACGTCGGGGGCAAGATGGTGGGCGATGTCGCCTACGCCGAAGC
Organism: Chloroflexota bacterium; assembly: GCA_018606645.1. Classification (GTDB taxonomy): domain Bacteria; phylum Chloroflexota; class Anaerolineae; order JAAYZQ01; family JAAYZQ01; genus TumbabinsA96. Next base: position 148,541 of record JAGVRI010000006.1, read on the forward strand.
AGTTGAGGTAGCGGGCATGATCACCCCTGTGCCGGGCGGCACCGGGCCAATGACCAACATCATGCTCTGCCTGAACCTGTTAGAAGCAGCCAAACGCCAGACCGGCTAGCAGTCTGCACCATGGCCACCACCACCGCTAGCGTTGTCATCTGCGGCGCCGGCATCGCCGGCATCAGCGCTGCCTATCATCTGGCCGTTCGCCACCACATCTCCGATATCCTCCTGGTGGATGAACGACCCCCGCTCAGCCTGACCAGTGACAAATCCACCGAATGCTACCGCAACTGGTGGCCTGGGCCCGGCGATGCCATGGTCCGCCTGATGAATCGCAGCATTGACCTGATGGAAGAGTTGGCTGACGAGTGCAATAATCTCTTCCATCTCACCCGACGCGGCTATCTGTTTGTCACCGCTGACCCGGCCCGTATTCCGCTTTTTGAACGCGCAGCCCAGGAACCCTCTACCTTGGGCGCCGGTCCGCTGCGCGTTCATATGGGAAGACCAGGCGACCCCGAGTATATTCCGGCTCCTGCCGAGGGCTATGCTGGTCTGCCCACCGGAGCCGATCTAATCTTAGATCCGGACCTGATCCGCCGCCACTTTCCCTTTCTGACCGAACAAACGGTCGCCGTCCTGCACACCCGACGCTGCGGACGGTTGAGCGCCCAACAGTTGGGCATGTACTTGCTCGAACGGGCGAGAGAACATGGTACCCGAGTGGTCAACGCGCGCGTCGAAGGCGTTCAGGTCCGGGGCGGCCGAGTGCAAGCGGTACAACTGAGCAACGAGGCTGGTACCCAAACCGTTGGCACCGAGGTTTTTGTGAATGCCGCCGGCCCCTTTGTCCAGCAGGTAGCTGCCATGATCGGCGTCGAGTTGCCCATCATTCATGAACTCCATGCCAAGATTGCCTTTAACGATCATTTGGGCATAATCCCCCAGACCGCGCCGCTCTATTACTGGGCTGATCCTCAGTATCTACCCTGGTCGGAGGAGGAACGCGAACTGCTCTCCGAGTCAGAAGAGACCCGTTGGCTCCTCGAACCATTCCCACCCGGCCCTCACGGGATGCCGGAAGGCGCTCCAGGCAGCCGCACGCAGCTTGTGCTGTGGACCTATGACGTCAAGACCATGGAAGCGCAGGTGCCACTGCCTCCCATCAATCCTCATTACTTTGAAGTTGTCTTGCGCGGTCTATCGCGGATGATCCCAGGCTTGCAGGCCTATTTCGACCGTCTGCCCCGCCCGGTCGTGGATGGGGGCTATTATACCAAAACTCGCGAAAATCGCCCTCTGATCGGACCTTTGCCAGTCCAGGGCGCCTACCTGATCGGCGCTCTTTCCGGCTTTGGGATTATGGCCGCCTGCGCTGCGGGCGAGTTGCTGGCTGCCCACGTGACCGGCAGCGAGCTGCCGTCGTACGCCCCCTGGTTCCTGCTGGAACGATATCAGGACCCGGCCTATCAACAGTTGCTGGGGGAGTGGGACACCTCGGGGCAACTCTAGAGACCCTTCTCCCGCAGGCTCCAAGGCCTGCGGGAGAAGCACAATGAAGAGCCCCAGATCGGACCTGTTACCAGGTCTTTTCTCTCTGAGGCCCGGTCAGCGCCGCCAGAGCGCGCAACCAGGCGCCGCTCTCTTCCCCCCATTCTTCATCGTGGAAGCGGTAGTCGCTCTTGCGGATCATCTCACTCAACTGATCGGCCAGCCGCTGCCAGATCGTGCGCTGAGCGGTTACCAGGGCGTCAAAGACCTTCTCACCTCGCAGCCGGGCCAGCGCCTGGCGAAAATGAGGCAGGCACAAGCCATCGGAGGCCTGATAGGCAGCCAGCAAGCTCTCTTTGCCCACCAGATGGTCCAACAACGTATCCAGATACACTTCTTCCATCCTCCGCGCTTGGACACAGGCCGGACACTGCGCCTGAGGAGTCAGCCGGGCCACCAGGTCAGCAGTTGCTCGTGCTGGTTGGTCTCGGTCCAGGCTCTCCTGGACACGGCGCAGCGACCAGGTCGGCAATGCCTGGAAACGGCTCTCCTTCATCTCCGCCAGCAGGCTTTGAAGCACATCATGAGTCAGGATCGCCACTCCCAAGGAAGCCCCGGGGCGCGCCAACATCCAGGCATGATCGTGGCAAAAGCCGTGCGCGCGGCGGATCTGCGGACGCACGCCCGGATCGTTCACCCCCTCCCACAGCAAGCCGTCCAGGTAGCGCTCAGTCGCCTTGGCAACCAGGCGACACACAGCACACCCCGGTTCGGCCAGCGCATTTTGCACCTCGCAGAAGATCATCGTGCGCGTCATTCTCTGCCTCGCAAAAAAGCCTCTACCGCTCAGGCGTACTAGCACACGCCACGGTAGAGGCTATCAGTCGATCACCGACGGATCAGGAAAGTAACCTCCTCAGGTGAGCCTCATCACCTCTTTGATAATTTTAGCATAGCCCGGCCAAATGTCAAAACGCGACCGATGCCCCTGCTACAGATACTCCACGCCTCCCTGTTAATGGCCGTTAATCCAGTCGAGCACCTCAGCTCTGTCCACCCGGTAGGCGAAATCTGTACCCCGGCAGAGCGCATTCAGGCCGAAGGATGTCACAGCCACAATCACGTTCGAGTTATATCCGCCCAAGAAGACCGGACCACCAGAGTCGCCAGAACATGTCCCGCCGCGGTCATCCCCGTTGCCCTGGGTCTGAAGGTTATAGCCGTCGTTGAGAGCGCTGTTCAGATTCACGAGTGTGGATTTGGCCATCAGTCTCTCGCGGTACGAGATGTTGGGAAGGACCGAATGCTCCTGCGTGCGATAACTCAGGCCGTAGCCGCTGACGGTGAACACCGTGTCCTTCTGACCGCGTGCCGTGCGCAGGTTGCTGAGCGTATCGGGGGATGGAAGCTGACCGTACTCCGGCATCGTAATCGGTTGATCCAGGATCACCAGGCCCACATCGCGGATGTTAGGAAAGCCGGCAAAGTTGGCAAAGCCATAGTTGTAGAGTTCATCGGATGTAGCGCACAGAATGCCCAACGTGCCAGGAGCACAGCCAATCGGATAGAGCGTTACCGGGTCGTATCCCAGCGCCTGGTTGTAATTGGCCCCAGCATCTTGCTGAAAGTAGACGCGAGCTGAAACAGCACCTCCCGCCGTATCCGTGCAGTGCCCGGCGGTGAGGAACTTGGTCGGACTGATCAGCGATCCGCTACAACGCCACAGGAACTCACCGTCTTGATCGTAGAACACCACAAGACCCACAAATGGATGTTCATAGTCCTCAACCCAGTGGCCGGTGATGGCAGACGCCGGTGCTCCGGCAAAGATGAAGACAAGCAGCAAAACGGCAGAAACTAGAACTGACCTACGCATGGTTTTCTCTCCTCTCTATTGTGCGTACACTGCCCTCATGCCCAGACGGCACACTTCCATTATAGAACCACAGAGTAACCCTGTCAAATGGGGGACAAGAATCGCAAATCCTTCCGCCGGCCATGCTTTGACCCTTAATCTGGCCTTACAGAGCCATACGTCTTGCCCCCCTGTCAGATGAGCTGCCCGGCTGACTCACAGACCCGGTTGGATCTTGACAGGGTACTTGCAATGCCTGATAATACACGCAAGGCGGAATGGAACGCCGATAGTATATTCGCTACACCACTCAGGAGGCCAACGATGAACGATCCGAAAAAAAGCCTAAGCCCGATCTATACACGGTATTCGGACATTGAAGTAGACTATGCCCAAGGGCCATACATCTATGCCACCGACGGACGTCGCTACCTTGATTTCACTTCTGGCATCGCCGTAACCAACACCGGTCATTGCCACCCCAAAGTGGTCGCTGCTGCTCAAGCCCAATGCGCCAAGTTAATCCATGGACAAATCAACATCGTATACCACAAGCCTATGCTCGAACTGGTACAGAAGCTACGGACCATTATGCCTCCGCATCTTGATAGCTTCTTCTTCACCAATTCTGGCGCCGAAGCGGTCGAGGCGGCCCTGAAGCTGGTGCGCCACGCCACTGGGCGACCCAATCTTGTGGTCTTTCAAGGAGGATTCCATGGACGGACGATCGGCGCGGTGTCTCTTACCACATCGAACCCGATTTATCACTGGAAGTACCAGCCCCTGATGGCCGGCGTCTACGTCGCTCCGTTCCCGAACCCATACTTCTATGGCTGGTCCGAAAGAGAGACCGAGGACTTTTGTCTGAAGCAACTTCGGCACTTGCTGGCTTCTCAGACAGCGCCGGAAGAAACGGCTGCCATGTTGATAGAGCCGGTACAGGGTGAAGGCGGATATATCGTACCCACACCAGGGTTCCTCGCCGGGGTCGAAAAAATCTGTCGCCAGCACGACATCCTGCTGATCGTGGACGAAGTACAGACCGGATTCGGCCGAACGGGAAAATGGTTTGGTTTCCAACACTTTGGGGTGGAGCCCGACGTTCTGGTCATGGCCAAAGCCCTGGCTTCAGGCTTCCCTTTGAGTGGCATCGCGGCCCGTTCGGCCTTGATGCAGCACTCGCCGATCGGCTCCCAGGGCGGCACCTATGGCGGCAATGCGGTCGCCTGCGCGGCTGCCGTGGCCACGCTCCAGGTGATGGAAGAGGAAGGGTTGATCGAGAACAGCGCCCGACTGGGAGGCATCCTCATCGCCCGGCTGAAGGAACTTCAATCCCGCTTTCCAGCAATTGGCGAGGTTCGTGGCCTGGGATTGATGGTCGCTGTCGAGTTCACTACCCCCGGCGGTGATCCAGACAAAGCCACCGCCAGCGCGGTCCGAAATAAATGCCTGGACTATGGATTGATGTTGCTCCCCTGTGGCACCTACCACAACGTGATCCGGTTCGTGCCGCCGCTGATCATCAAAGAATCGCATCTGGAGGAAGCATTGAGCATCTTTGAGAAGGCCCTGCGGGAGGTGAGCGCCTGATCCCACGAGCCGAGCAATTCAACCCTGCAAGGACCATCATCGTTCGCCCAGCAGATCTGACCGATGCGCCGGCCATCGCTCGCGTTCACATTGACACCTGGCGTACCACCTATCGAGGCCTGGTGCCGACCGAGTTCCTGGCTCAACTGTCCTATGAACGCAGCGAACAAAGGTGGCGGGAAATCCTTTCTAGCCTTGACCAGACACAGTCTGTCCACGTGGCAGAAATGGAGGGCAAGATCGTCGGCTTTGCCAGCAGCGGTCCAGAACGGGAGCACGACCCCGTGTACCACGGTGAACTGTACGCGATCTATGTGCTGGACAGCCACCAGCGCCAGGGCGTGGGCCGGAACCTCGTCCGCGCCACTGCCCAGCAGCTCTGGGAGTGCGGTTTTGACTCGATGCTGGTCTGGGTGTTGGCCGAGAACCCATCCCGGGGGTTCTATGAAAAGTTAGGAGGCCGCTACCTGCGGGAAAAAGTGATCACTATCGGGAACGTCGATCTACCTGAAGTGGCCTACGGTTGGCCAGATATCCGCCTCCTGATGGAGGAAAGGAACTAGGCCGGCCCCACTGGCGCTGAACGCCACCCAGGCTCATCCTCCGGCAATAATATGGATCACCTGCACCTCATCCCTATCCGCCACCAACCACGTGTCATATTCCTCAGCGGGTACCAAACGCCCGTTGACCGATACGGCCACATAATGATGGGTGAATTTGCAGGCGACCAACAGGTCCCGGATCGTCATCCCAGGCTGCCACTCGATCTCCCATTTATTGTTCACACGAATCATTGCGCTTTCACCTCGGTTCTGGGCGGCGTGTGCAACGCTCACGATCTCCGGTAGAGCATCAGGCCTCTCTCGTTGTAAAGGCGCCAGGTCGGACTTCCAACCTGGCGCCTTTGCCTCTGGGTTCAGACACCACCGCCGACCGGTGGGCCAGCGTGGGTTTGCCAGCGTAGAATCTACTTCCGCAGGCTGCTAGGTGCCTTTTTGCGTGTGCGCTTCGATCAGCGCCACCACTTCGGGAAAATCAATGCCTAACTCACGGACCTTTTCCAGTGTAGGGATGCCCCGTTCATTCCAACCGCGACGCTTGTACACGGCATCGATCAACTTTTCATACTGGGCTTCGCGGTAGCGGCGCAGGGCCTGTCGCTTTTCAGCCGTGGTCATGCCGCTGGGGTCCACGCCCACGAGTTCGCGGAGTTGCTGGTCATAGCGCTCAGCCCGGCTTTCATATTCGGCATCGGTGACCGGCCCTACCGAGCGATAAGGAATGGCATCGTGTTCACGAGTGCCAGAGCCCATCTTCAGGTTAAAGATCCGCTGAAAGTTATACACCGCCTCGGACATACGGATCAGGTCGGCGCCACTCTGCACGTCATCGCGACCGGTCATCGCCCGGAAGAGCCGGACATAGTTCTCCACATGCTCCGGCACTTTGGCTGCCTCAATGCCCTTGTAGCGGGTACGGTTGTCTGCCGGCTCCACATCGTTCCACGGGAGCTTACACAGGCCGTTCAGTCCAAACCAGGTTCGCCACATGGGGAAGTAGTGCAACGCCTCGGCCTTATCCTCAAAGGTGGGAATCTGATTATTGACTGCGTCCATAAAGATGAGCCACGCTTCATCGTGTTGGGGACCCTTGTTGGCCAGGCCGTAGCCGCCCTGCTGGGCCAGCGATTCCTTGGTCACATATTCGCTGTATTCCAATCCCTTGGCTTCCATCCCGATATCCTGGAGGAATTGGGGATCGGCCCCATAGCGCTCGACAAAGATCTGCTTCATCCGGCGCACACCCTGGCCGATGATCACGCCAAAGCCCTCTCCCCGGCTCATCTGATGCAACGCTTCCAACATGGCGTCCGCATTGCCAAAGTTCAGCTTCAGCCCCCCCGTGATCTCCGGGGTCAGGATGCCCTCCTCATAGCACTCCATGGCAAAGGCCATGGCCGTGCCGAACGAGATCGTATCAATGCCATACGCATCGCAGTAAAAGTTCGCCTCCAGGACCGCATGCGCATCCCAAATGCCGCAGTTGGCACCGATGCCAGCTACCGTCTCGTACTCGGGGCCATCAACGGTAACCGTCTGTCCTTTGTACGGTCCAGTACGCAATTCCAGCCCGGCGGCAAACTTGGCACAGGCCAGCGTGCAACCGTACCAGCAGCCGTCGGGAGCGTCGTAGACAAAGTACTTCTGAAAATGGGGCGAGTAGATCTTTTCCGCCTCCGGATGGCTGCCGTAGCGAAAGTTGTGCACGGGCAGGATGTCATAGTCATTCATGATCTTGGTCAGGTGGTTCGTTCCGTCCAGGCGCATGGTGAACATGATCGGGTCCCGCTCGTAGATCTCGCGGTGCATCTTGGCCCCCACTTGCTGGATCGTCTCCAGGTCAGTGGGGTGATTGCTGTCCCCCTTGACGCCCACATACTTGACCACCAGGGCTTTGATCTTTTTCTTGCGCAGCACGGTGCCAATGCCGCCCCGGCCCGCCTGCTTCAGGCGAGTGAGCTTACGGCGAGGATCGTAGAAACTAAAGTTGAGACATCCAATCAGGGTATGCTCTGCCCCCACCCCGGACGATACCGACGACACTCCCTGTTTCTCCTGAGGCGTCTGGCCGAACAGAGCGACGATCTCCTCAGCCAGAATATGGCTGTTCACCGACTCCTCCGGTGCCTCCATGATCTGTACCAGACCCGCATTGCCGTCAATAAACACGATGACTTCCCGGTCCGCGATCCCCTGCACCTCCAGAGCATCAAAGCCAGAGAACTTGAGCAACGGCCCAAAATAGCCGCCTACATTGCTATCCACCGGGATTCCAGTCAAGGGAGAGATAGTCACCGCAATTGACTTGCCTGTGCCGGGATACTGGACAATGCCGCCCAGAGGGCCCGAAGCGATGACGATCTCGTTCTCGGGGCTGTCCCAGCGGGTATCTGACTTGACGGCGTTCCACAACAACCAAAGGTCAAAGCCACGGCCGCCAATGAAGGTCCGCTTCATTCTCTCATCCACCGGCTTGGCCCCAATCGTGTTGGTCGAGACATTGACATATAGGGTCTTGCCTGCATATCCCCGCTCCACCGGACGGGGTTCATAGTGAAACTCGGCCAATACTTTGTGACCCGCTCGCAACGCCTCAATTCGTTCCTGGGTGATTTCCTTCATCTCCATCGTTGTCCTTCCTTTCCTTGAACGTGTCGGGGGCAGACCTTAATCAGGCAGCGTCTCAGCGGCGAGCGCCTCGGCCGGGCACTCTTTGGCGCACAGGCCGCACGAAATACATTTAAACGGCTCCACATACCCCGCGTAGTAATACATCGTCCGAGTTGGGCAAAAACCCACACACGACAAGCAACCAACGCACAGGTCCTTCTTGATCCGTACCACCCCGGCCTTGTCCCGATACAAGGCCTCCGTCGGACATACGGCAATACATTCGCCACATTGATTGCACACAGCCATGCCCCAGTCTGCATTGCCCAGTTCGGTGATACGGATTGCTGACTTGGCTGGATTGATCTCTTTGAACCAGGCTTGAGAACAGACCTCCTCGCACAGGTGACAACCGACACATAGTTCATTATGCGTAATCAGGACCTTCCTCATCGTTTGTACTCCCTCCCTTGATGTTGGGTGTCAGAGACGGTTCCGCTTGTTATGTGAACTAAAATCGCTCCCGCCTGCAGGCAGAGAGCGATTCGAAGCCCAAGCATTGGGACCAGGCTTCGTTGCCATCCCATCCAGGCAGCCAGCATTATTAGGATACCAAAAGTCCGAAAAAAAGTCAAAAGAAAGACAGCCTGACGGCATAGGGTAGGGAACTGCTGGCGCTTCGCCTATTCCTGAACTTTGCGCTGCAGAACGGGCGGTTCAGCGGGCTCTTTCGCGGCGGCACCCACTTTGACTTCCACCGTTATCTCGGTCCGGCCGTCCTCAGGTAGGGGGACGGTGTGGTGCTGAACGGGCTGTCCGTCTACCGTCAGGGAAACGGCACGACCCGGACCCACACGCTGGACCGATATATGATAAGTCACTCCTCGCCAGCGACGTACCGCCTTGAAACCGGACCAGGTCTCAGGAAGGACCGGGGACACACACAGGCCGTCCAAAGTGGGGCGAATGCCCAGGATCCATTGGCTGATCGCCACTAGGTTCCACGCCGCCGTACCGGTGAGCCACGAGTTTCTGGCCTCGCCGTACGTGGGAGCCTCAGGGCCGGCAATCATCTGAGCATATACATACGGCTCACAGCGATGCAGGTCGCTGATCTCTTCGCGAGCCGAAGGATTAATGCGGAGGTAGTAATCGTGGGCCTGGTCACCATGCCCGAGGATGGCCTCGGCAATGATGATCCAGGGATTCGTGTGACAAAAGATGCTTCCATTTTCCTTGTACCCTGGGGGATAAGACGAGATCTCGCCGAGATGGAGATAGTAACGCGAATAGGCGGGCCATAGTAGAGCAAGACCATGAGGAGAAGCGAGCAGCTCGTTCACCGACCTCAGTGCGCGAGCCGCTCGTCCATCTTCCAGGCCAATGCCGGCCATCGCACACAGGCCCTGGGGCTCAATGAAAATCTTGCCTTCCTGACATTCGTGCGACCCGATCTTGCCGCCCAAGTCGTCGTAGGCCCGCAGGAACCATTTTCCGTCCCAGCCATGCTCCAGCACCCGAGCGGCCATCTGCGCAGCCTGCTCATGATAGAGATCAGCGTCTTCGCATCGGCCTCGCCAGCGCGCGATTTCCGCCAATTCCTGAGCCGCCATCACAAACAATGCAGCAATCACAACCGATTCAGCCGTCCGACCCTCCCGCACCGAAGCCGTCTGAAATGACTCGTCAGGACTGGTAGAAAAAGTATTAAGGTTCAGACAATCGTTCCAATCCGCACGACCAATGAGCGGCAAACCATGCGGCCCCAGCCGATCAAGGGTATAATGCAGACAGCGCTGTAAATGCTCATAGAGCGGCGCCTCGGTGCCGGGCCGGTTCTCATAGGCCACCGGCTCATCCAGAATGCTTCCGTCTCCGGTCTCTTTCAGGTAGGCAGCCGTGCCCAAAACCAGCCACAGTGGATCGTCGTGAAACCCGCTGCCGATTGCGTCATTGCCCTTCTTGGTCAGAGGTTGGTACTGATGATAGGCTCCACCGTTCTGCAGTTGAGTGGCAGCCAGGTCCAGCAGACGTTGTCGGGCCCGCTCTGGCACCAGAGCGACGGCACCCAACAGATCCTGGTTCGAATCCCGAAACCCTATGCCCCGCCCGATCCCTGATTCAAAGAAAGAAGCCGATCGAGAGAGGTGAAAAGTCACCATACACTGGTAGACATTCCAGATGTTGACCATCCGGTTCGTATGGTGGTCCGGTGTTTCCACGCGCAATACGCTCAGCAAGCGGTCCCAATAGGCACAGAGTTCATCAAAAGCGGCATCCACGTGACGTCTGTCCAGGTACCTGGTAATAATCGGCCGGACGTACTTTTTGTTGATCGTCTGCGAATCAGGGGGATCGAACTTTTCCTCTTGAGGGTTCTCATGATACCCTAGCAGGAAGATAAGCTGTCGGGTTTCGCCGGGCTCCAGGTGAACCTGGACGTGGTGCGAACCGATCGGGGCCCAACCGTGGGCCACCGAGCTAAACGAACGTCCACGTTCGACGGCGTCCGGGTTATCCCATCCTCGGTACGGCCCAAGAAACCGATCCCTTTCTGTATCGAACCCGTCCAGTTGCTCAGAGCACGCAAAGAAGGCAAAGTGATTGCGTCTTTCCCGATATTCAGTTTTGTGATAGATCACGCTGCCGTCAATTTCCACCTCGCCAGTGCTGAAATTGCGCTGAAAGTTACTGGCATCATCCTGAGCATCCCACAGGCAAAACTCAATGCTGGAGAAAATCGACAGGTGAGCTGGCCTGTCCCTCCGATTGGTGACCGTGAACTGCCAGATCTCCAGGCTCTCGCCCAGGGGAACAAAGTACCTGGTTTGCGCTTCAATCCCCTGGTAGGTGGAACCGATCAAGGTATACCCCAACCCATGTCGACATGTATAGCCTTCCAACTCGCGTCGAGTCGGCTGCCAGGATGGGGACCAGAATTCCCCGGTCTCGTTATCCCGGATATAAAGATATCGCCCGCCGCAATCGAGGGGAACATTGTTGTAGCGATAGCGCGTGATGCGACGCAAGCGCGCATCACGGTAGAAAGAGTAGCCGCCAGCAGTGTTGGAGACCAGTCCAAAATAGGCTTCACATCCCAGATAGTTGATCCAGGGAAGAGGGGTGTCCGGCCGGGTAATCACATACTCGCGGCGCTCGTCGTCAAAGTATCCGTACCGCATCAGCGCTCCCATCCGCGCTGTGGCTTGGGTTGCAACTCCTCGGGCAGACTGGCTCGCACGTTGTGATAGACTGCGTCGTTGACCTCTACCCCCAGAGCCTCCATGGCGAGAAAAACCGCCCCCACCACCGGCTCAAACTCCGGCAGGACTATGACCGCCCGAGGAGCGACCCTGTGCACCACTTGGGTTACCGTGTCCACCAGCAATGGTCCTTTGCCCTTGAACACACTACCTCCGAGCACCACTTCGACATCGGTTGACTCCAACCCCAGCCGCCTGATGATCGCGCCCGCCGTAGCTCCCACCTCGTTCCCTACCCGCACCAGAAGGTCCTGCGCCACCGTATCCCCCATATAGGCGGCCTCGAACACCAGGGGCACCAGGTCGAGAAGGCGTCGCACGTCAAAATGGTCGGAGTCAAACTGGCTCTGGTAGAGCTCGGAGATCAGCTCGTCCACCGACCGCATGCCGAGAGCAGTGAGCACCATCTCGGTCAGCACGGTCGGTTGGCCACGCCCGTCCCAGGCTCGACAGACAAGGCGGATCACCTCCTGGGCAATGTCACCGCCTCCGCCCCAATCGCCTGACAGCGCACCAAGACCGGGAAGCCGAATTTCCCGGCCATCCGGTCCAATGCCTCCCGCGTTAAAACCGGTACCGCTAATGACGACCACTCCCCAGCCCCGCTTGAGCCCCGCCCGCAGAGCCACCATCGTGTCGTTCTTGACACTTACCCGCCGAGCCACCCCCAAGCTCTCAATCGCCGGGGTCAGGAGGGAAAAATCGACAGGCAAATCCGCTCCCGCCAGGCCGAACAGACCAAAATCGAGCGGCGGAGGCTTGCTGGCCTGAGCCAGAGCCAGTTCGACCGACCTCTTGATCTCAGCCAGAGCCGCATCCAACCCAACCACCTGATGGTTGCCCGGACCACCTCGACCCAACCCCAGGACGCGCCCATTGGTGTCGGCAACCAGGGCCAGAGTCTTGCTTGCGCCAGCGTCCACGCCCAAAACGAGGCTCACGTCTTTCCCTCGAACTGGGGTAGATAGGCCCGATTGGCTTCCTTGATCGCGGCCCAGAGCCCCTTAGCCGCTGCAAAGGAGGGTACCAGCGGATGGGCCAATAACGCCTGCAGGGCCGCTTGTTCGTCTCCCTCGACCGCAGCCAATACCGTCAGTTCTTCATAGGCCTTGACCGCCTGGACTAGGCCGCGGATTGCCGGAGGCATGGGAGCCGCAGGAATTGCCTGAGCTCCACGCCGATCGATCACCGAAGGCAATTCGACCACGCTGTCCGCAGGAAGCCCAGGCAAGGCCCCGTTATTGCGTGTGTTGACGATCTGGACCTCGCCCTTGTCGCCATGGATCGCGCTCAGCAATGCCAGGGCGGCCGTAGAATAATGGGCCCCGCCTCGCTTTTCGAGTAACGGGGGCTTGTGGTCCAGGTCAGGGTCCGCATAAAGTTCCAGCAGGCGGGCCTCCAGTTCCTGGACAACTTCTCCCCGGATCTTCTCCGCCCGGCGTTGCCTGGCCAGCATCTCGTCATGATGATAGTAGTAAGCCAGGTAGTAATTGGGCACCATCCTCAGCGTTTGAAGGAGCTCCGGAGCAAAGGGGATTTCACCGGCACTGGCCGCGGCCAGCGCCCCCTCCAGCACTTGATCAAAGACATCCTTACCATCTACCTTCACACCGCGAATCCAACTCAGGTGGTTAAGCCCCACATAATCCAACCGAACGCGCTCGGGGCGAACCCCCAATTGTCGGGCAATGCCCTGCTGAAATCCCCACGGCGAGTTGCACAACCCAATCGTCGGGACAGCAGTGTATTTGAGCAAGGCCTCGGTGATGAGACCCGCCGGATTGGTAAAATTAATGAGCCAGGCTTGAGGCGCGGTCTCGCTCACGTCACGGGCAATCTCCAGGAGAACGGGGATCGTGCGCAACGCCTTGGCAAAGCCTCCTGGGCCAGTGGTCTCCTGGCCCACCACCCCGAACCGAAGCGGGATCTTTTCATCCAGGATGCGGCAGGCCATCCCTCCCACCCGAATCTGGGTGATGACATAGTCCGCCCCCTCCAGCGCCTCCCTCCGCCGGATCGTAAGTCGCACCTCGATGTCAGCCCGCGCAGATCGCACCATGCGTTCCGCCAATCCGCCCACAATCCGCAACCTGGTTTCATCAATATCCATCAAGGTAACGAGACTCACAGGCAGTTCTTCTCGTCGGTTAATGAACCCTTCGATCAGTTCTGGGGTATAGGTGCTACCCCCGCCAATGACGGCAACCCTAAGCCCGTCCACTTTTTGCTCCGATACGGATGAGAAACGCCGCTATGTCTCTCAAAGCGAATTCTCTTTGGTGAACTCGATGATCTCCGAGACCTTGGCAAAGGCCAGACAGGTAACCGTGTCTGCCCCGCCGTAGTAGATCACCATCCGGTCAGTCGGGGGGTCGACCAGAGCCGCACAGGGAAAGACCACATTGGGTACATCCCCCACGCATTCATAATACGCCCGCGGGTTAAGCAGGTAAGGACGTGTCCGGTACAGGACCTTCCACGGCTGTTCCAAATCCAACAGCGCTGCGCCAAAACTGTACACAAACCCATTGCACGAGGTCAACACTCCGTGATATAGCAGCAGCCATCCCTCCGACGTTTCGATCGGCGTCGGACCTGCCCCTACTTTTGTAGCTTGCCACCCTCCCACGGGGGACATGACATGGCGATGATGTCCCCAGTGGACCAGATCTGGGCTTTCGCTGTAGAATATATCCCCAAACGGCGTGTGCCCCCGATCGCTGGGCCTGCTGAGCATGGCAAACTTGCCCCTGATGCGGCGCGGGAAAAGTACGCCGTTCCGGTTGTAGGGCAGAAAGGCATTCTCCATCTGATAAAAAGTCCTGAAATCAAAGGTGTATCCTACGCCAATGGTCGGCCCGTGATAGCCATTACACCAGGTGATGTAGTACCGATCCTCCAGCCAGCACACACGCGGGTCATAGCCGTAGACAAACTGGCCAATCTCTTCGTCCTCGCACCTGAACTGGATGCGCTTCGGCTCAATCTCCCAGTGGATGCCGTCCTGGCTCACTCCGGCATGCAATTGCATCTGTCTGGCCGTGTCATCGCATCGAAAGACGCCGGCGAACCCATCGCCGAATGGCACGACCGCGCTGTTAAAGATGCTGTTTGCCCCAGGCACCGCCTCCCGGGTAAGGATCGGATTTCTCTCAGAACGCCACACTATGTCACGACACTGCCGTGGGCGTTCTTCCCACGGAAGATTGGGCAACTCAGGACCGACGATCTGCACCTTGGACATATCCTCCCCTCTGCGTCCCCATCATGCCCCTGGATAGAGCTTGCATGCGACAAAATGACCTGGTTCCACCTCCACCAGTACGGGCTCGTGGCTCCGACAAGAGCCGTCCTTGTCCGCCTCCGGACACCGGTCATAGTACACACACCCCCCCGCGAGCTCTGATTGCTGGCCTCTCAACTGGACCTCTCCCTCTTTCCATTTGCGATCGAGACGTGGTACCGAGACCATGAGCATTCTGGTGTACGGATGCAAAGGATGGTTGTAGATCTTGTCCGTCAACCCCATCTCCACTATGCATCCGCGATAGAGGATCACCGCCCTCTCGCTAATGTAATACCCCAGCGAGAGGTCATGGGTAATGAACAGGATCGACAACCCTTCTGCCTTCAGGTCGGCCAGCAAATTGAGAACATCAATGCGCGTAGACGCATCCAGCATACTAATGATCTCATCAGCCACCAGGAATTGAATGCCCAGCAGCAGTGCACGGGCGATGAGGAAGCGCTGGAGTTGCCCACCACTGAGTTGGTGAGGAAATTTGTCCAGAACCTGGTCGGGGTTCAGACCAACCGCCCTCAACGCATTTTCTACCCGGTCCTGCCACTCCGACCTCGAAAGTTCCGGAAAGTATTCCTGCTGAAGGATCCGGAAGACTCGATCTGCCTTAAAGATCGGGTTATACGAGCTGAACGGGTCCTGAAACACACCCTGCACCTTGCGATAGTACGCTTTCAACGCCACGCCCTTCAGCGTAGAAATATCCACACCGTTGAAGAGAATTCTTCCCGTGCTGATCGGGATCAGGCGCAGAATCATCTTCCCAATCGTGCTCTTGCCGCTCCCGCTCTCGCCAATGAGCGACACCACTTCCCCGTCTTGTACGTCAAAGCTGACCCGATGGACTGCCCGGAGTTCTTTCCCGCCAAAGGTCCCCACCCGGTAGACCTTCGATACGGCCTCAAGCTCGAGCATTCGTTTCGAACTCCTTCCAACAAGCCACAAAATGCCCCGGTTCTATTTGAATGAACGGCGGCACATCGACACATTTCTCAAAGGCCACCGGACATCGTTCCCGGAAACGACACCCCTCTGGGGGATTGAGCAGTAGGGGCGGCGTCCCTGGGATGCCCGTCAGCCGTCTCTCCGCATGTTTCACCCCAACTTCCGGCAGCGAGGAGATCAGCATCCTGGTATACGGATGCCGTGGAGCACGAATGATGGCTACCGTAGAAGCCTTTTCGGCCAACTGCCCAGCGTACATAATCAGAATGCTATCGGCAACCTGATACAGGATCGAGAGATCATGGGTGATGACAATCACGCTCCTCACAAATTCCCAGCCCCGGAAGGAAACCAGCATTTCCATCACCGCTTTCTGGCTGGACACATCAAGCGCCGAGGTGATCTCGTCTGCCAGGAGCAAGGAAGGGTTCAACAGTGTAGACAGCACCATCACCACTCTCTGCTTCATACCGCCCGAAAGCTCGATGGGGTACATGTCCAGTACATCATATGACAGATGGACCAGATCCAGCCTCCTTTTCAGCTCGGGGAGGATGTCGTCGAAATCTACTTGCCTCCATCTGACCAGGTCCGCTATTATTTTGCCGATCTTTTGCGTCGGATTGAGGGCGTTCATCGCGTACTGGGGAATGATCGAGATCCGCTCGAAGCGATAGGAATTCATCCGCTCCATGTCGTGGATCGGTAATTCTTCCCCGTCAAGCGTCACCCGACCCTTGACCAGCCTCATCGGCGGCTTGAGCAGGATCAGGCTGTTGGCCAACGTGGACTTGCCACAGCCAGATTCGCCAGCCAGGCCCATGATCTCTCCATCCGCCACGCGAAACGTAGCCTCTTCCAAAGCCCTGACATCGCCCTTCAAGGTCTGGTAGTAGACCGTCAGTTCTTCTACTTGTAGACTCACCCGTTCACATCTCCCGAAGTTTGGGGCTAAAGACCTCGTCCAGGCCCACATTCGTCACGTAGAGCGCTCCGACAATGGCCATAATCGCAAGCCCCGGCGGAATGAACCACCACCACATTCCGAGAAGCAGAGCCCCCCACAACACCGCATTGTTCATCATCAGACCCAGCGACACCGCATTGGTCGGACCGAGCCCGATGAAATCGAGGGTAGCAGCGATCAGCACGGCTCCTCCGAATTGAAGGATGAAAACCAGCAGCAGATAGGACATCATATTGGGGGCGATCTCGGTCATGATGATTCTCCAGACGTTCATGCCGCTCAGCCGCGCAAGATCGACAAACTCCCGGGTTCGTAATGAAAACGTCTGAGCTCGAATGGCCCTCGCCGCCCATGGCCAGGCAGTACATCCGATAAATACACTTTCGGTCAGAATGCCTCTCACCTCCAGATAGGCAGCGATGATCAACAGGATGGCTAAGGTTGGAATGACCAGGACAATGTTCGTGAATATGTTGAGGATTTCATCCACCAGACCACCCCGGTAGCCAGCCGTGAACCCGATGAGAATTCCCAACAGCGTCCCAAGACCACCGCCGATAATGCCCACCTGAAAGGTTGCCTTCAAGCCCATCACAAACTGGGTAAACACATCCTGCCCAAATATCGTGGTCCCGAACCAGTATTCGGGCGACGGAGGTTGAGCCGCTGGCCCTACATAGTCATACGGTGCATAGTCGGTCAACAGCGGACCAATAAAGGTCAGCGCCACGAAGAACAGAACAACGCTCAACCCCACCCGCAGTTTGGTATTCCTCCAGGCAAAGTAGAGAGTCTCACTTCTCACTTGCAGGTCCATCATGCTCCTTCACCTGTCATCCCCAGTCGCGTCCGTGGATCTACAATGACATAGGCGATGTCGATCGCGAAATTGGCGAGCAATACGCCGATGATGATAAACAGGAAGCATCCCTGGATGAGAAAATAATCTTGATTCTGAATCGCTTGAAGGATCAGGTACCCGATTCCAGGATAGGAAAACACAACTTCGGTCACCAGAGCACCAGCCACGATCACGCCAAGGTCAAGGGCTAGGCCAGTGATCTGGGGCAGGATCGCGTTTCGAAAGGCATACTTTCGGATCAACTTCCTCGGCGTCCCAAGAGCTTCGAGGTAGTGGGCATAGTCTGATTCGAGTTCATAAATAATCATGTTTCTCATGCCAATCGCCCAGCCACCGAACTTGACCAGGAAAATAGAGGCAAAAGGCAAAAACCAATGTTTCAGAAGGCTCGCCAGGAAGGCCCCGGAGAGATGAGGCCGCAACTCAAAGCTATAGGCGCCGGCGATAGGAAAGATGCCCAGGACAATGCCAAATACCCAGGCCAGCAAAATGCCAAGCCACATGTAGGGGGTCGCCGTCAGGATATACCCCACTGGTAACAAGGTGTTGTCAAGCCAACGGGTTCGCGCTGCGATGGCACCAAAATGGTTCCCGGCAAACCAGCTCAGCAGGATCGCCGGAAGCAATAGAAGGATGTCATAGGGCACCGCTCGCATAATCACCTTAACCACAGGCTGCGGGAACAGATACACGCTGGTCCCAAGATCGCCGTGGAACAAAGCATTCCAAAAGTTGAGATATTG
The DNA here is from genome assembly GCA_018606645.1 of Chloroflexota bacterium. Classification (GTDB taxonomy): domain Bacteria; phylum Chloroflexota; class Anaerolineae; order JAAYZQ01; family JAAYZQ01; genus TumbabinsA96. Next base: position 166,725 of record JAGVRI010000006.1, read on the forward strand.
TTGCCACAAAGGAACATCCAAACCAAAGGCTCTGACATAGTAGCCGTACATGACTTCACGGGCTTCGGCGTGCAGCGCGGCTCTTGATAGCATGGTTTGGACAGGATCGCCAGGCATGAAGCGTGGGATCAGCCAGTCTATGGTTACCGCCAGAAAGAAGGTGAGAACATAGATGAGCAGCTTTCTCCCGAAATAACGTCTCACGATCCCTCCTCCCTACCCGCAGGTTACAAAAAGCCCCGCCCCCAGGATGGTAGAAGGGGGCGGGGCGTCCACCATGTCGGCTCCGTTATTCCACCGGCTTGAGTGTGGTCAGCGTGAGTAGGCCGCCCATCTGCCAGTAACCACTCCAGGTGGAGGGAAGCGTGTTGGGCGTATCGGCCGCTTCCGTTGGCCAGTTGGTCCAGACCAAATTGCTGTACTGGGCCCACAGACCGTTGTACCAGAGCGGGATGACCGGCATCTCGGTCAACATCAGTTCCTGAATCTTGGAACAAATGGCCTTCATGCCCGCCTCATCACTGGAGGGGGTCGCAGCCAGTTGATCCACCAGATCGAAGATCTGTTGGTTGTCGTACCGGCCAAAGTTGCCGCTGCCCATGACCTCTACGATCGGGTGGCGGAACAAGAGGTTGTACAACGTCCATGGCGTGTTGCTCATCCCGGCCCAGTTATTGAGGGTCATGTCAAAGGTGCCAGTGGTGAGAGCAGTGTTCCAGGCGCCATAGTCCGGGGTCTCATCCTGAATGTTGATCCCCGCCGCTTGAGCGCTGGTGGCAATGATCCGGATCGCCTCCATCCAGTCAGTCCAGCCAAATGGACATGTCACTTTGAGGGCGATCGCGGAACCATCGGGAGCTTCCACAAAGCCATCGCCATTCACATCCTTGTATCCGGCATCAGCGAGGATCTTCTTGGCTTTGGCAGGATCGTAGCTGAAGCCCAGCCGGGCCACGACATCCTGGTCCACATACTTTTCCAGGGACGGAAGGAGGCCTGTGGGATTCGCTGCTTTGACCAGGTTGGCGTAGGCGACGTTGACGATATCGGGAGTGTTGATGGCAAAGGCGAGCGCTTTGCGGAACGCCGGGTCATCCATCGGCTTCTTGGTCGTGTTGAGGAACAAGACAGCCGTGTTCGCCGAGAGCATGTACGGCGGGCCAGCAAAGTAGGTCTGAACGTACCCCTTCTCCGCCAGCGTGGCAATACCCGGCAGGAAGTTGTTGCTCAGGTCCACTTCACCCTTGATCACTGCGCCCAGAGCGACGTTGTTGCTCGAAAAACGAATGTCCACGATCCTCTTGGGCGCAGGCTTCAGGTTGAGCAACTTGGTGGCCCACCAGTTCTCGTTCCTCACCCAAACGTTCCGATCCTCGCTGTGGGTCTCATACAGGTAGGCGCCTGAACCGATCGGATTCTCATTGGCCCCGCTGGTGACCTCCTCTTCCGTTCTGCCCTCCCAAAGGTGCTTGGGCACGATGGCGATGTTATAGAGATTGTTATCCCATTCCTGGTAGAGAGGATTGGTGAACTTGAACTGCACCTCATAGTCACTGAGCGCGGTGGCACTATTGAGCCATTTCCACATCGGGTTGAACCAGATGCCAGCATACTTCCCGAGCTCAAAGGTAAAGACGACATCAGCGGCAGTCAGTGGTTGACCATCGCTCCAGGTGATGCCTTGCCTGAGCTTCAGGTCGTAGGTATTGGCATCACTCCATGTGCCACTTTCGGCCAGCCATGGGATCATCTTGTCAGCCAGCGGGTCATACAAGAACAGCGTCTCGTACACCAGTCCAATCGTGCCGCTGGTATTGGCCTTGCTCCATGTAATAAAGGGGTTCCAGTCCGAGGGCGGTCCCCACGCAGCACCACTGGTGTACAGGGTCTCGTTCCGCTTGTACGCAACCTCCGCCTCTTCAGCCGAGGGGGTAGCGGTCACCACTACCTCGACCGGTTTCTCGACCTCCACGGTCTCGACGACCTTCTTTTCCACCTCGACGGTGGCAATGACGGTCTTTTCCACTTCTTTAGTTACGACTTTCTCGACGATTTGCGGGGTTGGGGAAGGAGCACAGGCAGCCAGCAGGCTCAAGATCACGAACAGGCTCATGACAGATACAACTCGCTTACTCATGTTCGTCTCCTCCTTGATTTCAAAAACCTCTTGAAACCGATTGGGACACTAACTGTTCCTCTCGAGCTTTCACCTCCTTCCTGACAGTTCGCAGAGCCATCCTGGCTTGCCGCACCGCTCCTCCGATTCGCCTTTCCAGGCAAAGCGCGGTATAGTGGGCCTGGACCGGTCAAAAGAGAAGCAAGGGCCACCAGCCCTGAGGAAACCTCTGGAGACTGTGTCTATCTGAGGGGATGCTGGCTGACCCAGTGAGAGACAGCATCCCCCGTTCTTTGAACTCACCGTCCTTCCACCACACGGAACCTTCCGTCCCTCTGTCTCACCTCTTCCGCTCCACACCGCAAGAGGACCGAATGACCAACTCGACGCTCAGGGTAATATGTCGCGGAGGGGTTGGGCCGTTGTTCAAAATGTCAATCAGCACTTCAGCGGCCTGCGTGCCGGTACGCCGGATAGGTTGCCGGACCGTGGTAAGAGGCGGATCACAAGAAGCTGCGGCTGGCAGGTCATCAAAACCTACCACTGCCACATCGTCCGGTACCGATAACCCGGCTTCGCGCAGCGCTCGCAAGGCACCAAAAGCCATGATGTCAGACGCTGCAAACACCGCCTCAGGTCGGTGAGGCAGCAGACGCAACATGGCGGCGTGGCCTCCCGCTTCCGTGAAATCGCCTTCGACAATCAGGTTCTCATCAATCACTCCATGGCGTTCACGCAACGCATCTAGATAACCTTGCCGCCGGTCCAGACCTACCGTCGTATTGAGCGGGCCGGTGATCGTGCCAATGCGCCTGTATCCCAGGCGCAAGAGGTGGCTGACTGCCGTGTACGCACCGATGACATTATCCGGCTGGACAAAACTAATGCCGGTGGGATCGTCTGGCCGACCCACTAACACAAACGGCAGTCGGTTCTCTATCAAATGGCGCACGAGAGGGTCGCCAATTTCGGAGGCAGCCACAATCGCCCCATCCAGTAACCGGGCGCGCATCACCCTGGGGTAGAGCTTCTGTTCTTCCTCTTTGGTATGGAGCACAAAGAGAGCCAACATGTAGTCATGGGTGTTGCAGGCCTGGGTAATCCCTTGAATCAATTGGGGGAAAAAGGGATCGGCAAAGAGGGATTGCACCGCTCGCGGGATCACCAAGCCGATAACACCCGTTCGACGGGTCACCAGTGAGCGGGCAGCGAGGTTCGGTTGATACCCCGTTTCGCGGATTACCCGCCATACCCGCTCTCGAACTTCCTGACGGACATTGGGCTGATCATTGATCACGCGGGAGACGGTCGAACGGGAAACTCCAGCGAGTTTGGCGATCTGCTCAAGCGTCAGTGACATGAGAAACCGATCCCCTCCCTTAGGAGCGCTCTCATGAATACATTCCGTGAGCCGCTATCTTACCACCAGGTCAACGAAATTTTCGGCCAGTTTTTGGGAGCGCTCTCAAAGTCATTATAGCACGGAATAGCATTCTTGTCAAGAGGGGTTTTTTGCCTTTTTTGTCCATTTTCCCCTTTCTTCCACGGTTGACTTGCTCTGGGAAGTGTGATAAGATAGGCGTACCATCTTTCTTTGTTCCGATATATGGACGACCTGGGGGCGTTGTGCGGACCGGCACATGAGGAATATCGCACCGTCTGGTTTGATTGATTACGGTTCATCTGCGACATGGCATAGTGTCTTTGTCCTGCCAATCGTCGAGCACTACCTCCTCTATGCTCCGCTGCATAACCTGGGGGCCGTGATCGACCGGGTTGCTGTGCAACGGCTACGGGATGCCCTGTCCATGGGCAGAGACACAGGCGTTGAGCCGATCGACGATATCCTTGCCACTCTGCGTATCCGCGGAGAGCCGGCGCCGATGCCCCGACAGGGTCCGTTGCAGCCAGCTCTGCTGGGCCTGATCCCTACCCGAAGCTGCAACCTGGCATGTGAGTACTGCGGCTTCCTCGATCCCGCCGGAGCGAACCAGGTGATGAACCTCAATCTGGCGCGAGAGGCCATCGCCTGGTACCTGAACCTGGTCCATTCTTCCGGGATTGAGACAGCAGAGGTTCACTTTTTCGGTGGAGAACCTTTCTGTGCCGAGGAGGTTCTGGATTTCGCCTACCACTTTGCCAGTCTTCGGTCTCGAGAGCTAGGATGTGCAGTCCGCTTCGAAGTGGTGACCAACGGCACCTTCAGCGAGGAACGATGCCGATGGGCCGCCGACAGCCTGGATACGATCATTGTCTCCCTCGATGGTCCAGCTTCTATCCAGGATCGTCACCGTCCCCGCAAGGATGGACGAGGCAGCTTCGCCACCGTGGCCCGCAATCTCAACACCCTCTCCGAAGGATCAGCAGAACTGTCCATTCGCGTCTGTGTCACTTCCGAGACGGTTGATGCCATGCCCGATATCGCCGAATGGTTATGTCAATCATATCGTCTAGTGTCGGTCTGCTTTGAGCCGGTTCAACCGACTCCCCAATCCACCGCCGCCGGGCTCTTCCCGCCCGATCCCTGGACTTTTGCCTTACGTTTTATCCAGGCAGCCGATATCCTGGAATGCCATGGGGTTGAGCCTGTCTATGCCGCCGCCGACATCACTGCCCGGCAGGTGAGCTTTTGTCCGGTGGGTCAGGACGGGGTGATCGTCACGCCGGACGGCACCCTCAATGCCTGCTATCTAGTCCGCTCCGACTGGGAAGCTAGGGGGCTCAACCTCTGTTTGGGCCGGGTGGAAGAAGGCGTCCCATGGTTCAATGACGAGGCCGTGGAGGCGGCCCGTCGTTTGAATGTCTGGAACAAGCCCTTTTGCGCCCGCTGTTTCTGCCGGTGGCACTGCGCCGGCGGCTGTCACGTCCATCATGAGTTGCCCGCTTCGCCAGGAACCTACGATCCGCTGTGCATTCAGACGCGGCTCATTGCCACCCGAAACATCTTAAACTCCTTAGAGCGGGATGACCTCACCTCTTTCCTGTGGCAGCATCCCGAAGCATTGGCCCGGATGGCCGGTCAACCGTCCGATCTTCTGATCGATTTTGAGGAGGGGCCATGAGCGATCCGGGCCCGATAGTCTACCATTGCGCTCCGACCGTCTGTTGGGTGAAAGATTCTGAGCAAACGATCCTGGTCGAGGAACGGAGCGGACAATCCTGGTCCCTTTGCGGACCGGAGGCCGTGGTCTGGGACCTGCTGGTTCTGAAGTACCCGGCAGACCGGATCGTGGAGTTCCTGGCCGCCCTGTTGGATGAGCCGCACGAAAGAGCGCAGCAAGAGTTGAGGTCGATCCTCCAGCGGTGGGAGGAGATCGGCCTCTTAGCGACGGGCAAGGGATCACATGGCCAATCTGGCAATCAGCGCCGTGTGTAACCGAAGCTGTGCATACTGCTTTACGGTCGATCATCAATCCGGCCATCGCCAGGACCGCGACCTTATGGCTTCGAGGTTTCTGGAAACCGAACGGCTTGCGGAGCGTCTGGACTTTTTGGCCCGATCGGGTCTGCGCGAAGTCCGCCTCCTGGGCGGTGAGCCAACCCTCCATCCGGCTTTTGAGGAATTGGTGGAGCAAGCCCGGTCGGGCGGGCGGGAGATCACCGTGTTCTCCAACGGGCTGATGCCGGCTCGGGCGCTGGACTGTCTGGCCGACCTTCCGGTCTGGCAGTGCACGGTGGTTGTCAATGTCAACCAGCCGGATGAATCGGAGCAGGATTACTACCGCCAGAGGGAGACGATCCGACGACTCGGCGAGAGGGCCATGCCCGGCTTCACCATCTACCGGCCCGATTTCGAGGCGGAATTCCTGCTGGACCTCATCGCCGCCACAGGTTGCTCACCTGTCATCCGTCTTGGCCTAGCCCATCCCTGTTTGTCTGGCGCCAATCGGTTTCTCCACCCCAACCAATATCGGGCCGTCGCGCTCAAGATTGTGCGTCTGGCGCGGGCGGCCGCCCAGACCGACATCCGCCTTGATTTCGATTGTGGATTTGTGCGCTGCATGTTCTCCGATACCGAGCTTGAGAGACTCCGTCAGGCCCAGGCCCACATCGCCTGGGAATGCAGCCCGATTCTGGATGTGGACCTGGACGGGAAGGTGATTCACTGCTATCCTCTCGCACAGTTCATGAGCCTGCCCCTTACCCCTAGTGCAACCACGGCGCAGATGAGAAGCGAATTTGAGGCACGGACCCGTCCCTACCGTCAGACAGGCATATTCCCCCAATGCTCAGCTTGCCCCTTTCGGGCAGCCGGGCAATGCTCGGGCGGTTGTCTGGCCGCAACCGTTCGCCGGTTCCGGCGCACTCCGTTCCAGATCGAAATGCCCGCTTCTGAGAGGGGCGCGCTGTGAGCCGGTGGGTGATTCCGTACGTGGACCAGGCACTCGATTTCTGGATCGAGGTCCGTGACCGATTTGGGGATCAGATTCGTGAAGTCTATTTCCCGATGCCCGACCGACAATTCGCCTCAGGTCGCAGTCCACAGCCCCAGCAGTTCTTGATGGACTTCTTGCGCCATGCTCCCCTGTCTAAATCGGTCTTGCTCAACCCGATCCTCCTGGATCAGCCGGTGGAGCTGGTGGCGCCATCGGCCCTGACCGCCCTTCGGCATCTGCGGGACGAATTTGGCGTACAGAGCGTCACGGTCACCAATCTCACCCTGGCCCGGCGCATCCGGGAAGCCTTGCCCGATCTGTCCATCACCGCCTCGGTGTTAATGGGCATTAGCACCCCGCTTCAGGTATTGATGGTCCAGGATGTGGTCAATGCCATCAGTCCGGACACGAGGCTGTTGCGCGATCTGGCCGGGCTGAAGCGGTTGCGAGCTGCCTTTTCCGGCGAGATCCGTTTGCTTGTCAATGAAGCGTGTCTTCCGGGCTGCCCGTTCCGTATCCAACATTTCTACGAGATGGGTTATGGCAGCCACTATCCCCAGTCTTTATGCGAGGAATTGCTGGCGCAACATCCGTGGATGCGCATGACCGGCGCCTGGGTCCTGCCCAGGCATCTGAAATTCTACGACGGATTGTACGACTCGCTCAAACTGGCCGGTCGGGTCACGCTGCGCGACCCGGATCGGTATTTTGCCGTTCTGGGCGCATACATCCGCCGCGAACCGATCCTCCCTACCGATATCGGCGGTGGGCCAGCTTCCCCTCTGGACGAGGTGGACGCGTCGGATGAATGGTTTGAATTTGTGTTGCATTGCGACAAGCGGTGTGAGCGTTGCTCGGTTTGTCGCGATTACTATGCCCAATTCTGTGCAAGTCAGGAGGAAAGGGATTGATGATGGATTCATTGATCGGCCAAACGATCGGCCCGTACAAAATCGTAGAAAAGATTGGCGAAGGAGGGATGGCCGTCGTTTACAAGGGTTTTCAGCAATCGCTGAACCGGTATGTGGCCATCAAAACCCTGCGCGCCGAGTTGGCGCAGGATGAACAGTTCGTGGCCCGCTTCCGGCGCGAGGCGTTGGCCGTAGCCGAGCTCAACCATCCGAACATCTTGCACGTCTACGATGCCGGCGTGGCCTACGGCCTGTATTACATCGTCATGGCGTATGTGGACGGTGGGTCTCTCCGCGATCTGATCGCCCAGGGTCCTCTGGAGATCGAGTACGCCGTTTCGATCGCCGCCCAGATCGCGGACGCGCTCGATCACGCCCACCGCCAAGGGATCATCCACCGCGATGTCAAACCGAACAACATCCTTATCAGCCGCGACGGGCGCCCTTTGCTCACCGATTTTGGCATTGCTAAGGCACTCCACGAAAGCCAGGGGCTGACCCGTACCGGCACGAGTATCGGCACGCCAGAGTATATGGCCCCCGAACAGATCCAGGGACAACAGGTGGATGGACGCACAGACATCTATGCCCTGGGGAATGTCCTCTACGAGATGCTCGTCGGTTGGGCACCGTTTGCCACGACAACACCGGTGGCCGCTCTGTATAAACAGGTGAATGAGCCACCCCCGCCCATCCGTCAGGCCAACATCCATGTGCCGGCCTGGCTGGAGGCCATTGTGAACAAGGCGCTGGCCAAACGTCCCCAGGATCGCTTCCAAACCGCCAGCGAGTTCGCCCAGGCGCTGCGGGAACGCCGCATCCCAGAGCGAGTCAGAACGCCGACGCCGACTCCGATACCGGTGACCGGACCTCTTCCCGAGCGGACCGTGGCCAAGCGCAAGCCGGCGAAAAGCCCGATCCCGTTGATCATCGCCGGGATTGCAGTCCTGCTCGTCCTCGTTATCGGTGCCGCTGCCGTCCTGCTCTCGGGCGGCAGAGGAGGGCCTACCCAGACCACCCCAAAGGCGATTACGATCACCCGTATCATCACCCCAACGCCTCTGCCCACGGTGCCGATGGTGACCCCTGCTCTGGTCATCCCCCGCCCCGCCGACCGGCTGACAGGCAGAGTGCGATTCGTTTGGATGTGGACCGGTCCCAAATTGGAAAACAATCTGGCCTTTCAACTGCGTATCTGGTCCAGGAAAGAACAGGAGATTGGGGCTGAGCGGCGAGGAGCCGCCCCGCCAACGCGGGAGATGGCGGCCGATATAGACCTTGATGGTCTGCCCACCATCCAAGAACATGGCCCGGGCACTTACTTCTGGACTGTAGTCATTCTGGATACCGGCACGGGAAAGGTCGTTAGCCCGGAAGGGGAGATCCGATCGTTTACGTATGCCAGACCGTGAGGTCAGTCTCAAAGGCAATTTCACTAGGCGAAGCAGGTGTACAGGAGGAGCGATTGATGGAACAGGAACACGAGCACGAAGAAGAACAGTTCACCGAAAAGCCGGAGGTGTATACGGTCAAGAAGGACCTGACCGGCTGGCGATTCAATCGGCGGACTTTTCTGGCTGCGGCCGGTGCCACCGCTGCAGTAGCCGCGGTGGGGACCGTCGCCGGATGCAATGAACCCACCCCCCAAGAACAGATTGTCGTGGTTGAAGTGGTGGCCACCCCCTCGAATACCCCACCGCCGGTGGTGGCCAGCCCCATTCCGCCCGGGCCGGAAGTCCCGAGTTCGCCTGCGCCGCCTGGACCCACCGAGGCAGTTCGGCCTTCCGACACACCGGTGCCGAGTCCTATCCCGACCGACACCCCGACGCCGGCCCCTGACAAGCCCCAGGCGCAATTCGTCAAAGACGTTACCATCCCCGATGGCACTGAGATGCGCCCTGGCCAGCGGTTCACCAAGACATGGCGCTACCGCAACAGCGGCAATGTACCCTGGGGGGAGGGGGTCCAACTGGTCTTTGTCGAGGGCACCATCCAAGGGTATGCGTCTCATCCCATGAATGGTCCCGGAGCCGTGGCGGTGCCCAACGTTGCACCGGGCAACACGGTGGATATCAGTGTGAACCTGATCGCCCCGGACAAGCCGGGTCGGTATCGTAGCTACTGGCGCCTTCGCCTGCCGAATGGCGAATGGCTGGAAAACAATCATTACGTCGAGATCGTGGTCAAGCCGCCGGCCACGGCCACGCCACCGCCAACCTCCACACTACCGCCAACGCCGACCACTGCCTGCGAATGTGTAGGCCACACCGGTTGCGAGTGCGACGGCCACTGCGCCCAGCATACCGAACCCAGGCCGACCCGGGAGAAACATTACTGGCATCCTAACTAATGGAATTCTGGTCCATTCCGGTTGGCGACAAGTATATCCTGTACCGGCCCTTGCTGCGGCGAGCGTTCGTTGGCAATCAAGCCATGGCGCGGCTGGTCCAAGATGTGCTCTTGGGTAATGGCTCCGAGGCCACACAACCACCTCCAGAGGTGGCAGGCTTTCTGCACGACATCGGCTTTCTGGACCCAGACCCCCAACCTCCTCTGCCCCCGGAGGAAGACTACCGGCCTACCCATGCCGTGCTGCTCTTGACCAATCGCTGCAACCTTCGCTGCATCTACTGCTATGCCAATGCGGGAGAGGGTTCAGACCGGGAGGTTTCCGTCGAACTGGCCCGGGCGGCGATTGACGTCGCCTACCACAACGCCACAGAACGGGGCCAGGCTCGCTTTTCCTTGACGTTTCACGGAGGAGGGGAGCCAGTTCTGGCCTGGGACGTGCTGCGCCAGGCGGTCCAGTTCGCCCGCGCCAAGGACCTGCCCTGCTACATCTCACTGGTCAGCAACGGTCTGTGGACGCGCTCGCAGACCGATTGGCTCATACAGCAATTGGATGGCCTGACCCTCTCCCTGGACGGCACCCCAGAGACGCAGGACCGCCAACGACCGACGCCCGCCGGCCGGGGCAGCTTTCGCAGGGTGTTCAAAACCACTCAAGCGCTGGAGCGACAGGGCTTTAGCTACAATATCCGGATGACCGCGCTTCCGCCGTGGCGGGAACAACTGGCCCGGGATGTCGCCTTCCTCTGTGAAGAAACCGGATGCCAGAAGATCCAGGTGGAGCCCGCCTTCAACCCCGATCGGGGGAGGTATCAACCGCCCTCCTTCCAGCAGGCCGAGGAGTTCGCCGCCGGATTCATGGAGGCCTTTGAGGTAGCCGCGCTGAGAGGCCGCCAACTCTATTTCTCTGGGGCCAGACCTTGGTTGCTGACATCGGCCTTTTGCACGGCCCCCTACGGAGCGCTCATCGTCACTCCCCGAGGAGACCTGGTCACCTGCTACGAAGTCACCGATCCTGGCCATCCCCTGGCCGAACTGCTAACCATCGGCAGGTTGGATGGCGGGCAGGTGATTGTGGACCCGACCCGGCGCGCCGCGGTTCTTGCTCGCCTGCGCGCCCGGCGCCAGAGCTGTCGGCAATGTTTTTGCTATTGGCACTGCGCCGGCGATTGCCACGCAAAGGTATTCTACCCCCACTTCGAAGCAGACCCGGAACAGGACACCCGCTGCCGGATGAACCGTCGCATTCTGACCGACATGTTGTTGTGGTCAATGGCTGACTCGGCAGACGGAGTATATCGGGGAGAGGAGATTGCTGCGTATGCATGAACTGGACCGGACAGGATGAGAAGCGAACTGGTGGTCATCTCCTGGTGGTCTAACTGTCTGGCGCTGGCCTGCCTGCACAACCTCGTGACATACAGCGATCGCCGACCCATCTACGTCGTTCAGGTCGGCAAGTCGACAGCGCAACAGGAACGGTTTCGCCAGCTCCTGCCCCCGACCGTCCAGGAGCTCCCTTACTCCTCTCATCTTCCGGCAGAGCATGGTCCGGTGATCGAAGATATCGCCCGACAATTGTTGTCCGATCGACCCGGCTTGTGGTTTATTGACCACGACCTGCTGGTGCGGGAACCTCTGGACACGTGGCTGGAAGAGATGGACCGGGCGTTCGCCCGCTCATCGTGTTGTCTGTGCTATCCAGAACCAGACGGTGGTCTGGCCATTACCGGCCCCGCCTTCTGGCTCTCACCTGCCCGGCTTCCGCCACACCTGCCCTCCTTTGTGCCGGTCCCGTATCAGCCGCTGCCAAGTTCGCGGCGGCCCGATCTCTTTCGCGCTCCTGCCGATCTGCGACTTCCCTTCAAAGATACGTTGGTCGCGGCCGCGGAGTTCCTGGCAGAACAAGGCCAGACCTGCACCTATTCTCTGTCCTCGTTCCCCCGCTTCGACCACATAGGCGGCCTGTATCTGTTCGCTACCGAGCTCCTGCCAGAGAGATTCCGCGACTGGGTGCGGCAGTGCGTCGAGCGGCTCACCGCCTTTTACGCCTCCTGCCCCCCGGCCTGGCTGGAAGCCGAAGATCCCGTCCTCATGGAGCGACTCTCCGAGTTCAGGCAATCGATTTCACCGGTCCTAATGGACCTTCAGGTGAGTTGAACATGGGACGCACCGGGCCTGAACAGCAACCCCACCCGAACCTCTTGATCCCGTACAGCCGCCGTTCTTTCTGGCGCGGTCTGGTGCACGAACTGGCGGTGGCGAGCGGAGTACTGAAGGGAGGAAAGGAATGTCGGCTGGCAGACCTGGACAAACTGCCTGATGAGCAGTTAGCCCGGCTCCATCCACAGATCCACCCTTCCTGCCGGATTTGTATCCGCGAGGGTTACGTCTGGTGCGAGTGGAACTCTGGCAACGCGGTGAGGTTGTTTCCCAGCCAGCAGAGAGAAGATCTCCTGACTCTGAACCTGTGCGATGGTCAGCACACGCTGGCCGAAATCGGCCGACTGGTGGCCTACGAGATGGGCTGGGATGAAGGCCGAGGATTTGCCTACGCCCGGAAGCTCTTCCTGTCCCTTGCCAGCCGCATGATCTGCGTCCCCAAGGAACCGCTGGCCTCTGTAGAGTAAGGGTTGGCGATGCCCCAATCCCTTGAGCCTGACACTACCGGCACATTCGAACCAATCCGCCACGACGGACTGCCGATCTACCGCCGCCGGAGAGCGGAGTACACCCTTTATTACACCCCTGGTCTGTTGTGCGTCGTGGACTCGCATGAAGCCCGGTCATTTGAGGCCTCGATTGCCTTGACTGGGAATACGGAGAACAGTTACGGGTTGACCTTGGGTAGTCAGCTCTGGCAGTGGGCCCAGGAGGTCGTTGCCTTGGCCGCTGACCGCCGCGAGGAACCGTTTCAGCCGGAATGTCTTACCCTGTACCTCCACAACCGATGCACCCTGCGTTGTAGCTACTGTTTTGCCAATCCGCATCTTACGGTCACATCTGGCCTCGACCTGGAAACTATCGTAGCCGCTGCCCAACTGGTAGCTCAGAACTGCCGAGAAAAGGACCTGCGCTTGTATGTGGTCTTTCACGGCGGAGGCGAACCGACGCTGGATCGCCGTGCACTGGAACAGATGCTGGATGTACTAGATCAGATCGCAGTGGAGTACCAGGTCCAACCGTTCTATTACCTGGCCACCAACGGAGTAATGTCCGAAGAAACGGCGATCTGGCTGGCCCGCAACGTACACCTCGTCGGTCTTTCCTGCGATGGTCCTGCCGAGATCCATGATGCCCAACGGACATTCTGGAACGGCTCTGGCAGTTCCTTCTTCGTGGAGCGGACCGGACGCATCTTGCGCGAGGAGGGTTGTCCCTTCCATCTGCGGGTGACGATTACTCCCACAACCTGGCACCGGCAGGCGGAGATCGTCGAGTATCTATGCCATCAATTCTCTCCCGAAGAGATCCATGTCGAACCGGTCTACCAGGGCGGGCGGGCAGGGGCCGACTTCCGTTGGGATGTGAGCCTGGTTGAACCGTTTGTGGGCCACTTCCTTCAGGCGCGAGCCATCGCTCGAAGCCATGGCGTCCCGCTGTCCTGTTCAGGCAGTCGCCCAGCCGCTATCCATGGCCCATATTGCCACCTGTTTCGCCAAGTCCTCAACCTGGTGCCCGGCGACCCTCAAGGGCAGATGACAGGTGTTGCAACAGCCTGCTTCAAGACGCCCGATGCTCGTTCCGCCCGGGAACGGGGCGTCGTCATAGGCGCCCGGAATCCCAGAAACGGGCGGTTTGAAATCGATGGCGGCGAGGTGCATCGGCTGCGGCAGAAGCTGGCTGCCCGCCCGAGCCGATGTCTCACTTGCTTCAATCGGTATCATTGCGCCGGGGATTGCCCCGATCGCTGCCCTCTCGATCCGGATGGCCCATCCGCCGAAGAACAGGGAGGGGGCTTTCGCTGTCAGGTCCAGCAGGCGATCGTGGTTGCCGCGTTGGATGAGCGAGCAGCACAATTGTGGAGCGAGGTACAGAGCGGTAAAGTCCAAGGGCCCCATGGAACCAGAATTTCTTGACGAGTTTCTTGCCAATCATTCCCTCCCCGCCGAAGTGGAGATCGAGCGGATTCGGCGGGAGTGGCTTGCCCTGCGTCCGCCTTACGACCTAACTGCCCGCCATCTTCCCCTGCCCATCTGGGCCAGGCGGCCCTTCACCGAATCGGGTACGGAGGCATGGCATCACCTCACCCATGAAGTTCCTGCCCTCGATCCCGTTCTGCCCTTGTGCATCTATGTCCATATTCCCTTTTGTGCCGACCGCTGCGAGTTCTGCGATTGTTACTCCTTTCGGCTCCTCTCTCACCAGCAGGCCCACATTGAACAGTATGTAGACCTACTCGGTCAAGAGATACAGCTCTGGAGTCGCCTGGGCACGCTATCCCAACGCCCGGTGTCGACCGTTCATTTCGGCGGCGGGACGCCAACCTGCCTGGGTCCGGAACCATTCGCCCGCCTGGTGCAGCTCCTTCGGAACCACTTTGCCGCCGGATCGACCACAGAGTGGGCCCTGGAGTCCACCGTCTCGGAGCTATCTCCAGAGATGATGGCGTGCCTCGACGGACTGGGGTTCAGCCGCCTTCACGTCGGGGTGCAGAGCCTGGAAGATCCCGTTCGCTCCATCATCCGCCGCCGGGCTCCGGCCCGTGTGGTGCTAGAGCGGATCCGCGAGGCCGTGGAAAGAGGCTGGATCGTCAGCGTGGACCTGATCTATGGCTTACCAGGACAGACCCTCAGCGGCCTGCTTGAGGATATCCGATCTCTGGTTACCATTGGCGTGGATGGTTTTTCGTTGTATGAATTGCAGGTGTCGGACCGCAATCGCAGGTTTATCCAGCGCCATCGGCTGGAGGAACGGGACCGACGGCACAACTACCTGTGGGCGCAGGTTGCGGCCCACTACCTGCTTGCCCTGGGTTACCGCAAGACGTTGTTCAATCACTTTGCCGGCGTCCAGGACACCAATCTCTATTTCACTTTCCCGGAGCGGGGCGAGGATTGTCTGGCCTTGGGGACGATCGCCGATGGCGTTTTTGGAGACTATCACTACCAGCATGTCGAGTACGCAGCTTACAGCCGCCAAGTCCCGACGGGGGTTCCTGGACTGGGAGGCGGCTTGCGCCGCAACGCGGTGGAAAACCGGATGCAGCCCCTCGTCACCGCACTTATGGCCGGGCGGGTGCCCAGGCGACTTGTGGCCGATCCGATCATCCACCCCCTTTCGCAGCGGTGGCAGGAAACACAGTTGCTGATCCCTGATCCATCGAACGGCGACTTGCTTCTGACCGGCAGCGGATCCTGGTTCGTGGGTCACATGATTTCGGAGCTGATGCACCATGTGGAGGCGTTGGAGCAAGAAACCGGATAGAGCCGGATGGCTTAGGTGCTATCTCTCCCTCTCCAGCCAATCCAGCCAGTGGATGCGTCGCCATCTCGGAAGGGATGGTTTGATCCCATTGCTGATCCTTGGCCTGGGCGCACTCTTTTTCCTCGACCATATCCACTGGCAGCTCGCTTCCGACGATCTGGTCTGGCTCCAAGGCGGCACACCCACCGTCTTTGATCGGTACCGGTACCTGCCCCGTCTTGCCTTTGCCGGATTGAACCGACTGTGGGGACCGAACATGGCCGCCGCCCTGACCATGACCTTCCTCGTTCACAGCCTCAATGCCTGGCTCCTCTATCGCCTGGGTCGCAAGCTGCTGGATAACCGAATCGCTGCCCTGACCGCGGCTGCGGTTCTGATGATCAACCCCATCACCCACAGCACTCTGACCTGGATTTCCTGTTTTTCCTACGTACTGGGCACCTGCTTTGCCATCGGGGCACTGTTGCTTGCCTGGAGGTCAGCCGAAGCAGGCAACCGCTCCGGCCATTGGGCAGCAACAGGTGGATTGCTCGCTCTCGGCGCCGGACTGCTATGCACACATGAAGTCCTCTTCCTGCCTTTGATCTTTCTGATTCTGGGCTGGCGACAGGGGAACCTGCGACGTGGACTGATCCTGGCTGTGTTGGGGACTGCGCTGGCGGGGGGAGTCAATGCCTGGGTCTATCACTTTGAGCAGTATGGGGTCGAAGCCTCCCGGCTGCTCAGTCTTGATTTTGCCCTGGCATACGCGTCATCCGTCCTGTCCTCAGGGTTAGTTCTGGCGTTCGCCTACCCACTATCCTTCGCGACCCGGACACTGGATTTCTTGCAGGCGTCTTTTGCCGAACCGGTCCGCTGGGGATTGACGGCTCTGGCACTGGTTGGTGGGATCCTTGCCTTCCATCGAAAGCGGGATGGGCGGCTTATCACCCTTTCCCTCCTTTTTTCGGCCATGATCACCCCCTACATCCTCCGGCTCTATCTGACCCCCGACACGGTGAATTATCACCCCTCCTACGCCCTCTCCGGCCGAGTTTTCTATCTTCCCTTCACCGTGGTCGCCTTGGCCCTCGGCTGGATTGCCTCGGCCCTGTACCATCGCTTCCAGAGACACCGCCTGGCCAGATTCGTGTGGTTCGCTCCTCTAGTCGCTTATGGCTATGCTCTCTGGTTCTACACGCCGGCCGATTTTCTGGGATTGAGCGTGGCCCTTCAGGACCTGGCCCAGGCAGTGCCGCCGCGCTGGAACCCGTATACCAGTATCCAGCCAGCCTGGTCCTTCTTTCCCGTTCTCAGCGCACTGGGGGCCATGGCCTGGCTGTCGTGGCAGAAACGAAAAGCCAAACCGGCGTCGCCTGGGATACGCCCACGTGAGCGGGGAACAAGTCATCCCCTATAGTTCGACAAAATAGGCGCGACAGGCGCGGTCGATCAGTTCCGGAGAGAGGGTCGGGGGGATGTTCCGATAGCGGGCGATATCCACGATCTCATCCAAAAGGTCGCGGGGATGACAGGCACGCAACGGCCGACCCGTCTTGAAATAGTGTTCTCGCAGGAGATAGTCTACCGCTTTCTCATCAAAGGGGATGCGCCGCAGAGCGCACTCACGTCGAAAAATCTCGACAAAGTTCTCGACCGAAGGATCGCCAACATAGATCTTGTGACGGATGCGCCGCAAAAAGGCCTCGTCTACCAGGTCGCGGGGAGCCAGATTGGTGCAGAACACGATCAGGACCTCAAAGGGCACCTCGATCTTTTGGCCGGTGTGCAGCGTCAAGAAATCGTAGCGCTTTTCCAGGGGCACGACCCAGCGATTCAGCAGATCCCGGGGCTGTACCAGTTGGCGGCCAAAGTCATCAATGAGGAACATGCCCCCATTGGCTTTCATCTGAAACGGGGCCTCGTAATACTTGGCCGTCTCGTCCCACACCAGGTCCAGTGTCTCCAAGGTGAGCTCACCGCCAACGGTGATGACCGGCCGCTGGATCTGAATCCAACGGGGGTCGTGGCGCAGCCTCCCGATGGTCGAGTTGCTGCCATCGTTCCCTTCGGGCTGGCGAACCGGGATGTGGTTAACCTCATCAAAGACCTTAATGACCATCCCCCCTACTTCGACCGCATAGGGAACATACATCGCGCCCCCCAGAACCACCTGGCCCAGGCTCTCGGCCATCGCCGTTTTGCCGTTCCCTGGCTCGCCGTACAGAAAGATGGATCGTCCGGAATTGATCGCCGGTCCCAAGCTCTCGATCATCTCGGCATCTACCACCAGATGGTCCAGAGCCTGCCGCACCACCTTTTCGTGAACCGAAGAGGTAAGCAGCGGTTGACGCCGAATCCCCTCATTATATTCCTCCAAAGGGACGGGTGCCGGCCCGGCATACTGACTCCGCTCCAGAGCCTCCTGGGCCCGCACGATCCCCTTGGCGGTGATCGAATACTCGTAGCTGGATTGCCTGACCCCGCCGGCACCTTTGACTTCGCATAGCATCTCCCGTTTGAGAAACTCCAGTACCCGTTCCACTACGCCGGTAAAGGGCAGGTGCATTTGTTCGGCCAGCTTGGCTCCGGTGACGTACCCCCTAAAATACAGATGTTTGATGGCCAAATCGGCCAGGAATCCCAGACTCAGACCAGTGTCTTCGATCGTTTCCGGCCAGCGCGGCGTAAAGTGGGTGGTCATGCCAGCGCCTCCTGGATTTGGCTGAGCAGGTCGCGCACCAGAAACGGTTTGATCAGATACCCCTCAAACTGGTCCGCATGAGCCGCCGTCTGGACCGGATCTTCGAGGCGATGCCGGGCACTGATAATGATGACCGGGATAGAGCGCAAGCGGTCATCGGCTTTGAGCGCTTCCAATACCATCCAGCCGTTCATGTCCTCCATCATCAGATCAAGCAGAATCAAATCCACCGGGGTCTCCTGCACGACTCGCAACCCCTCCCGCCCGCCGAAAGCGCATAAAGGATTGAACCCCCCGCGCTTGAGAATAAAAGTGAGAAGCTCGATCATGTCCACATCATCTTCAATGATCAAAACCTTCTGGAGCTGATCCATGCCATGTCCCCTGCGTTCGTTCGCCCTTTCCCGGATCATGCGACCCGGTTCCTTCTGCAAAAGTATAGCACAGGCGCAGACGGGAAGCAA
The DNA here is from genome assembly GCA_018606645.1 of Chloroflexota bacterium. Classification (GTDB taxonomy): domain Bacteria; phylum Chloroflexota; class Anaerolineae; order JAAYZQ01; family JAAYZQ01; genus TumbabinsA96. The sequence goes on from JAGVRI010000006.1 coordinate 185,051, forward strand.
CTTGGTCCAGGTGGTTCGCGCTCACATTTGAGATTTGACCGGAGTTTACTTCTGGAGTATAGTGATGAACTATAATTCATTTTTGAACTATGATTCAAAATGAGAGAGCTTGATGGTCAAACCTGAGTCCAATCCACCCCTATCCCGGCGGGAACGGCTGAAACGGGAACGCGAGGCGCGAATCCTCAACGCGGCGGCCACCGTCTTCTCGGAGAAAGGGTTTCATCAGGCCACCATCCGCGAGATCGCGGACCTGGCTGATGTAGCCGATGGAACCATTTACAACTACTTTGCCGACAAGTTCGATCTTCTGATCGGTCTCCTGTCACGGCTGGCTGAGGTCGATCGGCTGCAAGAGGAGCTCACGCAGGCTCAGCAGAAAGGGGCGCAGGCCTTTTTCGAAACTGCTTTCCGTCAACGTCTGAACCGGATTATGCAAGCGGAAAAGATCCTTCAAGCCCTGTTGCCTGAAGTGTTGGTCAACCGCGAGTTGCGCCAGCGCTTTTACCAACAGTATGTGTCGCGCCTCACCAGCCTGTTAGAGCAGTACCTGCAGCAGCGGATCGAACAGGGGCATATCCGGCCGGTCCATGTACCGTTGACCGTGCGCATCATCCAATCCGTGTTGATCGGTCTGCTATTTGTGCGCATCCTTGGCGATGAACCGCTTGGTTCACAGTGGGAGAAGGTGCCCCAAGTTCTGACCACTCTCCTGTTTGACGGTCTCAATCCGCGTGAGGAAGAGGATGATCGTCCGGGTCTTGTCGCTGATGCGTAAAGAGTTTCTGCACATCGTCCGCGATCGACGGACGCTCGCAGTCATGTTTGTGATGCCCGTGATTCAACTGGTGCTGATGGGCTATGCTGCTACCACCGACATCGAGCATTTGCGCACAGCCGTTCTGGATGGAGACAAGACCGCCGCGAGCCGCGAACTGATCGAGGCCTATCGTGCATCCAACTACTTTAATATAGACACCTATGTCCAAACGGAGCAGGAACTCCGCGAACTGGTGGATGCCGGAGAGGCGCGGGCCGGGATGATTATCCCGGCCGGTTATGGAGATACCGTGGCCGCTCGGGGTCAGGCCCAGATCGCCTTTGTGATCGACGGTTCCGATCCCAGTGTGGCCAACACGGTGTTTGCCGCGTCCCAGTCGGTAGGACAGGCATATTCCCTTCGCCTGCTGCGGCGGGCGACGGGGCTTGATCCGGAAAGCCTGCCGGGGGTGCAGGTGCGCACACGGGTGTGGTACAACCCGGAGATGAAGAGTGCGAATTTCATGATCCCGGGGATCATGGGCATGGTCCTGTATTTCCTGACGACGGTGTTTACCGCATTAGCCATCGTTCGGGAACGAGAGAAAGGCACAATCGAACAACTGATCGTGACCCCCATCCGCCCCCTCGAGCTGATTGTAGGCAAAGTGGTGCCTTATGCATTTATTGCCTTTTTTGACGTCCTGGAGGTGCTGGCCATCGGCGTCTTCTGGTTCGGGGTCCCAATCCGCGGCAGCCTCAGCTTGCTATTAGGACTGGCAGCTTTGTTCCTGTTAACCTCGTTGGGCCTGGGCATCTTTATTTCGAGCGCCTCCAACACCCAGCAAGAGGCTATGCTATTGACCATCCTGACCCTGTTTCCCTCCATCTTTCTGGGAGGGTTCTTTTTCCCGATTGAGGCCATGCCTCGCTGGTTGCAGACCATCACCTATGCGGTGCCCCTGCGCTACATCCTCGTGATCATCCGCGGGATCATCTTGAAAGGAGTTGGTCTCCGCATCCTGGTGGAAGAGGTGCTGGCCATGGCGTTTTTTGGCGTGACCATCATGTTGCTCGCCGCTACCCGATTCCGCAAGCGACTGGAGTAGACAATGGACACGCGCAACGACGGAGTGATTGTCACCCAAAATCTGACTCGAAGATTCAACAAGCTGGTCGCCGTAGATGGCCTGAATCTGACGGTGCACCGGGGCGAGATCTTTGGGCTGGTTGGCCCGGACGGGGCAGGCAAGACCACCACCATCCGCATGTTGTGCGCCATCCTGAATCCCTCCGAAGGTCGAGCCTGGGTGGCCGGCTTTGACACCGTAACCGCCCCAGAGCAGATCAAGCGCCGTATCGGGTATATGGCGCAACGGTTCAACCTGTATGGCGACCTCTCGGTCACGGAGAATCTTGACTTTTTCGCCGACATCTTCCAGGTGAACAGGAAGGAGCGCCGTGAGAGAAAAGAACGGTTACTCCAGTTCGCCGGTCTGGCCGAGTTCCGTCAACGGCGAGCGGCCCATCTGTCAGGCGGCATGCAAAAGAAACTGGCCCTGGCCTGTACCCTGATCCATCAACCGGAGATCATCCTGCTGGACGAGCCAACTACCGGCGTAGACCCGGTCAGCCGGCGAGAGTTCTGGGACATCTTGACCGAACTGCACCTGCAAGGGATCACCATTCTGGTCAGCACGCCGTACATGGACGAGGCCGAGCGTTGCTCGCGGGTGGGATTGATGCACCAGGGCAAGATGGTTGTCTGCGATACCCCACAACGGATCAAGGAACTCATGGTCGGTGGGCTGTTGGAAATTCGGGCCTGCGACCTGCGACGAGCTCAGGAAGCGGTAGCCCACCTGGAAGGCGTGTTGGAGGTGCAGACCTATGGTGACCTGTTGCACGTATTTGTGGACAGCGTAGCCACACGACAGGAATTCCTCAAAGATGCGTTGGTCGCGGCGAACGTTCCGGTATCGAGTATCCGCCCCGTGCGACCGCGCATGGAAGAAGCCGTTATTTCGTTGATCCGAAAGCAGATGGCTGAGAATGGTGGGACCGGGAATGAGACACGCTGAGCGCCAGCAAGACGCACGGCAGCACAGCCATGCCGTTCAGGCCATCGCACTCACCAAAAAGTTTGGTGATTTTGTGGCGGTCGATCGGGTCAGCTTTACGATCGAGCGGGGGACAATCTTTGGCTTTCTGGGACCGAACGGAGCCGGTAAAACGACGACCATTCGCATGTTGCTCGGCCTGCTCAGACCTACTTCAGGCAGCGCCACCGTGTTGGGCTATGATGTGGTGAAGCAAACGTCCGAGATCAAGAAACGGATCGGATATATGTCCCAACGGTTCAGCCTCTACGACGATTTGACGGTGGATGAAAACCTGCATTTTTATGGCCGGACGTACGGATTGAGAGGCAGGAAGCTCACCGAACGCAAGGCCTTTGTTCTGCACATGGCCGGGTTAGAGGGTCGCAAACACGAGCTTACCGGTCACCTGGCCGGAGGTTGGAAACAGCGCCTGGCTCTGGGTGCCGCCATGCTCCATGAACCCGACATGCTCTTCCTGGACGAACCTACGGCTGGAGTGGATCCGATCTCGCGGCGTTCCTTTTGGGATTTGCTCTACGAGCTGGCCGACCGTGGCACCACGATTATGGTGACTACCCACTACATGGATGAAGCCGAGCGTTGCCAAAGCCTGGCTTTTATCCAGCACGGCAAGATCGTGGCCTATGGTTCGCCAGCCACCATCAAGGAGAAAGAGATGCGGGGTCAGGTGCTGGAGATCGATTGCGAGAATCCGGCCGCTGCCATTCCGATCTTGCGCGCTACGGAGGAATTTGAAGAAGTGGCTTTGTATGGAGCCCTGATCCATGCGGTGACTTTAGATGGGGAGAGGCTGATCCCTCAGATTGAGCACAGACTCAAGGAAGCAGGCGTGGGCGTGCACTCCATTGAGGTCATCGCCCCGTCGCTGGAGGATGTGTTTATCTCTAGCGTGCGCTCGCCGCTGACTTCTGAGGCCAAACCTCAACTAGTAGAGGAATCACGATGAAGCGAAAAGTAGTTGCGCTATCTGTCTTGATCGCTTTGGTGGGCATGCTCGCAGGTGTCGCCTGGTACGCTCAGACGCACCCGGGATGGCAGGAACAGTTGCAGGGCTGGTTTCAGCAGGTGACGACCAGAATGGGGTGGGGGGCGGAAGAAGAGCCCAATGAGCTGGTTGTCTCTGGCTTTATCGAGGCCGACGAGGCGCTGGTCCGCAGCGAAGTAGGGGGCCGCATCGTCCATCTCGGGGCGGACGAAGGGGATGAAGTGGAAGAAGGTCAGATCGTTGTCCAGTTGGATGACTCGCTCCTTCAGGCCAAGATCAAGAAAGCCGAGGCCGACCTGGCTCTGGCCGAGGCGAATCTGGCTCAGATCCAGGCAGGCACCCGGCCAGAAACATTGGCTCACGCTCAGGCAGTGCTCGATCAGGCTAAAGTGGCCCGTGATATGGCCCGTATCGCCTGGGACGATGCTCGGGCGATGCAACAGAACCCACAGGAACTGGAACTGACCATCCTGGCCGCGCAGAATCAGTTGGAGACACTGAACCTGCAACAGCTTCAGGCGGAGGCGATGGCCCGCTCAGCCCAGGCCGCGCGGGACCTGGCCGATGAGACAGTGCGTCTTCTCGAGGAATTTGAGCCTCGGACCGAATGGGTTCTGGCTGGATCGTTCGCCATTGATGACCTCCCCCCAGATATCCCACTCCCGCCCGGTGCCGGCGATGGGGAATATCGCATTAAAGGGTACAAGGTAGTCATCAAGAATGGGATTGTTTCCCTATATGTCCGCGCTGCGCTCAAGGTCCCGGTTGACCTCCTTGATCGGGCGCGCTATGAGCAGGCTATGGCCACCTACCAGTCCTGGCTGGCCTGGAGTGGGCTGACCCAGGCGCAGACGGCACGCAGTGGCGCCGCCGACTATCTGGCAGAACTCAGTCGTCAGAGGGCCAACCCCCTGACGTTGAAGGCCGAGGCCGATGCAGCCAAGGCGCAATATGACATTGCCTCCTCGGCGGTTGAGGTAGCACAGGCCCAGGTCGAAAGTCTGAAGATGGGAGCCACACCCGAACAGATCGCCGTCGTCCAGGCGCAGGTGGAGGCCGCGCGCGCCGCGCTCCGAACCCTTCAGGTTCAGGGCCAAAGGATGCAGTTGCGAGCTCCTATCTCTGGCTGGGTGTTGGAACGGCCAGTCCATGTAGGAGAGGTAGCGGTACCTGGTGCCCCGTTAATGACCATCGCCAATCTGGATCAACTGTCGTTAACCGTCTATGTGCCGGAAGACTGGTTGGGTTGGATACAAATTGGCCAGCCGGTCCCTGTGACCGTGGACGCCCATCCGAACCGCACCTTCACCGGCACCGTGGTCTCGATCTCGAATCGGGCTGAGTTCACCCCCAAGAATGTCCAGACACGCCAGGAACGGGTGAATATGGTCTTTGCGGTCGAGATCCGGCTGACCAACCCCGATCATGCCCTGAAGCCGGGAATGCCGGCCGATGCGGTCCTGGTGAAGGGAGGCAGGCCATGATCCACTCAGATTCCAGGATATCACATACCTCTGAGCAGGAGCGGAGAATCAGATGAAGCGTAGAGTGGGAGTGGGGATCCTGGTCCTGCTGGCCGGTGCCATTGTCGGTGGTTGGTGGTGGATGCAGACCGCTCCTGAGCAGCAGGCGGTGCAGTTGATGACCAAGCTCGGAATGCCGCTTCAGCAGGCGGAGGGGTTCGTGGATCGATGGGGAGGCGAGATAGCGCCTCAGTCGGACCAGGCGTGGATCGTTTCAGGGACCATCGAGGGCGACGAGGTAGCTATCGTCTCCGAGTTTGGAGGCCAGGTCACCAAGCTGTATGCCCAGGAAGGCGATGAGGTAGTGGAAGGGCAGGTATTGGTGGAACTGGACCCGAGCCTGTTACTGGCTCAAAAGGCTCAGGCCGAGGCTGCGGTCGCTGCCGCGCAGGCCAATCTCCGGAAAGTGCAGTCTGGCACCCATCCAGGCCAGATCCTGGCGGCCAGGGCAGCGCTTCAGCAAGCAGAGGCCGAGCGGGATGCTGCCAAACTGGCCTGGGACGATGCGATGGCATTGGTGAACGATCCTCAAGAGCTTGAAGCTCAGATCGTCCAGGCGCAGGCTGCGGTTGAACTGGCGACGGTGCAAATCGAGCAGGCACAAGCCAGACTCAAGGCCGCCGAGGTAGAGCGCGACAAGTACCGCGCTCAGGGAAGCATGCAGGAAAAACAACTCTATCGGGTCTACCAGTACCAGGTCCAGGCAGCGCAGATCGAGGTCGAAGCGGCCAGGGTCAACAAGGAAGGAGCCGAAAAAACGCTCAACGCCTTGAAAGCGTTGCGCCGTAACCCGTTAGGGTTGATCAGTCAGGTGCATCTGGCCGAGGGCCGATATCGGGTCGCAGAAGCAGGCGTGGCCGTGGCCCAGGCCCGGTTAGCTGAGCTGGAAGCCGGGCCAACAGCGGAGGAACTGGCCGTGGCTCAAGCGCAGGTAACCCAGGCCCAGGCACTGGTGGATGAGTTGAATGTCCAGATCGCCAAAATGACCTTGCGCTCCCCGATCGCGGGCGTGGTCACCAGCCAGTCAATCCGTGCCGGCGAAACGGTGGTGGCCGGCACAACTCTACTCACGGTGGCCAATTTGGATGAGGTCCGGTTGACCGTCTATGTGCCAGAAAACGAATTGGGACGGGTCTATCTCGGTCAGAAGGTTCAGGTCCGGGTAGATTCTTTCCCGGAACGTGTCTTTATCGGCACAGTCGCTTATATCTCTCAGCAGGCCGAGTTCACCCCCAAGAATGTGCAGACTGAAGAGGGACGGGTGAGTATGGTCTTTGCCGTACGCATCCACGTGCCCAATCCAGAACACCAGCTCAAGCTCGGAATGCCAGCCGATGCCATCCTAGATGGTTGAGTTCTCCGATTCGGCTTCCGTATCCGTCCAGTCCGCTAGATCGCCGTTGCTGAGGTCAGCCAGCAGCGCCTCCGCCTCAGCCGCGTAGGGCTCTGGCACCAGAATGCGCACCTCGCCCAGACCATCCACAGTGATGCCAAACACGGGACCCAGCGCTTCGTATTGCAGCAACACCGGGATATCGAGGGCTTCCAGCTTGCTTTTGTAGATTTGGGCGACGTCCAGGCCCTGACAGACGCGGACGCATACCAGTTTGGGTTCTTCCATGGAGAGAACCTTTACCTTAACCTAGAGGACGAGCGACGAGACCAGGGCCATGATCTGCCCCACTGCCTGGCTCATCATCAGGCCCACGCCCAGCACCACTCCTGCGAGAAGCACAGCAACGGCCAGGTTTCCCTTCTTGAGTTCCTCGAGCTCATCAATACCCCGAGTAAGGACGCTGAAAAGATACAGCCCAAACCCTAAGGCAATCACCACCAGAATCAATCCCACGGCCAGTTGGAGGGCCCCGACCAGCAAGGCCTGCACGAAAAACGCCCTCCCCACATCCCATGAACCTGGGTCAACCGCCAAAGCCGGACGGAGAACCAGAGCCGCAGAAACCAGGGTGGCCCCGAGCACAACGCCGACGGCGGTGTTGCGCTGGCGCAATGCCTCCCATTCATCAAACCGCCGCGTAAACCTCTGAAAGAGATACAGCGCCAAAAAAGCTACAATGGCGCTCAAGATGATAGCCACAATCAGTTGGAGCAAACTCAACAAGAGCTCTTCCATCCCATCCTCCTCGTTCGAATACGAAACCTCCCGCCGGTTGAAAACCTGCGGGAGGTAGGGTCGCATGCATCACGTTCGGTCTCGAGGGGGGGCAAACAGCGCTGCCAGCCGCTCGGCCCCCTCGCGATCGGTGACCGCCAATACCTCATCACCCACCTCCAGAACCGTCCCGCCGTGAGGCACCACCATTTCCCCATGACGGATGATAGCCGCAATATTGCATTCCGCGGGCAGGCCCAGGTCGCGGATCGCCAACCCCACTGCTTGGGCTCCAGGCGGGATCTTTTCCTCCACCACCGAAAACTGTCCCCGCCGCAGTTTGAGAAGGGTCATCATATCGCCTAGCGACATTTCCTCCTCGATCAACTTGGCCAGGATCTCGGACCGATTGAGAGCCACATCCACATGGAACTTGGCGTCAAACAGCCAGGCATTGCGCGGATCGTTGATCTGGGCGATGGTCCGGGGCACCCGATAACGCGCCCGTGCCCAAAAGCAGATCATCAGATTGTCCGCATCGCTGTTGGTGCAGGCAGTCACCACGTGCGCCCGTTCCACGCCGGCCAGTTCCAGGACCTGCAGATCGGTCGGATTTCCCTCAAAGATCACCTCGGAGGGCAACTCGCGATGGAGATGGGCCAACACCTTCTCGCGGTGCTCAATGACACACACCCGGTGGTTTTCCGTCAATAGCAGGCTGGCCAGTTGCGCTCCGGTTCGTCCGCCTCCAGCAATGACCACGAACATCTATTTCTTCACCTCCATCCCGCCGAGCCGTTGGCGCAAGGCCTGGATTCCGTCCAGAGTGGCACTCAGATTCACGATATCGCCCACCTCCAGGCGAACCGCGCCGTCAGGCAAGATCGCCCGACCAGCCCGGGTGAGGGCGGCGGCGATACACTGCCCTTCTGGCACCAGCTCTTTCAACAGACGCCCGTGCCAGGTCTGGGGCACCTCGAACTCATAGATCTCCACTTCCCCGTTGCCGGCTGAATAGACGCAACGGATCTCCGTCTGGTACAACAACTCCTCGATCCGTTGCGCCCCCCAACTGGCCGAACTGACCACTTGCAGACCGAGCGCCTCGATCAGCGGCCGCCACCGCGGATCGTAATTGCGCACCACGACATTGGTCAGTCCATAGACCACATGAGCTACCCGCGCAACGACGGCGTTGAGGGCATCCGAATTGGTCACCGCCGCCAGGCCATCCGCCTGTTCAATCCCCGCCCGGCGCAGCACGTCCTGGTGCATGACCTGACCCTCTATCGTGCGCCCCCGAAAATCAGGGGGCAGGTTCCGAAAGGCCCGCGCCTCCTGATCCACCACGGTCACCTGATGGCCTCGCCGATACAACCGCTGCGCCAGTTCGGATCCCACCCGTCCACAACCCACCACTAAATAGTTCATCTCGGCCCTCAATTTCATTGTCCATGAAGGATCATCGCCCTGCTCGCCCATCCTCTGGACGGCTGAAGCTATACTTCAGGTCAAAAGGCCATCCGAACACCGTGGCCTGGCCTCTTACTCCACCAGATAGGGAACATCAGTAATAATGATCCCCGGCTTGAACAGCAACGCCATCCGCAGCATCAATGCCGTCTGGGTGTGGAGCAGGTTGTGCCACCACCGGCGCGGCACAAAGTGCGGCACGACAATAGTGATCAGCTCGTTCGGCTGACGTTGCCTCAGGACCTCCTCGATATATGCCAGCAGCGGCTCCAGGAGCAGACGGTAGGGCGAATCGAGGACTACCAGCCGCACGCCTTCGCCCCACATCTCCCACTTTTTCTTGATCCGGTCCGCCTCCGCCGGGTCCAGCGCCACATACACAGCCGTCACATCGTCCGAAAGAGAACGAGCATACCGCAAGCCGGCCAGCGTTCCGCGGTGCACCCCGCCGATCGGCAGGATCACCCGATGGCGCGTAACGGCTGGCGGCGCGCCATAATGCTCCAATGACAGGGCACGAGCCAGATTTCGGTAGTGGCGGTGAATGGCGCTGAACGCCATGACCAGGGTCGGCATCAGCAACAGGACGATCCACGCTCCATCACGGAACTTGGTCGTGGCAAAGATCAGCATCACTACCCCGGTACAGAAGGCGCCTACTCCATTCACGACCATCCTGAGTTGCCAACGCGGCATGTAGCGCAGGACCGAACCTCGTTCCTGCACCTCCTGGTCTGGAGCCAGATGGCCGATCTTCCACCAGCGATGGGCCATGCCTGCCTGCGAGAGGGTGAACGACAAGAATACCCCGATGGCGTACAAGGGGATCAACCCGGTGACACTCGCTCGAAAGACAACAATCAGCAGACAGGCAATACCGGCCAGAGCCATGATCCCCCGCGAGTAAACCAGACGGCTGCCCCGATAGGCCAGTTGGCGCGGCAGAAACCCGTCTAACGCCAGAAGCGCGCTCAGACGGGGAAAGTCCGCAAAGGAAGTGTTGGCCGCCATAAACAGGATCACTGTAGTGGCCAACAGTGAGGCCAGATAGAGCACCCCCCGACCGCCATAGACCGTGCGCGCCAACTGCGAAATGACCGTCTCCTGTTCAGAAGGGAGCGCTCCGATCCGGCCGGCCAGGAAGCTGATGCTCAGGAACAACGACCCCAGGATCACGGACATCCAGATAAGGGTGATCCCGGCATTCCGGCTGCGAGGCTCACGGAAGGCCGGAATCCCGTTTGAAATCGCCTCCACCCCGGTCAGAGCGGCTGTCCCACTGGAAAAGGCGCGCAGAATCAGAAACACCGTAAGCGCCTGCGCCGTATGCAGGGCCTCCAGAGGCGGGGGGTTGACTACCTGCCCCAGCCTCCCCAGCGCCGCTTGCACCAGGCCCGTGCCCACGGTCACAGTCATCATAACCACAAAGAAGTAGGTGGGCACGGCAAAGACCGTCCCCGATTCGCGCACGCCTCGCAGATTCATCAGCATCACAAACAACACCAAACCTACCGACAGCGCCACTCGATAGGGAAAGAGCTCCGGATACGCCGAAACAACCTGAGCGACACCCGACGAAATCGACACAGCGACCGTCAGGATATAGTCGGTAAGCAAGGCCGCCCCGGCCATCTGCGCCGGCAACTCCCCTAAATTGTCCCGCGCTACAATGTAGGCTCCACCCCCGCCTGGGTAAGCGTGGATCGTCTGCTGATAGGAAAAGGTGACGATGGCCAGAAGCACAACGATGGCAACGGAAATCGGGAATATCAGACCGAAAGCCGCCGTGCCTACCGCCGCCAGAATGACCATGATTTCTTGGGTAGCGTAAGCCGTGGATGACAGCGCGTCCGAGGCAAAGACAGCCAACCCCACCAGCTTGCCGATCGTCTGGTGCGGCGCATCCGCCGTCGGCAACGGGCGACCGATCAGCCAGGTCCGCCATGAACGCGGCGGCTGATATTCGGCCGTTCGCCGCAGGATCACCGTGCCGTTTTCCTGTTCCACCAACATTCCCTATTCTCTCGAAATGACTAACCGGAAAACGAAATTGCCTTTGATTCTAGACTGGAATATCACCCCTGTCAAATTCTACGTGCGCCAGATTAGAGGCCCCTATCAACGCCCGTGATTGCTTCTGTTGGACATCTCGGTTATAATGAGAGCGAGTTTTCGAGGAGGCATCCTGGATGCTAGGCCGTGTCAAACATTGGCTGCTGGGTTCACCACTTCCAACCCAGCAGACGGTTCAGGAACGACTGAACAAAATCCGGGCCCTGGCCGCGTTCTCTCCCGATGCTCTGTCATCGATCGCCTACGCCAACCAGGAGATCTATTTGGGGCTGGTCGTAGCCGGCAGCGCTGGTCTGTCTCTGGCCCTGCCCATTGGCCTGGTCATTGTCGGGTTATTGGTCTTGGTCGCCCTGTCGTACTACCAGACCATTCACGCCTATCCGTCGGGCGCCGGGTCGTACGCGGTCGCACGGGAGAATCTGGGTACCTTACCGGGATTGATCGCCGCCGCCGCGTTGCTCATTGACTATTTGCTGACGGCAGCAGTCAGTCTGACCGCCGGGGTGGAAGCGATCGCATCTGCATTTCCTGTCCTTTGGCCTCATCGAGTCGCCGTGGCCCTGGGAATCCTGGCCCTGATCACCCTGTTGAACTTGCGGGGCCAGCGCGAGGCCGGCACGTGGATGTCGTTCCCTGTCTACCTGTTCCTTGGTTCCTACCTGGCGATGCTGGCCTACGGCCTGGTGCGGCTGTGGATTGACGGACCCGGTTCGTTGGCGGCAAGCGCCCCTCCGCCAGAGGTGCCCGTCACCCTCTTGCTGATTCTGCATGCTTTCTCCACCGGATGCACCGCCCTCACCGGCATCGAGGCTATCAGCAATGGAGTACCAGCCTTCCGTCCACCGGAATCCAGGAACGCCGGACGGACGTTGTTGGTCATGGCCTTGCTCATGGGCATCCTGTTTTTGGGCAGCATTGGCCTGACGCAAGCCTTCGCGGTGATAGCAGGTCCCGACGAAACAATCCTGTCTGCGCTGAGCCGACGGCTGTTGGGCACTGGGCCACTCTATATCCTGATCCAGTCCAGCACCCTGTTGATCTTGAGCGTGGCGGCTAACACCAGTTTCTCCGATTTTCCTCGTGTGGCTGCCATCCTGAGCCGCGATGGCTTCTTGCCCCGCCAACTGATTCAGCTCGGGGATCGGCTGGTGTACACGCATGGCATCCTGCTCCTGGCCGGGGCCGCCGGGGCCTTGATCGTCTTGTTTCACGGCGATAGCCATGCCCTGATCCCGTTGTTTGCCGTCGGTGCGTTTCTGGCCTTTACCCTCTCCCAGACCGGTATGGTGGTTCATTGGTGGCGGTATCCCAGCCAGGGATGGCAAATCAAGGCGATCCTGAACGGATGGGGGGCTCTGGCCACCGGCGCGGCGGTGCTGGTCATTGGGGTGAGCAAGTTGCGAGACGGGGCGTGGATAACCCTGGCCTTGATCTCGCTGCTGGTCGTTGGCTTTCTTCGCATCCGGTCCCACTATGCTGAAGTCGCCCGGCAGCTCTCCATGCGCGGTTTGCCACCTTCCCTTAAGCCGTTCCCTCCTCCTCGTGTAGTGGTCCCCATCTCGGGCGTCCATCGCGGTGTGATCGACGCGATGAATTATGCCCGTTCCATTGCCCAGGATGTAACTGCCGTCTACATTGAGCTGGAACCCGGTTCCGGGGAACAGGTCCGGCGCAAATGGGAACACTGGTGGCCCGACGTGCCCCTCATCGTCCGTCCATCACCGTACCGGTCAATCATCGGCCCGTTGCTGGATGTCTTGGATGAAGTTGACGCTCAGCATCACGACGGTCAACTGGCCACCGTGGTGCTGCCTGAATTTGTACCCGCCAGGTGGTGGCATGGCCTGCTCCACAACCAGACAACGTGGCTCATCAGGGCGGCATTGCTCTACCGCCGTCGCCGGTATGGCTATCAGCGGGCGATCATCGACGTCCCCTACCATCTCAAACGCTAAAATGGCCTTCGGCTACCCATGCATGGAAGCATCTCAGATTTTTGGAAGGCATGACGATACGGATCGCCCGAGGCCCCGTCTGAAGGCTCGACCCCCGTTATCCGGGAGTGAGGGCTTTGGCCGGATAGCCTGCCGCCTGAAGGATCGAGTCCCTTTGTATCCCCCAAGCTCGGAAATGCACCCCGTCGCACGAGACCTTCGCCAGAACGGAGCCTGACCCATCCCAACCTCTGCCGCACGGCGATAAGAGCGCACCGGTGGATGACGCACCCGTCGACAACTGGCAAAAAAAGCCAACCCGATGTACAATGGTCTGGAAAGGAGGGCCACACCATGGGCTTCAGATACGCTGTGCTGGGAGCTGGCCGGCAGGGGACCGCCTGTGCCTACGACCTGATCAAATTCGGCGATGCCGACCTGGTGCTGCTCATCGACCGTTCGACCGAAGCGGCCCACAGGGCAGCGGAACGGGTCAACCAGTTGCTTTGCACCGACAAGGCGCAACCCCGGCCGCTGGATATCCGCGATACCCACTTACTGATTCAGGCGCTGGCTGAGGTGGATGCCTGCGTCAGCGCCGTGCCCTACTCCCTGAATCTGATGATCACCGAGGCTGCCATTCAGGCGCGGACGAACCTGTGCGATCTGGGGGGCAACACCGATGTGGTCCGCCAGCAGTTGAGTAAAGATGCAGCAGCGAAAAGGGCCGGGATCAGCATCATTCCGGATTGCGGTCAGGTGCCAGGCCTGGGCACCACGTTGATGGTCTACGCCATGAGTCTGCTGGATGAGCCGGAAGAGGTGTACATGTGGGATGGCGGTCTGCCGCAGCATCCCCGTCCCCCGTTCCATTATCTGGCCACCTTCCACATCGCCGGGTTGACCAACGAGTTTGCCGAACCGGCGGTTCTGCTTCGCAACGGGAAACCCACTCTGGTCCCGCCCTTGACCGAACTGGAAGAGGTCGAGTTTCCGCCGCCCATCGGCCGGGTGGAGGCGTTCATCACCAGCGGCGGGGTCTCGACCATGCCGTGGACCTTTGAAGGCCGGCTCAAGACCATCCAGAACAAGACCATCCGCTATCCAGGCCATTATGCCCAGCTCCGCGCCTTCTACGATCTGGGGTTGTGGCGCACCGATGCGGTCCAGGTGGGCGACCAGAAGGTGGTGCCCCGCGATCTCTTTCACGTGCTGTTTGAGCCTCTGGTAACCTTTCCAGGCGACCCCGATGTGGTAGCGCTGCGCATCCGGGCCGCCGGACGAAAAGATGGGAGGCCGGCCAGTGTGATCGTGGAAATGATGGACTTTTTCGATGCCGAGACTGGTTTTACGGCTATGGAACGCACCACCGGTTGGGATGCGGCCATCGTGGCTGCGATGATGGCTCGGGACCAGACGCCCAAGGGTGCCGTGCCGGTCGAACTGGCCGTGCCGGCCGGTCTCTTTATGCACGAGCTGGCCCGGCGCGGCTTTGAGGTGACAGTCCGGTTCGAATAACACCACAGAGGAGGACAGATTTTCCGATCATTGGGGCTTGTGTTATAATCGGGCCAGACTGTGACAACTTTCACAAAATGGGCGAGGCGGGAAAAGAGAGATGATATCTAAAGAGTTGTTGGCGCGTTATGCCGTCTTTGAGCAGGCTCCGGCCGAGATCATCCAGGCGATCCAGGAACAGGCGCAGATCGCTCCCTACGCTCCCGGCGAAGTCATCGTGCCCTTTGGCCAGCCGTTTACCTTCTTTGGGGTGATCTTGGAGGGTGAAGCAGGTTTCTATACCTCGGAGCAGCAGGGGGAGCCGCGCTGTCTGCAGACACTCAAGGAAGGGGATGAATTGGGCACGTTATCCCTGATGACCAAGATGCCCTCTCCGGTGGACGTGATCGCCACCACTCCTTGTCGGGTTCTCCTGGTGCCGGGCGACCTTTTCTACCGCTGGGTTCAGGTCGACTCTGTGGCGTTGCAGCGGTTCGCCAGGACGGTGGCCGAGCGGGGGCGGCTGATCGAGCAAGATCGGGAGGACCGTCTCCGCCCGATTCCGGCGCAGGAAGCCGATCCGTACGGCCTGAATCTAACCCCAGAGGAACCCCAGAAGATCCTGGTGATCAACCTGCGCACCGGGTCCCTGAAGTACCGTTTCTTTGACACCAGCAACGAATCGAACAACGTCGAGGGACAGGTGGAATGGATCGATCAACCGGGCACGCTCCAGACCCACATCACGACCAAAGGCCGGTACATCTTTGAGTTGGGCAAACCACACGGAGCCGGTCACCGGGAGGCCCTTCAGGCAGCATTGGATCGGCTGGTCGATCCCGAAATTGGAGTTCTGTCCGACCTGAGCGAGATCACGGCGGTCGGCCATCGGGTAGTACACGGCGGCGACAAATATTCGAGCGCGGTGATCATTGATGATCAGGTGTTGAGCGATATCCGACGTTTCGCTCCTCTGGCACCGTTGCACAACCCGATGCACGCGCAGGGCATCGAATGGCTGCGAGAGCTGCTGCCCCATGTGCCCCACGTCGCCGTGTTTGATACCGCCTTTCATCAGACCATGCCCCCCTATGCCTACCGCTATGCCCTGCCCGAAGACCTGTATCAGGAGGGGATCCGCCGCTACGGTTTTCATGGCCCTTCTCACCAGTATGTGGCCATGATGGCCGCCACCTATCTGAAGAAGCCCTTCTCCCGGCTGAAGATCATCACCTGCCACCTGGGAGAGGGTTCGTCGGTGTGTGCCATTGACCACGGTCGTTCGGTTGACACCAGCATGGGCCTGACCCCGCTCGAAGGGCTGGTCATGGTCACCCGTTCTGGAGACCTCGATCCGGCCATCGTGACCCATCTGATGCGCAAGGGGCTTTCGGCGGATGAGATCGAGGAACTCCTCAACCGGCAGAGCGGCCTGAAGGGACTGTCGGGCCTTTCCGGTGACACCCGCGAGATCGCAGCAGCGGCCAACGCGGGCGACGCCAAGGCGTTACTGGCGGCTGAAGTCTTTGCCTACCGCCTGCGCAAATATATCGGCGCCTATTATGCTGTGCTGGGCGGGCTCGATGTGCTGGTCTTTACCGGTGGCATCGGGGAGAACGCGGCCGGGGTCCGGGCGTTAGCCTGTCAGGGACTGTGGGGCCTGGGCATTTTGCTTGACGCGGTCAAGAACCGGGCGGTCCAGGACGGTGTGGACGGAGTGGCGGATATCTCCCACCCCGACTCGAAGGTCAAGGTGCTGGTGATCCACTCCGACGCGTCGCGGATGATCGCCCGCGAAACAATCCGCATCCTGGACCTGCAGATCATTACCCAGCGCCTGCAGGCGACCCAGATCCCGATCCCGGTGGGAGTGTCAGCCCATCATGTCCACCTCAGCCAGGCCGATGTGGAGCGGCTCTTTGGCCCAGGCTATCAGCTCACGCCTCGAACTCCCCTCTCCCAGCCAGGCCAGTTCGCGGCGGAAGAGCAGGTCCGGCTGATCGGCCCGCGAGGAGCCGTGGAACGGGTGCGCATCCTGGGGCCAGCGCGAGACATGACCCAGGTCGAGATCTCCCGGACCGAGGGCTACCAACTGGGGATCAATGCGCCGATCCGGATGTCGGGCGACCTGGATGGCACGCCGGGGCTGATCCTGGAAGGGCCGGCCGGGCAAATTGAGCTGAAGCATGGGGTGATCTATGCGCAGCGCCACATCCACATGACGCCGGCCGATGCCCGCCGCTTTGGCCTGCAGGATGGCGATGTCGTACGGGTCCGAATTGAGGGTGACCGGGAATTGATCTTTGGCGACGTGGCCGTGCGCGTCTCGCCGAAGTTCAAGCTGGAACTGCACCTGGACACCGACGAGGCCAATGCCGCCGGGATCAGCACCGGAGATGTCGCCCACCTGGAGAGCATCCAGCAACGGGGCAAGAACGGTACATAGGGATTCTCTCGGAAAGCTAGCCATATTCCCGGACCGCTTCCAGAAAGGCGACAATATTCTGCCACGGGATATCGGGTTCGTCCACGTCATAGGCCGGGCCGAGGATCAAGCCGGCCCGCCCCAGGCTCTGAAGCCGGTATTTGACTTCGCGGCGGATGTCTTCGGGGGAGCCAAAGCTGAAGGTCGTCTGCCGGCCGACCGCGCCCCATAACGCCAGGCGAGTGCCGAATTTGCGACGAATGCGCTCCGCATCCATATACTCGGGTTGGAGGGGATGGATGGCCTGGACGCCGATTTCCATCAAATCCCCCACGATCGGTTCGTAGAACCCGTCACTATGATAAAGGATGCGCAGATCGGGTTTGATCGCCCGCGCTGAACGGATGATCCGGTCCAGGCGGGGCTTGAAGAACCGGCGCCAGAGGGTCGGGCTAAAGACCATTGTCCCGGGCATGCCCACATCATCGTCCAACGCCAGCACGTCCACCCCGGCGCGGGCCAGCGCTTCGGCATTACGACACGCCAGATCGGCCAGTCGGTCCAGAAGAAAGTCGACCCAGTCCGGGCGCTCGATCAGATCCAGCAAAAAGTTCTCCAGACCCCTTAGCCGCCAGGCAGCCTCAAACAGCTCTCCGCCCAGATGAGGCAGATTGCCCCCGGCTGCCAGGCCACGGGCATGAAGCGCCTCCACCTGGTGCGTCAACCGTTCGGGAGCGTAGGGCTGGCCCAGGTCCGGAAAAGGAAAGGCCTGCAACTCTTCCAAAGATCGGACCGTGGCCAGAGGGTTGGGGTGTCGGCTGGCCGGGCGATAGCCCCACCGGGCATAGGTGGTCGCCTGAGCCGAGGTGCCCAACCGGGTGTCTCCCTCGTATGGTTGGGCCAGACGCCGGAGCCGTTTTTCCTCGGGGGATAGGGGAAACTGGATGAACTGGATGTCCCCTTGGTCCTTCCGGTAACGCCTGGGCAACGGTAGATGCCTCAGGTCCAGGTGATAAAAACTGAGGGCGCATGGCACGTGGTCCGGTTCCTCCCCATCCATGGCGGCCAGCAATCGTTCACGAGGTTCCATCATATCCCTCCAGTTGGTTCGAGATCAGCTACCCCACTCTGTTTCTATGTTAAGCCCCAGCCCCGCCTCCAGCCGCTCCCCGGTGAACCGATAGTCGGTGAGCAAGGCCCCCTCGCTCCAGCGCTCCACCCCGTAGGGATAGTGCCGGCTCTCCGCCACCCGACCCCCGCTGCCGTCCAGCACCACGCTCGTCGTCCCCAGATGGTCCGTCACCAGATAGGATAGTACACCTTCCTTGCGCATGGCCACCCGCCGACCGTTGAAAAGATAGTACTGGGTCACCTGGCCGGTGGTCACATTCTTCTCATAGTGCTGGTCCACAGGGGCGCTCCTTTCATCCTGGCTCCTGGTGGATCGCAGAAACGGGGATGTCAAGCCGGGAACAGGATACCACACGTGGAGGCAGGTGTCAAATGAAAAACAGAAAGCTCTGGACTCGACCTCTGTCACCCGATTTCAAAGCACACCCACCCTGGTTTGCCGTCCATGGCGTTTCCGGGTATAATCGGCCCATGGCTCTGACAATGCCGATGGCCTTCTCCGTGCTGCGCACCGATCGCGATAGCCAGGCGCGACTGGGGCGCCTCATCACTCCTCATGGTGAAATCGCCACCCCAGCCTTCGCCCCGGTCGGCACCCAGGCCACGGTCAAGGCGCTCGATCCCCGCGACCTTCGCGAACTGGGGGTAGAGCTGATCCTGGCCAACACCTATCATCTCTATCTGCGGCCTGGGGCCGAGGTAATTGCCGAGATGGGCGGGCTACACCGTTTCATGGGCTGGGAGGGACCGATCCTGACCGATTCTGGCGGCTTTCAGGTCTTCAGTCTGGCAGCCAATCGCACCGTGACCGACGAGGGGGTGGCCTTCCGTTCCCACCTGGACGGTTCACTCCACGTCTTCACTCCAGAAAAGGTGATGCGCATCCAGGAGCTTCTGGGCGCCGATCTGATCATGTGCCTGGACGAGTGCGCCGAACCCCACGACCGGGCGTACAACGAGCAGGCGCTGGCCCGCACTCATGCCTGGGCCGAGGCATGTCGCAACGCCCACCGCCGGCCAGACCAGGCTCTGTTTGGCATCGTTCAGGGTGGCATCTTCCCCGACCTGCGGCAACAAAGCGCCGAGTTCCTGGTCGGACTCGATTTCCCCGGCTATGCCATTGGCGGGTTGAGCGTCGGCGAAACTAAGGAGGAAATGCAGGCTATGCTGGGGATCACCGTCCCTCTTCTCCCGGCCAACAAGCCCCGCTACTTGATGGGAGTGGGTGCGCCGGAGGACATCCTGGAAAGTGTGGCGCGAGGGATCGATCTCTTTGACTGTGTGCTTCCCACCCGACTGGCCCGCAACGCGGCGTTATTGACCCGGCAAGGCCGGATCAACATCCGGAATGCCCGCTTTGAGCGAGACCCAGCCCCCGTTGAGGAAGGATGCCGCTGCTACTGCTGCCGTCATTTTTCCCGCGCCTACCTGCGCCATCTCTTCAAGGCGGAGGAGTTGCTGGCCTATCGGCTGGCGACCATCCACAACGTCCACTTTATGATTGCCTTGATGCAAGATATCCGTGAGGCCATCGCCCAGGACCGCTTTCTGTCATTCAAGGAGCAATTCCTTGCCCGTTACCCGATCATCCCCCACGAGGTGCGCGCCGCCAATCGGGAGAAACGGGGTGCCCGCCGCGCCACCCCATCGGGCATGTCACGAGCAGGGAGATCATGAACATCTGGCAGGCGATCGTACTAGGTTTGGTCCAGGGAGCCACAGAGTTTGTGCCGGTCTCCAGTTCTGGGCACCTCGTATTGGTGCCATGGCTGTTAGGCTGGACCTCCCCGGGGTTGGTGTTCGATACGCTGGTCCATTGGGGGACGCTGGTAGCTGTTTTGATCTATTTCGGACGGGACTGGTGGATCCTGATCACTGCCTGGCTGCGCAGTCTGATCCGCCCTGAGAAACACGAATCTCAGGCCCGTCTGATGTGGATGCTGATTCTGGGCACCCTCCCGGCAGCGGTCCTTGGCTATCTGGGAGAAGACTTTTTCGAGTCGCTATTCGGCCAGCCGACGTGGGTGAGTCTCTTCTTGCTGGGCACAGCCGCAATACTGACCTTCAGCGAGTGGCGGGGGCGGTCACGACAGGAGATCGGGTCAATGCGCTGGTGGGATGCGCTGGCCATTGGCTGCGGGCAGGCGCTGGCCATTCTGCCTGGCATTTCTCGCTCGGGAGCCACCATGGCCGTGGGCCTGCTGCGCGGCCTGCCGCGGGCCTCTGCGGCCCGGTTCAGCTTCCTGCTATCCACGCCGATTATTCTCGGCGCCGGTTTCTTTCAGTTGATGAACCTCCTTTCGGAACCGGCAGCGGCAGAACAGGCGCTCACCCTGCTCGTCGGATTCCTGAGCGCGGCGCTCAGCGGCTACTTTTGCATCTGGTTCCTTCTGCGCTATTTGCAGCGGGGCAAGTTGTATCCCTTTGCCATCTACTGCGCTATAGTCGGTGGGCTGTGCCTGGTGGTCTCCTTTGCGCGCTGAACCAAGGCAGCAGGCAGGATGCAGTGAGTAGGTCACCGCTCTGGCTGTGCTTCCACCTGGGATGGATCTGTCTCCTGCTATTGTCGGCCTGTGGCGAGCCGATTGCGACACCCCAACCGGTCTATCTCCAGATCGTCGGCTCCACGGCCATGGCGCCGCTCGTGACCGAACTGGCGACAGCTTTCCATGAGACGGCCCCGACTGTTCACCTGGAAGTGACCGGTCTGGGCACTGGCTATGGCCTCCGCGCCCTGCGCAGTGGCAAGGCCGACATCGCCATGGCTTCCTGGTTGTTACCGGAGGCGGAGGGCTGGCGGACGACGGCCATTGCCCGCGACGGGATCGCAGTGATCGTTCATCCGGACAATCCCGTGGACGAGCTGGGCTTTCTGCAATTGCGCGATCTCTTTGCCGGTCGCGTGGTCGAGTGGGCCGCGATAGGAAGCCAGCCTGGTTTGGGGGAGGTTCAACCAGTCAGCCGCGAGGAGGGATCGGGCACCCGCGCCGCGTTCGAGGCGCTGGTCATGGAGGGGGAACGGGTCACCCCGGCAGCCATTGTCGCACCTTCCAGCCAGGCAGTGGTCGAATATGTGGCCGGGCACTGGGGAGCGATCGGCTACGTGTCGGTCGGGTATGCCTCGCCGGCGGTCAAGATGCTGAGGATTGAAGGGGAATGGCCCACCCCCGAGGCGATCGAACAGGGCCGCTACCCCCTCAGCCATGAGTGGTGGTTGGTCACCGCCGATCCTCCCTCCGCTTCCGTTCAGCAGTTCCTGGATTTTGCTTTGAGCCCGGCCGGTCAACAGATCGTAGGACAACGGTACAAACGGCTGGCACCTTGACAACGCGCTGGTCGAGAGCGATCAGAAATCGTAAACCGGCCTTTTTGCCCTTCTAACCCGGTTGGCTTATAATAGATATGTCGCACCCAAACTAGCCAAGGAGAAGCCCATGTCCGTGGACCGTGCGCCGGAAACGGCTCAGAAATTCCCCTGTCCATCGTGTGGGTCGCAGATGAGTTTCGATGCAGCCCAGGGTGCCCTTTCGTGCCCCCACTGTGGCCATACCGTGCCGGTGCCGACCACGGCCGAAGCGATCCGCGAGCACGATTTGGAAGCCGCTTTGAAAGAGGCAGCATCTCTGCCTCACGAAACTGGCTATGGCGGCGATCAGCGGTCGATCCGGTGCCAGAGTTGCGGTGCTGTCCACACCGTGGATGCCCATGTGGTATCCACCGAATGCCCGTTCTGTGGTTCCAACCAGGTCGTACCCCAGGAACAGGTGGCTCGGGTCATCCGGCCGGAATCGCTAGTGCCGTTCCAGGTGGACCAATCCAAAGCAGCGGCGCTCTTCCGTCAATGGCTGGGGCGCGGATTCTTCCGGCCAACCGCACTGAAAAAGATTGCCCGCGAGATTCAGGCCAAGATGCACGGCGTCTACCTGCCCTTCTGGACCTTCGATGCCTTCACCTCCTCGTGGTGGGAAGCAGAGGCGGGGTACTACTATACCGAGACGGAAACCTACTGGACCACCGACGAAAAGGGACAGCGCGTACAACGTTCCCGTGAGGTCCGCAAGATCCGCTGGCAACCGGCGTCGGGCCACCTGCAGCTTTTCCTGGATGATGTGCTGGTGCCGGCCAGCCGGAGTCTGGAACCAGCGATGATCAACCGCCTCGCCTCCTTTGATCTGAAGGCCCTCACACCGTACCGACCCGAGTTCCTGGCCGGTTGGAGCGCTGAGGCCTACACCGTGGACCTCCCTGAAGCATGGACGATAGGCCAGCAGGTCATGAGGCAGCGGATCGAACGAGCCTGTGCTGCCCAGATTCCGGGCGACACCTACCGCAACCTGCGGGTGGATACCGCCTTCTCCAGAATGACATTCAAGCACGTGCTCTTTCCGGCGTGGATCGCTTCCTATCGCTATCGAAACAAGGTCTATCATTTTGTAGTCAACGGCCAAACCGGTGAAGTGAGCGGCCAGGCGCCCATCAGTTGGTTGCGTGTCATCCTGGTCATCGTCGTGATCGCCCTCGTCCTGGCGTTGCTCCTGTGGCTGACGGGCCAGGAATCAGGCACTGCGGCGCTGATGCTGTGGAAAATCTCTTGCCTGGCCTGAAACCGTCCATCGGGGAAACAGAAGGAGGAAACCGTGCGACCAGAACGTCCGGATAAGATCGGTTATCTCCAAATGGTGGACATCTTTCAGGACCTGACCGAAACGGAAATGCAAGAGATCGATCGGGCCACGACCGTCACCACGTGTCGCCGTGGCAAGATCCTTTACATGCCGGAGGATACCGGTGAGGTGCTCTTCTTACTGAAGGAAGGACGGGTCCAACTCTACCGCATCTCACCCGACGGCAAGAAGCTGGTCATTGGCACGGTAGGTCCCGGGACTATTTTCGGAGAAATGGCGCTGATCGGCCAGGGGATGCACAACACCTTTGCCGAAGCGATCGAAGACTGCGTGTTGTATGTGATGAGTCGCGAGGATGTAGAACGGTTGCTGATGACCAAACCCAGGGTCGCGCTGCGCATCTTCGAGAACCTTGGAGCCCGGCTGCGGGAGGTAGAAGAACGCCTGGAAGAGATCGCTTTCAAAAGTATCCCGGCCCGTCTGGCTTCGTTGTTGCTCCAACTGGCCGACGAAATGGGCAGCGATTCGATCACCGGGTTGACTCACCAGGACCTGGCCGAGCAGATCGGCACTTACCGGGAAACGACCACGCAGGCTCTCAATACTTTCAAAGCCGAGGGGCTGATTGACATCGGTCGGAAGCGGATCACGATCCTGAACCGGGAAGGACTGCAACGGATCGCCGAAGGTTGACAGTAGGTCAGGTCTCATTTGTAGAAAGCAGTTCAGCCCGAAGGGCATCGGCCACACGAAACGGGTCGGTGGCGACCACGCTCTGGGCAAAGAATTCCATCGCTCCCACGTCCGAGGTAGGGAGCGTCAGAGGCCCTCGATCCAGAACACGGAATACATAGGGAAAGCCAGTCCATTCCTCCGGAGTATCCCCCAGCGGGGGCTGATACAGAGCCAGGTTGAAACTCTGCACCCCCAACCGTTCGATCAAGGTTTGCAGCACATGATACAGGGCCCGCTTCAGGTCATGGTTCAAGACTGGTGCTACGATAAGCGTTTCCTTCTCCTTAAAGGGCGTCAGCGACGGTAGGATCGTGGCTGTACCGACGTCCATCGCCAGGCCCAGGGAGCGATGCACGACGATCAGGTCTGCAAAGTAGTCTGAGCCATGTCGAGACCGGTAGCGCATCGCGGCCTGCCGCCAACTTTCCACCCTGGCGTAATGGAGGCCGCGGGTCATCGCTATCTGCGCGTGACCATGGATGATGGACGCTCCACTCCGCCACAAGCAGTTCCATAGAAAGAATGGGTAGCGGGCCTCCGGATCGATCTGGTGCACCGCCGCTGCCCACTGCTGAGCCACATCAAGATAATCGGCGACCAACTCAGCCGTGAGTGACAACGGATAATGCTCGTCCGCGATCAGGACCGCGTGCCAGCCGTCATACTTGGCCACATTCGAGGCGGTGGTCACCATCTTTCCCCGGATCCGGCCCATCGGGTCTGCCGGGGTCTGCTCGAAAGGATGACAGAATGCACAGGTCTCGCGATGGCTGATCCTGGCTTCCAGCTCTTCCGAGGCCGGCGGAGCCTCAATGGGGCGCAGTGCCCGCAGTTCGTTAAAGAGCGTTCCCTCCAGGGTAACGAGGTTAGTCACCCGGATGATGCGTTGTGCACGAACCGAGTCCACCGAGCCGAACTGATCCACCAGCCAGGAGGACATCGTCTCTGGCGGTACGGTCTGCCCGGACGTCACCTGAAGGTGAAAGATGCGCTCAAAACGGAGGCGATCATCGGTCGGGAGGGCAGCCACCAAGTCATCCAGACGGCTGATCCTCCGTCCCGCCGTGTTGGGGATCATGCCCGCACCTGATATTTCTCCAGCCCTGGCCGGGGGATGCGGCTGGCCAGGGCCCGCCGATAGAGTTCGATATACTTGGTCGCCGACCGGTTCCAGGAAAAGTCGGCGTGCATACCCCGCACCTGGATCTGTCGCCACACCTCCTGGTGCCTAAGGGTCTCGATGGCCCGGACGATCGCCGCGAAAAGCGCCCATCGGTCATACGGTCGAAAGACAAAGCCATTGCCCTGATCAGTCCGGGGATCATAGTCCTGAACCGTATCGGCCAGGCCGCCCGTCGCCCGCACCACCGGGACACTCCCGTAATGCATGGCGATCAATTGGTTGGTGCCACAGGGTTCCACCCGGCTGGGCATGAGGAATATATCACAGCCGGCAAAGAAACGGTGGGAGAGAGGCGTATTGAAGGTCAAAAAGACCGCCATCTGGCGGGGATACTGTTGGACCATCCGGCTGAACAGTTCATGGTAATGCTGGTCCCCGGTCCCCATTAGCACAAATTGCACCCCCAGGTCGAGGATGTGGTCTATGGCTGCACTCAGGATATCCAGACCTTTCGAGTCGGTCAGGCGGGAGATGATCCCCAGAAGCGGCACGTTCGGCTCCTCGGGCAAATTCGCCTCGCGCTGAAGAGCCAGCTTGTTGTCTACCCGTCGCTCCAGCGTCAGTGAGTCATATTGTGCAGCAATATGGGGATCGGTCGCCGGGTTGAACGTCTCATAGTCAATGCCGTTCAAGATGCCGAATAGGCGATCGCGCCGATCGCGCAACAGGGGGTCCAGCCGCTCACCATACTCCGGGGTCAGGATCTCCCGGGCATAGGTCTCACTCACCGTGCTCACCACATCCGCCCAGTAAATCCCCCGCCCCATGAGGTCCACCACTTCATTCAAATCGGCCATTTCGGGATGGTACTGGAAGCCCCACTCTTCGAGACCGGCGATCTCCAGGACCCGATAACCAAAGATACCCTGGTAAGCCAGGTTGTGAATGGTATACACCGTAGCCACCGAGGCGAAAAAGGGATCATCCTGATAGATCGTCCGAAGCCAGTTGGGCACGATGGCCGTATGCCAGTCGTGGCAGTGGATAATGTCAGGCTGCCACTCCAATCGCTTGAGAGCCTCCAGGGTGGCCCGACAATAGAAAATGAACCGGTCGGCGTCATCGGCGTACATATAGATCCCCTCCCGGTCAAAGTACTTGGCGTTGTCCACCATATAGACCGGAATGTCGGGCGGGATCGTCGCCTGGAGAAGCCGGGTGGGTTCGGTCGTGTGAGAAATCGGCACCTCAAAGGTAGGAAGCACTTCTTGCAGATCGAACTGTTCTGGCTTGATCCGGCCATAGCGGGGCATAGCCACGCGGATATCATGGCCAAGGGCACGGATAGCCTTAGGTAGGGCGTTAGCGACATCCGCCAAGCCACCGGTCTTGGCAAAAGGGACAACTTCTGCCGCCATGAACAGGATCTTGAGCGGTCCGTTGTTGCTCATATACCTCCTTCTGCGTTGAGTTCCTCACCGGAGAATGGTCCTCAAGATCATTCCCTGAGAGCGAAAGCCTGTGGCCCCCAGGAAATCCGTTCATCAGTCCAGCTACCTGTCAGCGGAGCCGGCAGGGTAAAGAGCTGGGTCAGGCCGCCGGCATTGATGTGGCCAGTCGCTGGCCCGTCGCCGCAGCCACCACAAAGAGCTCCGTCGGCGCCGAAAGCGATGCTGCCGAAAAGCTCGAGGTCAACCGCTGGCGCCCTAGTAGGTGAGTTGGCCTGAGCCTGTGGCGATGGATTGGAAGCTTCCCCGCTCTCAGCGCGGAGATCGTCCAGATAGACTGTGCCCCTGCCGCTAAATGGATCGGGCCGGTCATCCAGAACTACACCTACAAAGCTGATTGGATAGTCAATGACCCCGTTGTCCGGCCCGCTGATGTGGGCAAACGGCCAGGGCTGGGTCGGATCGAGCTTCCCGACCATCTGACTCCAACCGGAGTGGCTCACGGTGCCGAGAGGCACCTGCCACACCTGGCCCCCCGCATCTTTGATCCAGACGTTGAAAAAGTGGCCTCCGCCGTCGCCATACACCCAGGCGCTGATCGCCGTTGGCCGACCGGCAATGGCATGTGCCTGCTGAAAGACGACAAAGTCGTTCCCTGAGGTAGGAAAATCATAATCCAGACGGCCCGAGTAGTTGCCTCGGTGCACCTGGTCTCGGGATTGGCTCAAAGTGCCGTTGGGTTGGTCCCCCCGTTTCCAGGTGCCAAACTCCTCAAAGCCGGTGATCAGACCTGGCTCACTGACCGCCGTCGGGGCGCGAGTCGTGGCTTGAGTAGGGACGGCCGTCGGCGGTGGAGAGGTGGGCGCGGTAGTCGGCTGCGTGGTTGGACGAAGGGTAGGAGGCGGGGCAGGGCGAGTGGCGGTAGGTGATGAGGGAGCGACCTGGGGAAGAGTCGGCTCCACCGCCTGGGTGGGCGATGAAGGCTCGGTTGGCTGCGGTGGGATGACGATCACCACCAGCGTGGGCGATGCCGCCGGCCAGCCCAGACCTCCCTCGCGGAGCAGCGCATAGCCAGCCACCACTACCGCAGCCAGGAGCAACACGGCGAGTACCGCAAGCCCAACAAGCACCGGGCTGCGGCGACGGGCCGTAGAGCGGCTGGTGGCCACGGTTGGTATCGAGGGAACCGGCGGTGGTACGATTTGGGCACTGGACGGCAGATAGCTCGGGGCGGCACTGACCGCCTGGCGGCGCAGGTCTTGCGCCAGCTCGCTGGCTCGCTGGTAGCGGGCGGCGGGTTGCTTCGCCAGGGCCCTCTCCACCACCGCCTCCAGCCAGGGCGGTACGGAGATGTTGGCCTGACGCAGCGGCGGCGGTGGTTCGTTCACCTGGCGATAGAGGGTAGCGACTGGCGTGCTGGCCCGGAACGGGGTCCAGCCAGCCAGCATCTCATAGAGCATAACCCCCAGGGCGTAGATGTCGGTCCGGCCATCCACCGGCTGCCCCTGGATCTGTTCGGGGGCCATATAATCTGGTGTGCCGAGGGTAGCTCCAGTACGTGTCAGTGAAGCCGATTCGTACAGCACTTTGGCAATGCCGAAATCGGTGAGCAGCGGATGCCCATCGCGCGTTAACAACACATTGCTGGGCTTGACGTCACGATGGACCAGCCCCCGCTGATGAGCATGATCCAGGGCATCGGCCAGTTGGCTTACGATCGAAATCGTCCAGCCAATATCGCACGGACCACGGCGCAGCAGATCCTGAAGCGATCCTCCCTCTGCATAGTCCATGACCAGATAATAATGGCCGTAGGCCACACCGGCGTCATAGACATGCAGGATGTTGGGATGGTTCAGATTGGCAATGGCCAGCGCCTCGCGGCGGAAGCGATTGATGAACTCCGCGTCGTGAGCCAGTTCCTCGCGCAATATCTTGATGGCCACATAGCGATTGAGCGATTCCTGGTACCCCTTGTAAACAACCGCCATTCCGCCCTCACCGATCTTTTCGACGATAGTGTAGGCGCCCACGGTCTTGCCGATCAGCTCATCCATGCCCTTCTCCGCTTTGCTGCCAACTGAGATCTTGATCAGTATATCATATTCGCAGGTTTTTGAAAAACGCGACCAGTGATTCATGAAAGCTGTCCAGATCGCCAACCCGGAGGACTACGCGTCAAGCGTCCGGGCCGGAAAATCCAAGAGGCAAAAAGCTCAAAGGACGAACAAACTCACTCTAGACATCGGACCAGAGCTATGCTATAATTGAACTGTCACTATCCAGCAATGAACGGCTGGATCCGCAAAGCTACGATCCGATTCAAGCCCCGACGGACCTGGGTCTCAGCAAGAGAAAGGAGGATGGTCCGATGAGCTCTCCAGGTACTATCCCCACGTGGGGCGCGCGATTGGCGCTGATCGCCGTTACCCTGGCGCTGGTTGGCACGTTGAGCGTGTTAGTCGGCTGGCCGGCTTCTGGTCAGGCTTCCGCCCTTGACCCGCTGGATGTGTGGTACGGTCAGACGCCAACGGCCGATGGGGTTATCGCCCCGGGTGAGTACGCGGGAGCCCAGATCATACGCTTCGCCGGCTTCGGTGGAGAGGTCGTCGCGTACCTGCGCCATGATACCCTGAACCTGTATGTCGCCTTCGACCTGCCCGACATTACGCCCTTTCCGACCCCTCAATCGGGACCCGCTGTCCAGGTTTTCCTGGATACCAACAACGACAAGGCTGCCCTTCCCCAGCCTGACGACTATCGCCTGATCACCCGCAGGGATGGTCAGGCATTTGAGAACCAGGGCACCGGAAGCGGTTGGAGCGCGGCTGGGCCACCGATAGACTGGACCGGCGCAGCCAGCAGCCGTCCCGGTGGCTGGCAGGCTGAATTCAGTGTGGAGTTCGACAAGCTGACTCTCAGTCCAGGCGCAGCCAAGACGATCGGCCTCGCCCTGGCCAACGTGTGGACGTTGAGGTGGCCGGTGGACTACTATTGGCCGCCCGGCGCCTACTGGCTTAATCCCTCCACGTGGGGCGAGGTCGCATCCGCTGAAAACTGGAGTTCGTGGTACTTTAAGGCGGGTGGATGGACCGATTATGCCCCCAACGGCGTCCCCGATTTTGATCAGAAGCAGGATAACTGGGGGAACGGACAGCAATGGACGTATTGCGGTCCGGTAGCGGCTGCTAACTCGCTGTGGTGGTTTGATAGCAAGTTTGAACCTGCACCGGTCCCGCCGCCCACCGTCCACGACGGCTACCCGCTCGTCCAGTCGCCGGTCTTTGTCGACGACCACGATCCGGCCAACGTCGCGGCCTTAGTTGAGAACCTGGCCGGGTACTTTCATACCAGCCCGTCGACCGGTACCCTGATCACCAACATGCATACCGGTCTGCAACACTACCTATACGACCACGGTCTCTATGATGACTATCTGGTGACCCTGGCAGTGCGTCCGTCCCTGGAATGGGTTGCTGAGGAACTGCTGCACAGCGAGGATGTCATCCTATTGCTCGGCTTTTGGGAATTGCTGCCCTCGGGTCTCTGGCAACGCATCGGCGGGCATTATGTTACCGTGGCCGGGATCGACCTGCCGAATCAGGTGATCGCTCTGAGCGATCCATTCGCCGACAACGCTGAGGGCGGCATGCCTCCCTTCCCTGGACGGATTGGTAATGGAATCCTCATCCCTCACCCAATGGGCCATCCACCCGATGTGCACAACGATGCCGGCAATATATCGCACGATTTCTATGCCATCATCCCCACCAGCCCCAGCCCGGGCGGCCTGTGGGGATTGGGGTACCCGCCCAGCACCTTATGGCTGCAGAACTTTACAGGCGTCAACCCCTATCCGCTGCCCGGTGTGCCCAGTGGTGAGTGGCAGGGCGGACCGATCTTCACCGAAGTCGAATTCGCCCTCACCGTCTCTCCGTTTGTCTGGAAACCGGGCGGCTGGGAGGACTATGCCCCCAGTTGCCTGCCCGATTTCAGTCAGAAGCAGAATGGCTGGCAGGACCCCGAGTTGCACACCTGGTCCTTTTGCGGTCCGGTAGCGGTGGCCAATTCGCTATGGTGGTTCGACAGCAAGTTCGAACCAGAACCACAGCCACCGGTCGTGCTGAATGACCATTACCCGTTGCTCACCACGTATAACCCAGTGGGTTGGGACGACCATCATCCGTCCAACGTCGAGAGCAACCTGCCCATACCGAGCATGGAGTTCGTTGACGATCTGGCTGCCCATATGGGCACCGGCCAGATCGCACCGGGCACGGTGATCACCCAGTTGGTGAACGGCGTAGTGCAGTATATTGCCGATCACAACCTGGACCAGGACTATATCGTGACCCAGGTGGCCCGGCCGGAGTGGGAATGGGTGGTGGATGAGGTCAGCCGTTGCGAGGACGTGGTGCTGCTCCTGGGCTTCTGGCGTTGGGAGTCAGGCGTGTGGCGGCGCTACGGTGGCCATTATGTGACCGTGGCCGGAGTAGACCCCAACAGTGGCCTGGTGGGACTGGCCGATCCCTTTTTCGACCAGGCGGAGAACGGGTGGCCGGCCCTGGGCCGGGTCTGGCCGCCAGGCACCGAGCACCCACCCCATCCAGGCATGTTGCCCGACCTGCTCCATAACGATGCGCGGATGCTCTCCCACGATATCTACCATGCCGCGCCAGGTGTTAGCCCTGGCGGGCGATGGCGATTGGTGGAGTATCCGGCAGCCAAGGCGGTGCCGAATTTCGAGTGGCTGAACGGCCCTGGGCCAGACAAGGTCGTGCCCGGTCCCCCACCACCTGACCCAGAACTGTGGTACACCGAGGTGGAATGGGCCGTTGCCGTCTCGCCCAGGCCCGAACCGGACCTGGGCCTCAGTAAGAACGTTGCACCGCCCGCTCCTCTCGTCCCCGGCGACTGGCTGACCTACACCCTTTTCTTTAGCAACAACACAACACCCCGCGCCGAAAACGTTGTGATCACCGATCCGCTTCCGGTCGAGCTGATCGAGGCCAGCTTTACCTACAAGACAACCTCCGGCCGGCCTATCACCGCGCTGGACCGCTACCGGTGGCTGGTGGGCTACCTGGGGTATGGCGAAGGGGGCGCCATCACCGTGACCGCGCGGGTGGACCCGAGCCTGGCCGACCCATCCCGGATTCTGACGAATACCGCCCAAATTGGCGCAGCCACGACAGACCGCGAGCCAATCAACAACAGCGCATTGGTGACAACCTTGGTGCAGACGGCTGACGTCTGGGTGACAAAGGACGGGCCGGAACGCATAGCAGCCGGTGATCCGCTGACCTACGTCCTGAGTTACGGCAACGAGGGCCCCGCTCCGGCAGCACAGGTATACCTCACCGACAGCTTCCCCACAGGAACAATCTACGGGAGCGACAGCAGCGGGCTGCCGGGCATGGGCGTGCCGGGCGGGTGGCGGTGGACGATCGGCCAGCTCGAGCCAGGCATCACGATCTCCTTTGTTCTGACCTTGACCATGGTGGTGGACCTACCGCCAGGAACCCTCCTCGTCGACAGACTCGCCATCGGCACGACCACTCCGCAGAGCGATGAGAGCAATGACCAGGACGAGTTCTCGACGTTGGTGGTCATGCGGTTCTACCTGCCCGTGGTGATGAAAAGGTATTCGGCGGAGACCCCGTAGTTCCGCTGAGGGATCTTGCGCTGGCGGCTCATGAGCGGGGCACGGCCGTGCCCCGCTCCCTACCTTCAGATGCGCAAGAGGAGTTCATGAGAATACGTAATCGGATCCTCACTCTGTCGGTCCTGATTTTGACCGGGGCCATGGTTGCCTGCTCCTTCTTGCCCATCGCATTACGGCGCCAGGCCCCTCTTACCCCCACCCCCACCCGCACCTTGAAACCTACTTTTACGGCCAGCGCCACGTCCAGCCCTACGCCCCTGCCTTCCGATACGCCCGTCCCGACTCCCACGCCAACCCCGACCCTGCCCCCGACCGACACGCCCCCTCCTACCGACACACCCACCATAACACCCGTGCCAACAGACACCCCCTTGCCATCCGCCACCCTCCGGCCAACCCCCCGACCGACCCGCCGACCGACTGCCACGCCAACGCCCAGGCCGACCAAAGTCCCGCCGCCACCGTTCACCGGCAGCATCGTCCGCGGGTACACCCATTGTGGGGGATACGCGGGGGTGACCGGTCTGGTGAAACATGCCAACGGCGGCCCCTATCCCGGTGTGGCGGTGGGCGTATGGTCGGATGTGTGGCAGGGACGGGTGGCTGTCTCGGAAGCTAACGGGAAATTTGAGTTATCGCTGACCGATGTTCCGGTGGGCAAGTTCAAGGTCGCTGTGGTCAGGTTGGAGACATGCAGCCGGCGCGATGGCCTGCCCACGGCCATGGATTGTCAACGGCTGTCAAATGTGGTGGAAGTCGTCACGACGGCGC
Organism: Chloroflexota bacterium; assembly: GCA_018606645.1. Classification (GTDB taxonomy): domain Bacteria; phylum Chloroflexota; class Anaerolineae; order JAAYZQ01; family JAAYZQ01; genus TumbabinsA96. Next base: position 217,451 of record JAGVRI010000006.1, read on the forward strand.
ACTGTACCGGGACCGGCGCCAATCAGGTCACCGAAGTCCATTTCGTTGGACCGTGAGCGAGCGGCAGATTTCAGGGGGAAGGGGGTACCAACAGGTAATTACAGGGCGCTTCGCCGCGCTTGGGGCGGGGCAATCGTCTGGGCTCAACTCCCAGCAGGTGATGGATCAAAGTGGCATCCATGATACACAGCTCGCCATGCTCCCGGGCAATCCGCCGGTAGGGACAGTTGACGTTGGTCAAGAGGTATCCGTCGTCCGTTTTCTCCCAGCGGATAATAAAGCCCTGCTCCTTCATAAACTGGGCGATCTGGTCCAGTCGTTCCTCAAAGGTTTGGCCCTCAATCCGAGGCGGTGCTTCCTGAGCCATCCGCTCGGCCACGCGGCGGAAAAGCTCCTGGGCTTCTTTGGACCCCATCCGTTCTTTGAGCTCTCGGACCAGATAGCTGGCCAACTTGCCATAGCCCTGGGGGAATAATTCTTCGGCCGTCTCCGTCAGGCTGTAAAGCAGGCGAGGGCGCCCTACAGACGGCGATCGTTTGATCTCGGCCACCACCACCAAATTTTGAGCCTGAAGCACATTGAGATGGTGGCGAATGGTCATGGGGGTCAACCCCAATTTGCTCGCCAGATCTTCCACCGTGGACTGTTTGGCTTCCCTTAGGATTTCCAGAATCTCTTGACGGGTGCTCTGCATCACTTTCTTCCTCTTACTAGTCACCATCTGGGAAACAGGTAACCTAGGGTATTGGAACTCCTGGATAACTGCCACCCAGAGTACCAGTATTCTACTCGCTTCGGGCCGATTTGTCAATTCCGATTATTTTTATGAATCCAATCCCCCACTCTAGAGAGCATGGTGATACGAGACCCGCTGTCTGTCTTCCCAAAAAGCGGAGGCGCCGTGGAAGGCGCCTCCAATTCAAACAATCCCGTGTCGGGGCGAGAGGATTTGAACCTCCGACCTCACGGACCCGAACCGTGCGCGCTGAACCGAACTGCGCTACGCCCCGTTTTCCACGGCTGATTATACCTCACTTGCTCCGAATTGACAAATGCAAGAGTCGGGATGGGTGAATCTGTGCGCCCAATTCGCAAACTCGACGGAACTGCAGTTTCATGATACAATTTCCAGCCGAGCGCGAGAAACATGCTTGCCAAGATCGTTCGAGCCGCATCCATTCTCTGGCAGCGAATCGTCCATCAAGGCTTGCGGACGACCGGGTGGTGGGCCGCCGATCATGCCGTCCGCATCATTACCGGCGCGCCCATCCGCTGTGTAAGCCAACTCTCCCCGCAATTGTATGTGGGAGGTCAACACCGGGGCCGGGGGTGGACCAAGCTCCGCTCCTGGGGTGTGACCGCCGTGGTGAACTTGCGCGCCGAGTTTGATGATCTAGCAGCCCGTGTGGCTCCCGATCGTTACCTGCACCTGCCTACCGATGATGACCAGGCCCCCACACTCCAACAGCTCGAATCCGGGGTTGCGTTCATCGCTCAAGAAATCGAACGAGGTGGCAGCGTCTACGTTCATTGCGGGTCCGGGGTAGGTCGGGCGCCCACTCTGGTCGCTGCATATCTGGTCTATAGCGGCTTGCCGCCTGACCAGGCCTGGGCCCGGATCCGCTGCGTCCGCCCTTTCATCCGTCCCACCCGGGTTCAGTTCAGTCGAATCGAAGAGTTCAACACCATGCACGTGAGCGCTTGATCAGAAGCGCCCAGATAGAAACCAATCAGGAGGGCAAACGTGGATCCTAGACTACACATTATCTTCTCGCGGCGCAGCATTCGCGCCTACACGGACCAACCAGTGAGCGAGGCTGACATCCAGAGCCTTCTGGAAGCAGGGATGGCCGCGCCGTCGGCCTCCAACCGGCAGCCGTGGCACTTTGTGGTCGTCACCGACCGCAAGCTGCTCCAGGAATTAGCCGAGAGCCATCCCTTTGGCAAGATGCTCGCCCATGCAGCGGTGGCCATCGCCGTGTGTGGGGACCCAGGCATCTCCGATTGGTGGGTTCAGGATTGTTCAGCCGCGACCGAGAACATCCTGATCGCCGCTGCGGCGCTGGGGCTCGGCGGTGTGTGGCTGGGCTGTCATGGACGGCCTGAACGCGAACAGGCAATCCGCGACGTGCTCGGCATCCCTTCTCACATCGGCGTCTTGAGCGTGCTGTCGATCGGCCACCCGGCTGAGAGGAAGGAACCGCGCACCCAATACAACCCCTCCCGGGTCCATCGGGATCGGTGGTAGGGATGGCCGCATTACCATCAGGCCGGCAATGAGGTTTCGGCAAAGAGCCGATCGCTGATTTAGATCGCCTTCTGTTCCCTGAGCGCCGAGATCTCCTGACTGGAGTAGCCAAGCAGGTCTCTCAAGATCTCTTCCGTATGCTGCCCCAACAGGGGCGGAGGACGTCGCACGGCTGCCCTGGTCTGCGAGAATTTGTAGGGGAAGCCCGGGAACCGCACTCGCCCGGCTGTTGGGTGCTCTGCCTCCAATATCAGTTCCCGTGGCCCCACCTGGGGATGAGCAAACACATCCGGGATCGAATTGATCGGTCCACAGGGCAACCCCGCCTTTCGAAATTCCGCAAGCCATTCTTCTGCATCGCGGCTCTGGAAGATCTGACTCAGGATGTCGTACAACGCCTTGCGGTGGGTCACCCGCAGCTCGTTACAGAGAAAGCGCGGATCGTCCTTGAGATCTGGCCGCTCCAGGACGGTGCACAGGGTGGCCCACTGATGCTCATTTCCCGCCGCCAATACAAACCAGCGATCGCGGGCGGGGAACGCCTCGTATGGAGCGATGTTGGGATGGGCATTTCCCAGGCGCCGGTGCCCTTCCCCCCCAACCAGATAGTTTGAGGCCACGTTGGTCAACAGGGCCACTTCCGCGTCGAGCAGCGAAAGATCAATGAATTGCCCATTTCCCAGGACATCCCGGGCACGAAGGGCCGCCAGGATAGCCGTTGCCGCAAACATGCCAGTTGTTATGTCAACAATAGGAATCCCCACCCGGCTGGGCGGCCCCTCCTCCGGCCCGGTGATCCCCATCAGCCCGCCTTCGCCCTGGAGAATGACATCATAGCCCGGCTGGTGTGCGCATGGGCCGGTGTGCCCATAGCCGCTGATCGAACAATAGATCAGCCGTGAATTCACCATCTGTAGCGAATCGTACCCCAACCCTATCCCATCCAGGGTGCCGGGGCGAAAGTTCTCCACCAGGACATCGGACACTGCGGCCAATTGCCTCACGATCTCTTGCCCGTCCGGAGTCTTGAGATTCACCGTGAGGCTTCTCTTGTTTCGGTTGACCGACAGAAAATAAGCCGACTCTCCCGGGTAGGGGCCATAGGGCCTACCGACAAAAGGGGGTCCCCAACCCCGGCTCTCATCGCCTCGGTCGGGATGTTCTACCTTGATGACATCCGCTCCTAAATCGCCCAACATCATCGTGCAGTACGGTCCGGCCAGCGCCCGGGTCAGATCGACCACCCGAAGACCCTCCAATGGTTGCATCGTTCCTCCCAAGTTGCAGCGAGATCCGAACTTGTCGTGCCTTGGTGCTCTTCCAGAAGCCAGAGCACGCAAGGAAATCCGATTTCATAATACCACAAAAAGACGATGTCGGCCAACCAACCTGTGCCATCAATCTGGCGGAGGCCTCAACTCCCCTGACAGAGGGAGTAGAGCCTTCAGGCAGAGCAAGCTAGCCGGCTCAAGCCTCGACTCTCGCGACAAAGGGAGTGGAGCCTTTAGGCGGAGTGGCACCCGCCAAGTTAGACAAACGTTCGCTTTTGGAGTATAATACGTTATGCTACTTTCGCATTATAGGAGGGATGTCATGCCATTCGTCTATGCCGGCAAGTTGGTTCGGATTGATCTAACCTCCGGTTCGTACCAGATCGAAGCCGTTGAAGACACCGATGTACGTCGTTATCTTCTCGGTAGTGGTTTGGCGGCAAAACTGTTCTATCAAGAGATGGACCCGGCCCTGCACCCCTTGCATCCATCCAATCCCTTGCTCGCGTTTAACGGCGTTTTGACCGGTTCATTCGCTCCCACTGGCTGTCGTAGCTCCTGGTGCGGGCGGTCTCCGCTCACCGGTCTATGGAACGAAGCGAATATGGGCGGACATTGGGGAGCAGAATTGCGTTTTGCCGGGTTTGATGGATTGATCGTGACCGGTCGAGCTCCCGAACCGGTCTACCTCTGGCTCCACAATGGCCAGGTTGAAATCCGATCGGCGGCGCACTTGTGGGGACGGGATCATTTCGACACCTTTGAGCAACTCCGTGCCGAGACCGACGGCAAGGCCCAGATCGCCTGCATCGGCCCTGCCGGAGAAAGGCAGGTGCCTCTGGCCAATGTGATGCAGGGAGGCCAAGGCCACGCCCGCACCGCCGGCCGGGGTGGGATGGGAGCCGTGCTGGGTTCGAAGAACCTGAAGGCCATCGTCGTGCACGGCGACGAAAAGCCCCAATATCCCGACCTGAAGGCTTTTCAAGCCTTTGTCAAGGATATCAACCAGTTCATCAAAGAGAACGCAGTCGCCTTGTCCCAACTGGGGACAGCCGGTGGCGTGCCCGCCACCGAACGCACCGGCGACCTGCCTATAAAAAACTGGACGCTGGGCAGTTGGCAAGAGGAAGCAGCGCGCATCTCCGGTCAACGGATTGCCGAGACCATATTCGTCCGACATACTCATTGCTTCGCTTGCCCCATCGGCTGTGGCAAGATCGTCCGTGTCGAAGAAGGCCCCTATGCCGGTGTGTACGGCCACGGCCCCGAATATGAGACATTGGCCGGGTTTGGGGCCAACTGCCTATGCGATGACCTTAACGCCATCGCCTATATGAATGACCTGTGCAACCGCTATGGATTGGACACTATCAGCACATCGTCGGTCCTTGCCTTTGCCATGGAGGCCTATGAGCGCGGGTTGATCTCGCCCAAAGAGACGGGAGGCCTCGAACTCACTTGGGGCAACGCCGAAGCGATGATTCAAGCCATCCATGCCATCGCCCGTCGAGAAGGGATTGGCGACTTGCTGGCTGACGGAGTGCGTGCGGCAGCGGCACGCCTCGGACCGGAAGCCGAAGCGTTCGCCGTCCATGTCAAAGGCATGGAGGTCCCATACCACGATCCCCGCGCCTTTGTCAGTATGGCTGCGAACTATGCCACCTCGGCCCGAGGCGCCTGCCACCTAGAGGCCCTTTCCTACTGGCTGGGCTATGGCATCCGCTTCGCAGGCTGGTACGAACGGGACGATTGGGATGACCATGATAGCCGCGGGAAAGGCCAGGTAGCGGTTGATTTTCAGAACTATATGGCCGTGTACAACCCACTGGGCCTCTGCAAGTTTCTGGGCAGAGCCAAGGTCGGTCCCGGACACATCGCCGATCTGGTGAATGCGGCTCTTGGCTGGAATTGGACTTTGAACGACGTCCTCACCACGGGCGAGCGGCTGTTTAACCTCAAGCGACTCATCAACCTTCGGCTGGGTATCACCCGCGCTGACGACACGCTTCCCCGCCGGCTGTTGACCGAACCCCGTCCCACTGGCGGGGCCGCCGGCGTGTTGCCCGATCTCGACCTTCTATTAGAAGAATACTACCGCGCCCGGGGCTGGACGCCGGATGGCATCCCAACTGAGGAACGATTGATAGCCTTGGACCTGGTCTGATCGATCGCTGGTTTTCTCTTACGGTCCTGGTGCACCAATCCCAGGGCCGGCCTGCTCGAAGGAGAAACATCATGTCCAAACCGAACATCAAGAATCAAGAACTGCGAGACCGCGCTGCCAAAGTGATGCCCCTGGGCGTGGCCTCCAACTTTCGCTATTGGGGTCCCACCGCCAACCCGGTGATCGTGCGGGGTGAAGGCTGCTACGTCTGGGACGCGGATGGCAACCGATACATCGATTACCGTCTTGGCTTTGGGCCGGTGATCCTGGGGCACGGTCATCCGCTCGTATGTGAGCGGGTGGCTCAGGCGATCCGGCACGGCACCAGTTTTGCTGCCCTTACCGAACTGGAAGTCCGGGTGGCCGAACGGATCACCGCCATGTGTCCCGGAGTGGAAATGGTGCGGTTGGCCAATTCAGGAGCCGAGGCAACGATGCACGCCCTGCGCGTCGCGCGGGCCTATACCGGCCGGGAAAAGATCATCAAGTTCGAAGGACAATATCATGGCATGTACGATTACATGCTCTGGTCCACCGCTTCGTCCAACCCGGCCGCATTGGGCTCACGGCGCAACCCGATCAAGTACCAGCAGAGCTCCGGGATCCCCTCCGCCATCCGCGACCTGGTCCTGACCCTGCCCTTCAACGACTTTGAGTTGTTGGAAACCGCCCTCAAGCGGGAGGGCTACCAGGTCGCAGCTATCATTGTCGAGCCTATCCTGGGCAATAGCTTTAGCATCGGCCCTAAACCAGGCTGGCTGGAGTTCCTCCGTCAAAAATGCGACGAATATGGTATTGTCCTGATCTTTGATGAGGTCAAGACTGGCTTTCGCGTGGCGCCCGGCGGTGCCCAGCAGCTCTTTGGGGTCCAGGCCGATCTGGCCTGCTATGCCAAGGCCATTGCCAACGGGTTCCCCTTGGCCGCTTTTGGTGGAAAGAAGGAGATTATGGAGGTGATCGGTCGGGGGGTCTCTCACGGTGGGACCTATTGTGGCAATGTGGTTGCCACGGCAGCCGCCGACGCCACGTTGGAACTGCTCCAGGACGGACAGGTCCTGCGAGCCATTGAAGCCCAGGGACGCACACTCCAAGCCGGTATCGCCGAGATCCTGAGTGATTCGGGCATCCCCCATCAAATCAAAGGCCTGGGCTCGATGTTCGGCATCCTGCTCAGCGACAAAGAGATATGGGAATTCCGCGACGTGCGCCACCACAATGCTGCACTCTATGAAGCCATCGCCCAAGAACTCGTGGCCCGAGGAGTGATGCCCGACCCCGATGCCCGGGAACCGTGGTTCCTGTCAGCCGCCCATGACCAGGAGGCGATCACCCAAACGCTCGACATCCTGGCTGAAGCGGTACAGGCCGTCCGAACCAGCGGACTGATCGACACCCCGGCGGTAGTCGAGGATGGGAAGTAAAGGAGGGAGGAATGGAGCCGGTCCTCATTGAGATCGAGGGAGATGCATGGGATCGCGGGCGCCAGTACGGCGCCAGCGCTCGGTCGGCCATTCATCACAACATCGAGGCCTACTTCCGCCTGCTCGAGTTTCATGCCGGCTTGAGCCGGCACGCTGCCCTGGACGCTGCCCGCGCGTTCGAGCCAATCATCGCCACCCATGCCCCCGACCTGTGGCAGGAGATGCAAGGCATCGCCATGGGCGCCGACTGCGATCCGGTCGAGATCCTGCTCCTCAACAGTCGTTCGGAATTGATGAGAAAAATGGGCGAGTGCACCGCTCTGGCCGCTTCCCCAAACGTGACCCAAGGGGGGCAAGTACTGCTAGGGCAGAACTGGGACTGGTACACCTCGGTTGAATCGGACCCGCTGGTGCTTCGCATTCGTCAGCCGGACAAACCTGAGATCCTCACTCTCGTGGAGGCGGGCCAGGTCGCCAAGATCGGCATGAACAGCGCCGGCCTGGGGGTATGCCTGAATTTCCTGGAGCATGCCGATCAGGGGATGGGGGTGCCCGTGCATGTCATTCTGCGCCAAATGCTGAATTGCGCCCATCTGGGAGAAGCGATCCGAGAAGCGTACCGCCTGCCCCGAGGTGGAGCCGCCAATATTCTCCTCGGTCACGCCGCTGGTGAGGTCCTGGACCTCGAACTGACTGCCACCGACATCGATTTCCTCTACGCCGATCTGGGCTGGCTGGTCCATGCCAACCACTTTGAGAGCATGCGACTGCGCGCCGGCGACCGGGGCATTCTCACTTCGCAGAGCACGCTCGCGCGCGCTGCCCGTGCCAGACGGCTGCTCGCTGCGGCTGCGGCCCAGGCGGCTGTATCCCTGGATACCTACTATGCCATCTTGAGCGACCATGCCTATGGCCATTATGCCATCTGCCGCCACGTGAGCCCCAGCGAACCACCGCTCCAACAGACGGCCACTCGGGCCTCGGTGATCATGGACCTCACCGCCCGAACCATGAGGGTCGCGATCGGTCAGCCCTGCCGTCAACCGTACCATACCATCACCTGTTCGAGTTGATGAAGAGAGGACGGATGGTCGAACCATCCGTCCTCTTGACCCGCTTTTCGGAGCCCACGATCCCCTACGAACCGCCCTCCCGCTCCCGTGAGTACCGCTCATAGGGATACCACCACGGCTTGGGCTCCATGCTAAAGTCCCAGTGCACGTGCTTGGTCACCCGAAACTCGTCCAGTCCTTCCTCGCCCAGTTCACGGCCCACGCCGCTCATCCCCACGCCGCCAAAAGGCCCCGCATCATTATCGGTCAGCGGATCGTTGATCCATAGCGTGCCGGCCCGCACCTCCTCATAGAAACGTTTCACATAGCGGGCATTATGGGTGTAGAGATTAGCCCCTAACCCATAGTCGGTCTCGTTGGCCAGGGCAATGGCCTCGTCAAAAGTGTCAAAGGCGGCAATCGGCAGCACCGGACCAAAGGTCTCCTCGCACATCACCTGCATGTCACGTCCCACATCCACCAGGACTGTCGGTTCGTAGAAAAAACCGCGAGGCAGGTGGGATGGGCGACGTCCGCCCGTTAACACTCGAGCCCCACGCTCGACCGCATCCTGCACCTGGCGCTCCACCTTGGCCCGATATTCCTCCCGCGCCAGAGGTCCCAGATCGGTGGCCGGTTCCAGCGGATCGCCCAGGATCAGCCCCTGCACATACTCGGCGATGGAAGTGGTGAACTCGTCCATCAGACTGCGGTGGACATAGATCCGTTCGGTGCTCGTGCATACCTGGCCGTTGTTCAGGAGCGCGGCCCAGGCCACTCCCGGCACCGCCACGTCCAGATCGGCATCCTCGGCCACGATGAACGCATCCTTGCCGCCCAGTTCGAGGTGAAGCTTTTTCATCATCGGCGCTGCCAGCCGGGCGATCTGCTGTCCTGCTGCCGTGCTGCCGGTGAAGGCAATCACCGGAACCTGGGGGTGGGTTACCAGCGCATTCCCCACTTCTTCGCCTGCCCCGGTGACAATATTGACCACACCGGGTGGCAGATGATCAAGCGCCTCGGCCAGCATCAGGCTGGTCAAAGGCGTCACCGAAGAGGGCTTGAGCACTATGGTGTTGCCCGCTGCCAGAGCCGGCGCGACCTTCCAGGCCATGAGCAACAACGGATAGTTCCAGGGCACAATGCAGCCTACCACGCCGTATGGTTCCTTGAGCACCAGGCTCAACTGGCTGCTCTCGATGCTCGGGATCACCCGTCCCCGACTGTGGCGTCCGATCTCTGCGTAATAGTCAAAACAGGCAGCCGTCCAGCCAACCTCGTCCCTGTTTTCGATGAATGGCTTGCCCCCTTCCAACGTAAGCTGCCTGGCCAACGCCATCTCCTTCTCGCGGAGTTTGCGCGCCACCTCATGCAAATACTCAGCCCGCTGAACGCCTGGCACCCAGCGCCACATGGTAAAGGCAACCTGGGCGGCCTGTACCGCCCGATCCACTTCAATCGCTGTACCCGCCGGCACCGTGCCGATCACCTCTTCGGTGTACGGGTTCAGCACCTCAATTACCCTCCCCGAACAGCCAGACACCCACTCGCCGTTGATCCACATCGCCTGCTCCACTTGTTTCCTCCCAACCCGAAATCTACAATCCGTGATACCTGCTGGAATCGATCACACGCCCGCCTCCCTCAACTGGCCCTCGTCCAGACCAAAGTGATGGCCCACCTCGTGCCACACTGTTCGGCGCACACACTCCCGCACCTGAGCCGGGGTCCGACAGACCTGCTCGATCGGTCCCTGAAAGATCACGATCTTGTCGGGGAGCATCTCCCCAAAGGTCACCCCGCGCTGGACCTTCGGCACCCCTACATATAGCCCAAAGAGCAATTCGCCAGGCCCCAGACCCGCCTGGGCGAGTTGCTCCTTGGTAGGCCAATCGGCGACAATGATGGCAACATTGTCCAGCCAGCGAAGGATCTCGTCTGGCAAGCCAACCATGGCTTCATCAACGAGCCGTTCAAAGGCATCTCGATCCACTACTCGGTCTTGATCTCCGTCCAGATGCGGTCGTACACCGGCGTCGCCTCTCCCACGTCGCGGATGAACTCCAGCTTGTCCATGACCTCTGCCGGTGGATAGATTGCCGGGTCCTCCAGGATCTCGGCATTGATATACTTCTCCGCCGCCTTGTTCGGACTGGCATACCAGGTGTAGTTACTTACCTTGGCCCCCACTTCTGGCCGCAACAAGTAGTTGATGAACACTTCGGCCGTATACTGGCTGGGCGCCGTCTTGGGGATGCACAGGTTGTCTGCCCAGATGGTCGCGCCTTCGCGGGGAATGACATACCAGATCTGCGGGGCTTCCACCGCCGCCTGGAAGAAATCGCCGCTCCAGCCATGGGCAATCACCGTCTCACCGGCAGCCAGCAGGTCTTCAAACCCCTCGCTGTCGTAGGTCTTGACCCACTGTTTCTGCTGGATAAGCAAATGTTTCGCTTCTTCCAACTGCCGTTCATCGGTGCTATTCAGCGAATAGCCCAGGTATTTGAGCGCTGCCCCGATCGTTTCGCGGCTATCGTTCAACATGCTCATTTTGCCCGCAAATGCACTGGCATACGCCGGATCAAAGAGGTAGGCCCAACTATCCGGCGGTTCCTCAAACATATCCAGGTTATAGCCGATTCCGGTTGTCCCCCATTGATACGGCACCGAGTATTTGTTGCCCGGGTCGTATGGAGGATCCCTGAATTTGTCCCAGATGTTCTGAAAGTTCGGGATGTTGTCGTAATTGAGTTCGGCCAGTAGCTTGAGCTCGATCATGATCGCTACCATATAATCGGAGGGCACGATCAGATCATATCCGGAGGCTCCGGCCTGGAGCTTGGCCAGCAGATCCTCGTTGCTGGCAAAGGTATCCTCGATCACCTTGACTCCGAATTCCTTCTCAAAATCGGCATAGATTTCAGGGTCAATATACTCGGACCAGTTGTACACATGCAGTTCTTGGGCCAGTTGCTGTTTGCCCCCCCCTTTTGGGGCACAGCTTATCATCAGGGCCAACAGGGCCAGGATTACCACCCCGTACGCTACCCGTTTCATCTTTCCCTCCTTTATCAGATGTTCCGAACCTTCTCCGTCCGCCGTTCCCGCTGCAGCAGCAGTGAGAACAACACCAAGGTCATCGAAGCCGCAATCAGCACCGTCGAGACGGCATTGATCTCGGGCGTAATGCCCAGCTTGACCATCGAGTAAATCCGAAGGGGTAGAGTCGTAGATCCTACGCCGGCAGTGAAAAAGGTGATCACAAAATCGTCTAGCGAAAGGGTAAAGGCCATCAGCGCTCCGGCCAAAATGCCGGGCATCATCAGCGGCAAGGTCACACGCCAGAAGGTCTTGAGTTCATTCGCATACAGGTCTTGGGCTGCCTCTTCCAACTGACGGTCCATCCCGGCTAACCGGGCGCGAACTACCACGGTGACAAACGAGATATTGAAGGCGATGTGGGAAATGATGATGGTCGTGATCCCCAGGGGGATGCGCGCCAGAATAAAAAACAGGAGTAACATCACTGCCATCGAGATCTCGGGGATGATGATCGGCAGGTATAACAGGGCGTCAAGGCCCAACTTGCCGAAAAACTCGTATCGCTCCATGGCCAGGGCGGTCATTGTCCCGAACAGGGTCGACACCAGGGTTGACGCAAAAGCGACAATCAGGCTGTTCTTCAGGGCAGCCATCATCGCCGCGTCATCAAATAGCTTGGCATACCAGCGCAGACTAAAACCGGCCCAGTCGGTCACAAAGCGGGAGGCATTGAAGGAAAAGATCACCAGAACCAGAATCGGAGCGTAGAGGAACAGATAACTCATCAGACCATTGGCCGTGAACATCAGCCGCATGATCCGCCCCAGCCGGCTGCCACATCGGGCTACCCCCTGAAGCGATGGTGCCCCCGCTGCCCGCGCGCTCATCGCTGCCTCCGGTCTCTTGCTGCTTGCCTCACAGCGTCCGCCCTCCCACCCGAAAGTAGACCAGTGCCGCGATCAGCATAAGCGTCATCAAGGCGAACGAAATGGCCGAGCCAAAGGGATAATCACGCACGGTCAGGAACTGGTTCTGAATGATATTCCCGATCATCACCGACTTGGCGCCACCCAGCAGATCCGGCGTCACATACGCGCCCAGCGACGGGATGAATACTAGGATCGAGCCGGCTATCACCCCCGGCAAGCTGAGCGGAAAGATGATCCGGGCAAAGGCCCGAAGTTCATTTGCATACAGATCCTGAGCCGCCTCCACCAGCGAAAAATCCAATCGTTCGATCGCCGCATAGCACGGCAATACCATATCCGGGAACCAGCCATACACCAACCCGACGATAATGGCAAAATCGTTCCCAAACAGAGGCAAGGGCTGACGAATCAGTCCTACGCTCATCAGCACATTGTTGATCAATCCGGTATCGCGCAGGATGAGGATCCAGGCATAGGTACGCACCAGGAAATTGGTCCAGAAGGGGATCATCAGCAACAACAGCAAGGCATTGCGCCAGCGCCGAGGACGAGTTGCCATCCAGTAGGCCATCGGATAACCAAACAGGAAACAGAAAACAGTGGTCAGGGTCGCGATCTTGAACGACCGAAGAAAGATCTTGAGATAGAGCGGGTCCAGGAAACGACCATAGTTCTCCAGGTTAAAGTCCCAGACGATCTGGCCGTAGGGACCGCGCCGGAGGAAACTGTAGACGAGGACGATCAACAGTGGGAATGCAAAAAAGACGATCAACCAGAACAGGCTAGGCAGCAGCAACACCAACGCCTGGAGTCCCGGTCGGCGCCGAAGTAGTTCCCACAGACTCGTTTTCCTGGCAACCTGTTCAGAGATCATCGGCCGCTTGTGATCCCTTTGGATTCTGCTTACTCAGTCCGTCAACACCCGTCCCGCGTCGTACAGCCAGGCGACGTGGACCTGCCCCCCGACTCCCCAGGAGTAAGCCCGCGAATCGGGGGTAGAGATGATATTCTGCTCACGGATGGCCAGCGAGACATTCGGCGACAGCCGCACCCGAAACAGGGTCGCCGTACCCACATAGACCACCTGTTCCACCCGACCCTCGAAGGTATTGTGCTCACCGGGAACCGGTTCAGGCACCAGGCGGATCTTTTCCGGTCTGACGGCCACGGAGACGCGGGCGCCGCGAGGCAGCCTGTGATCTGTCTCCGCAATCACCGGCAAGAGGCCATCCACCAGGACTGTGACCCGACTCTCTTCCTGCTCCTGAACGGTACCCTCCAGAAAGTTGGTCTCTCCGATAAAATCGGCTACAAACCGACAACTCGGCCGTTCGTAAATCTCGGTCGGAGTGCCCACCTGCAGGATGCGACCCTGATGCATCACCGCAATGCGGTCCGACATGGTCAGCGCCTCTTCCTGATCGTGGGTTACATAGATAAAGGTGATGCCTACCTCCCGCTGCAACGTCTTAAGCTCGAGCTGCATCTCTTTGCGTAGCTTCAGGTCCAGGGCACCCAACGGTTCATCCAGAAGCAGCACCTCTGGCCGGTTGACCAGGGCCCGCGCCAGCGCGATCCGTTGCTGCTGTCCACCCGATAACTGGTTGGGGCGACGAGAGCCAAAACCGTCCAGTCGCACCATGGCCAGCGCCTCCTGGACCCGACGCTCGATCTCCTCTTTGGGCACCTTGCGCATTTCCAGGCCAAAGGCCACATTCCGGGCAACGGTCATGTGGGGAAAAAGGGCATAATTCTGGAACACCATGTTCGTGTTCCGTTGATAGGGAGGAGTCAGCCCCATCGGCTTGCCATGGATATAGATTTCGCCCGAAGTAGGATGCTCAAAGCCGGCGATCATGCGCAGCGTCGTCGTCTTGCCACAGCCGCTAGGACCCAACAGGGAAAAGAACTCGCCGTCAAGAATCTGGAGGGTCACATTGTCCACGGCGACCACCTCGCTGCCAGGCCGCGACCCAGGTCCAGGAAAGCGCTTGGTCACACTCCGGACCTCAACCGCGATCGACTCTCCCATCTACACCCCTTTCAGATACGGGGATCCGGCGCAGAAACACCGCTTCTATTCAATTATACCCTGAGATGTCCGAACCGTCAAAAACCCGCTGCAGCGGCTTGCTCGTCTCGGCTTCCCCATCCTGAGGCGAGAAAAAGGGGGGCACGCAGAGGCGGGCATCCTGTCGCCCCAGTATAGCCCGGGATAGTTCTTATTTTCTTCCGGCAACCAGCATTTTGAAGCGGTTCTCGTGCTGGATACTCTTGAGATCCGAATCGCGCCGGGCCACCTGTCGGTAGCTGTCGTCGAGGCGGATGGCCTGAACCAGGGAAGACCACGCTCCCTCGGCCTGTCCCATTAACGCTTTGGCGCAGGCGGCATAGTAATGAGCCGTGGCGAATTGGGGATCCAAGGTTGCCGCTCGCTCAAAGTCTTCCATCGCCCGTTGGTAGTCCTTCAACCGATAGTAGGCCGTGCCTCGACTATAGAAGACGGGAGCCAGGTCGGGCGTTAATTCCAGCGCCCGATCAAAATCATCAATGGCCTGCTCAAACTGCTGCAGCTCAATGTAAGCCAACCCCCGGCTGTGATAGGCCACCGCTAACTCCGGGTCCAGGCCCAGGGCCTGATCATAGTCGGCCAACGCCTTCTCATATTCTCCCAACTGGGCGTACGCTAGACCCCGGTTGTAAAAGGCTGCGGCCAGGTCCGGCGCCAGCTCAATTGCCCGGCTGAAATCCTGGATGGCCAGGGTAAGGTCCCGAAGCTTGGTATAGACCAGACCCCGGTTATTGTAGGCGACTGCGTCGCGGGGGTTGAGGACAAGAGCCTGGGTCAGATCTTCAATCGCCCGCTCATACTGATGCAGTGCATGATAGGCAATCCCCCGGCTGCGGTAGATGGCCCCATTGCCGGGGTCCAGTTCCAGAGCACGATGGTAATCCTCAAGCGCTCCCTGGTAGTCCTGGAGCTGGGCGCGGGCGATCCCACGGTAATGATAAGCGGGTGCAAACTTGTCGTCAAAGGCCAACACCCGGTCATAATCCTGGATCGCCCGTGCATAGTCGCGCAACCCGGCATAGGCGAGCCCCCGATGATACACAGCCGATATGTCTTCCGGATCGAAGGTGAGAGCCCGATCGTAATCCTGAATGGCCTGTTCATACTCTTCAAGCTCCGCATAGGCCAACCCCCGGTTGTAGAAGGCGGCCGCCATATGGGGAGAGAGGGCAAGAGCCTGGTCGTAATCCTGGATGGCCCGTTCGTACTCCCCCAGACTGGCATAGGCTAGACCCCGGTTGTGAAAAGCCACCGCATCCTCAGTGCTCAACTCGAGGACCCGGTCGAGGTCTCGGATGGCCCGTCGATACTCGTGGAGACGGCAGTAGGCGAGTCCCCGGTGATGGTAGGCCGCCACCAGCCCCCGGTCCAGTTCCAACGCCCGATCAAAGTTTTGGATGGCCAGCCGGTACTCCTGAAGCTCGGCATAGGCCAGACCTCGGTTGAAAAAAGCCGGTGCCAGATAGGGATCGAGTTCCGTGGCCCGATCATAGTCCTCGATGGCCTGGGCATTTTGTCCTAGGGCTGCGTGGGCCAACCCCCGATTGTTGTAGGCCACCGCGTCCAATGGGTCCAGTTCGATGGCGCGGTCCAGGTCTTCAATGGCCCGATGGTATTCCCCCAGGTCGTAATAGGCCAAGCCCCGGTTATGATACGCTGCCGCGAAACGGTCGTCGAACTCCAAGGCCCGGTTGTAATCCTGGATGGCCCGGCGCGGCTCCTGCAATTGGGCGTAGGCCAGGCCACGCTGATAAAAGGCAGCAGCGAATTCGGGATCGATCGTCAATGCCCGGTCATAGTCCTGAATGGCCTGCCAGTATTCCCGAGACTGAGCATAGACCAGGCCGCGATTGTAGAACGCCACCGCAAACTCTGGGTCCAGGGCCACTGCCCTATCATAGTCCTGGATCGCCTGGGCATATTCCCCCAGAGCGGCATACGCCAGACCCCGATTGTTATAGGCCACGGCGTCATCCGGATTGCGTCGCAGGACCTGGTCATAGTCCTGGATCGCTCTGGCATATTCCTGAAGGCGATGGTAGGCATTGCCCCGATGGTGATAGACCTGGATATGCATTGGATTGAGCTCCAGGGCATGGTCAAAATCCTCGATGGCCCGTCGGTAGTCGGTCAGATCATAATAGGCTAGCCCGCGATGGTGGTAGGCCGTCGTCTCCTTCGGATCCAGTTCGATGATCTGTTTCCAGATCTCCACCGCCCGTCCAAAATCCTCGATGGCCCGCCCAAAATCCTCTAACCGCGCCAGCACCAACCCTCGGTGGTAATAGGCCGTGGGCTCCTGAGGGTTCAGCTCGATCGTTCGCTCCAGGTCCTCCAGGGCCGACTCATACTGCTGGAGCCAGGCGTAGGCAATCCCTCGCTGATGATACGCTGCCGTGAACCTGGGACTGAGCTCGATCACCTGGCTCAGGTCAGCGATGGCTGCCTCGTATTGCTGCAGCCGCAAATAGGTAAGACCTCGTTGGAAATATGCCGTGGTGAGTTGGGGATCAAGGGTAATCGCCTGGCTAAACTCCTGGAGTGCCGACTCGTACTGACCTAACCGGTGGAACGCAATCCCGCCAACGAGCAACGCGTTACACCGGGCCGTGAGCGACAGATCTCTCCTCCCCTTCAAGAGATCGCACAGAGGCAACACCCCCGCCCACGAACGGCTTTGGATGGCGGCCCAGGCCGTGCTCAACGGTTCCGCCCATCGACGGACCTCCTTGGCCGTCTCCTGTTCCTCGGCGACCTGTTGCCAGACCCGGGCAATCTCTCCAGCCAACGGGTAATAGCGGCGCAATGACAACAGGAAAAGGTCCAACCCCTCCCGCACCGCTTCGGCACTGCCAGCCATCAACCCATGATAGAGCGCTTCCAACATGTCTCGCCGCCAGCCCTCATCGCCCCACTGGGGTCGTTCCCCCTTCCCGGCCAGCAGGCTGCGGTAATAGGCCTCGAGCCGGTTGTGCAATAGCCGATATTCCTTGCCGGACCGGCCTTGCATATGCCGGTTCATTTGACTGCGCACGATCGGGTGATACTCCAGAGCCTCCCGTTGTGAGTGGACAAATGGCATCTCGACCAGCCAATCGAACAGCGAGTCCATCTCCTTCTCGCCGGCGATCGCCGCCAGCACGCCCCGGTCCAGGCGGCGCGCAGCCGCACAGGCAATAATGGTTTCTCGCTTGCGCCGGTCATCTACGCATTTCAGAAAACTGTCAAGAGGATGGTTGGCCAATTCCATTGTGCTCCCTCCCTCGATCATCGCCAGCATGCTGACCCAAATCGGCATCCCCCTGCTGAGGGTCCAGAACGGTTCTATCTGAAACTTCTCAGCCACTCCCTGGTGCTGCAGATAATCCTTCACTTCTTGTGCATCAAACGGTTTGAGCTCAAAAGACACGGTCACCGGCTCGAACCGTTCCCATTCAGGCCCCAATGGTCCAAGACCAGCGATAGCGATCCACACCCGAGCGCTGAGCCCTTCTTGATCCAGAAGCCCTCTCAACCACTCTCCTACACGAGGACCCAATCGCTCCCAGTCATCGAAACACAATAGCACCGGTTGTCCCTCAGCCCGTTCGTTTACTCCCTGACGAAACAGGGGGGTTAACACCTCCACCGGATATCGGATCAGGGCCAGTTCGCCTCGGGTCGTGAACTTGCCCGCCAGATAGGCAGCCCACGGTGAGAGTTGTTCCACCGCCACATCCGCCTCGGCAGTCATATCATAGAGCAACCCTGACAACGCCTCGCTCACTGGCGTGAGGCGGTTCCTGACCCATGTCAGCCTGGATTCCTTGTGTCCCCATCGTTCAAAGGCACCGTGGGGCGCATTCGGGTCTTCTTCGATCTGTTGCCGACAGAGTTGATATCTCTTCCAATGGTCGTCAAAGGACCGCAGCGGAGCGCCAGCCTTCTCGAACTGCCGGGCCAGGCTCGCCATCACATGCAGGATCGTTTCCTCTTCGTCGGCTTTCTCTTCTGCCTGGTTGACGAGCGCTGACAGACCTCCCTTCGCCCTGGCCATGGCCTGGAACTCGGCGAGGAGGGTGCTCTTGCCCACACCAGCCGGTCCATAAATGACAAAGATCAAATGGTTGGGTGTTTCCTGGCCGAAATCGCGGCAGAAAGCCTCACGCTCATCATGGCGTCCCACAAACAGCTTTCCCCGGCGCTTGTGCACGATCTCTGCATACGTAAGCATATTCGGACCCATCGCCTCCTGGCGTCAAACGGATGAATCAATGGGAACAATTGTATTATACCATGTTTCAGTTCATAATGCAAATATTCATGCCGTAACAATTCGTTATCAGCCTCTTTTAATCGGCCTAATGGATTGGCAGAGGTTTTCCATTCTCGCCATTCCCTCGAATGGGAACTGTACCATGGGGTAGCCTGGCCTGGCGGGGTACGACGATGTACAAAGAATGTCCAGAGTACGGCGGCCACGCATCCCCTGGTGGGGATGGCCAGCCGAAGGCTCTTCAGGGGCGAGTGCAATCGCAGCCGATTCTCAAGGGAACGGTTTGACCTCGAAGGCGCATCGCGGTATAATGGAAAATAATGAGAAGGAGGGAAGGATGTCCTCTCAAAACGGACCCCAGGTCACGGCACTGCAGTGCCCTCAATGCGGCGCTGCCCTGAACCCCTCCGCTGAGTCGTACCAAAAGAGCATAGCGGGGAAATAACCATGTCCACTCTTGACCTTCCAGTGTGTCCGATCTGCAAGGTGCGCGAGAGCCCGGTCCGCCAGGTGGAGCGGAAGGAGGGACGGCTCTTGATTCAGTACGAATGCAGGAACTGCGGTTCGGTGCTGGTATGGCTGGGCGACGAGTTATGGCTGAACGGCAATCACTGGTCGTATCACAAGATCGGACTTCCGGACCGGGCCCATCTTCTGCATCAGTCATTCACTCCCGCTGAACTGCAGCGGTTGGCCGGGATCGAGCCACCCGAGCCAGCCGCCCGACCGGAGAAAAGTCCGCCTTCGCCCTCCATCTGGGTGGAGGTACTTGAGGACAAGGCTCCTCCATTGAGACGTCCCCCCGTGCGGGAACTAGAGGAGCCAAAGAAGCCCGATATGCTCTCCTTTGAGCTGTCAGGCCAGGGACTGACCGCCGAGACCGCCGCTCCGCCACCGATGTTCGCGCCTTCCCCCCCAACCTGGGACGAGCTATGCCTCCCCACCATAATCCAGCCGGCGCGAGAACGTCCCAGGAGTCGGGGCTCGCCAGTGCTGGTGATCGCTATTGGGATCACGCTATTGTGTTTGATCCTTACGGCAGCGATCCTGATCGCCGATTCCATCTTTTGAATCCAGCAATCGGGCTGACGGGTTCTATTTTTCTACGCGTCATGGATTTCGAGAATTTTCTCCCATGGCTTTGGGTGCGGAGCCTGCCCACCGAACAGCTCAGAAGAGGCAGATCGGGATCGTCTCGCCCACGGTGCGGCCACTAACCGCCGAATAGACCACCACCGCCCGCTTCAGTTGAGGCTGATAGACGCCCACCCACGGCGCGGCGCGGTAGGTCAGCGCCAGGCTGGTGTACAGCCAGAGGGGAAGCTTGCCGCTCAACACCACTCCCCAACCCGGTGGCAGGGGCGGGACACACAGGGTCTCAATCTGACTGTAGTCCAGAATCACCGGCGACGAGATTTGCAAAAGAAGACAATTTCCGATAGAATGTGCATTGATCGAGAGAGGACCGGCGGACTCGGGCTTGTGCACCCGCAGCGAAACTGCCTGGACCCACCCCAATCGAGGATCAAACTGGACCAGGGCAGCGGGTGCGGCCAATAGAGCAACCGCCGCGTAGAGCCAGTTCGGCCCCCGACCGTACAGGGCCAGCGGCGTCGCTTCAGGCAGATAGTCAAGGACCATTGGCAGATGATCAGGCTCCCATCGGACTTGCTGACCCTCCAGGCCGAGGCCCAGGGTGCGGGCCAGCCGGCCCAGATGGATGACCGTCTCGACCGGACAGCGGGATTCGTGCCGGCGGTACAGCTCCTCCGCATCCCACGCCATCAGAGTCGCCAGCCGCTGCACCAGCGCCTCAAACGCCGGACCAGTTGCCGTCTGACCTCGCTCCAGTCCCGAAATCACTCCCCGCACCACCGGCTTGTGCTCGTCAACCCGACCCGAACCATGCAGGTCGCTGGTCAGCTCCGCCACGATCGACAGACCATAACGGGTGGCCAAGGACCGCCAGTGAGCCCGGCTCGCCTCATCCGGGGCCAGGAGGATGGCGTGCGTGCCACATTCCAGAATCCGCTCCTGGGCAGGGGTAGGACGACCCCCGGCATCCACCAACAGTGGCAAATGCCGTTGCGTAATGCTCTGACATACCGATTGGACAAAGGCCGCGTCAAATTCCCCCTTGAAGCGCAGGGTGCGCACGAGTTCATGGTCCGCCTCGTTCGCCCAATCCCCCTCCCCATCCGGCGCCGCCCGCAGCACATAGTGTTCGACCCCGCGTTGGCGGAGCGCCTGGCTCAGACTATAGGTCAGGACCGACTTGCCACTGTGCGGCGGACCGCCGACAAGGACTGCGGGAAACTGTTCCATCTCTACCTCCATCATACCAGGATTCAGGAGAGGCCTGAATGTCCCAATCTGGCTCGGTGATGATCGCCACGCTGGGTGGGCAGCCCCAGGTCGTAACCTTTTGCCTGGATGATTTGTTGCAGCGAGGTGCCGCCATCCGAGAGGTGATTGTCGTCCATCTGGCAGCTCACGCCCGCTCGCATCAGACCGGGCAATCGCTGGCCCGGCTGACCGAGGAGTTTCAGGGAGGCCGCTACCCGGGACTGCGCTGGCAGTTCTTCCCGGTCCGGTCGGGCGAGGACCGAGTGGAGGATATTACCGACGAAGCGGCCGCCCATGCTGCCTGGAGCACCATGTACCGCCTTATCGCCGATCTGAAAAACCAGAATCAACGTCTGGAGGTCTGCATTGCCGGGGGACGGCGCCTGCTGGCTCTCCTGACGATGAGCGCCGCCATGCTCCATTTTGACCACCATGACCGCCTGTGGCACCTCTATACCCCCACCGAGTTTCTGGAGCGGGCCCGCGATGGCGCCATCATGCACGCCCGGCCGGAAGATGGGGTGCGGTTGATCCAGGTACCGCTGGTGCCCTGGGGTGCCTACTTTCCCACTTTGCGCCTGTTAACCGGCGTCACCCCGTGGCAGGCGATCGCAGCGCAGATCGAGTGGTTGGACGCCACCGAACGAACCCGCTGCCAGCAAGTGGTAGACCGGCTGACCTCCCGGCAACGCGAAGTATTGCGCGCCTTTGCTGCCGGGCACAACCCTCAAGAAGTGGCGGAACTCCTTTCGGTCACGGTCAAGGCCGTCGATCTGCACAAGACCGTCATCCTGGGCGAGTGCCGCAACGCCTGGGGCATCCCCGAGTCCACGCGGCTGACCTACCACTTTCTCCGGGACAAGTTCCGGCATTTCTTCGGCCCGGAGCTATGATAGCACGAAAGGAGGGGAAAAACACTGGAAAAAACTCCAGGATTTTGTAGAAGCATCGCTATGGCCGGGCGGGGGAGTTTCGGCTATGATTGGGGGAAAGGGGGTCTGCCCTTGCCCTCGCGCTCGACCGTACGGGTGGGCGGCGTGCCCTGGTCGAGTGGGACCCCCTGGTCCCCCCGCCCCCTCTCTCTCCCTGGCCGTGTGGGGAGAGGGAGGGGAGTTTCCTGTTGGGGCAAGGCAGGATACCCGGACAGGGACGTGAGGTTGACGACAAGGAAGGAGGGATTGGAATGAACAGAGCGGAGGTTAGGCTGGAGACGGTGACGCCAAGGCTGTTGAGCGGAGGTGTCCGCACATGAATGAGACGCAGCAGTGGTTGGTCTGTTTTGACACCGACCGAATCAAGCAGTACTTACTTGCCACAAACCGCCTGAGAGAGATTCGGGGTGGCAGCGCCTTGATCGCGGACCTTGATGCTCAACGGAAAAAGTACCTAGAAGGACGGTACGGCCGGGAGAATGTTGTCTATTCGGCTGGCGGCGGCGCGGCGGTGCTTGTGCCGACGAAACAAGAAGCTCAAAAACTGATTGCCGAAGTCGAGCGCGACTTTCGCGCCGAAACGGTCACGGCATCGATTACCGGGGCCTGTATCGAGGTAGATATGGGCCCAGAAAGGTTCGGTACCTGGATGGCTCTGGTGGGCAGGGAATTGCGTCGGGCCAAGGCGGCTAAGGCTGAATTATCCACCCTGCCCGTGGAACCCTATTTGCGTCTGTGCACTTCGTGCGGGCAACACCCAACGGCACTGCAAGCCACTGATGGAACCGGTGACTGGTTATGCCGAGCCTGCCACAGAAAGCGTGAGCTAGGTGCCGAAAGCCGTAGGGGCTTCTTTGACGAGTTTGCGGAGTGGGCCGACCCTACGATCTGGACGAAAGACACTCAACCCGATGACCTGGGCAGCATTGGTGCTACCTCTTCACAAACGGACTACATCGGGTTTATCGCTTTGGACGGCAACCACATTGGCAACCTGTTGGACAAACCACCCACGAAAGAAGCCTATCGGGAGTTTTCCCAAGGGCTTTGGAACTTGACGAAAGAACAGACGTATGCAGCTCTAAGACAATATGGCCAGCCACGGAACGGAGTGGCCCCTTTCGAAATCGTCCTGATCGGCGGTGATGACGTATTGCTGATTACCGCAGCCGATATCGCTATCGAGGTTGCTCTCGCTGTTGCTGAGGCATTCGAGAATCAATCGCCGGAGCTGTTGGCAAACACCGGGCTGGATCAGGAGCGCAAGAAACTGACGATGGCTGCGGGCGTGGTGCTGGCCCACGCCGACTTCCCGATCCCGGCTATGTACTCATTAGCTGAAGCCCTGCAAAAATCAGCCAAAAGGCTTTGCGCAGAGCAGAAGTATCGGACCGGCGCCGTAGATTTTCAGGTCGTCTCAGGCAGTGATACTGACCTGGATACGCTGCGAGAGGCGATCCCCCACCACCGGCCGTATACATTGGAAAAGTTGAGGAGTCTTCTCGGATACATTCGCCAATTTAAGGCAGCCGATCTCCCGACAAGCCAGTTGCAGGCGATGTATCATGCCCTGTTTGAAGGAGAGGTGAATGCCCAGTTGGCCTGTATTGCTACTTTGGGCTATCTGGGCCGAAAGGCGGACAAGACCGCTCACAATCAACTGAAAGAGTTCTTCAAGGAATTTGGCGTCCAGTTCGATAGGCATCTGCCGCCGTGGGATGTGGAACTGCGAAAGCAGCAAAAACGCAGGACTTCCGCTCTGACCGACCTAGTGGAACTGTATCCTTTCATTTCGGCGAAAGGAGAGAGCTCATGACAAGGAAGTTTGTCAAAATTGAACCGCTCTTGATCGAGATGGATGGCCCGCTGGCCTTGAATACAGGCTTTCGACGCGGCCTGATCCACCGCACCGTCGAACGGGATGCCGATGGGTTTGCTTATATCCCGGCGTCGTCGCTCAAGGGGCGGGTCCGGCAGGCGTGCGAACAGATAGCCCGACAAGTTGGGTTGCGCGTATGCCTAGCACCACGTCCGACCGGGATGTGCTCAGCCCACAAGCAGGCTTGCCTGGTGTGTCGTGTTTTTGGAACGCCAGGGCAGGGGAGCGAACTGCATTGGCGGGATGCTCGGTTGTTGAGAGATTACCGGACCGTGTTTGGAGGAGACGCGGTCAGTCGTGAAGCCCAGTTCTATGCACGTACTCAAGTTCAGCTTAGCCGAGCTCTGGGAACAGCGGCATCCGATCGTTTGTTTAGCAGCGAGTTCACCCTCGAAAACCTGCGCTTTGAATCCGCAATCACTGGCTGGCTGGACGTGACGCCCATCGCCGGCGAGGAGGCAACTGGTGGCTATGAGTTGCTGTTGTTGCTTGCTGGACTGCGGTTGGTCAATACCGTGGGCAGTGGAAGCAGCCGGGGCGCTGGGCATTGTGTGATCCACCCACCTGAGCAGGTCATTATCGGCGATCGTTGTATCAGGATTGCAGACGTGTTTGAGAATTTCGACTTGCTGGGCGAGTTCGAAGCGGAGGTTCGGAATGACGGCTGAATTCATCCTAACGCTCACACTTCGCGCTCCGTTGGCTTTGCACCAGACGCGCGCTGGCGTGCAGTATGTCGAAACGCTTGATTATGTTCCTGGTACGGCATTGCGTGGCGCTCTGGCCAAAGCCTACCTTGCGGAACAGGGCTCACCCGATAGCACATTTCGTGCCTTGTTCCTCTCCGACCAAGTGCAGTACGGCGACCTGTGGCCAGCTATCGAGGGCAAGCCCACAACGCTGATACCGGCTACGGCCCAGGTCTGCAAGCGCTACAAGTTTGCTCACGGCGACAGCTTGCGCGATACATTGTTTGATGCTCTGTCCAGTCAACCCGCGGCTGTGAATTGCAAGTGCGGCGAGGCTCTGGACCGGGCGAGCGGTTATCTCTGCAGCCTGAATCCTGTGGAGTCGCTGTCTCCTCGCTCGCGCCTGCGGGTGAGCACAGCTATCGAACGGAGTACAGGGACGGCAGCGCGAGAATTGCTGTTCACCCAGCATACGCTCATCGGTCGAGGCAAAGTCAAAGGTAGAGAGGACGACAAAAGGGACGATTCTGAAAACACAGTACCCCTCCTGTTTCAAGGCACCCTACGGTTGACAAATCCGGCTTTGTATCATGAACTGGCAGGCTTATTGAAGCCAACGTCCGTCCTGTTCCTGGGTGCCGGCCGAAGTCGAGGTTTGGGCGAGGTGGAGGTTAAAACGTTCTTGGAAGCTCCTGCTGACCAATCGCTGCCAGATCGCTGGAAGAAATTCAACGAGGCCGCGCAGCGCACTGGAGGAGATCCTGACACCCGCTACTTTTCTCTCACCCTGCTGAGTCACCTGGCCTTGCGCGATGAATTGCTGCGGCCAGTGCTGAGCGACATCACGCCGCAGCATTTCGGCCTGCCCGAGACCGTCACCTGGGCACGCTACACGAATTCTGAACAGCCGGTTCTGTTTCTCAGCACCGTGACTGTTCCTGGTTGGAACGCGGCCTTGGGACTACCCAAGCCAGACACTGTGGTTCTGGCGCGTGGATCGGTGCTGCTGGCGCAGTGCCGTACTGACCAGGAGCAGGCTGTAGTTGCCCAACTGGCCCGGATTGAGGTTCAAGGCGTAGGCGAACGCCGCAATGAAGGCTTTGGCCGGGTGGCCATCTGTTATCCGATTCACTACGAGCGTTGGAGGTAGCTATGAGAGATCGAACTGTTCAGAGCGTGGCCTTACGCGTAGCCTTGGATCAAGCAATTGCCCATGCCAGTGATGGATACGATAAACGGGCCCAGGACTACGCCGGCCGGTTGACCGGAACTAAACTGGACAAAACTCAGGTGCGTGGACTGGAAACCATGGCCTCGACGACTGATAGAGTGTCCGACATCACTGACTGGCTCAAATTGCGAGTGGGGCGCGATTCCAAACGAGAGGGGTGGGCCAAAGAAGGGATCGGGCGCGATCTGGTGACAACACTTGCAGATTTGCGCGACGATGCAAAAAAGATCGTCGCCGAACTGTCCAGAACATCCCCGGTAGACCCTGACCTGGAACGACGGGTTCATCTCCGGCTGTGCCGTGAGTTCCTCAGGCACTTGGCGGCGCATTTCGAGTATCTGAAGGTGGAACGAGAGCCATGAGTGATTTGGAGTATCTCCTGGTGCGAAAGCAAAAAATCGCGGCATGGAGCGATCATTGGCAGGCCGACGCGGCCCGATTGGCCGACAGTCATCGTGACCTGCTGCCGCGCCGTATCACCAACGCGCAACTCCACGGCCTGGGTAACGTGGCGCGCAGCGCGCGGCGCTATGCGGATGTGGAGAGGTTCATCAGGCATCAGGCCGAAAAGGCCGGACGGGCCGGTCGACTGGATGTGCAGGGATACTGGAATGATCTGGAAACGGCCTTGGGTAGATTGCGCGGGGAAGCGCAGACGCTTTTGAAAGGCTTGCCACTGCCTGTCGAGGTTGATAGCAGGCAGGCGCTGGACACGCTTCACCGCGAACTGACCGAACTGTACGTACAGCACCTGATCGCCCACAGTCTGTACCGGACACCAGGCGAGGAAGCCAAGCAAGAGAAGCGCTAGGGTAGCACTCAAGCCGGATGATGCTCTGCGACGGCGATTTGAAGCCGTGGTACAGGGAGTGGATGAGCCTTTGGTACGCCAGTACCTTCAAGAAGCTTTCCGCTGCTTTGCTGCAGAGGCGTATAATGCCACTTTGGTCATGACCTGGAATGCCGTGGCCTACTACCTCCAGCTTGTGATCGAGACTATCAGCACAACATTTGCCGATATCCCTGCGCGAGCGAGCAAGAGTCGCTCTGCGAGAAATGAGTAGGAGGTATACAGAATGAATATTTTGGACCGTTCCCAACTTCGTGCACGCTACCGCATCACTGGACGCATCGTAATGGACACCGCGCTTCATATCGGCGGCGGGCGCAATCCTTCGGCGGCTACCGATAGCCCGGTCGTTCGCGATGGGTCTGGCCGCCCCTTTATCCCTGGCTCCTCGCTCAAGGGTGCGTTCCGCGCCGCCGTTGAGCGGCTGGTGCCCAACATTCCGCATCTGCGAACATGTGGGCTGGGCGACGCCTCCGATGCCTGCGCCAACCGCCTGCGGGAGGAACTCAAGGATCGCAGGAATATCCCTGAAGGCGAACTGCTGACGATACTGGATCGCATCCTGTGCGACACATGCCGGACTTTTGGCTCGACCCATCTGGCCTCGGTGGCCCTCTTTCACGACGCACCGGTCTCGGAGGTCTGGCGCACGCTGCCCGAAGTACCAACCCAGGTCCGTGACGGTGTGGGCATTGACCGCGACAGTGAACGCGCTCGCGAGGGCATCAAATACGACTTTGAGGTAGTGCCGCCGCAAACGTCATTCGATTTCGCCCTCACCTTGGAGAATCCTACCGAACACGACCTGGGATTGGTGGCGCTGGGGCTGCAAGAGTTCATTGGCGGAATGATCCCCCTGGGAGGCATCCGCTCACGGGGGCTGGGGCGCTGCCACTTGGAGGATGTCCGGGTCGAGGGGGTGGATTTTACCGATCCCAAGGCGATGAAAGCCTATTTACTTGAGGGCGCGATGAGGTCAGAGTCCACCGAAACCTTCATCCGCCGCCACTTGAGCGCGCTGTTGGACGCAGAAAGGAGTTGAGCGATGTTCAAGCAACTGGTCAATGAATGTATTGTAACCCTGCACATCAACATAGATGGGCCCGTGTTGGTCAAATCCGGCCTGGCCCAGGTCAGTGGGCCGGACATGGCCTGGGTGCGCGTGTTCCGCAACGGACGCGAGGAGGTGTACCTGCCCGGTTCTTCTCTCAAGGGTGTCCTGCGCAGCCATGCCGAACGGATTGCCCGCACGCTCAACAATAGGTCAGCATGCGACCCATTTGCCGATAGCTCCTGCGGCCGCATCTTTGACAAGAGGAAGCCCAAGACATCCGAAGCCTACCGTGACTCGTGTCTCATCTGCAAGCTTTTTGGCTCGACAGGTTTTGCCGGCCGGCTGGCAACCACTGATGCCTACGCCCTTGGTGCCCCGCCCGAACCAGTCCAGCGCGATGGAGTCGGCATTGACCGCTTTAGCGGCGGAGCGGCGCACGGGGCCAAGTTTGAACTAGAAGTCATCACCGAGGGTACTTTTGCCACGACGTTGCACCTGCGCAACTTTGAGTTGTGGCAGTTGGCGCTGCTTGGCTTTGTGCTCCAGGACCTGTCCGACGGCTTGATCCGCATCGGAATGGGCAAGAGCCGGGGCTTGGGTCAGGTGTGCGGCGAGGTGAAACAAGTGCGGATTGACTTCCTTGGTCTCAAAGCGCCGCAGGTGGTTAACGGCCAACTGTCGTTGCGCGGCGTCGGTTCACTGTTTGACGACGCCCATGAATATGGGATAGTCAGTCCTGACGAAGTGAGCATCCCCTACAGTGGAGAACTCCGCAGCAACGGCGTGCGCACAACCGCCATCTTCCCTGGCCTAACGTTTCCGTGGGCCGCGATTGGTGACCGTTGGGTTCAACGGGCTGTCTCTTTCACCGACCCGCTGGCCCACGAGCGACAGGGAGGGCGGCAATGAGTGAGCGGGTTTACTGCGGTGCGCTCGAACTGGCCGCATTGCAGGCCTTGGTGGAGGCTTTTCGTCCGCAGGCGCGCTTTGCCATAGTCGAGCGGATTGACGCCATAGACTTTCCACCTCCTCAAACTGCGCCGATTGACGCAGAGCAATGGTTCAAAGGGCGCCTCTTTGACGAGTCGTTCGAGTTGCGCTGGGAGCAGGTCGAGGCAGTTTACCGCGTGATCCTGTCTGGCACAGACGATCTCGCCGCTGAAGTTAGCGGACTGCACGACTGGAGTCTACCGCCCGGCACAGACGAGTTACAGGAGTATTATTGCTGGAACGAACAAGATGCGCGCCTGGGGCGCACGCTGGACTACCGGTGTGTGCCAGGGCATGGTAACGTAAAGTTACTCGTACGCGAGTTCCGCGATGAACACGGCCGGCTGGTTTTTTGGCGCTATGTCAAGATGGAACGGGACGGAGGTGGGCAATGAATCCTTACGGTTTCGTACGTTTAGGGCCGGCAGCACAGCGCGAGGCGGCGATCCGCCATGATCGGTTCAACGGGCTTAGCGGGCGGTTATACTGTCAGCTAACAGCGTTGACCCATTTGTTCATCCCCAAAACTCAAGAGACGGCTAGGGGGCAACACCAGAAGCTCGACTTGCTGCGTACAGCAGATGGCCGCCCTCTGCTGCCCGGCTCATCACTCAAAGGGGTCATTCGCAGTGTGGCCGAGGCCATTAGTGGCTCGTGTCTGACCCTGCCCCTCGGTAAGGGTGGCGAGATCGAGTATCGTGGCCGTCCACCGGTTTCCTACCGCATTCCACGCGGATTTGAGCACTGTCGAGATGCCGATCATCTCTGCCCGGCTTGCCGCATCTTTGGTTCGCTCAGCGGTGGCAATCCTTTCCTGGGCAAGATCGGATTAGGCGATGCCGTTGCGGCAGGACCGTTCGAGACTGAAACAATAACGATTGAGGCCTTGATGGAACCCAAGCCACGCCATCGAGCGTGGTACGAGGACCCGAATCAGCGAGGCTACCTGCGCGGGCGCAAATTCTACTATCACCGTCCCCTTGGCCCGCGACGGACAGAAGTCAGGAATGAATACAATAAAACCATCGAAGCGGTCAAGCCCAGCGCGGTCTTTGAATTCGACCTGGTTTACAACAACCTGACCAAAGCCGAGCTGGCCTTGCTCATCTTTGCCCTGACTCTGGAACCCGAAATGGCTTACAAGGTCGGGATGGGCAAGCCGGTAGGGTTAGGCAGCGCCAGGATCGAGATCGTCGGCTGGGAGCAAATCGACCGCCAGGCACGTTACCGGCAACTCGGCAGCGGTGTGACCGCTCTAAAAGGCGACCTGCTGAGCGCCGAGATCGCCCGGTGGCAGGAAGAATACCACCGCGCGTACGCCAACTGGCAAGACAGCCTAGCTGATCTGCGGCGTATCTGGACGTGGGATCCGTCATCAAGGACGGACATCAGGTATCCAGGGCAGGAGTGGTTCCGTCAGAACCCGAGAGTGCCAATTGAGAGAACGCCATAAACCTTTAGTGGAAGAGTGAGGTCTCCTTATGTCAAAGCGAAAACTCGTGCTGAGTACGGTAGGGATTTCGGTGTTGTTGAAGTCGCTAGAGCCGTCCGAGCATGCGCTGAGCTCGCAGTTGAACCAGGTAGCAAACGACCGCAGCCTCTCTCTTGAACTGGCTCGCACGGTGGACGCGTTGGCGGAGCGGGCATTGGACCGTCTGTACCAGAGTACCGTGGATGAGAACCGTCGCCTGAGCGCGGAATTGAATGGATTGTACGGTATCTACAACAACAACCTCTCAGCAGGCCAGTCCGACATGCACTTTCTTATCGCTACGGACACCGCCCTGGGGCGGAAAGCCTCCGAGGTGATCTCTTCCTTCCTGAGAAGCAAGAACCTCACAGTCGATGTATACATCCCCAACAACTTGTCAACGGCTGACGCTGTATCCTTTTCGCGGGGGATGAAGGAACTCATCCATTGGTGCGAGAACGTCATTCCCGGATATCGGGATGCCGGCTACCAGGTCACCTTTAATCTGACCGCTGCTTTCAAGAGCATGCAAGGATACCTGAACATCATGGGCATGTTCTACGCCGACGAGATCGTGTACATCTTTGAGACCGGCTCGCAACTGCTGTCCATCCCACGACTTCCTCTTCAAGTGGATGTTGCCGCCTTGCGAGATTACCGCCTGGAGATGGCAATGATGGCCCAGGGTCACATTTTCTCTCAAGCAGAGGTGGCCAATATCCCGGCTGGCCTGCTTGACATTGATGAACGAGGTAATGCCTCGCTTTCTGATTGGGGATTTCTGGTTTGGAACCGAGTACGTCAGGAGCTCCTCGGTGACGACTTGTTGCCGTTCCCGCGCCTTCAGTACACTGATACGTTCCGCCGGGATTTCAAGCAAGCGTCCCCTCCAGAACGAGCCATCTTGCAGGAGGTTCTGGCCAAGGTTTCCAGTTTACTCGAGGATAGCCACGGCGACACGGCACCTCTCAAACGGGATGGCGGCTTGCAGTATGATGTGTACACCGGCAAGACAACGCGCGATGGTCGCCCCATCGGTCACTTTAGGGTTTCCCAAAGCCGCCGGGTCAGTTGCACGGTCGAGGACGGCGCGTTGCGCCTGAGACGCTACGGCGAACACTCGATCAATGACAATCCATGAATTCGGCCACAACATTGGAGGAGATAGCATGGGCGTCTATCACCTCATGGGCCTGGGGCTCTCGCCCGGTACCGTCACCGGGCCGTTGACCTACCTAGCCCACCGCTACCAGCGCTGGAACGACGATGACCGGCGTTTTTTCGCCCGCTCCGGCGAGGTCCGCCAGCGAGAGGCGGGCGAGAAGGTCGGCGATGTGCAGGCCATCGTCCTCTTCACCACATACGAGGTGCTGAAGGGTGAACCCGCCGGATTGCCCTATAAATATGCGGACAATCCGCCTGGGCGGGTTCCACCCGAGGCAGAAAAAATCCAAGGACGGCTCGAAGAGCCGATGAAAGCCGTGCTCCACCGTCTGCTGCGCCGCGAGTGGCCGGCTATCAGCGGCGGACGCCGTGAAGGCACCCTCTTTTGGTGCGAAGTGGACCGCCGTGAGATCCGCACCACCTTCGAGCGGGTCGTGCGGGTGGTGGCGGCACTGGCCGGCGCAGGGGGACAGGGGAAAGAGATGTGGGCCAATCTTACTGGCGGCAACAACGTGACGAACGCTGCCCTGGAACTGGCGGCCATCCTCTCCGGCGACGTGGCCCGGCTCTACTACGTCCAGGCCGAGAACGAGGCCGCCGAAAAGTGTGTGCGCTACACGGCCGAGGATGGCTACTGGGTAGAACTGCCGGTAATGCCGCTGGCTTTGGGCCGGCTGAGCCAGGCCATTATCAATCTGCTGACCGAGTTCGGTCCGGTCGAATTGGAGGACCTGTACGGTACTTTGCGCAACGACTACTATGACCTGAGCCGGGGATTAACCTCACCGAAGGTGCTACGAGACGAGTATCTGGCACCCCTCTGGAAGCAGGGCCTTATCGCCGAGGCCGACGGCGGCTATGTCGTCGGCCCGCAGTGGGAGCTGGTTCAGCCTTACCAGAAAATCCTCGAGGAGGCTCGTCAAGCCGGACTGAGCATAGAGGCCCTGGCCCGGCAGGAGCCCTGGTTGGAGAAAGAAAAGTTACCGCTGGGGTAAGGCCCCTGTGGTGGATAGAGGCATTGGGGTAGCCGAAGGCAATGCCTTCGACTACCCCGCCCCCGCACACCCGATGCAAATCACGCGTTACACGGAGGTGCTGTGATGATCGTCCTCAACTTCTCTCACCCCTTCACTGCCGAGCACGTTGCCCAAATTGAATGCCTCACCGGCCAGAAGATCGACCGGCTGATCGACGTACCCACCCAGATCGACCCGCAGCAGCCCCTGATTCCGCAGGTGGTGGCGCTGGCGGATGCGGCCGGCCTCACGCCGACCGACTGGCAGACCCTGCCCCTGCTGGTCAATCCGCCGTCGCTCAATTTCATCGCCGTGGCGTTGCTGGCCGAACTCCACGGCCGGTGCGGATACTTTCCCGCCCACCTGCGCCTGCGACGGGCCGGTGGTCAGGTGGGCGACAGCGTAACCTTCGCCCAGCCAGGCCCACCTCAGTACGAGGTGGCCGAAATCCTGGATCTTCAGGCCGTGCGCGAGGCTGCCCGCCGCCGACGTTGACTAGTGAGCTTTGTTTTCCGTTCGCCGACAGTGGTACCTCATTAGAAATGCATAAAGAAAATGGACAAAATATTGACAACACATGAAGACTCTGGTATACTGTTGAATAGGTAGGTGTACAACCGTGCACCACCGGACAAACTACAGAACAAGGAGAAACCTGACATGTCGGCAAAACCTGCGATCCTCAGCCGAGGATCAGACGCACCAGCCAAGACCTACCAGGGACTGCGCCGGTTCAACCTGGTGATGGGCTTCCTGCACCTGTTGCAGGGCATCTTGATGATCGTGCTCAGCAACGACACCACCTACCCCATCTACACCAATTACCTCAAGTTCGATCTGGCCACCCGCAGCCTGGTGCCAGATCCCAGACTGGCCTACGAACTGCGCTTCGGCCCGGCCGTGGCTGCCTTCCTGCTGATCTCCGCCGTGGCCCACTTTTCTCTGGCCACCTTCGGCTATGGTTGGTACGTCAAGAATCTCAAAAAGGGGATGAACCCTGCTCGCTTTTACGAGTATGCCCTCAGTTCATCGTTAATGATCGTCCTGATCGGGATGCTCGTGGGCGTGTGGGACCTCAGCACCATGATCGTGATGTTCGGCATCAACGCCATGATGAACCTCTTTGGCATCATGATGGAACTGCACAACCAGACTACCGAGAAAACCAACTGGACCTCGTTCATCTATGGCTGCATCGCCGGGATCATCCCATGGGTCGTGATCGTCCTCTATTTTGGCAATGCCCTGGCCTCCGCTGGCGCCAAGCCGCCGGCCTTTGTGTACGCCATCATCCCCACCATCTTTGTCTTCTTTAACATCTTTGCCCTGAACATGTTCCTTCAGTACAAGCAGGTCGGCCGCTGGAAAGACTACCTCTTCGGCGAGCGGGTCTATATCATTCTCAGCCTACTGGCCAAGACTGCGCTGGCCTGGATGATCTTTGCCGGGACATTAGCCCCGGTGTAGAGCCGGTCTGCGTAAAGACCCAACCGCCTGAACGGCCCCTGCGCCCTGTGCCAGGGGCCGTGTTCGATCATGGCAAGAGAGACAATCGGGCGCATTGCCAGGAAGACAAAACTGTGGTATCATCCCCTGCACCAAAACCAATTCATCCGGGGGGAACGATGCTCAAACGGTACGATGTCGCACAGAGCCGGCTGACCACCCAGAGCTGGGCCATCGTCGGCGCTCTGACCGCTGCCAACCTGCTCTTCAATATCGTGGCCAATGCCAGTTTCAAGGTCTCAGCCGACAGTCGTACCTGGCGCGATTTCCTGTTCTGGCAAATCGTGGGCAACCTGGCAGGACTGATCACCGTCCTGACGCTGACCGGTCTGCTGCGCTATCTGCCCCTCCACGTCGCGTTTCCTCTGACCACCGGATTGATGGTCATCGGCGTGCAGGTGGGAGCCGCCCACTGGCTCTTCCAGGAGTCGATCGCCCCCGGCCAATGGATCGGGACCGGGCTCGTGGTGGCTGGCATCCTGCTCATCGGGACCCGCTAGCGATGCGGGCCCTGATCCGTGGGCTGGATGCCCTCCTCCGCCGTGCTGGTGGCGTGTTCGAGTTTTCCACCCACCCGGATTGCATCCTCCGCCTGCAGGTCGGCCGCGCCAGCCACCCATTCGCACTTGCCGATGGGGTCAAGGTCCAGAGGGGCGACCCGATCCTGCTCCTCCACCTGTGGAACGAACGGGTCCCATCGTTCGGTCCGGCTGGCCCGGACCTCGCCTGGGCTGTCCAGGCCTATCGCAGGTTTAGGACTTCGTTGGGTGAAGCCGCGCGCTGGATGGAGGAACAGCCGGATCAGCTTGGCATCCGGGCGGTAGGCGGGGCCACCGTCCTTGCCTTTTCCGGCGACAGCGATACGGGAGCCGAGGTGCTGAAACGGCTGGGTTTTGAGCTATTGCCTTATCGCAACCCGCTCGGGCGCTTTGGCGAGTTTTGGGAAAACCTCTATACGCTGGCCCTCATGTGGACCTATAACCCGGCCAGCGCACGCCACCGCCCCCTGTCCAGAATGCAGCGCGCCGAGATGTGGATGTCCGCCCAACGGTTCCTGGAGCGGTACGGGTCCCATCCTGCGGCCACGCCCTGAACTACCCTCGGCTCTCAAATGAACTCGGTCACCGATACCTGAGTTGGAATGCCCCGCTTCTCCAGTTCCTTGAAAAAGGGTAGCGGATCGATAACCGCTTCAGGGGGATAGACTCCCGGCGGTATCCGTCCTTCTGCCAGCCATTGCGCCGCGATCGACGGCGCCACCCCGGTGGGTAACGAACCTTTGACCGTCAGAGTGCCCAGCCGGTAGAGGACCGGTTTGCCCTCCCGGGTGCCTCGGACCTCGGTCACGATCTCCTTCGTCCAGTCAGGTGGCTGATTCCTGGGCGGTTCCAGGAATGAAGCGATCGGCGGCACATATCCGCTCAACAGTGTGACCATCAGTTCGCGGGGGACGACCGAGACCCCGCCGACCTGCACCGGCTCCCGGCTCGCAAACCCCAGGTCGGCCAGCACCTTGACCTTCTCCACCGTTTCCGGCGCCATCCCCCAGTAGTTGATCTTGAAGAC
The DNA here is from genome assembly GCA_018606645.1 of Chloroflexota bacterium. Taxonomy (GTDB): domain Bacteria; phylum Chloroflexota; class Anaerolineae; order JAAYZQ01; family JAAYZQ01; genus TumbabinsA96. Next base: position 252,598 of record JAGVRI010000006.1, read on the forward strand.
GCACTCACGGATTCCCTTTTTTTGAAAGGTCAGGGGCAACGTGGCCACTTCGGAATGGAGGGAAAGGTGCATCGGCAACAAACCAATCGGCGGCGTAAACCAGTAGTCTTCGAATTCGCTCAGCGGCTCACAGGCCAGGAATTTGCCGTCACGGAAGACCATCGGCGGCAAGGTCAGTTCATCGAGGATGGTAGCCACCGCATAGCTAAACACCACCTGATCCGGCGGCGGGGGCTTGATGCCATCGTAGATGCGGATCGATTCGATCGTGTCCAGCCGATCGGCCGCGTACCGGCTTTGGACGTTGGGGACGCCGGGGGCGCTGCCCATCCCCAGCACGGCGCTGATCCCCGCCGCTTTGTACCGCTCGTGCCACTCCAACTGCTTGCGCGTAGTGTGGAACAATCCCCCCAGATCGGTGTAGGAAACCCGGGCCTCCAGGCAGGCGCTCATCACCTCCAGGTTCATATAGTACACCGTGGCATTCAGGCAGCAATCAGCCCCCCGCAGCACGCGCACCAGCGCCTCGTGGTCCCGAGCGTTCACTTGAACCACCGAGAGCCTGGCCCTGCCGAGGTAGTCGGCCACCTCTTCCGCTCGCTCGCGGTCCAGGTCGGCGATCACCACCTCATCAACCGCCTCACTACGGGCCAGGTCGCTTGTGGCGAGGCAGCCCATCATCCCCGCCCCACCCAGCACGACAATCCTCATGCTCCTGTTCTCCCTTATGTCGAATTACAGCAACTTGTCCAGTTCCAGTTCGCGCAGGCATTCATCCGTGGGCGCCCCGTTCTCGGCATCCCACTTCATCAGCTCATAAAACCGCCGCCGGGCCCACAGGAAATCCTCCTCACTGATACCGATGCCGGCCAGCGGCCCGCTCTCGAACGCGGTCATCACCCGCTTCGGCAACCGATCGTCGGCGGCGGTGAACCCCTCGCGCAAGTTGAACAGGCGCGCCAGCGTCTGCGCCCGCGCCCCTACCGCCAGCACGTCGCGCACTCCATATTCCACCCCGGTTACCCCGGAAAGGGCGTCAGCCAGGTGCGCATACTCGTAGCAGTAGAACTGGCAGATCAAGGCGCAGTCCAAAAAGTGCGCCCAATTCACTTCATGATAGAAAATCTGCATCTTTTCTTCGTTCAGTACAGGGAGCGGAACGGGACCGATCGGTTTCTCCAAGATCGCGTTCACCCGGTGCAGCCCATCCCCTTCCTGGGCGTACTCGGTGTCGTGCATGTTCATCTGATGGTCGGCCCCAACCGGAGCGACGGCATAGCCAACCCCCATCGCCGGCTTCAGTCGTGGCTCGTGCATCGGTAGCTCCTGGCCCTTGATGGTCAGGTTAAAGGGCTCCGAAGCGGGTCCGAACCGGGCGCTCATCCGCGCCACCCCCTGGGCCATGACATCGCCGAACCCCTCCCGCCGGGCGATCTCTTCCACGGCGCGCACCAGCCGCTCGCCATCGCCCCAGCGGAACTCCACCCCGCCGGTATCGGCCCGGGTGAGGACGCCTCGCTCAAAGCATTCCATCACGAAGGCAATGCTCATGCCGGTGGAGATGGCATCCAGTCCGTAGGCATTGCACAGCTCATTGGCCTTGAGCACAGCCAGGTTGTCCCTCACATCGCAGCAGGAGCCGAGAGCTGCCATCGCCTCATACTCGGCCCCGCCATAGACCGGGTCCAGTCGGCGGTAGGGATCGGGGTCCTCATGCTGAAATACCTGCTTGCAACGCACCGGGCACCCCTGACAGGTATCCCGTCCCTTAAGGAACATCTCATAGTTCCGCTCGCCGCTCAGCAGTTCCGGATGGTCAAAGGTCGGCTTGCCAAAGTTGCGTGTCGGCAGGCCGCCCAGGGGAGCCAGGCCCATCACTCCGTCCTGGGTCCCTCGCCCGATCCCTTCAGCCGCCCAGCCCATCATCTCTTTATAGTTCTCGCCCAGCCAGCGGGCTACCCGGGTGACCCGCGCTCGGTCGGCCACCGCCAGATCGCCCGTGCCGCGCACCGCTACCGCCTTCAGGTTCTTGGAACCCATCACTGCGCCAAGCCCGTTGCGCCCGGCCGCCCGGTTCAAGTCATGAATCACCGCCGCATAAAGCACCCCATTCTCCCCGGCCGGGCCGATCTGGGCTACCCGCACCCGCTCATCCTGCAATTCGGCGCGGATCGCTGCCTGGGTCGGGGCCGTGGTCAGTCCCCATAGGTGATCCGCCGGGCGGACCTCGACTTGACCATCATGAATCCACAAATACACCGGCGACGGCGCCCGCCCATGGATGACCAGCGCATCGTAGCCAGCCCGCTTGAACTCGTGGCCCCACCAGCCGCCCACCTCCGAGCTACCCAGCGCGCCGCTGAGGGGCGATTTTCCACCCACCCCATGGCGTCCTGCACCGGGCAGGTTGGTACCCTGCAAGATACCAGGCGCAAAGATCAACAGGTTGTCCGGGCCAAGGGGGTCGATCCGCGGAGGCAGGTCCCGCAGGAGCAAATAGGAAACCAGTGCCCGTCCACCGACCAGCAGCCGATACAGGTCATCCGCGGGCTGCTCAACCTCGATGCGACCCGATGTGAGGTCGACGTGAAGAATCTTGCCGTGCGTGCCACCAAGCATGTCCGTCCCTCCGAGGTAATGATGGCTAATGATACCATGAACCGGACAAAAGGTCAAATGCCTTGTCGAAATCCCGACCAGTGGGTTGCCATCATCCTGGTTTAATGGTATAATAGACTATGGATTATCAGCGCCTGGAGCCCAGGCAGAGGAGAGTGTACAATGCCCGAAAAGAAAGTGCAGGTCAGGCGTCGCCGGCGCGCCGAACCGTCCGGTGAACGCGAACGGGCCGAAGCCCCGCGCCGTGGAGAACGGGAAGCTCCCGAGGAAGCAGCCAGACCCACCGGCCAGACGGCTCCTAGCGTTCCCAGCGGAGCCGCCCCCCAGATTCCAATCGGTGACCTGCTCCAACTGCTGACCAGCGGCAAACTGCCGCTGCCGGTGATCGTTGGTATTCTCGGCCTCCTGGCCATCTGTGTCTGCCTTTATGTCTTTGTCCTGAGCCCACCATGGCCCGGGGAAGAGGTAGCCCTGCCCGCTGCCACCCAGCCAGAGTTGGCGGTCCAGGTGACCACCCAGCCTCAGGTCCTGCCCCAGGCCACCACGCCGGTCAGGCCGACGCGGACGCCCAAGCCGTCCACACCGCCCGCCGTGTCCGCAGGGAAAGGGCAGACCTGGCTCGTGATGCTGTACCAGGATGCCGACGACAAGGTGCTGGAGCAAGACATTTACGTCGACCTGAACGAGGCAGAGCGCGTCGGTTCCAACGAACGGGTCCACATTGTATCCCAGGTGGACCGCTACCGGGCCGGTTATCGTGGGGACGGCGACTGGTCCTCCACCAAGCGCTTTTATATTACACTCGACCCCGATCTAAAAACCGTGTCGTCTCAGGAAATCGCCGATCTAGGCGAGGTGAATATGGCCGATGGCGACACGCTGGTCGATTTCGTCACCTGGGCCATCGGCGCCTTTCCGGCAGACAGGCATGTGCTGATCCTGTCGGATCACGGCATGGGCTGGCCCGGTGGCTGGACCGATCCGGCACCCGGCGGCCGAGGCGATCACAATGTTCCGCTGGCGGCCATGGGGGACGAGCTGTTCCTGATGGAACTGGACGAAGCCCTGCAAGAGATCCGTGACCGGACTGGGCTGGGTCAATTTGAGGTGATCGGCCTCGATGCCTGTCTGATGGGGCATCTCGAAGTCTTGGATGCACTGGCGCCTCACGCTCGCTACGCAGTCGCCTCCCAGGAAACGGAACCGGCCCTGGGCTGGGCCTATACCAGCTTTCTCAGCGCATTGCGCGACAATCCCGACATGGACGGCGCGGAATTGAGCCGCCTCATCGTGGAGAGCTACATCCAAGAGGATCAGCGCATCGTGGATGATGAGGCCCGCACCGAATTCTTGATGCGCGGCTCGCCCATTTACAGCCTCTTTGGCCTGCCGACCGCCGAACAACTGGCGCAGCGGATGCAAGACAGCGTAACGCTGTCCGCAGTGGACCTGCAGCAGATCCCGGCGCTGATGAGCCAGGTCAATCAACTGGCCTACGCCCTCCAGGGAGCCAGTCAGAAGAACGTAGCCAAGGCTCGGTCGTATGCTCAATCGTTCACCAGCGTCTTTGGTCAGGAGGTGCCTCCTTCGTACCTTGACCTGGGTCACCTGGCTCAGTTGCTGAAAGCGGAAAGCGGCAGCCGGGACGTGTCCAGCGCAGCCGACGGCGTGTTGGCTACCCTGGAGCAGGCGGTCATTGCCGAGAAGCACGGAGCCAAAAAGCCGGCAGCCCATGGCATCTCCATCTACTTCCCTAATTCCCAACTCTACCAGTCACCCTACGCCGGCCACTCCTCCTACACCACTGTCGCCAATCGTTTTGCCGCCGAATCGTTGTGGGACGACTTTTTGAACTACCACTACACCGGCAAGCAGTTTGAGCTCGGAGCCGGTGCCATCGCCGTGCCGGAAAAGGGAGCGACCATCGTCGGCCCAGGAGCCGGTAGAATCGAGGTATCCCCCATCCGGCTTTCCGCCAAGCGGGTTGCTCCGGGCGAAACGATTGTCTTCAGCGCCGATATTCGCGGCACAAACGTTGGTTATGTGCTCTTTTTCACCGGCTTTTACGATCGGGATGCCAACTCGATCTTTGTGGCCGACATGGACTACCTGGAGAGTGACGATACCCGCGAAATTAACGGCGTGTACTACCCCGATTGGGGGGAGGAGGGCGAGTTCACCATCGAGTTCGAGTGGGAGCCGGTCGTCTTTGCCATCAACGATGGAGTGGGCTCGGTGGTGGCCCTCTTTAACCCAGAGGTCTATGGAGCGTCGCCCGAGCAGGCAGTCTATACGGTGGAGGGGATCTATACCTACGCCGATGGCGGCGAATCGCGCTACGCTCGCCTCTATTTCAGCAATGGCAAGTTGACCCAGGTCTTTGGCTACACGGGAGAGAATGGAACCGGGGCACCCCGCGAGATCATCCCCAGCGTCGGCGACACCTTCACCGTCTTGAACAAGTGGCTGGACCTCGATGAGCGGGGAAATCTGAAGCGGACGGTCACGCTGGCCGGCGACACGCTGACTTTTGGAGATAAGACCTTTTCATGGGAAGAACTGGATGCGGCCGCCGGCCAGTACGTCGTCGGGTTTATTGTGCAGGACCTGGACGGCAACGCTTACCAATCGTTCGATATGGTGACAGTGGAATGAGCCTCGAGAGTTCGGACCATGAGCCAGATTCGGGTCGTCCTGTTCGACGTGAACGGTACCCTGCTGGGCTATGAGGACCCATTAGGGTTTGAGAAACGGTTTGCGCAGGCCTGTGCGGACCTGGGACATCCCGTGTCGGTGGACCAGGTCCGCCAGGCCTTTTCCAGCCTGCAACGGGCCTGGGCCAGTCGTCAGATCCAAAATCTGCGACGAGCCAGCAGCGACGAGCAGTACCGCCAGACCATGGTCTCGGTCTACCGCTTCCTGCTGGAGGAGCTTGGCGTCCCCGGCGATCGGCAAGAGAAGGCAGAGGCTCTCTACGAACGCTTTATTGTGCGGGAGGGCTTTATGCCGCTCTTCAGCGACGTTCGAGACACCCTCCAACACCTGCGCCAGCGAGGGGTGCGTCTGGGCATTGTGTCGAACTTTCCCACACACCTCGAGCAGATATTGCGCCAGCACGGCATTGACTCCTATTTCGATTTTCTGGTGGTCTCGAGCCTGGTCGGCCTGGAGAAGCCAGACCCGGCCATCTTTGAGCTGGCCATCGAGAAGGCAGGCGTGCCCAAAGAAGAGATCCTGTACGTCGGTGACCAGATGGACGATGACATCCGGGGCGCCCAGGCAGTCGGCCTGAAAGCGGTACTGATTGATCGGCACGGCCACCGGCCCCAATGCGACTGCCCCCGCATCCGGACTCTGGCAGAGCTGGTCGAGATGGTCAGGAACCCAAGCATCCTGCTCTGATACAAAGGCTGCCGAGGACTCGACGACAGCGACCAACAACAATTCTGGCGACGCACAACCGATCGCGGAAGTTACTTCAGGAGACACGGGCGCCCGTGTCCCATCCCTCTTGTCAATCAGAGTTGCGTAAACTCAAGCTTGATGGTATATTAGTCTTTGTAATCAGTTCCCGTATATCGAGCAAAAAGGAGGGTCACGATGAAAGGGAATCCCCAAATTATCGAGCGCCTCAACGCGCGTCTTTCCGAAGAATTGGCGGCTATCAACCAATACATCGTCCATGCCGAAATGTGTGAAAACTGGGGCTATGGACGCCTTCACGAGGCCGATCAGAAACGAGCCATTGACGAAATGGGACACGCCGAAAAGCTGATCGCTCGCATTATCTTCCTTGAGGGTCAACCGATTGTCAGCAACCTGGCTGCTATCCACATCGGGGCCGAGGTCGAAAAACAGCACAGATACGACCTGGAAAGCGAATTGATGGCGGTCAAGATGTACAACGAAGACATCCGTTTCGCCATCGAAGTCGGTGACGGAGGCACCCGCGAACTCCTGGAGGACATCCTCGAGGACGAAGAGGAGCACGTAGATTGGCTGGAAGCCCAGCTTGATCAGATCAGCCAGATGGGCATCCAGAACTATCTGGCCCAACAAGTTGGCTAGTTCGCCGGCTGTCCTGGCGATTTCCATTCGCGTCGTTCTGCCAAGTAGGGCCGGGCCCTCCGGCCCTACTTTTTCCCTGGGGCCTCCGGCATGGCCAAACACATCTTGATCGTGGATGATGACGACCTATTGCGTCGTAGCCTGGCTTTTAACCTGGAAAAGGCCGGCTACCGGGCCAGCACCGCCGCCAGCTCCGAAGATGCGATCCTCCTGGCCCGGCGCGATCCACCGGATCTGATCCTCCTAGATATCGGCCTGCCGGGTATGGATGGTCTAGAGGCACTGCGGTTTTTTCAAGACCGAATGGGGACGCCGGTGATCCTGGTCACTGCGCGCCGCCGAGAGCTCGATCAGGTCCTTGGCCTGGAGATGGGCGCCGATGATTATGTCGTCAAACCGTTTGACCTCGATGTCCTCCTGGCCCGTATCAAGGCCGTTCTGAGGCGTTTGCAGCGACCTGCTATGCCAGAGCCCGAACCACAACCCCTCATCGTCGGCGATCTGGCCATTGACCCGGCAGCCCACACCGTAACCGTGGGCGGCCGGCCCGTGGACCTGTCCCCTCGCGAGTTCCAACTTTTACACACCCTGGCGCTCCAGGCCGGACAGGTGATCTCGGCCGACGATCTGCTGGCCCGGGTGTGGGGAGCCGAGTACGAGGGAGAACCCCAGGTGGTGTATGTCCACATCCGATGGTTGCGGGAGAAACTGGAAGAGGATCCCAATCAACCACGGCGCATTCTGACCGTGCGTGGCGTGGGCTACAAGCTGGTGCCTCAGATGGCCTGACGTTCCCTGGAGAGCATGAGAGCGGAAGCTGATTTCCGGGCAGGTCTTAAGGTAGATTTAAACTTCCCTTCAGGTTCTTTTAAAGACATCCGTTTTTCTTTTTGCTATTCTAAGAGCCGGTAGCCTGGCGCCTGTCCCTTCGTGCAAGGGATATGCCCAGGCTTTTTATCTTGGAAGAAATCGAAAAGGAGGATGCGATGCGGATTGTGAGAAAATCGAGTCTGTTGGCCCTGTTTCTTGCCCTGGTGCTATTCATGAGCAACCCGGTCCTGGCCCAGGAGGGGAGCCAGACCGAGACCGGGACGCAACCCCAGCCCTTGGTCGTCTTTACCCGCTATCCATCGCAGGAGACGGCGGTCGGGCAAAATGTGACGATTGACCTGACTCTCCGCGCCGGAAAAGCTCAGACCGTGCGTCTGGAGGTCCAGAACCTTCCCACCGGTTGGACGGCCACCTTCCGGGGACAGGGCAAGGTTGTGCATGCAGCCCACGTCCGGCCCGATGCTGACACCTCGGTCGAACTGCGGATCGAACCCCCAGCCGATGTGTCGCCGGGAACCTATCAGTTTACGGTCATTGCCCAGGGAGAAGGGGAAAGAGCAACGCTGGAGCTGGAATTGATCGTCCAGGAGAAGCTGCCTCCCAGCCTCGAGTGGACGATCGAATTGCCCACGCTACGGGGCGCACCGGCGACGACCTTCAGCTACAATGCCACCCTGAAAAACACCGGAGCCGAAGACCTGACCGTGAACCTGGTCGCCGAGGCGCCACCCGAGTTCCGGGTCTCATTCCAGCTGAGCGGTCAGGATGTGGTCAGTTTTCCGATCAATGCCAATGAGTCGAAGCGTCTGACGATCAAAGCGGAACCCCTGGCCGGCATCTCGGCGGGTCGCTACCCGATTGCGGTTCTGGCTCAGGGCGGTGAAGTCCAGGCGCGGCTGAACCTGACGGCGGAAGTGACCGGCAAATCAGAACTGAACCTGACCACCCCGGACGGTCGGCTTTCGGCCAACGCCCATGCCGGGGAAGAGACGCCCCTGAAACTGCTGTTGCAGAACACCGGTACCGCTCCAGCTTACAACATTAAGCTGAGCGCCTCTCAGCCAGCCGGGTGGACGGTGAAATTCGAGCCGGAAGAGGTCGCGGAACTGGGTGCTAACCAGCAGGTGGAGGTCACCGTCAAGATGCAACCGGCCTCCAAGGCGATCGCTGGCGATTACATGGTAACCATCCGGGCGCGGCCTGACCAGGGCACTACCGAGTCGGCCGAATTCCGGATTACTGTTCTGACATCCACCTTGTGGGGAGTTGTGGGCGTGGTCTTGATCGCGGTCGCAGTAGGTGTGGTCGGTCTGGCCGTCATGCGCTTTGGCCGCCGTTAACGCCCAGGGAGGCGGCGATGGCTGAAATTGTGCTCGAGACCCAAGGACTCACCAAGAAATACGGTGAATTCACGGCGGTACAGGACCTGAACCTGGCCGTGACACAAGGCGAGGTCTTTGGGCTATTGGGACCCAACGGGGCCGGCAAGACGACAACGATTCTGATGCTCCTCGGACTGACCGAGCCTACAGCCGGCCAGGTGCGGGTGCTGGGCCTTGACCCGGCGCGCCAACCGTTGAGCGTCAAGGCACGGGTCGGATATCTGCCGGAACAGGTCGGATTCTATGACGGACTGACCGCCTTTGAGAACCTGATCTATATCGCCAAGCTGAATGGACTACCCCGGCAGGAGGCTTACCGGCGTATTGACGCCCTCTTGACCCAGATGGGTTTGGACCAAGTGGCAAACCGTCGGGTGGGGGCGTTTTCCCGAGGCATGCGCCAGCGGCTCGGCGTGGCCGAAGTGTTGCTGAAACAGCCCCAACTGGTCATCATGGATGAGCCTACCCAAGGACTGGACCCAGAAGCCGCCCATGAGTTCCTGGAGATCATCCGCCGCCTGAAACAGGACGGCATTACCGTGCTGCTCTCCTCCCATCAGCTCCATCAGGTACAGGCGGTGTGCGATCGAGTGGGGTTGTTCCATCGCGGACAAATGGTCCTGTGCGGTACTGTGCCGGAACTGGCCCAAAGGGTGCTGGGTGGCGCTTACCGCATCCACCTCCAGGCTGAGGGGCCGGCGGACCTGGAGGATGCGTTCCGGCGGATCGATGGGGTTCTCCAGGTCCATCGCTCTGCACCGTCTACCTATGAACTGGAAGCCGAGGCTGACGTGCGCGCTGAGGCAGCGCGGAGTGTCGTTCAGTTGGGAGGGCGGCTGCTGGCGCTCGATATCCAGATGCCCGACCTCGATGAAGTCTATGCTCGCTATTTTGCGCAGGAGGTGGAGCATGTCCCAGCTCGCTAAGGTAGCCCGACCCAGGCGCACGCGCGAAGGCTCACCGTGGACCGGACTCTGGGCGGTGGTCACCAAAGAGATGGCCGATTCATTGACCAGCGTCCGGATGTCCATCTTACAGCTCCTGATCGTCCTCACTGCCGCCGGGACCGTGTATGCCGCTTCCCAGGACCTGAAGGACCTGGTGGGCAAGGACCCCTTCATCTTCCTGAAGCTGTTCACCACCGGTCGCGATCCCTTGCCCTCCTTCGTCGGGTTCCTTGGATTTCTCGTGCCCCTGATCGCCATTGCGCTGGCCTTTGACACGGTGAACGGCGAGTTCAACCAGCGGACCATGTCTCGCGTCCTGGCCCAGCCGATCTTCCGCGACGCCCTTCTCTTGGGCAAGTTCCTGGCCGGGCTGTTCACCTTGACGCTGGTTCTGGCCGTCATCTGGCTGCTCATCTACGGGATGGGCATTCTGGTGCTCGGCGTACCGCCAGGTGGCGAAGAAGTGGCGCGCAGCTTGTGGTTTCTGGTGGTAGCCATCTTTTACGGAGGAGTGTGGCTGGCAGTCGCCCTGCTCTTCTCCATTGTGCTCCGGCAAACGGCTGCCGCTGCGCTGGCCTCCATTGCGGTCTGGCTCTTCTTCACCATCTTCTGGGGGATCATTGCGCAATTGCTGGCTCAGGCTTTGGTCCCGATGCGGCTGGGGACAGTACAGGAGGTACTGGACCAGGCCAAATTGGAGATGTCGTTGACCCGACTATCGCCCAACACCCTGTACGCCGAGGCCATGTTGGCCATGCTCAATCCGGCGGTACGTTCTCTAGGCCTGGTCTTGCCCTTCCAGCTCCAGGGCGCGATCCTCGGCACCCCACTACCGGTGAGCCAGAGTCTGATGCTCATTTGGCCCCATCTGACCGGGCTGATCGCGGTGACCATTCTGCTCTTTGTCCTGGGCTATGTCCTCTTCCAGCGCCAGGAGATCCGCACCTGATTCAGGCTCCTAACTCAAAGGAGGGCGACCTGTTCGGTCGCCCTCCTGAACGAGTGAAGTACTCCTACTGACGGCAGATCGGCGGAACGCGGTCCCGCCAGGGCTGAGCCTGTTCGAGCTGAGCGGCCAGCCGAAACAAAGTCGCCTCATCTCCATAGCGGGCCACAAACTGCATGCCGATCGGCAGCCCCTCCGCATTCCAGATGAGCGGTACCGACATCGCCGGCTGGCCGGTGGCATTGAACAACGGCGTGAAGGGGATGAACTCGAACACCTGCTGGGCCAGCGCCTCGATCCCGGCCACTGCTTTGATCAACCCACCAGCATTCAGCCGGCCGAGAAGCTTCATTCCCAATGCTTGAACGCCAGCCGGTTGGAGCTCTCCATGCTTCACTGGCGGTCGGGCCAGGGTGGGAGTCAGCAGCACGTCATATTCCTCGAAGAACCGCCCCACCTGTCGCGCGGTGAGTTTGAGGAAGCGGATCGCCCTCGACAGTTCTGCGGCCGTGATCTGCCGGCCAAGCAGCCCTACCGCCCAGGTCGCCGGCTCAAAATCGGCAAAGGTGGCCTTGCGCCTGAGCAGGACCTCTGCCTCTTCAATGTCTGCCCGCGTCTCGGCACAGACCATCATAAAGAAAGCCGTGGCAAAGGCCTTGCCGTCAATCTGCGGTGCCGCTTCCACCACCTCATGACCCAGCTCCTGGCATAACCTGGCAGTGATCTCCACCCCTCGAATGCAATCTTCATGAACAACGCTGGGCAGAAAGGGACGGCTCGTGAACGCAATCCGCAACCGGCCGGGATCGGCACCGACTTCGCTCAGAAAGGGACGAGCCGGCGGCGGGGCATGATACGGAGCGCCCACATCCGGCCCGGCCGTGGCATCCAACATCGCCGCACTATCGCGGACAGAACGGGTCAACACATGATCGCCGGCCATCCCTTGCCAGGCCTCCGCCAGGTCCGGCCCCATCGGATTCCGGCCACGGCTGGGCTTGAGACCGAACAGACCGCAACAGGAAGCCGGGATCCGAATCGATCCTCCTCCATCATTACCATGAGCCAGGGGCACCATGCGCGCGGCGACGGCCGCTGCCGAACCACCGCTGGAACCCCCGGTCGTCCGCGTGAGGTCCCAGGGGTTGTTCGACGGACCGAACAATTCCGGTTCGGTCACCGGCAGCAGCCCGAACTCGGGGACATTCGTCTTGCCCACGATCACCAGACCCGCCGACCGGTACCGCCGGACGATCTCGCTGTCATGGTCAGGCACATAGTTGCGATAGAACCGACTTCCCATGTGCATCGGAGCATCGCGACAGGTGGCCAACAGGTCTTTGAGCAGAAAAGGCACACCGCGAAACGGACCTTCGGGCAAAGGTCCCTCAGCCGCCTGCCGGGCCTGATCATACATTTTATGGATGACCGCGTTCAGACGGGGATTCAACGTTTCGATACGGCGGATCGCCTCTTCCACCAACTCGACCGGCCGAACCTCCCCCTTGCGCACCAATTCCGCCAGGCCAAGCCCATCGTACTGATCATACTCGCTTACTCCTCCCATGTCTGCCTCCTCATTCAGTCTCTGGGTTAAATACATATCCAACCCCGGGCACGGTGACAATGAAACGAGGATTCCTTGGATCTGGCTCGATCTTGGCCCGCAGGCGGCTGACCAGGCCGCGCACCAGGTCCTTGTCACCTTCCTCGCTATATCCCCAGACCCGTTCTACGATCAAATCGGTCGGCAAGGTCTGACCCGAATGGATCATCAACGTATAGAGCAAGCGGAATTCCAAATGGGTCAACCGTCGTGACGGGAGGTCGGGAACCTGGACGGTACGATCGGCAGGATTCAGTGTCAGGCCGGCCCCGCTCAACCTGGGTAGCCCGGTAAAGGGCACACCCCCTGCACGCCGCAGCAGAGCTTTCACCTGGGCAATGAGTAACCGCACCCCATAGGGCCTGGGTACCACCAGGTCAGCTCCGGTTTCCAACAACTCACAGTGAAGGCGTTCATCGATAGGATCCGTGATCACTAGCAGCGGCACTTCCGTTTCGGCCCGCACCCGGCGGACCTGTTCCAATGGATCGCCCTCAAGGGCCAGCAAGATCAGGTCCGCGGGTCGCTCCAGCCAACTTTGCATGGCCCGTTCCAAGGCCACAGCAGTAGTCACTGCCAATCCGGATCGCTGCAGAACCAGAGAAAGCACCGCCTTCTCATCGGCGTTCTGAGCCAGCAACATGGCGTACATTGGACGTATCCATCCCAGCTTTGGCGCTGGGCCAAGTATAGCATGCTTCCAATCTCAGGTCAACCTTTGTTGGCGAGGGTTATCACCCGTGAGGGCTTTTCTGCGGAAATCGGACACAGTGTGGGTCAGGACCCCATCCTGGCTCCAAGAAAACAGGTGCAACGCGTTTAGGCGCGTTGCACCTGTTTGGTGAAGGTTAGATGGCCATCCCGGGCATCAATCAGCACCCGGTCGCCCTCGCGGAACTCGCCCTGGAGTAGCTTCAGGGCCAACGGGTCCTGTACCTGACGCTGGATCACCCGCTTTAGCGGGCGCGCGCCGTAGGCCGGGTCGTACCCTTCCTCGGCCAACAGAGCCTTGGCCGCATCGGTCAGCTCGATCTCCAGGCGGCGATCGGCCAGGAGCTTTTCCAGCCGCCGGATCTGAATGTCCACGATCTGCTGCAGATGCTCGCGGGTCAGGCCGTGGAAGATAATGATCTCGTCCACCCGGTTCAGAAACTCGGGGCGGAACTGTTGCCGCAAGGCAGCCATCACCAGCGCCCGCCGCTGGTCATCGGTGGTGGCCTCCGCGCTGTTCAGAAACTCGGTCCCCACATTCGAGGTCATGATCACCACCGTGTTCTTGAAATCCACCGTGCGGCCGTGGCCGTCGGTCAGACGCCCGTCATCCAACAGTTGGAGCAGCACGTTGAACACCTCCGGATGGGCCTTCTCGATCTCGTCGAACAGGACGACGCTGTATGGCCGTCGCCGGACTGCCTCGGTCAACTGGCCCCCTTCCTCATAGCCCACATAGCCCGGTGGAGCGCCAATGAGCCGGGACACCGTGTGCCGCTCCTGGTATTCGCTCATATCAATGCGCACCATGGCGTTTTCATCGTCAAAGAGGAACTCGGCCAGGGCGCGGGCCAGTTCGGTCTTGCCCACCCCGGTTGGACCCAGGAAGATAAAGCTGCCGATCGGTCGGTTCGGATCGTGCAGGCCGGCCCGGCTGCGGCGCACCGCATTCGACACCACAGTAATCGCCTCATCCTGACCGACCACCCGTTGGTGCAGCCGCTCTTCCATCCGCAAGAGCTTTTCGATCTCACCTTCCATCAGCCTGGATACCGGAATGCCGGTCCACGACGACACGACTTCGGCCACATCTTCGCTGTCCACTTCCTCCTTGAGCAACTGTCGCCCGTCCTGCTGAAGCGCCTTGAGCTGCGCTTCCTGCTCCGCCAGTTCTCGTTCCAGGCGCACCAGTTCGCCGTATTGAAGTTCAGAGGCCCGACGGTAATCATAGCGGCGTTGCGCTTCCTCAATTTGATAGCGCACTCGCTCAATCTGCTCCTTGATTCCGCGGAGCTTCTCGATGGCTGCTTTTTCTTGCTCCCAGCGAGCAGTGAGTGCCCGACTTTCCTCCTGGAGGTTCGCCAGTTCTTGCTCCAATTTCCTCAGGCGTTCCTGACTGGCTGGATCCTTCTCTTTTTTCAGGGCCTCTCGCTCAATCTCCAGTTGCATGATCTGGCGGTCCACCTGGTCCAGTTCCTGCGGTTTAGAATCGATCTCCATTCGCAGCCGGCTGGCCGCTTCGTCAATCAGGTCAATTGCCTTGTCCGGCAGGAATCGATCGCTGATATAGCGCGCCGACAAGGTGGCAGCAGCAATCACCGCCGAATCGGTGATGCGCACCCCATGATGCACCTCGTAGCGTTCCTTCAAGCCGCGCAGGATGCTGATCGTCTCTTCCACTGTCGGCTCGTCCACCAGGATGGGTTGGAAGCGCCGTTCCAGAGCAGCGTCTTTTTCAATATACTGCCGATACTCATCCAGGGTGGTGGCTCCCACACAGTGCAGTTCCCCACGGGCCAACATCGGCTTGAGCATGTTGCTGGCATCCATCGCTCCCTGAGCGGCACCCGCCCCGACCACCGTATGCAATTCGTCAATAAAAACAATGATCTGACCCTCCGCATCGGTGATCTCCTTAAGGGCAGCCTTGAGGCGCTCCTCGAACTCGCCCCGGAATTTGGCCCCGGCGATCATCGCTCCCAGGTCAAGCTGGACGAGACGTTTGTTCCTGAGACCTTCCGGCACATCGCCACGCACGATGCGCTGCGCCAGCCCCTCGACGATGGCCGTCTTGCCTACACCCGGATCGCCGATCAGCACCGGGTTGTTTTTCGTCCGGCGGCTGAGGACCTGGATGACGCGCCGGATCTCCTCGTCGCGACCAATGACCGGGTCCAGCTTTCCTCGACGAGCCAGTTCGGTCAGGTCCCGTCCATACTTATCCAGCGCCTGATAGGTGCTCTCCGGTGTAGGCGAGGTGACCCGCTGACTGCCCCGAATGCCCGCTAGCGCTCGCAAAATCGCATCCCGAGTGATCCCGTGGCTCTGAAGCAGCCGCGCCGTGTTCCCAGCCCGGTCTTCGGCCAACGCCAGGAGCAGGTGCTCGGTCGAGACAAACTCATCCCGCATCTCCTGGGCAATCCGGTCGGCCCGATCCAGGGTCTGCTGCAGTTCACGCGACAGACCAACCTGGGCCGTCCCGCCATACACCTTCGGTTTGCGGTCCAATTCTCCTTCCGCCTGCTGCGCCAGGAGTCCGGGCTGAAGGCCCAGCTTCTGCACAATCAGCGGTACCACTCCATCCGATTGGCGCAGGAGAGCCAACAGCAGATGCTCCCCGTCAATCTGCCCGTGGCTGTGTTCAGCCGCCAGGCTTTGGGCCTGGAGCAAGGCTTCTTGTGCTTTTTCAGTAAAACGATTCAGATTCATATCTACAACTCCCTCGTTATGCATCCGATTCCAGAAAGCAGGCGGAAAACGGCTTGCTTTCTAGGTCCAGAGACATTGTAGTGAACCTTCGTTAGACGAGCATATGAGAAGCATTAGAATTCCATTAGACATGATCGATCAGATCGTGATTTTTGAGGTCTTGACAACTGCCGTCCAATGTGGTATAGTATCGGTAACGGTACCGGTAACGGTTCCGAGACCTTCAATAACGGTCATAAGGAAGGACAAGGGTAGGTGGTGCCAGGCGGAGCGCGTCGCTCGACCATCAAGCAGATCGCCAGGGAGGCTGGTGTCTCAGTCACTACCGTATCCCGCGCTCTGAATGACAAGCCCGACATTCACCCTGCTACCAAGTCCCGCATCCTTTCTGTCGCTGCTCAGCTTGGCTATACCCCCAACCCGATGGCCCGCGGTCTTGTCAGTCAACGCACCTTTACCCTCGGCCTCGCTGTACGCACCATCTCCGACATGTGGGTGGCCCAAATTGTGCCGGCCATTGAGGAACTGGCCCGCGCCAACGGCTACGAGGTCTTTCTCAGCACTCACTACGCCGACCCGGAACAGGAACTCCACGTCCTCGAAGCTTTCCATCAGCGCTATGTGGAAGGCATCCTGGTCATCAGTTCGACTCTGGGCGATGCCTACCCTGCGCTTCAGGAACGGTGGGGGATTCCTATCGTCCTGGTCAGTCCCCTGATCGCGACCCCTCATCGCTACGTGGTCCGGACCGACGATGTAGGCGGGGCCAAAGCGGCCACGGCTTATCTCATCCAGTTGGGCCACCGCCGGATCGGGCACATCGGCGTTCCCACCTGGACGCTGCCCGGCCGTGAACGCCTGGACGGTTACCGACAAGCCTTGGAAGCGCACAGCCTGACGTATAACCCACGATGGGTGGTGCTGGGAGATGCCGACGTCACAGGCGGTCTGGAGGGAGCCCGGCAGATCCTCTCGCTACCTGACCCTCCTACCGCTCTGTTCTGCTTCAATGACCTGACAGCAGTGGGGGTGCTGCGGGCCGCCCGCGAACAGGGCCTGCGGGTGCCTCACGACTTGTCGGTAGTCGGCTTTGACGATGTCCCTTTTGCCTGCTACGTGGACCCCACGCTGAGCACAATGCATCAGGACACACGCGCCCTGGGCCACCAGGCAACCCAGATGCTTCTCGAGAGGATCGCCGGCGACGAACCAGAAGCGCCAGTGGAACTCCAGACGCACCTGATCGTGCGAGACTCTACGGCTCCGCCCAGCACTCGTCTGGCAGCCCGGGTTCATGTGGTCAGGCCGAAGGAAGAGTCCTAGGCAGGCTGCTATGAGAGCATTTCCGGTAAACCCCGCCTTGCGCCGACTCGGCTTCTCCGCCACCGACCGGGTCGTTATCTTCCATGCGGATGACCTGGGTATGTGCCAGGCGACCTTATCGGCCTGGAACGAACTGACCGAGTTTGGCTTAGTCTCTTCTGGCTCAATCATGGTCCCCTGCCCGTGGTTCCCGGCGATGGCTGCCTGGTGTCGGTCCCAATCAGAAGTGGATGTCGGCGTTCACCTGACGCTGACCTGTGAATATCGCTCCTACCGCTGGATGCCACTCTCAACTTGCGACCCGGCCTCTGGCCTGCTGGATGACGAGGGGTATCTACCCCTGAACCCAGTGGTCCTTCAGCAGCAGGCTGACCCCGACGCAGTCGCCCGGGAGATCGAGGCACAACTGGCCCGTGCCGTGGCGGCCGGGGTGCAGGTCTCCCATCTCGATACCCACCAGCTCTCAGTCTGGCATCACCGTCTGGTCCGATCTTATGTGAACCTGGCCCTGCGTAACCATCTGCCCTTCTTTTTCCTTCGCCTTGAGGCGGACCGATGGCAGGCGTTGGGCCAGAGCATAGGACTGCCCATGTCGGACGAGACGGCAGACTATCTGGAGCAATTGGGGCACGAATTGGAGGAGCAGGGGCTGCCCCTGTTCGACCATGCGTTGATGCTGCCTTTAGATCAGCCCGCTGAGCGGGTCGCCCAGGTTAGACAAGCTCTGGCATCGTTGCCGCCCGGGTTGACTCACTTTGTGCTGCATCCCGCAACAGACACGCCGGAACTGCGGGCCATCACCTCGGATTGGCCCAGCCGCGTGGCAGATTACCGAGCCTTTACCAGCCGCGACTTGCGGGCGGCGGTCCGCCAGGCCGGAGTGCAGGTGCTCGGCTATCGCGACCTGAGAACGTTACTTTCCTGAAAAGGGGGTGATGGATGGGCGAGTCCCTGGCCGAATTCTGAGCGTTCTGTCGAAATCGTATTACCATTAGGAGGGGAATAATGAAGGGTCAAATCTCAAGACGAGGCTTTTTGAAACTCGGCGCGGCCACGGCAGCAGGGCTGGCGACGCCCGCCTTATTGTCAGCGTGCCGGCCCACTCCATCGCCCACCTTGGCACCGACTACAGCTCCGACTCTCGCACCCACCGCAGCAGCCACTACGGCTCCACAGGAGGTAACCTTTAGCCTGTGGTACCGCTACTTCTGGGAACCGGTCAAAACCGTATTCGAGGGGTTTGTCGATCAATTCCAGCAAAAGAACCCGAACATCACCATCGAGAAGAACCTCTTTGGCGATGAAGATTACAAGTCGACCATCAAGGTTGCCATGGCGTCGGACGACCCACCTGACCTGTTCTATGGATACGGAGGCAACTGGCTCAAGTTTCTAGTCGAGGAGGGACTGGTCGCCGAGATCTCATCCTATTATGACCAATACCGATGGAAAGATCGCCTGGTAGACCTCGCGGCGAAGGTGATCACCATCGGTGGCAAGTACTACTCGGTTCCAACCGAAATCTGTACGTCTGGCATCTACTATAATAAGTCCATCTTTCAGCAAGTCGGGATCGAGCCGCCCGAGGTGGTGACCTGGGACCAATTCCTGGGCTACTGCGATCAGATCAAGGCGGCCGGCTTCCAACCTCTCTGCCTGGGTAATAAAGAGGGGTGTTGGATCCAGTGGTGGTGGGATTACGCCATCGTCCGTGAACTTGGCAACGATTATCGCAAAAAGGTCGTGCGTGGCGAGGTGCCACTTAACGACAAAGGGGTCCTGGCTGCCCTGGATCGGGTCATGACCGATATCTTTTTCACACCTAAAGGGTATATGAACACCGGGATCAATGGGTTGGACATCTTTGGCTGGCTGGGCTTGATGGCCTCCGGCACAGTGGGTATGACCCTGATCCATTCCTTTGTCCCGCCCCAGGTGATCGTTGCCATGATGGAGAAGCCATTTGAGCTCGGCTTTTTCATGTACCCTCAGGTCCACCAAGACATCCCCATCGCCAACGACCTCTATGTCGAAGGCGTGCAGTGCATCAGCGCCAAGAACCCGGCACCAGACGAAGGGGCCAAGTGGCTTGATTTTATCATCTCGCCCGAAATCCAGTCCGCCTGGGCAGCTACCAGCTTTATGCCGACCGTACGGGGGAGCGAGGATTCGCTGCCAGACCTGACCAAGCAGATTTATGCTGTGGTGAAGCAGTACGACTCGTTTGCCCATCTGGACCTGGAGTTTCATCCAGAGGTGGTAACCGCTATCTTTTCCAATCTCCAGGCCGTACTGGACGGGACGCAGACAGTCCAGCAGGCCATGGACAAGGCTCAGAAGGTCGCAGAGACGGTGCCTTGGGTGGGCGTGCCGCAAGGTGAAGCGTAAACTCGGGATGGACGGCCAGGCTCCTCGCCGGCCGTCCACCCTCTCCCCTGGAATCAGAGGAGGGTAAATGTCCGTCGTGGCCCGTTTCCGGCGAATCCCGAAGCGGTCCTGGCAAGAGATGCGCACCGCATACCTGTTCATCTTGCCAGCTTTGGTCTTGTATCTCGTCTTTGTCTTCTGGCCGGTGCTTCAGTCAATCGGGATCAGTTTTTACGAATGGAGTGGGTTGGGTAAGCAAATGACCTTCATCGGCCTGGACAATTATCTCACCCTGTTCACCCAGGATGCGGTCTTTCGCCTGTCCCTGCGCAACTCGATCATTGCCACTCTGGTCCTGGCGCTGATCCCCACCGCCTTGGGCCTGGGCTTTGCTGCCCTGTTCAGTAACCTGCGTGGCGGCGGCGCCTATCGTTCCGCCATTTTCCTGCCCTATCTGGTCTCGATGGTCGCCGTGGGGACCATCTGGTCGTGGATCTATAATCCGCGCATTGACGCCCCTGGCCTGCTGCTTAAGGCCCTGGGCCTTGGGGCCTGGACCCACGACTGGCTCGGTGAGCAAGCGACTGCCTTGCCGGCGGCCATGGTGCCGGCCATCTGGCGCTTCACCGGCTTTGCCATCGTCATCTTTTACGCCGCCATCCAGACCATCCCCATGGATCTGTACGAAGCGGCGCGGGTGGATGGCGCAAGTGGCTGGCAAAGCTTCTGGAAGATCACCCTGCCGCTAGTGCGCCCAGCCATGACCATTGTTGTCGTATGGATGACCATGGATGCGCTCAAGCTCTTTGACCTCATCTTTGTCCTCACCCGGGGGAACCCGAACCACGCCACTGAGGTGATCGCCACCTGG
This sequence comes from Chloroflexota bacterium, assembly GCA_018606645.1. Taxonomy (GTDB): domain Bacteria; phylum Chloroflexota; class Anaerolineae; order JAAYZQ01; family JAAYZQ01; genus TumbabinsA96. The sequence goes on from JAGVRI010000006.1 coordinate 272,978, forward strand.
ATGTTCGTCACCACCTTCCGACACTACAAGATGGGCTACGGCGCCGCCATGGCGGTGGTGCTGTTCTTACTGATCCTGGGTTTCTCGGTGATCTATATCCGGTGGGCGACCCGAGGGGAGGAAGAAGGATGAACAACAAGCCAACCACCCGTCGTCTCCCCAGGCCACACCTCAACCTGGGCCGCCTGATCCTGGAAGGTCTGATCGTGTTGCTCTGCCTGGCGTGGCTCAGTCCGTTCTACTTGCTGATTGTGAACACCTTCAAGACCATGTCCCAGATCACCGCCAATCCACTCAGCCTGCCCAAGGCAGTCCGTTGGGATGCCTATGCCCGAGCCTGGGACCAGGCTCACCTCGGCGACTATTACAAAAACAGCATCGTGATCTCGGCCGTTTCAGTCGTGCTCAGCGTCTCGTTCTCCTCATTGGCCGCCTATGCGTTCTCCCGGCTCCGTTTTGTCGGCAAGCAAGCGCTTTTCTTCTTCTTGTTGGCCGGGGTGATGCTGCCCCTTCAGATTGTCTTGATCCCGCTCTACCGTCTGCTCAACCGCCTGGATCTGCTGAGCACCTATCAGGGCATGATCGCCCTCTATGTGGCCTTTACCATTCCCTTCGGCGTCTTTATCCTGACCGGGTTCTACAAATCGATCCCGGTCGAGATCGAAGAGGCAGCCCTGATCGACGGCTGTAGCCGCTTCCAATCCTACTGGCGCATTGTGCTGCCGTTAGCCGCACCCGGCCTGGTGACCATGATCATCCTGGAGTTCATCTGGTTCTGGAACGAGTATCTGGTGGCACTGACCATGATCCAGAAAGAGGCAATGCGCACCGTGATGTTGGGGGTGATGGTCATGGCCAACACCTTCCAGCTCGATTTCAGCCTCCTCACCGCTGGAATCATCATTGCCGTGGTACCGCCGATCCTCGTTTATCTCTTTTTCCAAAAGTACCTAATCCGCGGTCTGACCGCCGGGGCACTGAAATAACCCACAGGAAGGTCTGCATGAATCCACTTCAGCGTCACGTGCAAGAAATGGCTTCTCGCCCTCTGATGCCAGGGGCTGAACCGTTTTGGCTGGAAGCTGGCTCCACTGGATGCTTGTTGCTCCATGGCTGGGGAGGCACGCCGCACAGCTTGCGCTATCTCGCACGACGGCTGCACGAGGCCGATATCGCCGCCTTTGCCCCTCTCCTGCCAGGCAATGGCACCCAGGCAGCGGACCTGGCCCGGACCCGCGCCGCCGACTGGGTCCACGCCGCCGAAGACCATTTACTCGCCCTCCATGAAATCTGCCCGCGCACCTTTGTGGTCGGCCTGTCGATGGGAGCCATTCTGACCCTCTATCTGGGCGCGGTGTTCCCAAACGTGGTGCGTGGCATTGTCTCGATCAACGGGGGCGTGATCATTCGCAATCCCGAGTTCGCTCGGCTGGGCTTTCGGCGCGACTTGCCGGAGATCGTGCCAAGCTGGGACGAATCCTGGCTTCTCAAAGACCGTTCAGTCACCGAAGTCGCTTACCGCGAGATGGCCCGGACAACCATTCCCGATGTTTTGGGGCTAGCCAAGGCGGTGGAAGAACTGTTGCCCGTGCTGCGCGTGCCCGTTCTGCTCCTCCATTCCGCCGCAGACCGGGTGATACCGCCGATCAATGCTTCCTATCTGATCGAACGGATCGGTTCACCGGCCAAGCGCTATTTGATGCTAACCAATTCATACCACGTGGCTACCATGGACTATGATAAAGACGTGGTAGCCGACGAAGTGATCCGATTCATTCTGACCTATCAGTAGGAGAAGGCTAGATCAAGAACTGGTCGGACTCACGTCCGCCCCCAATACATGGGGCCCCATGCCATCTGCAAGCCGCTGGCTGTTTCCCGGTTGCAGAAGCCTGGAAGCCTGATACGGATGTTGAAGTAGGTTGACAAGCCGGCCGCGGCTTTGCGGAACGGCCCAGGAGCGGAAGCTTTAGCTGGGTTCTGCGTGATTCCGTTCCGGCTGAAGCCTCCACTCCCGTTGGGTGCCGGACTTGGCAACAGCCGTGGGAACCTTGGAGTGGGCAGTTGTCCGTTCTGCCCGAGGCTGCTATAATGAAGGCATGTCTGGAAAAGGCGTTCAGGGCGACCAGGCTCCTCAATACACTGATCCTCGCCGGACAGCTCGATCCGATTCGGACCTCGGAGTTGAGGGCCTGTTGAACCAGATTCGGGCGCGGGTGGCAGCGGCGGCCCAGCAACTCGGCCTGGCTCTGGTGGGCGTCGCCCCAGCCGTAGATGGGTCGCCGCCTCGGGCATACGATCCATTCGCCGCGTATCGCGCCTGGGTGGAGGCCGGCTTGTATGGGGAGATGGCCTATCTGGCCCGGCCCGATGCGTTGGCCTGGCGGGAGGACCTGAGGCAGGTCCTGCCGGGCGTCCGATCGGTGATCGTGGTTGCCGCCCTCTACGCCGGTCACGATCCGCCGGCCGAAGGGTTCGGCGACCGATCGAGGGGTCTGGTTGCTCGTTATGCCTGGGGCGAGGACTATCACGATGTCCTGATCTCAGCTCTGGAACAGATGGCAGCCTCGATCCGGGACACAGTCGACCGGCCGATTGCCACCCGTGTCTACGTGGACACCGGCCCTCTTCTAGAACGCGATCTGGCTGTCCGTGCCGGGCTGGGGTTTATTGGCCGGAATACTTGCCTGATCCACCCCCGACTCGGGTCCTGGCTCCTGCTGGGCGAACTGTTGCTCGATCTGGACCTCGGCCCACCAGGACCGATCTTCCAGGCTCACTCCTGCCATCATTCGGGCACCTGTGGCCGTTGCACTCGCTGCCTGGATGCTTGCCCGACCCACGCCTTTCCCGCCCCCTATCTCCTCGACGCACGCCGCTGCATTTCCTATCTGACTATTGAGCTAAAAGGGCCGATTCCTCGCCACCTGCGCCCCTTGCTGGGCCACCGCATCTTTGGCTGCGATGTGTGTCAGACGGTCTGCCCTTGGAACCGGGTAGCCCAGGACCATGCCTTGCCCCATCCCGCCTTCCGCCCCCAGCCGGACCGGATCGTCCCTTCTTTACTCGAACTGCTGGCGCTGGATGAGGAGGGCTTTCGCCGGCGGTTTCGCCACTCAGCGCTCTGGCGAGCCAGGCGACGGGGATTGCTGCGCAACGTGGCTGTGGCGCTGGGCAACAGCGGCGATCCAGCGACAGTGCCGGCTCTGGTCCGCGCCTTGGATGATGCCGAACCGCTGGTGCGGGGGCATGCGGCCTGGGCGCTCGGCCAGATCGGTAGCCACGAGGCGCAAAAGGCGCTGCAAAGCGCCTTGGCACAGGAAGCAGACCAGTGGGTGCGGGAGGAGATCCAGGCAGCACTCGCCCAGGGGGCGTTAACGCCGGTATGACTGCTCAGTAACGTGCGCCCCCCGGCAAGAATCCACGTTGCCAAGATCAAATTTGTGCATAATTCAATCGTAAAGAGATTTCTCCACTTTAATCCACATTCAACCACTTTCTTCCACATCCTTACACACGATTGCCAGCGGTCTCATTCTGTTTCCAGAGGTTTGACAGCATCCTGAGGACCTTCTCCCTCTGCTAGGGGTTCCGCGCCATCAGTCAACATCCCCCGTCCGGGAAACGGTGATTCCGGTCGCTTCTATTTGACAGGCGCCTTGGCGTGTGTATAATGGGCTGCGGTAGAGAGTCAATTCCTATGCGCCGCATTATCCGATATCTGAAACCGTTCACCTTGTGGATTGTCCTGGTTATCCTTTTGCTTTTCATCCAGGCGAATGCCGATCTGGCGCTGCCCGACTATATGTCGCGCATCGTCAATGTCGGGATTCAGCAGGGGGGCGTGGAAGAGGCAGTGCCAGAGGCGCTGCGCCGAAGCACGATGGATCACCTGCTCCTCTTCCTCACTGAAGAGGAAAAGGCCGACGTTCTGGCCCGGTACACGCCAGTGGACGCCTCGTCGCTGGATTATACTGCGCTGGTGAAGCGGTACCCGACCCTAGCCCAGGAGCCTATCTATGTCCTGCGTACCACCGACCCGGCGAACGTGGAGCCAATTCGGGCGACAATGGCCCGCGCTATCCTGATCGTCTCTGGCGTGGGGCAGATTCAGGCCAATCCCGAGCAGGCCCAGGCCTTGATGCCGGAGATGGCTGGCATCGACCTTTCCCGGCTCCCGCGCGGGGCCGACCTTTTTGCCCTCCTGTCCCGCCTGCCGGCTGAGCAACGAGCGCGCATCGGCCAGGCTGTAGACCGCCGGTTTGAGGCGCTGGGGGGGGAAAAGGCCCTGCTTCAGGCTGCCGCTCGTGCCGTCCGGGCCGAGTACGAAGCCTTGGGTGTAGATGTCCTCCAGATCCAGAATACCTTTATCCTGCGCGTAGGCGGGCAGATGCTCCTCATCGCCTTGGTCGCCGCCGTCGCCAGCGTCGTCGTTGGCTTCCTGGCGGCACGTGTCGCCGCCGGCCTGGCGCGGAACCTGCGACGCTTCTTTTACGAGAGAGTGATGGCCTTCTCCGGTGTTGAACTGGACCAGTTCTCGACCGCTTCGCTCATCACACGCTCGACCAACGACATCACCCAGATTCAAATGGTGATGATGTTCCTCCTGCGCATGGTCTTTTTCGCACCGTTGATGGGGGTCGGTGCCATCATCCGCGCCGCCGCCAAAAGCCCCTCGATGATGTGGATCATCGCTCTGGGCGTCCTCGTCCTGATCGGGGTGATTATGGTCGTCTTTAGCATGACCCTGCCCAGGTTCAGGATCATCCAGTCTCTGATCGACCGGTTGAACCAGATTGCCCGGGAGAACCTATCCGGCATGATGGTCGTGCGTGCCTTCAACCGCCAGGAGTATGAGAAACGACGTTTTGACCAGGCCAACCGGGACTTGACTCAGACCTTCCTCTTTGTCAACCGCGTCGCCGTCATCATGATGCCGGTGACCATGATGCTGATGAACGGCCTGACCGTGCTCATCATCTGGGTGGGTGCCCACCAGGTGGCCCAGGCCACCATGCGCATTGGTGATATTATGGCCTTCCTGCAGTATGCAATGCAGGTTTTCTTTTCCTTCACCATGATCTCCATGCTCTTCATCATGATCCCCAGGGTGGACGTCGCAGCGAACCGGGTTGCCGAGGTGCTGGAGAGTGACATCAGCATCCGGGATCCCGAGGAACCGATTCCTTTCCCGGAGCCCTTCGTCCCGATGATCGAGTTCCGCAACGTTTCGTTCCGCTACCCGGGCGCCGAGGAGGACGTGCTTTGTGACATCCACTTCACCATCCGAGCCGGAGAGACAGTCGGGGTTATTGGCACCACCGGCTCCGGCAAGTCCACCCTGATCAATCTGATCCCCCGCTTCTACGACGTGACCGAAGGCGAGATCCGGATCAGCGGGGTAGATATCCGTCGGGTACGATTGAAGGACCTGCGGGACCGTATCGGCTACGTCCCTCAACAGAGCAACCTGTTCAGCGGCACCATTGCCAGCAACTTGCGCTTCGCCGATGAGGCCGCGGACGAGGAGCGACTCCTGCGCGCGCTGGAGATTGCCCAAGCGGAGGATATCGTTCTCTCTCGGACCGGTGGGGACGGGCGCTCCCCGTTGGAGGCAGAGGTAGCCCAGCATGGGGCCAACTTCTCTGGAGGGCAAAAGCAGCGGCTCACCATCGCCCGCGCACTGGTCAAACGGCCATCCATCTATATCTTTGATGACTGCTTCTCCTCGCTTGACTACCGGACGGACGCCCGCTTGCGACAGGCCCTGCGGCAGTCCGTCGGCGGGAGCACGGTCATCATTGTCTCCCAGCGGGTGGCGACCATCAAGCACGCGGACTGGATCCTGGTGCTGGATGAAGGCAGCATCGTTGGCCAAGGGACGCACGAGGAACTGATGACCACGTGTGCCATCTACCGGGAAATCGCGCTCTCGCAATTGAAATTGATGGCGGAAACAGAGGAGGTGTCGCCATGATGGCGCCTCATCGGCCCGTCCCTCCTCCCGGTGGCATCCGTCCCAGGCCGCTACCAGGCCCTGGTCCCATGGGTCGGGGAGGCCCGCCCGTCATGCTCGGACCGGTGGAAAAGCCCCGTGACTTTGCCGGGACCATGCGCAAACTGGTAGCCTACCTGGGCCCCCATCGGCTGGGCATCCTCATCGTCATCCTCCTGGCAGCCGTTTCCACCGTCTTCTCCATCTTTGGTCCCAAAATCCTGGGCAATGCCACGACCAGGCTTTTTGAGGGGCTCATTGCCCAATTGACCGGCACGGGAGCCATTGATTTCGCCGGCATCGGTCGGATCCTACTCACCGTCCTGGGGCTGTATCTCCTCTCCGCCGCGCTGGGTTACGCCCAGGGCTGGCTGATGACGAACGTCGCCATCCAGGTCACTTACCAGATGCGCCGGGATGTCATGGAAAAGATCCACCGCATGCCCTTCCGCTATTTCGACGGGACACAGCATGGAGACATCCTCTCCCGGCTGACGAACGACGTGGATACTGTCAACCAGACCCTGAACCAGAGCCTGACCCAGATTGTGACATCCGTGGTCACCCTCATCGGGATTCTGGTCATGATGCTCTCGATTTCCTGGCAGATGACGCTGGTCGCCCTCCTCATTGTCCCACTCTCTTCCGGCCTGGTCGCATTTATCATCCGCAATTCGCAGAAGTACTTTACCCGGCAGCAGGCTTACCTGGGCAAGGTAAACGGGCATGTGGAAGAGACCTTTGGCGCGCATCTGGTGGTGAAGGCCTTTAACGGTGAGGAGAAGAGCATTCGGCAGTTCAACGGCTACAATGAAGCCCTCTATGGCGTCGCCTGGAAGGCGCAATTCCTTTCGGGCACCCTGATGCCCATGATGCGCTTTATCGGGAATCTGGGCTACGTGGGAATGGTCGTCGTGGGCGGCTATCTGGCAATCCGAGGACGGATTGCCCTAGGCGACATCCAGGCCTTTACTCAGTATATCCACTCCTTCAACCAGCCCATCACCCAACTCGCGAACATCTCCAACATCCTCCAACAGACCGTGGCGGCGGCAGAGCGGGTCTTTGAATTCCTTGAGGCGGAGGAAGAGATACCGGATCCCGATCAACCGGTCCGCCTGGAGCAAGTGGACGGGCATGTCGAGTTCCACAACGTTCATTTTCGCTATGTGCCCGATACGCCGGTCATCCGCGGCTTCTCCGCCGAGATCCAGCCCGGTCAGAAGGTAGCCATCGTGGGGCCGACCGGCGCGGGCAAGACGACTCTGGTCAAACTCTTGATGCGCTTCTACGATGTGGACGACGGGGCCATCCGGATCGATGGTTATGACATCCGTCAGTTAACTCGGGCCGACCTGCGACGGCTCTTTGGGATGGTCCTTCAGGACACCTGGCTCTTCAATGGGACGATCATGGAGAACATCCGCTACGGGCGGGAGGGTGCCACGGAGGAAGAAGTGATCTCTGCCGCCCGTGCCGCCCGTATTGACCGCTATATCCGTACGCTGTCGGAGGGATATCACACTGTCATCAATGAGGAGATGACCAACATTTCCCAAGGACAGAAGCAATTGCTGACCATCGCTCGAGCCTTCCTGGCCAATCCGCCCATGCTGATCCTGGACGAGGCGACCAGCTCCGTGGACACCCACACCGAGTTGTTGATCCAGGAGGCAATGGATGAGCTAATGCGCGGCCGCACTAGCTTCATTATCGCCCATCGCCTGTCCACGATCCGCCATGCGGACCTGATCCTGGTCGTGCGGGATGGGAATATCGTCGAGCAGGGAACGCACGACGAGTTGCTGCGAAAGGGTGGGTTTTACGCCGAACTCTATAACAGTCAATTTGAGAAGATAGAAGCATCAGCGCCCCTCCCCCAGACGGTCAAGACCGATCCAGGGCTGGGGTAGCATAGAACCTGGACGACACTGGTGGGCGAGGGCAATGCTCTCGCCCACTCTTTTGTCTGCCACCGAACCTTTAGGGCAGAAGCAGCGTATAATTTACCAGAACCAGGAATCGCGGGAGGTTGGGTGTGGATTCGGCGGACCTGATACACCGTTGCCAGACAGGGGATGAGGAGGGCTTCGCCGCCCTCTTTCATCAGTACAAGAACCTGGTTTATAGAACCGCCTACTTGATGCTGGATGATGCCGGGGAAGCTGAAGACGTGCTTCAGGAGGTCTTTGTACAAGTTCACCGGTCGTTGCTCACCTTTGATCCCCTGAAAGGTTCCTTCACAACCTGGCTCTATCGCGTGACCATGAACCACTGTCTGAGTCAGCGACGTAAGCGCCGTCTCCCTACCATCAGCTTGGACAAGGTGTCTGCTGCTGCCCTGACCGAACCTCAGTCGTTGGTGAATCGAGTGGAAGATGAGGAAGTAGTCCGCCAGGCAGTCGGCCGCTTGAACACAAAACTGCGAACGGTCGTAATCCTGCGCTATTATTTAGACCTCTCCTACGCTGAAATGGCGGAAATCCTGAACGTGCCCACCGGCACTGTCAAATCGCGCCTGGATCGGGCGCTGAAGACTCTGCGCCAAGAGCTGGAGATGGTCCCATGCACCTGGCCTGTGAAAGAGGTAGTCAAATGAAATGTCAGGAAGTGAACAAGCTGCTTCTTGCCTATCTGAATCATGAAGTGACCCCGTCCGAACGGATGTTGATCCGGGCACACCTGGTCGGCTGCAATGCCTGTCAGCAGGAATTGGCTGCCCTATCGGCGCTGCAGAGCCGTGTCCGCCAATCGCTACAGGTTAGCGCTGCCCAGGTAGCCCCCTCGCCTCAGGCCTGGAACCGCCTGCAGGCCAGATTGATAGAGGATGCGCACCCTTCACTGTCCTGGTTCCGTACCTGGCTTCAACGCCTGGCGCCGGGCGTTGGCCGTATCCACCAAACAGATAAGAGAGGTGTGAAAATGAAAAAAGGTCTTGCTTTTACCGTCATCGCCGCCCTCGTCATCGCCTTGGCCGTGATGGCCTTTGTCCCTGCGGTCCGGGCGCAGGTCGGAGAACTCCTTCGCTGGTTCCGCTTTGAGAGCCCGGCAGGAGGCGGAGAAGTATCCATTCCCGGTTCGGTGGAGTTCACTCCCCTGCGTCCCACCTATCTCCCCGCCGGTTTTCAAGCCATGTCCGTCGGCCTGAACCCCGAAGCAGCCAGCCTGAACTACTGGAACAGCAGCACCAACCAGATCCTCATTATTGATGAACTACGAGTGTCCTCGGAACGGTCGCTGCCCCCGGGCAGGAAAGTGACCGTCAACGGCCAACCAGCCGTGTTGCTCACCGGCCTGGAGGGAAATATCTCGTTTGTCCTCCTTCCTCCAACCCCTTCGGCACCCATCACCCCACCCGCCGACTCGGATCAGATTGTACCTCTGGAATCGGTTCCCGTGTCTGAGACGGTGGAGACTGTCTCCTACACAGACGGTAGACAACTTATCTGGCACATCGGCGACGTCGAGATCAGGATGCTCTCCAACCTTCCAGAGGAAGAGATGATCAAGATCGCCGAGTCCATGGCACCGGCGGAGGAAGAGTCTATCGAGTGAACTTGGAACCCCAACCGAGCAAAAAGGGCCGGGCATCATCCCGGCCCTTTTTGCAATCCGGCAGCGCCGCATGAGCCACTGACTCAGGTTCACACCCCCGCTGCGCCCAGGCTGACCACCTTGCAATTCATTTTGACAGTTGCCTCAAACTCGTGTATCATGGATGTATCACCCAAACATAGAAAGGATTTACATTCGTGAAAATTCGCTCGTTTCTCGTTCCCTTGTCGCTCCTGCTATTCTTGGCGCTGACCATAGCTGCCTGTGAGCTCAGCGTCAGTACAGCCAACATCAAGAGTGCGACCTTGGCCAAAGATTATGTCGAGGGGAAAGCGGTGAATTCCACCACCGTCTTTGCCCCTGAGGATGGGGTGTTTCATCTTGTCGTCGAGGTGGCGAACGCGCCGGACGATACCACCGTCAAGGCTGCCTGGCACCTGGTGGAAGCCGAAGGATATGAGCCATCGCTCATCGATGAGGCCACAATGACCCTGGAGAGTGGCCAGGACGTCGTTGACTTTACCCTCTCCGCCGGCCAGCTCTGGCCTGTCGGCAAATACAAAGTAGAATTGTATCTAAACGACAAGTTGGACCGAACCTTGGAGTTTCAGGTCCAATGACATCCGCCTGGTGAGCGGAGACGAACCGCAAGGTTCCGGTGGCAGGACAGGCACTCTATCTCAAATATCGGCCACGCACCTTCGAAGAGGTGGTGGGCCAGGAACCGATCACGCGTACCCTGCAGAACGCGCTGCGCCAGGGGCGTATTCGTCATGCCTATCTGTTTGCCGGCCCGCGAGGGACCGGCAAGACGACCATGGCCCGACTGCTGGCCAAAGCGGTCAATTGCCTGGCCGATGAAGAGAAACGACCCTGCAATGCCTGCTCCATTTGCATTGCCATCAACGAAGGCCGGTTGCTGGACCTCATCGAAATGGATGCGGCCAGCAACCGGGGCATTGACGAGATCCGCGATATTCGAGAAAAGGTAGGGTTTCGTCCCAGCGAGGCGCGCTTCAAGGTCTATGTCTTGGACGAAGCGCACATGCTGACCGAGCCGGCCTTTAACGCCCTGCTCAAGACACTGGAGGAACCGCCACCGCACGTGATCTTTGCTCTGGTCACAACCGATCCCCACAAGATCCCGGCTACGATCATCTCGCGCTGTCAGCGGTTTGATTTCAGGCGGGTACCCCTGCCGGCCATCGTGAACCGCCTGGCTGCCATTGCCCAGCAAGAAGGGATGAAAGTTGAGCCGGCCGCGCTGGAGCTCATCGCCCGCCAGAGCGCTGGCGCCCTGCGCGATGCCATCAGCCTGTTAGACCAGCTCACCAGCTACGGTGACGAGATCACGCTGGAACAGGTACAGAACGTGCTGGGCACGGTAACCACCGCAGTGGCTGGTCAGTTGGCTGCCTGCCTGGCCGATGGTCAGATTGCCGCCGGCCTGGACCTGATCAACCGCGCCCTCGACGATGGTGCCGACCCCCGCCAGTTGGGCCGGGAGGTGATCGAGGTCCTGCGGGTTCTGCTCCTGATCAAACAAGGAAGCGCCGCACACGGGTTCGCTCTACCGGCGGAGCAGGCCGCCGAGATGAATGCACTCGCAGAACGCTTTCCCATCGAACGTCTGCTGCGAGCCATCCACGCCTTCAACGCAGCCACCACCGAGTTGAGGCGAGGTCTGCCGGTCATCCCCCAGTTACCGTTAGAGATGGCCCTCGTGGAGAGCTTCCTGACGATCGGGCCTCCTGCTGTGACTGCACCCTCTGGGGCAAGGGAGGCGCCCCCTATTGCCACCGCTTCACAACCTGCCGTTTCCTCTCAAATTGCCGAACCTTCCGCTGCGACCTGGACCGGAGGCCAGCCGGTCCGAGAATCGGAGAGGGCGCCGTCCATCTCTACGCCCTCTCCAGCTCTGCAGGCGCTGAGCCTGAGCGAAGTGGAGCGGGCCTGGCCGCAGGTCCTGCAGGCAGTGCGGCAGCGCAATCCTACCACCCAGGCGGTACTGAATACCGGCTGCCAGCCAGTCGAGGTGAACGGGAACGAGATCGTCGTCACCTTCCCCTTCCCCTTCTTGCGAGAGAAACTGGGCGATCCGCAGCGCTGTATGGAGATTCAGGAGGCATTGAGTGAGGTGCTGCGCACCCGCTGCCGCCTGCGGTTGGTGTTGGCCACCGAGTATACCCCGTCCTCGGCGGTATCCTCGCCTCCTTCAGAGGAACGGGAAACGGACGGGGGAACGCTGAACGACCAGACATTAGGCGAAATCGCCCGTTGGGCACAACAACGAGGTGGCGAGACTACCTTTCTGCCGTCTTGAAATCCGCCAGTGATCCGCCCTGGGGCCGATGGAGGGCGGTGGGCCGGTTGAGTATGATAGGAGAGGTTCTCATGGCGAAGGGCAAAGGGCAACGAATTCGGGCCAGCCGACCAGGTGGCCGACCAGACTTCCGGCAGCAGATCGTGCGGCTACAAGAACAAATGATGCAGACCCAGGCGGCACTGGGCGAAGAGACGGTGACTGGATCGGCCGGCGGCGGGGTCGTGCAGGTGGTCATCACCGGGCATCAAGAAGTGCGGTCCATCACCATTGACCCAGAAGTCGTGGACCCTGAAGACGTGGAGATGCTTCAGGATTTGATCATCGCTGCAGTCAACGATGCCATCGAAAAGTCCAAGGCGATGGCCGCCGAGCGGCTGGGGGCCCTGACCGGTGGACTGGGCGGACTCGACCTGGGCGGATTGCTGGGCTAAGCGCATCGAATGGCAACGATTCCTCCTGAACCAGTCACCCGGCTGATCGAAGCCTTTAGCCAACTGCCGGGCATCGGCCCCAAAACAGCCTCGCGGCTCACCTTCTACCTGCTCCGCCGCCCAGCAGAGCAGGCCGAGGCCCTGGCCGACGCCATCCGCGATCTGAAGCGCAAGACCGTCTTTTGTTCCATCTGCTTTAACATCACCGACCAAAGCCCGTGTGCCATCTGCCGAGACGAGACCCGCGACCGGTCGATTATCTGCGTGGTCGAAGAACCGCTGGATGTGCTGGCCATTGACCGCACCGGCGAGTACCGAGGGCTCTATCACGTCCTCCATGGCGCCATCTCACCTGTGGAGGGGATCGGCCCCGATGAACTGCGCATCCAGGAATTGGTGGCTCGCCTCAAGAACCAGCCGGTGCAGGAAGTGCTGCTGGCGACCAACCCAAACTTGGAAGGCGAGGCGACGGCCATGTACCTGGCGCGCCTGCTCCAGCCGTTGGGGGTACGGATCACCCGACTGGCGCGGGGGCTGCCGGTAGGGGGTGATCTGGAATATGCCGATGTGATCACCCTCAGCCGTGCTCTTCAGGGACGTCGGGAGATGTAACCGGGGACGGTTCCGCGCCTGAACCGGGTCTCGTCTGCAGATCAGCCCAGACTCCGGGAGAGAATGAAAGGATCAAGGTATGACAACCGGCTATGTATACGACCCGATCTACCTGGAACACGATCTGCGAGGCCATCCCGAAAACCAGCATCGCCTCCGGACGATCTTGCGGGTGTTGGACGAACATCAGCTCCGCGATCGACTGGCCGCTATCCCTGCTATCCCTATTACCCCAGAGCGCCTCGAACGAGTCCATACCCGCCCGTACATAGAGCAGGTGCAGCGAGTGGCGGAGCGGGGCGGCGGGCATCTGGACCCGGATACCTACGTGTGTTCTGCTTCCTACGAGGCGGCGCTCATGGCCGCTGGCGGCCTCGTCGAGGCGACGCGGGCCGTGCTCGACGGACAGGTGGACAACGCCTTCGCCCTGGTAAGGCCCCCTGGTCACCATGCCCTGCGGGACCGGGGGATGGGATTCTGTTTGTTTAACAATGTTGCCGTCGCCGCCCGGTATGCCCGGGAAGAACGCGGTCTGGACCGTGTGCTGATTGTGGATTTTGACGTCCACCATGGCAACGGTACGCAGGACGAGTTCGAAGCAGACCCGACGGTGATGTACATCTCGACCCATCAATTTCCTCATTACCCGGGCACCGGCCATTGGAGCGAAACCGGCCGCGGAGATGGGACTGGAAGCATCATCAACATCCCTCTGTCCGGAGGAGTGGGGGACAACGGTTTCGCCCGCATTTTCGACGAGATCATAGGACCGGCGGCCTGGCGGTTTCAACCGCAGTTGATCCTGGTGTCGGCCGGCTATGATGCCCACTGGGACGACCCGTTGGCTTCGATGCAGCTTTCGGTCCGGGGCTATGCTGCCATCGCTCAGGCGCTAAAGAACCTGGCCGAGGAGCTATGCCATGGCCGCCTAGTTTTTACTTTGGAGGGCGGATACCATCTCGAGGCGCTGGCCTATTCCGTCTTAAACACCTTTGCTGTGTTGCTCGGCGACCCCGACTGGCAACTGGTGGACCCATTGGGCCCCTGCCCCTATCAAGAACGCCCCATCGATGAGCTCCTGATGCGGATCAAACAAGTCCACCGTCTCGACCGTTAGCGAACAAGATGTCCATCCCCTAGAAGATGAAGGGTGTCTGTCCCCTGATCCGACCGGCAGAAGCTACAAGAAACGCCTTCTTATGCACTTATGTCCACAATGACGACCCGGTCCAGGCCGGCGTAATCCTGAACCAACTCCACGCGAGCTTGAGGAAAGTGCCGGACAGCCAGGTTTAGGACGGTCTGCCCTTGTCCGGCGCCGATCTCCATCAGGATCGCTCCGCCTGGCCGCAGGTAGGAGGCCGCCGTCTCCAACAGGCGGCGGATGAAGGTCAGACCATCAGGTCCGCCGTCGAGGGCCGATCGAGGTTCATGGTCGCGGATCTCCGGGGGCAAGTTCTCCCACTCCGCCGTGGTCACATAGGGCAGGTTGGCCACGATCAGGTCCAGCGTCTCAGATAGCGGTTCGAGGAGGTCCCCAAGCCGGAGGTGGACACGCTCGCTCACACCATAGCGACCGGCATTGCGCGCGGTTACCGCCAGCGCGGCCGGCGAGCGGTCCAGGGCAAAGATGATCGCCTCTGGCAGGTGTACCGCCAGCGCCACGGCGATCGCTCCGCTACCCGCCCCCACATCCGCAATCCATACCGGGCTGGGACGCACCCGAGCCAGGCGGAGCGCTTGCTCTACCAGGAGTTCCGTCTCGGGCCGGGGAATCAGGACATCCGGGCCAACCTCGAAATCCAACCCAAAGAACTCACGATAGCCGAGGATGTAGGCCAGAGGCTCCCGGGCGGCGCGGCGGGCAACCAGGTCCCGGTACCCGGTCAGTTGTTTGAGCGTCAACCGCCGCTCGGGCCATGCAAAGAGCGCCGCCCGGTTCACGCTCAGAACATGGGCTAACAACAATTCGGCGTCGAGCCTGGGAGACTCGACGCCGTGGTTCTCCAGTTGGAAGGTCGCCTGTGCTAACGCATCCCGGACCAACATAGAGTCAGCTTCCCACAGCCCGCAACCGTTCCGCCTGATCGGTCGTCGCCAGTTCGTCAATAAACTCATCCAGGTCCCCGTCCAGGATCGACTCCAGACGGTAGAGGCTTAGCCCAATGCGGTGATCGGTAACCCGGTTCTGAGGAAAGTTATAGGTGCGGATCTTTTCACTCCGTTCCCCTGATCCCACCTGAAGGCGGCGCTCCTCTCCGCGCTCGGCCCGCCGCCGTTCCTCTTCCATCTCGTACAACCGGGCGCGCAGCACGGCCATGGCCCGCTCCTTGTTCTGGACCTGACTTCGCTCACTTTCACAGGATACCACGATCCCCGATGGCTTGTGCGTGATGCGCACCGCCGTCGCGTTCTTTTGCATGTGCTGCCCACCCGGTCCGGATGAGCCATAGACATCAATTTCCAGGTCGTCTGGATCGATCTCGATCTCCACCTCCTCGATCTCTGGCAACACCGCCACCGTAGCCGTGGAGGTATGGATGCGCCCTTGCGCTTCAGTAATAGGAACTCGCTGCACCCGATGCACACCGCTTTCGTACTTCAACCGGGAATAAGCCCCTTTGCCCTTGATCTGGAAAATGATTTCCTTGAAACCGCCCGCCCCTGTGTCGTGGTAACTAAGGACTTCGGTCTTCCAGCCGTGGTCCTCGGCATACCGCTGATACATGCGATACAGGTCGGCCGCAAAAAGCGCCGCCTCATCACCACCGGTCCCAGCGCGGATTTCCATGATCACGTTCTTTTCGTCCCTGGGGTCCTTGGGCAAGAGCAGGAGCCGCATCCGCTTGTACAACTCTTCCATCTCTTCCTCAATGCGGCTCACCTCCTGTCTCGCTAGCTCTGCCAGTTCCGGATCGCCTTCCGTCTCGAGCAACTCCTGGGCCTCGTCCCGTTGCTTTCCCAGCGCCTGGTAACGGCGGTACGCCTGCACCAATTCCTCAATTTCAGCCTGTTCCTGAGCATACCTGGCCAACTTGAGGTGATCCGTAGCCACCTCAGGATCGGCCATCAGCCGGTTCAGTTCTTCGTATCGTTCTTCGATCAATCGGACTTTGTCCAACATCGTTTACCGCCACAAGATTATGGATGTCGTATATCATAGGCTAAAACGCCAAGAGCGTCAAGATATTCCCATGGGGTGGTTAGGGCGGCTGCAAAGTCCGGCACCCAGTGGGAGTGGACACTTTGGCCGGAACGGAATCACGCAGAAACCAGCTAAAGCTTCTACTCCTGGGCCGTTCCGCAAAGCCGCAGCGGACCTGTCAATCTACCTTGCAATAGCCGTGATGGGGGGTGCATTTCAGAATTCTGGGTGAATTGGGTTAAGCGGCTTTGGCCAAGCGGGTACAGGCCTCCTGCCACCGGCCGCTATGGACCTCGCCCAAGGCGGCCAGCATCCGGG